>CAZCTC010000025.1:0-97408 GCA_964501335.1 uncultured Anaerolineales bacterium | reverse complement strand
GAGTAGGTCATTGCCAAGGGACTTTTCTTTTGTCCTTATTGAGTCCGCCCGACATCGTCGGGCGGACTTTTTGTTATCTCCCAGATTTGACAGCACCCGTGGCGGCTTTATGATTGGGCTTAGTGACATCGGGGGGAGGTCGTGGAATGTTGCATTTGGATTATGCCAACCTATGGACTTCGGCTGGACCCTTGTCTGAAGGGGCCGTAGTGATCGATGATGATGGGCGGTTGGTTTACATGGGGCCTATGGAAAATGTGCCGTCTGTTTCAGGAAAGCGGTTGGATTTACGCGGCCTTTGGATTGTGCCGGGATTTCTCGACATCCATGTCCATGGGGGCTATGGAATAACCTTTGGAGAATCGGATGATGCGCTGAGTGAATTGCAGGTTTATGCTTCCCGGGTGGTGCAGACCGGTGTGACGGGGTTTCTCGTTTCGCTGGCGGCCCCGGATGCTGTCACTTTGCAGCAGCGTGTGGCGGCTTTTGTCAAAGTTTTCGAACAGGGTGTGGCGGGAGCTTCTCCGCTGGGCCTGCATTTGGAAGGGCCCTTTTTGAATCCAGGGCGGCGGGGGGCTTTTCATCCTTCCTGGTTGCGCTCGCCGGCATTGGATGAAGTGGCTGCTCTATTGGATATTGGGCAGGGATGGATTCGGCAGGTAACGTTGGCGCCGGAATTGCCGGGGGCGGCGGCTTTGGCGGCTCGATTCCGGCAGGCGGGGGTGGTGGTGGCGTTGGGACACAGTGATGCAGATTATACGTTGGCGGCTGAGGCGCTGGCCGGACCTTATACCCATGTAACGCATACTTTTAATGCGCAGCGGGGATTTCAACAGCGCGAGCCGGGGGTGTTGGGGGCGATTTTGACCTCAGAGTATGTGACGGCCGAACTCATCGCCGATACGATCCATGTCCATCCGGGGGCGATGAAGGTGTTGGTGCGTTGTCTGGGGGTGGAGCGGATTGTGCTTATTTCCGATGCCATGGCGGCGGCCGGACTGGCGGATGGAGATTATTCGTTGGTGGGCTCACCTGTGGTCGTGCGGGAAGGGCGGGCTTTGACTCCTGATGGAACGTTGGCCGGTAGCACGGCAACGTTGAATCAATGTGTGGCGGCGATGGTGCGTACGGTGGGGGTCTCTTTGACTGATTCCGTAAGGATGGCGACCCTGAATCCGGCCCGGGCGATGGGGTGCCTGGGAGCGTGGGGTAATTTGCGGACGGGTGTGCGGGCCAATTTGACGGTGATGGATGGCGAGGGGTGTGTTTATTTGACGGTAGCGCAGGGAAAGGTTGTCTACAATAATTTCTAATAAACCCGCCTGTGGGGGGCAGGAAAACCCCTCTCTGGGCGGGTGACGACGGGCAGGCTTTTTGTTATTCTTTACGGAAAGCCTGGAAGGGAAAGGTTAAAGGATGAAAGGGAAAGGAATGCCGGAAGGTCCGAAGTGGCAACAACGCTTGGCTACTTTCCGCTTGTTGAGCTGGCAGCTGACATTTTCCTATACTTTAGTTACGGTTGCAACTCTTGCAGTGCTGGAAGTCGTGGTTTTTGTCGGGGCCTGGTTATTGATTGTTTCTACGGAATTATTGCCTCGTCAGGTTTCGGCAATTTTATCTCTGTATGCTGCGCCTTCGGTTCGTCCTATTCTGGAACAAACCCCGCCGGATCTTGGTAAATTAAGAGCTATTTTAGAGGATTTCTATACCCATGGGGTAAAGGTTCAAGGTTCGGAAGAGCCGTTGGTATTGACGGCCATTGCGGGGGGAACGGGCAGTGAACTGGTGGTGGTGGATGCTGAGGGGAATTTTTTGAGTTCCATCCCGGCCGGATTGGGAGTGGAAGGGCAGCTTTTTATCCCGAAGGGAATGTCCAGGGCGCCGGACGTATTGACCCGTGCTCTGACCGGAGAGACAGAGAGTGATCGTCTTTTTGAAAAAGCTACCAATAACAATTATCTGATCGCGGCTCCTATCGAGGATGAAAACGGGAAAATCTTAGGGGCTCTCTACCTGGTAACCCGGCTTTCGTTTCAGTCGGCCAGCGATGATTATTTCCGTTCTTCGATGATCTTTATCGGTGAGAGTTTGATTGTGGTGATTCTGGCCGCCGGGTTGTTGGGGACCGTTTTCGGGTTTATCACGGCCCGGGGATTGACAAAGCGGTTACGCAATCTGGCTCAGGCCGCGGAAAGCTGGGGGCGCGGTGATTTCTCGGTGACGATTCAGGATCAGTCGCAGGATGAGATTGCGCAGCTGGGACTGCAGCTCAATTTGATGGCGGAGCAGGTGCGGACCTTGTTGCAAACTCGTGAACAGCTGGCGGCTCTGGAAGAGCGTAACCGATTGGCCCGGGATTTGCACGATTCGGTTAAGCAGGAAGTTTTTGCGGCGACAATGACATTGGGAGCGGCGGAAGCGCTGTGGGAGCGGGATCGGGCGGCGGCACGGGAGAAGGTTTCTGAGGCGCGGCAACTTTCCCAGCAGGCCCAGAAGGAATTGACCGCTTTGATTCGGGAATTGCGCCCGGCGGCTTTGGAGGGTAAAGGGTTGGCGATGGCGGTGCGGGAGTATGCCCGGGAATGGTCGCAACAGACCGGTGTTCCTATTACCGTATGGATCAACGGGGAACGACCGCTTTCTCTGGTGCTGGAACAGGCGCTTTTTCGGGTGATGCAGGAGGCGCTTTCCAATACCTCGCGGCACAGTGGGGCCCATGCGATTGAGGTGCAGTTAAATTGTGCGGGTCCGGGAGTCGTTTTGAGTGTGAAGGATGACGGGCGGGGTTTTGATGTGGTATCGGCGCAGGGAAAAGGCCTGGGTCTGCGCAGTATGCGGGAACGGGTGGAAGCGTTGGGGGGAACTTTGCAAATAGAAAGTCGCCAGGGAACCGGCACGACGGTGCGTGCGGCCTTGCCCTAGGGCGAGCTATGGAGGCATTATGGGAGAGCCGATCTCGATTTTAATTGTGGATGATCATGCTGTAGTGCGTCGAGGGGTCCGGGCTTATCTGGAAACTCAACCGGATCTGGTGGTGGTGGCGGAGGCGGCGGCTGGAGAAGAAGCCGTTCGGCTGGCATCGGAACTGGTACCGGATGTGGTGTTGATGGATCTGGCGATGCCCGGCATTGATGGGGTCGAGGCGACCCGGCGGATTCGCCGGATCAGTCCGCGCACTCAGGTCGTGGTTTTGACTTCATATCACGAAGATTCGCATATTTTCCCGGCGGTCAAAGCCGGGGCGTTGTCGTACCTGTTGAAGGATATGGACCCGGAAGATCTGGCCATGGCCATTCGGGCGGCGGCGCAGGGCCATGCCGTGATCCATCCCCGGGTGGCGACCCGCTTGATTGCCGAACTGCGTGGGGCCCGGGAAGAGAGTCCCAATCCTTTTACCGAATTGACCGATCGGGAGATGGATGTGTTGCGGCTGATCGCAGAGGGACTTTCCAATGCGGAGATTGCGGAGCGGCTGGTGATCAGTGAGAAGACTGTTAAAGGGTATGTGAGCAATATTTTGAGTAAGTTGCACCTCGGGGACCGAACCCAGGCGGCCGTGTATGCCTGGCGTGAGGGCGTGGTGCGGACGGAATGAGGGAATCGATGGCTGCTGAGGAACTGGAGCTGATTACCAGTACGGCAAATCGCCGGATTGTGACTTTACGCAAGCTTGAAGATCGCAAGGAACGCCGGCAGCAGGGCCGTTTTCGAGTGGAGGGGTTGCAAGCTTTGCATATGGCCCTGGATGCCGGCGCGCGCCCCCTGGAAGTTTTTTATTGTGAAGAACTTTTCGATGGCATGGAGGCGGCCTCTCTTTTGAAGCGGTTCCGGCAGACCGGGGCCTCCTTGGTGCCGGTTTCGAAGCATGTGATGGAAAGCCTTTCGGATCGTGAGGCGCCGCAGGGATTGGTGGTCACCTTTGCCCGGCTGGAACGATCGTTGGAATCGGTGGTATTGCCGGAGCGATGTCTGGTGCTGGTATTGGATCGCTTGCAGGATCCGGGGAATTTGGGGACGTTGCTGCGGACGGCGGATGCCGTTGGCGCCGCCCTGGTGGTGCTGTTGGAGCCCGGTGTCGATCCTTATGAACCCCGGGCGGTGCGTTCCAGCATGGGGTCTTTGTTCAACTTGCCGTTGGTGCTGAGTTCCGACGTGACGGGAGTGCTGGCGCAGTTGCAGGCCCGGGGATTGCGGCTGCTCGGGGCGCACGCTCACGAGGGCGAGTTGTGGGGAAAAGCGGTCTGGGGCGGGAGTGTCGCGTTGGTGTTGGGCAACGAAGCGCGCGGTCTTTCCCCGGATGTGGCGGCCGGAATTCAGCGCTGGGTGCATTTGCCCATGGTGGGGAAGGCGGATTCCTTGAATGTCTCAATTGCGGGCGGGGTATTGATGTATGCCTGGCTGCGCGAAAACCTGGAAAAATAATCACTTCCGGTCTAAAATTGAAGGTAGCGTGTAATAAATCCACTTATTTTTGATTGTAAGTGCAATTTTTACTGAAAATATATCTCCTTCTATATCCCGGCTTCTATCTCGATCTATAGCTTTTAGATTTAGATGGAATTAGGATAGGGGCATCGGCAAGAGTGATGTGAATGGTCCATTACACCTTGCCAGTCAGTGAAGGAGGTTTTTAATGCAAATCGATTCCTTGCACAATCTACTGTTCCATGAGTTGTGCGACCTGCACTCGGCGGAACGAATGGTGGCGGATTCGCTGCCGAAGATGGTTCAGGCGGCTTCTTCACCGGAGCTGCGCAAAGCACTGCAAAGTCATCTGGATACAACCCGACGCCAGATCGAACGGTTGGAAAAGATCTTTACCCGGGTAGGGGGGACCTGCCCGACGAATTTCGTCTGCAAAGGGATGCAGGGGATTATCAGCGAGGGCGATGAAATTATTCGCGAGGTCGCTGCTGATCCCAAAGTGCGGGATGCTGCGCTGATCGGTGCAGCGCAACGGGTGGAGCACTACGAGATTGCTGCGTATGGAACGGCCTGCTCCTATGCGAAGCAGTTGGGCTATAATGAAGTGGCCGACATGCTGAAGGAAACCTTGGATGAGGAAAGCCGGACGGATAAGCAACTCAGTCGGGTTGCTGAAGGCGGGCTTTTCTCCACGGGAGTGAACGAGGAAGCTCCTAAGTTCTGAGTCAGCAACGTTGCTTGGGGCCCGGTTTTTCTGACCGGGCCCTTTTTTTTTGACTGGTGACTTACAGGATCTTGTCTATAATAAGGATATCTGCATTTCGGATCCGATCAGAAAGGAGCGGCACGATGGACGAAAAGAAGAGTCATTTGCTGCCTGAGGACGAAGGCGGGGATAAGGCCCATACCAGCATTCGCCCCAAGGGAGCTGCCCAGGAAGAAAGAAATCCGGCCCCGGAAACTTCCTCGAAAATCTCTTCCAGTCTGGATAAAGCGGATGATAAGTCGGAGGGGGGCAAAAAAAAAGATTTTAGCCCCGGGAAGAAGGATGAGGATAAAGAGCCTGATCCTAACACCAGTTTTACTTCAACGATCACCCATGAGGAACCGCCTCAGTCGGAATATCTGGATGAATATACGGTGGTTCCGGGCGACAGCCTGAGCAAAATCGCCCTTCATTATTACGGCAAAGGCGCCAGGTGGCCGGTCATTTATGAGGCCAACAAAGAGATCATCGGTGCCAATCCGTCCCTGATTCATCCCGGGCAGGTTTTCAAGATTCCCCGGATTCCTGAGGAATAAAGCCGGTCGGTTTTGAACTTATCAAATCGCCCGCCTGAAAAGGCGGGCGATTTGATTATAAAAAATCAATCGGTGCGGTTAACCTGGAAAACGTAGAAGAAAAAAACATTGGGTGACAATAAATTCAACTGGCATTTTATCTGCCTTAAGGTACAATAGCCAAAATTTTGCCGGCCGGCCGTTCCGGAATGATCCCAGACGGCCGGCTGTTGAATGTTGATTTGAGGAGGACAGTTATGGAACCCTATCATCCACAGGAAATCGAAGGTAAGTGGCAAAAGCGTTGGGAAGCGGATCATTTGTACCGGTCAGTGATTGATCCCAATAAGCCGAAGTTTTATGCGCTGACGATGTTGCCTTATCCCAGTGGGGACTTGCACATCGGCCACTGGTATGCGATGACCCCTAGCGATGTGCGCGCCCGGTTTAAGCGGATGCAAGGGTACAATGTCCTTTTCCCGATGGGATTTGATGCCTTTGGTCTGCCGGCGGAGAATGCGGCCATTCAGCGGGGAATTCATCCCGGTGTCTGGACGATGCGGAATGTGGAACACGAGCGTGACCAGTTGCGCTCGATGGGGGCAATGTTCGACTGGCAGCGGGAGGCGGTTTCCTGCCTGCCGGGGTATTATCGCTGGACGCAGTGGTTCTTCCGTAAGCTTTACGATATGGGGCTGGCTTACCGGGCCATGTCCCCGGTCGATTATTGCCCGACCTGTAAGACGACGGTGGCCCGCGAGCAGGTGATCGGTACGGATCGCGTCTGCGAACGCTGTGGCACGCCGGTGGTCAAGAAGGATCTGGAGCAGTGGTTCTTCCGGATTACTAAATATGCCGAAGAACTGTTGGATTTTTCCAGGGTGGACTGGCCTGAAAAGATCATTGCGTTGCAGCGCAACTGGATCGGCCGCAGTGAAGGCGCCGAAGTGACCTTTAAGGTGGCGGCGGAGGATCTGCCGGCCGAAGTTGCCGGTGAAGGAAATCTGGTGGTCTTTACAACCCGGCCGGATACGCTTTGGGGCGTGACCTTTATGGTGCTGGCGCCGGAGCATCCGCTGGTGTTGAGCATCACTAAACCGGAATTTCAGGAAGCGGTGCGGGTCTATCGGGCGCAGGCTGCGCGTCAGAGCGAGATCGAGCGGCTGAGCACCGATAAGGAAAAGACCGGGGTCTTCACGGGTGCTTATGCGATCAATCCGGTCAACGGCGAGCGCATCCCAATCTGGGTGGCCGATTATGTGATGATGACTTACGGAACCGGGGCGATTATGGCTGTCCCGGCTCACGATGAACGTGATTTTGCCTTTGCCCGCAAGTTCGAGCTGCCCATTCGGGTGGTGATTCGGACGCCGGAGTGGGACGGTGGCGAGCCGCAGACTCCGCAGCCCGGCGAGGGTGTGATGATGAATTCGGGGATTTTTGATGGGACGCCTGCCCCGCTGCCCGGCAAGGGCAAGGTGATCGAGTGGCTGGCCGAACAGGGATTGGGCAAGGCGGCGATCAATTACCGCCTGCGCGACTGGTTGATCAGCCGGCAGCGTTATTGGGGCGCGCCGATTCCGATGCTCTACTGCGATCATTGCGGTTTGGTGCCGGTGCCTTATGAAGAGTTGCCGGTGATGCTGCCGGACGATGTGGATTTCATGCCGACGGGTGAGAGCCCGTTGAAGTATCATGAGGGTTTCCTGCACACGACCTGTCCGCAGTGCGGTGGGCCTGCCCGTCGGGAGACCGACACGATGGATACTTTCATGTGTTCGTCATGGTATCAATATGCCTATCTCAGTCCCTATTACCAGGAAGGGCAGGCGGCTCATGCCGATTCCTCTCCCTGGGACCCGGCGGAAGGCAAATACTGGATGCCGGTCGATACCTATACGGGTGGGGCGGAACATGCGACGATGCATCTGATCTACACCCGGTTCTTCACCAAAGCGCTGCGCGATGCCGGGCTGGTCGATTTCGATGAGCCGATGAAGCAGTTGCGCAATCAGGGGATCATCCTGGGCGAGCCGCGCGACGGCGATTGCGCCGAAGTGACCGGCCACTGGGACGGTTCGGCCTTCCAGGCGGAAATTATCCGGGTCTATCCCTTCGATGTTCCGGAAAGCTGGCCGGCGCTGGGCCGCAGCGACACCCGGATTTGCGGCGAGGTGATGGATCGTGACGATGTGAGCCTGAAGGTACGCACGGGGGAACCGGGTGCTGAAGGCAGTCTGGTGGTGGTGCAGGTGGCCGAAGGGACGCCGATTGCAATTCCCAACAAAGAGGGCAATGGGGCGTTGAGCGATATCCTCTACCATCTGGAAGTAGAGAAGATGTCGAAGAGCAAGAAGAATGTGGTGGCGCCCGATGCACTGGTGGCGGCCTACGGCGCCGACAGCGTGCGGGCTTATCTGATGTTCGGATGGCGTTGGGAGATGGGCGGCCCCTGGGACAGCAAAGGGATCGAAGGGATCGTGCGCTGGACCAATCGCCTTTGGGCCACGGTGATGGAGGCTCCCCGGGAACGCGGTGAAGCGACGCCCGAGGCGGAACGGAGCCTGCGCCGCGATCAGCACAAGGCGATCAAGCGGGTCACGACGGATCTGGAGAGCTTTAATTTCAACACGGTTATTTCCGGGTTGATGGAATATACCAATGCCCTGGGCAAGGCGAAGCCGCAGTGCTGGGGAACGCCGGCCTGGGATGAGGCGATGCGGACGCTGACGCTGTTGATTGCGCCGGCGATGCCGCATCTGAGCGAGGAGTTGTGGGCGCATTTGAATCAGCCTTACAGTGTCCATCAGCAGCCCTGGCCGACCTGGGATGAGGCGATGCTGGTGGAAGACAGCGTGGAGATTCCGGTGCAGATCAACGGGAAGATCCGCGGTAAGGTGGTGGTGGCGGCGAATGCCGATGAGGCGACGATCAAGGCGGCGGCGCTGAATGAGCCGAATGTGGTGCGCTATACGGAAGGCAAGGAAGTGCTGAAGGTGATTGTAGCGAACGGCGGCCGACTGGTCAGCATTGTGATTCGCTAACGCGATGGATCGACAGCAAAAAGTCGCCGGCTCTTTGGGGGCCGGCGACTTTTTGCTGTCTTTAGCGTTTCGCAAAGGGTTTTGGCCCGGTCAAAAGCGACGCGCAGGGTGGGGGGAGAGAATTTTTTTATCAATGTTTTCGGCGGCTTTCTGAAGCCGCCGAAAACATGTTTTTTCTCTATTTAGAGTACGCCGCTTCGGTGGTGAAGACCAGGTCGTTCCAGGAGAGGCGGGTGCGGATATCCCGGGCGGCATGGACTCCCATGCTGAGGCGGCGGGCGGGATCGTCCAGCAGGCTGAGAATGGCGGCAGTAAAGGCTGCTTCGTCTCCTGAAGGGACCAGCAGCCCTGTTTCACCGGAAATAACCGATTCTGTGAGTTGTCCCACCGCTTCCCCTACCACCGGCAGCCCGGCGGCCAGCAGATCCAGCAATTTGACCGAACATTTGGTGCGGTTGATCAGCGTGTCGTCGAAGGGATAGAGCGCCAGGTCGGCGCCGGCGAAGAGTGCCGGCAGGGCGGCGGGCTCTGCCCATCCCGTGTAAAGCAGGTCGGCCTGCTGATTGGCGCTGCCTTCCACTACATTCCAGTCGGCAGCGCGGGCCATTTCCAACAGACGTTTTTCTTCCCCAAAGAGCCCTTTTCCAATGACATGAAGGCGTACGGCCGGACGCCGGGCCCGGACATTTAAGACGATTCGCCACAGGCGTTCCAGATCGTATTCAAAAAAGCGGGTATAAAGCAGGAGCGTGGGCCGGGGGTGATGGGCCAGGGTGACGGCCGGACCCTGCCAGGCGACGCCGTTGGGCAGGTAGTGAACGCGGGCCGGCGGGACGCCGAGGGCCCAGGTGAGCGTTTCCAGGGCCCGGCTGGCCACGGTAACGGCGTCGGCATGGGTGCTGCCCCAGCGTTCCTGCCAGGTGAAGAAGGCCTTGAGCGGGCTGGGGTAGGGCGAGAGGTCGTTCCAGCCGCCGGGGCCTTCCCAGTCGTCGGTGTCTACGACGATGCGGGGGCGCCGGCCGGCGGGAAGACGGGCCAGCAGCCAGTGAGTCAATCCGGCGTAGGCTTTGGGTTTGAAGGTGTGGATGACATCGGGTTTCAGTTGCAGGGCGCGCCGGACCATGTGCAGCGTGAGCCGGCCGTGGAACCAGCCGGGAAGGCCGGCCGGCAGCGGCAGGTTTTCAATGCGGACGCCCTGATCGTCCCAGCATTTCCCGGCATCTTCGGGGTTTTGCCAGGGCGGCAGGAGCATGGTGACCGTGTGACCGCGTTCGACAAGGGCCCGGGCCAGCGGCAGGGCGCGTACGCTCATGGTGCCGCGGGGACGCATTCCAAAGGGGCCGACGATGACGATTTTCAAAGGGGTGGTCATGAGGCTTCCGGCTCTTCCCGCAGGTGGAACTGCTGCACCGGACGGAAGGAATAGCGATGTTGAAGGCAGGGGCCTAACTGTTCCAGGGCTTTTTGATGTTGGGCCGTGCCGTAGCCTTTATGATGGGCAAAGCCGTAGCCGGGATATTCCACTTCGGCGGTTTCGATCATCCAGGTGTCGCGGGCGACCTTGGCGAGGATGCTGGCTGCGGCGACCGAGAGGCTGTGGGCGTCGGCGTAGGGATAGGCGCGCTGGGGCAAATGTTGGAAGTCGGAGAGCCGGATCATGTCGATGATCAGGGCTTCGGGAGCCGGGTCGAGCTGTTCCAGGGCCCGTTTCATGGCCAGGCGGGTGGCGGGAACGATGCCCAGTTTATCGATTTCCCAGGCTTCGGCGCGGCCGATGCCGAAAGCGACGGCCTGTTGCTGGATCACCGGAACGAGGGCCGTGCGGCCTCGCGGGGTGAGCTGTTTGGAATCGCGCACTTTTTCCAGGGCGGTGAGGAGGGTGGGGTCGGGCGGCAGGATGACGGCGCCGGCATGGACTGGGCCGGCCCAACAGCCGCGCCCGACTTCATCGACGCCGGCGACGCGCAGCAGGTCGCGTTCCCAGAATTCCAGTTCGCTTTCCAGGGTGGGTGCGGTGCGCCTGCTCAATGGGCATCTCCCCAGACGCGGCGGGCCAGCAGTCGGGCGGTGGGCGTGGCGGCGAGGCCCCCTTCGGCCGTTTCTTTGAAGCGTTCATCCATCCGGCGGCCGATCTGGGCCATGGCATCGATCACTTCGTCGGGGGGGATGGCGCTTTCGACGCCGGCCAGGGCCAGATCGACGGCGACGAAAGCCTGGGCGACTCCGGCGGCGTTGCGTTTGATGCAGGGGACTTCGACCAGTCCGGCGACCGGGTCGCAGACCAACCCGAGAAGCGCTTTGAGGGCCATGGCCAGCGCCTGTCCGGCCTGGCGTGGGGTGCCGCCGAGGGCTTCGACGGCGGCGGCGGCGGCCATGGCGGTGGCGCTGCCGATTTCGGCCTGGCAGCCGCCCTGGGCCCCGGAGACCGCGGCATGTTGGACGATCACCATCCCGATCCCGCCGGCGGTGAAGAGCGCATTGACCAGCGTGGTATCGCTCAGGCCGCGGGCTTCCTGAAGTGTGAAAAGGACGGCCGGCAGGACTCCGGCGGAGCCGGCCGTGGGGGTGGCGACGATGCAGCCCATGCCGGCGTTGACTTCACTGACGGCCAGGGCGCGGGCGATGGCTTTGCTGAGCAGGGGACCGGTGAGCGGTGGGTTGTTTTCCAGCCATTGATTGAAGCGGTGAGCGTTACCGCCGCTGAAGCCGCTTATCGACTGGACCGGTTTTTCCAATCCTTCCTGGATACTGTGACGCATGACGGTCAGGCGCTTGTGCATTTTGGCGCGCAGAGCCTCTTCGGTGGTGTTGTTTTGTTCCATTTCGTGGCGCATGACGATAGTATGGAGCGGGGTTCCGGCGGCTTCTGCCAGGGAAATGAGTTCGGCAATGGTTTTAAACATTTCAGGCTCCCACTTTATTGATTTTGCGGACCCAGCGGACCCAGGGGAAGGTACGCAGGGGGCCGACCAGACCATCGGGGATGCGTTCATCGGTTTCGATGATCATGATGGCTTCGCCGCCGCGGCCTTGTCGGCCGACGCGCAGAAAGGCTACGTTGATATTGTGGCTGCCCAGCCAGCCGGTGATGGTGTTGATGGTGCCGGGCTGATCCTGGGCGATGACGATCAGGGTGTGGTAATCGCCGGAGAAATGGACCGGGTAGTCTTGCAGGCGGGTGATTTCGACCATGCCGCCGCCGATGGACGCGCCGGTAATTTCGACCTGTTGGGTACCGCTTTGCAGGAGCATGTGGACGGAGTTGGGATGGGCGTCGCTGCCCAGATCGATTTCGGTGAATTCAAAGTGGAGTCCTTGAGCGGCGGCAAAGGCAAAGCTGTCGCGGATTCGCTCGTCCTCAGTGCCGAAGCCCAGCAGACCGGCGACGAGGGCTTTATCGGTGCCGTGGCCTTTGCCGGTGCGGGCAAAGGAGCCGTGAAGTTCAATGCGGGCTGTTTCGGGCGGGGTGTCGAGCAGGGTACGGGCGATCTGGCCCAGGCGGACGGCGCCGGCTGTATGGGAACTGGACGGTCCGACCATGATCGGGCCGATGATATCGAAGACGGAAATTTCATTGGTAGCTGTCATGTTCTTCTCCTCGGTTAAACGGCTCTATTTTGCCATGGTTTCAAGGATTGCCAAATGATAGAGTTGTCAGTCTTCTTGCCTTTTCTGTATCTGGGCATATACTGGCACTGGAAGTATTTCTTTGCAGGAGGTGGTGGATGAGCCTGTTTCGTCGGCCCAGAAACCCGGAGGAAGAAGAGATCAACGAAGATGATGATGATCTCCTGGATCGCGTAAGTAGCGAAGAGATCTCCCGTCACGGACTTCTTCCATCGACGGATTCTTCCAATAAACAGCAGAAGCCTTCAAAGCCGGCCGCGAACAGCGGAGGTGGTCTGTTTGGTCGGAAATCCCCGGATCAGGCGCCTTTTGATCTGGGAGGTTCTCCTTTTGGCGGTGCTGCCCCTCAGGCTGAGGAGCCTAAAAAAGGAGGGGGGTGGTTCGGCCGTAAGGCGAAAGAGCCTGAGGCTGAAGCGGCACCTAAGAAGGGTCTGTTCGACGGCAAGCCCAAGGCTGACGAGCCGGTGCTTCCGGAATCCACACTTCCTGATATGATGCTTTCCGAAGGAATCCCTGTGGCGATGGAGAGTCCCAAACCTCCGCCCAATAAGAAAAAGAAGAAGAAGGGCGCTTTTACTCCCCAGCAGACGGCTATTTTGGGCGTATTGGGGGTGCTTTCTGTGGGGGCTCTTATTGGAATTGGATATGTTTTTATTTCTCTGATGGGCGATATGAATGCCGCGGCTCCCACATTGGTACCCACGACGGTATTTTTCCCGGATGTGACTCCGGTAGAGTGGAGCGGCAGCGAGCCGACGCCGACCGGTGAGACCGTGCAGATATCGACTCCTTCTGTGGAAGTGATTATTCCCACCTCGACCCCCGTGGCGGTCGATGCCGTATCAACCCGCTTTGATTTGCGGATCAACCGCGATCCCAACAATCTCGATCTGCGCTTGCAGCGTGGCGAGGAATATCTGCGGTTGCAGGCTTATCCTGAGGCGTTATCGGATTTCGAACAGGCCAAATTGCTGGCGGCTACGCGCGCTGAACCTTATCTCGGGTTGGGGCGGGCTTATTTTTACCTTCGGCAGTGGAATGAGGCCGAGACGCAGTTCAGTACGGCGGTGACGTTTAATGAGGATATGCCCGAGCCGCATTTCTGGTTGGGGTTATTGTATTACTATCAGGGAAAAGATGAAGATGCGGCCAGGGAATTGAACCAGGCTGCGGAGTTGAATCCGGAGTATGCGGAGGCGGAAGCTCAGCTGACTCTGGTCTATGTGCGGATGAACAATTTAAGTGAAGCTGAGGCGGCGGCTACCCGGGCGGTGCGGGTTGACAGCAAGCTGGCCATGGCTTATGTGGCCCAGGGGACCGTGCGAGCGGTTCAGCAGGACATCGAGGGCGCTCAGTCGGATTTCCTCTATGCGCAGAAGCTGGCGCCTTATGATTTTGCTGTGCTCAACGGGATTGCCCGTTTCTACTGTGATTATCGCCCCGAGCGGCTGGCGGAAGCGGAGCGGTTGGCGCAACAGGCTGTACGGTGGGCCAAGGACGATATCCAAAAGGCGCAGGCTTATCATACGCTGGGGCGGGTCTATCTGGCGCTGGATCGTAAGGACGACGCCAAGGCGGCACTTTCGGAGGCCGCTTCACTGGGGGTGGTCGATGGGAAGGTGGTTTTCCCAGAGTTACAGGATGACCTTAACAAGGTCTATGGGCCTTGAGGGGAAGAGGTTTTCAACGCAGATCGAAGATGTTGTAAACAGACGCAAAGATGCGGAGAAATCTTTTCATTTCAAAGCGACCTGTGCGGTTGTTCATGAGAACGGATCAAAAACGGTTTTTGTGCCCCGCAACAGGGGCTTTTCTGGTAAAAAGCGACGCGCAGGATGGGCAGAGAGTTATTTTTATTCATATTTTCGGCGGCTTCAGAAAGCCGCCGAAAATATGGGCTTTTTTTCCAGACTAACCCCACAGATCGAAATCTTTTGCGCTCTGCCGGTCGGCAGGGCGCAAAAATGCTAATATTGCCTAAAAGGAGCCATGTATGGATGATTTTCTCTTCCGTGAACCCTTAGCCGAGATCGATCCCGAACTGGCGGATTTGCTGGCTTATGAGGCCGAACGTCAGGCCCGTAAGCTGGTCATGATCCCTTCGGAATCGTTTTCCCCGGCGGCTGTGCATGAAGCTGTGGGATCGGTCTTTTCTCATCTCTACGCTGAAGGGTATCCTGATGAGGAAACGCGCACCATGTCCCAGGAGGAGATCCTGGATTATGAGGATCGGTTGGGGCATTACCGGCGTTATAGCGATCCCCGTTATTACAAAGGGGTGGAGTATGCCGATATTCTGGAGCCGTTAGCCCGCCGCCGGGTGGCGGAGGCTTTTGCTACGGCGAAAGTGCCGGCGGAAAAGATTTTTGTGAATGTGCAGACCCTTTCGGGGGCGCCGGCCAATACGGCCGTGGAGTATGCGCTGTTGCAACCGGGCGATACGATGCTGGCGATGGCGCTCCATGTCGGCGGCCATCTGAGCCACGGCAGCAAGGTGGCTTATTCCGGTAAGACCTACAATGTGGTCTATTACAGCGTGGATGAGAAGAGCGAGCGCCTGGACTATGAGGCGATTCGGGCGCTGGCGTTGGAGCACAAGCCCAAGTTGTTGATCGGGGGGTATACCTCTTATCCCTGGGCCCCCGATTGGGAGCAGTTGAAGGCGATTGCCAAAGAGGTCGGGGCTTATCTCCTGGCCGATATCGCGCATGTGGCGGGGATGGTTGCGACCGGTTTCTATCCCAATCCGGTCGGGATTGCGGATATCGTGACCTTTACCACGCATAAGACCCTGGCCGGTCCGCGGGGGGCGGCGATCCTGACGACGGATGCCACGCTGGCACGCAAGATCGATCGCGCCGTTTTCCCTGGATTCCAGGGCGGGCCGCATCTGGAATCCATTGCGGGGATTGCGGTGGCGGCGCGTCTGGCCCGGACTGAGAATTTCCGCAAGGTGCAGCAGCAGACGGTGGCCAATGCCCGAGTGCTGGCTGAGGCCCTGGAACGGGAAGGGGTGCGGGTGGCTTACGGCGGTACCGATACCCATATGGTGTTGATCGATTGCAAGGGGATCAAGGGACCTGATGGGACGCTGTTGATGGGCGAACCGGCGGCGCGGCTGCTGGATCTGGCCGGGATTGTGGCTAATCGCAATACCATCCCCGGCGATAAGACGGCGGCTTATCCCTCCGGTGTGCGCCTGGGGACGCCCTGGGTGACCGAGCGGGGGATGAAAGAGCCGGAGATGGAGCGCATTGCAGCCAATATTGCACGGCTTTTCAAGGCTATGCAGCCCTACAAGACCGAAAGCCGCGACGGCGTAGAATATCGTGCCCGGGTCGATTTCGACGTGCTAGAGGCCGTTAAGATGGATCTGGCGGCCCTTGCAGCGGCGTTCGACCCTCAGCCGGGCCGGGAGAGTGGTTATCCGCATTTCTATTATCTCAACGATGCGCCGGCTGGAAAGGGAGCTTTCGAGCGTCTGGAGCTGGAAGGCCGGCTGGTGGGGACTTTTGTGGAATGGTTGACGCCGTCGGATGTTCTGGGGATGGCTGATGGTGCGGCCCGGTCGGTGACGCTGCTGGAGGCCGGCGGGTCGGTCATGGCGGCAGGGTGGTTGACCCGGGTCGATGGCTCTCACTATTATCTGGATCTGCCGGCTGAGAAAGCCGTGCGGGTTTTGACCTGGCTGCGGGAGCTGGTCGATGGGTATGTGGCGACTGATGATGTCTATGGGCGGCTGCCCTATCTGCACGCCGTGCGGGATCTGGGCGAGGCGCCGGCTCCGGCGCAGCCGTTGACGGTGGAGAGCGGTCCTTATGCCAAGCCTTATTTCATCGGGGCCTGGTCGCATAAGGAAGTGGCCGGCGCGGCGTTGCCCCGGTTCAACTGGGAAGAGCCGAAGGATGCTCCTGTGCGCAAGACCTATCTCAATGCGACCCATCGGGAGATGGGGGCACGGATGGTGCCTTTTGCGGGATGGGATATGCCGGTTTGGTATACGAGCAATCTGGAAGAGCACCGGGTGGTGCGCGAAGAGGCCGGGCTGTTCGATGTGAGCCATATGGGCTGTTGGGATGTGAAGGGGCCGGATGCGGCGGCCTTCCTGAATATGGTGATGGTGAACGATGTCGGTCTGATCAAGCCGGGGCAGTCGCAGTATTCGGCTTTTTTCGATGTGGACGGCATTCCGATGGACGATCTGATGGTTTACCAGATGGGGCCGGAATACTATCTGGTGGTGGTCAATGCGTCGAACAACGATAAGGATTGGGCCTGGGTGAATGCCGTGGCCCGGGGTGAGGCGCAGATCGATCCGCAGCGGCCGTGGGTGCGCTGGAGCGGCAAGGGGTTGATGCTGCGCGATCTGCGGGCCGCGGAGGCCGGAGCCGACATGCGGGCCGAGCTGGCGCTGCAAGGGCCTAAGGCGAAGGATATTTTGCTTTCGCTGGGCGGATCGGCCGGAGATCTGGCTAAGGTGAAGGGTTTGCTCTGGGCCGGAATCTGCCAGGTGACGCTGGGCGGCTTCGATGTGATCGTGAGCCGGACGGGTTATACCGGCGAGCGGGTGGCCTACGAGCTTTTTGTCCATCCCGACCGGCTGGTGGATTTCTGGAAGGCGCTGCTGGCGGCGGGGGCCAAACCGTGCGGTCTGGCTTCGCGCGACAGTTTGCGCACGGAGGCCGGTTTGCCGTTGTACGGGCATGAGATGGCGGGGCCGCTCAATTTGACGATGGCGGATGCCGGATTCGGGACCTATGTGAAGACTTATAAGCCTTTCTTTGTGGGGCGTGAGGCTTTCATTGCCCGCGAGGCGAAACGCAAGGCTGAGGTGATCCGGTTCCGGGTGCCGGAGAAGGGGATGCCCAAGCCGGAGCAGCTCGACCGGCTGATCGATGCGCGTGGGCGCGTGGTGGGGCAGGTGTTGAGCTGCGCGGTGGATATCGACGGTTATTTGTTGGGGCTGGCCTATGCGGATCAGGATTATCAGGCCGAAGGGTTGCAGCTGTCGGTGTTGGTGACGCCGCGGCGGGCTCCGAAGCCGCAGGCTGAGTTGAAGCTGGGGGATCGGGTGCAGATGCCGGTGCCGGTGGTGGTGTTGAGCCGCTTCCCCAAGAAGCCTAAGAAGTAATTTTTCTTTATAAAATTCGGCGGCCTTCCCAGGCCGCCGAATTTTATATTTTTGGATGTAGAGATCTTGTGAACCTGACGGTTTTTTGTAGCGTCCCGCAAGAGGTTCTTTCCTGGTTGGATGCGCCGCGCTGGATGGGGGGAGGGAGTTTTTTTTGTTTATGTTTTGGCGCGCTTTCTGAAGCGCGCCAAAACATAGGCTTTTTTTTTCAGAGTAACTGCACAGAGTGGTTTTTTATAAAATTCGGCGGCCTTCTGAGGCCGCCGAATTTTATATTTTGTTTTCAGGGGCAGCGGCCCTGCCACCAGTCTTTACAGGAGCGGGGATCCATGGGAGAGCCGGTGTCGCGGAGGGCGACGCGGATTTCGGTGCTCAGGGCGCGTCCCAGGGGATCGTTGCCGCGGACGACGGGCAGGGAGTGGCGCCCGTCGGTGTTGAGCTGGCGGTAGAGGGCCAGCAGGGTGGGTTCCACACAGATCCCGTCGACGTAGACGGTATAGCCCTGGAGGTTGTCGTTGCGGGTGTAGTTGAGGGTGATGCTACGCTCGCTGGCGTAGATCACCATGGCATCGTAGCCGTTTTCGATATCATAGCCGCTGTCGGGGGCGTAGATGGTTTCCAGTTCGGAGACGCCCATACCGGAGAAGGTCACGGCGGGATCGTAAATGGTGGAGCCGTCACCGTTATGCAGGCGGTAGTTGGTGCTGAAGGTCGGCGTGCGGTCGTCGCCGAAGAGATGGTAGAGCTGGGGCGGCGGTGCGGAGTCGATCATGCCGTCGTAGTGGACCAGTCCGAGCGTTCCATCGGTAGGTTCATATCCCAGGACGTTGATATTGTAGCCGGCGTCGTGCTCGGCATCGGGATTGGGGGCGCCGGGACCGACGACGGAGAGTGTGGTGTAGGTGGCGCCGCTGATGGGGCGACAGGCAAAGGCGGTGCGTTCGGCGGCGAGGATGGGCAGGTAGAGGGTGTAGGTGGGGACGGGGTCGCCTCGATGGGGGGCGGTGGGGCCGGCGGCTTGAACGGGATGGGTGGTGGGGGTACCAAGGGCCAGGAAGAGGACGAATAAAATTCCGCTTATCCAGATCCAACGTTTGTATATCATGGTAAATTCCTTTCGGGGGGCTTAGTTTGAAAGCGGTTAATATATGCTCATTATAGAGTAGAGATGGGGGAAATGGAAGAGTCGATTTTTTATTTATTTTTTCGGCGGCCTTCCCAGGCCGCCGAAAAAATAAACTTTTTCTATCGATTTTCAATCCGAACGGGTTTAGTTTTTCAGGAAGAAGGGGATGTCGATGATGGCGCGGACGCGGTTGTAGCGGCGGCGATTGTAGAGCAGCGCCAGCTTGATCATCCAGGCGGTTTGATTGTGCAGCGGCATTTGCCACCAGCGGGCCGGGATGAATTCCGGCAGGAGGACGGTGGCGAGCTGGCCGTCGTTGTGTTCGCGGTCGGTGTATTCCAGATATTCCAGGAAGGGGGCGACGACGGAACGGTAAGGCGAGGGGACGACGACGAGCGGAATGTCGGGTTCCCAGTGGGCCCAGGTCTGGCTGAATTTCTCTCCGGCGCCGGGGCTGACTTCCACATAGACGGCGGTGACCCGGCTGGAGATGCCGCGGGCGTAGCGGACGGCTTCGATGACGCCGCGGTGGATGCCGGAGACCGGAATGACCATTCGCGGGGTGGGCAGGGGGAGGAGCGACGGTGGGAGCCCTTTGAGGGTCAGTTCGCGGGAGACTTCCTGGTAGTGTGATTTGATCTGGTAGAAGCCCGTAACAAAGAGGGGGATCAGCAGGATGACGATCCAGGCGCCGTCGATGAATTTGCTGTAAGCGACCACAATCAGGGTCACCGTGGTGGCCAGGGCGCCGAATCCGTTGATTAAAGCTTTACCCCACCAACCTTTGCTGTGTTCTTTTTTCCAGTGAATTACCATTCCCGCCTGGGAGAGGGTGAAGGCCAGGAAGACCCCGACCGCGAAGAGCGGGATCAGGGCATGGCTGTCGCCGTTGAAGAGGATGATCAGGATGGCGGTCAGGCCGGCGAGGACCTGGATGCCGTTGGAGAAGACCAGCCGGTCGCCCAGGAAGGAGAACTGGCGGGGGAGATAGCCGTCCTGGGCCAGGATGGAGGCCAGTCGGGGGAAGCCTGCAAAGCTGGTGTTGGCGGCTACCGAGAGAATTAAGAGCGTTGAAACCTGAATGACCAGATAGGGAATGCCGCTGCCGACCAGTTTGCGGGCCAGGGCAGAGAGGATGGTTTCCTGGGGGCCGGCGACGACGCCGAAATGTTGGGTGAGGCTGATCGTGCCGATGAAGAGTGTGCCCATCAGGATGGACATGGCGATCATCGTGATGCCGGCGTTTTTGGATTCGGGCGGTTTAAAGGCCGGGATCCCGTTACTGATCGCTTCCACGCCGGTGAGGGCGGTACATCCGGAGGCGAAGGTGTGCAGAATCAACATCAGGGTCAATTGTTCGGTGGCCGGTGGCGCCGTGACAGTAAAGGGGATAGCGGGTTCCATTAAGGCACGGATCCAACCGTAAGCGATCATCAGCAGGTAGGCGCCCAGGAAGAGATAAACCGGGATGGCCATGGCTGTGCCGGATTCTCGTAAGCCGCGCAGGTTGGCCAGGGTGATGATGATCAGGATACCCAGGGCGATGACGATGCGGTAATCCCAAAGTGCCGGGAAGGCGGAGGCGATGGCGGCCACGCCGGCGGTGAGACTGACGGCGGCGTTGAGGATGTAGTCGATCATCAGTGCGGCGGCGGCGATCAACCCGATGCCGTTGCCCAGGTTTTCTTTGGCTACAGTGTAAGAACCGCCGCCGTTGGAGTAGGCATGGATGGTCTGATAGTAGGAGAGGGCCAGGATTGCCAGCAAGCCGACAATGACCAGGGCGATGGGCCAGGACATGACGAGTCCGGCGGCGCCGGCGACAACCAGTCCCAGATAAATCTCCTGGTTTGCGTAGGCGATTGAGGAGAGAGCGTCGGGCGAGAAAGCTGCCAGGGCGCGAATTTTGTTCATGCGCTCTTCGGCCATACGTTGGGTGGGAAGGGGGGGGCCGACCAGGAACTCACGGATATTCATTGTAGTGCCTCCAATATTACGATTTGATGTGAATTTTGGGTTTATTTTTTCGCGTGCCGTGGGTGGTGCGCGAAAAAACGGACTTTTTTCTCTCCCATTTTCCGGGTTAACGGTACGGGCGTTTTTTATTGACTTGTGCGGTGGGCATTTTTAGCGTCCCGCAAAAGGCTTTTTTCGGTTAGATGCGCCGCGCCGGATGGGGGAGAGAGTTTTTTTTATTTATGTTTTTGCGGGCTTCAGAAAGCCCGCAAAAACATAGGCTTTTTTTCCAGACTAACCGCGCCGGTCGTTTTTATTCTGAAAATATTTCTAACTTTTATTTTTCTTGCTACAAATAATTGCCTTAGTGGGGGTGACGAAAGAGCTTTGTAGACGCCGGGAACGCTAGAGCGTTCCGGTGACGATGGGATAGACGAGCGTGGGGGCGGCGGGGAGTGTGAAGAAGAAGGAGACGCCGCCGGTGGGTTGGTTTTCAGCCCAGATCCGGCCGCCGTGGGCTTCGACGGCCAGACGGCAGAAGGTCAGGCCGAGGCCGTAACCCTGTCCGCGGTAGTGGACGGTCTTGAATTTTTGGAAGAGTTGATCGCCAATTTCGGGGGGAATATGGGGGCCGTCGTTGAAGACCTCAATGCGGACCCAGCTTTCTTCTTCATAGGCGGCCAGGCGGATGGTTCCGCCGGTAGGGGGGACGAATTTGAGGGCGTTTTCAATCAGGTTTTGTAGAATCCGGCCGACGACGTTGACATCGGCCCAGAGATAGGGCAGATCGGCCGGCAAATTGGATTGAAAGGTCGGTTTCTTGGCTGAAAGGGTGAGGGCTGTACTGAGCTGCGGGAGGAAGGTGGCGAGACGGAAGTTTTGCTGGCAGAGTTCAAACTGACCGGATTCGAGTTTGCCGATGTCGAGGATAGCTGTCACCAGGGTCAGGACCTGTTCCGTATTGTTTCGGGCAATTTCCATAATTTGCGAGGCATCATCTTTCATCACAGGGTCCTGCATGACTTGCAGGGCGCTGAGGATGATGGAGAGCGGGTTGCGCATATCGTGGACCAGCATGCGGAGCAGTTCGTCGCGCATCTTTTCCAGGGCTTTTTGTTCACTTACATCGCGCAGCAGGAAGAGCGTTCCCAGGAGTTGATGGCGTTCCGAGTAAACGGGCCAGCGGCGCAGGGTGATGGTCCGGCGGTGGAGCGTTTCAAAAGTCAGTTCGTCGTTAGCGGCCAGCGCGATGCAGGGTTGGTTATTCCGTTGATTGCGGCAGGCTGTGGCCAGCTCCTGGGCCAGGAGCAGCGCTTCTGTGCGGATCGAGAGGATGGCATCCGGGAAAGAGTGGTTCCGCCAGTTTTCCGGTTCCCCGGGGAGGGCCAACAGGTGCAGCGCCGGGCTGTTGACGTAGCGGATCTTGAGATCCTCGCTGATCAGGAAGATGCCGTCCTGAGAAGATTCCAGGATGGCGCGAAGGCGTAATTCGGTATCGCGGCTGGTTTCGTAGAGTCGAACGCGGGCCAGGGCGGCCAGGGCCTGTTGCATCAAGGCCATCGTTAAAGCCGATTCCTGAGCATTCAACAGGCGGTTTTCGGAGAGGATGACGCTGACGGCGCCGGTGATTTCGTGAGCCGGCGAGTGGAGCGGCAGATAGATCAGCTGGCGTCCGCCGATTGCGGCGATGGGGTTCCAGAAGTTTGGGAGGGTCAGTCCCGGCAGCCCGAAGGTCGGCGCGTTGGTGTGCAGGCAGTTTTCCAGCAACGGTTCTTCGTTTTCCCAGACGGGACCTTCCCGGAAATGGGCGGTGAGCAGGGCGCCGGAGTGGGTGGTGTAGACCTTGGTACGTTGCCAGCCTTCTTCTGCGCTGAATTGATAGAAGGCGGCTCCCATGGCGGGCGTGAGGAGGTCGGTGAGCGTGCGCAGGAGGATGAAGATCACTTCGCGACTGCCGATCTGAGGCAGGAAGGCGGCGCTGAATTCATAGAGTTCGTGAAGGAAGCGAAGCTGTTGTTGCAACTGCCCGGCCATTTGTTCGCGTTGTAGTGCCAGGGTCAGCTGATCGACGATGGTGCGGAGGAGATGTTCCGTTCCGACCTGCAAGGGTTGAGATTGGGAGCTGGAAAGCGTCAACATTCCCATGGGCTGTTTTTCGATCATCAAGGGCAGGGCCAGCCGGGACCCTAATTGTTCCGGGGCGGAGTCTGAGTCTGCGGTGTGGGGGCTGCTGGCCAGCGCCAGGAGATTGTTATTGGTGGTGTAATTGTTTTGAAGGAGTTTAGCTTCTTCAATGGTGCCCCGAGAGGCTTTGAGGTGGAGATGTTGGGTCTCGGGATCCCACAGATAGATGCCCCCCCATTCCATTCCGGTGATTTGCAGGGCCTGGTCCAGCCCGATGTGGAGGATTTCCTGGATATTGACGGCCCGGTTCAAAGCTGCCAGCAGGGTATTGATATTGCGGGCGTGATAGGTTCCGGGTTTGTTTTCCGCGGTGGCCGAAAGATGCTCGCGTTGCCAGTGGAGGTTTTGCAGGAGCGGCCCCAAGGTATCGGCGGCCTGTTCCAGCCGATGTTGATCCTGGACGAAAACGGGATGGGCAAGACAGACGACGGCCTGAGGGTTGCGGGTATGGGTGGGAATCGGCAATATCCAGTGTGTTTCATGGCGGGGGATTTGAGTCAGGCCGATGGCTTCATAGTTGTCCGGCAGGTATTTGAGGTGGTTTTCCCAGGTCCCCGACAGGGTTGTAGGGGACGGTGGTGCAATAGCCAGACAGAGTTCTCCTCCATTGTTTTCATCCAGCAAGATGATTGCTGCATGTTGGGTTTGACAGGTCTGAGCGAAGAAGTTAAGGACTTCGTTCAGAATGTTTTCCCCATTTTGGATGGAACTTCGCCGGCATAATAGAGCCAGATTTTCAAGGAAAGTTTCTGTTGCCTGTTCCAGCACGGTAGGTAAAACCTCTTAGATTGTACCCCATCATACCACAGAAATAGATCTAGCCCAAGTTAGGGGAAGTAGACAGTAGACAGCGGGAAGAAAAAGCCCATTTTTTCGCGCGCCGTCTGCGGCGCGCGAAAAAATGAATAAAAAGTTTTCTCCTCCGATCCAGCGCGTGGTATCTTACCAGTAAAAAGCCTTATGCGGGACGTTACAAGGCTGGGGCTACCGGGCTTCAGAAAGCCCGCCAAAATACGTTTTTTATCGGGTGATGAGGTAGATGCCGGCGAGGATGCAGAGGCTGCCGAGGGCGCCGATAGGCGTGGGAATCTCATTGAAGATGAAGAGGCCGATCAGGACGCCGCTGAGGGGCTCCAGGAGGGCGATGAGGCTGACGATTTGGGCCGGGACGGCTTGCAGCCCTGTGAAGTAGAGCCAGTAGGCCAGGCCCAGAGAGATGACGCCCAGAGGGATGAGCAGCGGCAGGTTGGCGAGAAAGGCTTCCGGGGAGCTCTGGAGACCCCAGGGGAGGAGCAGCAGGGCGGCCAGAGCGGTGCTCCAGAAAGTCTGGGTGTGACTATCGACCCGGCTCCGGAGGGCGCGGCTGAAGAGCATGGTGGCGGCGTAGGTGCCGCCGGAGAGGATGCCGGCGAGGAGCCCGGTCCAGTCGCCGGTGCGTAGATCCAGGCCGGCCGGGGCGACCAATCCGATGACGCCGAGCATGGCAAGGATCAAGCCGGGCCAGCGATAACGCTGCGGCGATTCATGGAGCAACCAGGGAGCCAGGAGGGCGACGTAGACGGCCGAGGTGTTGATCAAAAGGGCGGCATTGGCGGCGGTGGTGTGGCGGATGGCGTAAATGTAGAGCAGGGCCGAGACTCCGACGGCCAGGCCCAGGCCGCTCAGCAATCCCCAGGTGGCGCGAGGGGGCCGATGGATGCGGGTGCCTGGCAGTGCCTGGAGGCACAGAAAGAAGAGAAAGGCGAAAAAGGTGCGAAAGAAGGCCAGGGCCCCGCCTTCGAGGCCCTGGGTCAGACGACTGAAGATGATAACCGTGCTGAAGCAGATCGCTCCGGCGGCGACTCCAATGATCCCGCGTTGTCGGCTCATGCAAAATCCGGGCTCAGAGGTTCCAGATCCCCCAGATAGATTTCAAAGGGTTCCAGGTCCAACTTGAGGGGAGTTTCGGCGGCTTTGGGGCCGGGGTGCGTGGAATAACGACGATGTAAAGCTGCATGCGGCAATGTGAAGGTGGCGCTCTGTGGTGTGGTTGAGAAGTTCAAAGCGACCAGACTGGTGGCCCCGTTCTCCGGATCATGACGAAGGAAGGTCAACAGGTCGGGCGATTTTTGCAGGAAAGGCTGGAAATCACCGCCGATGAGGGCCGGCATTTGCCAGCGCAGGTGGAGCAGGCGGCGGTAGAAGTTCAATAGAGAGGCGGGATCGTCTTCCTGATCGTCTACATTGATTCCCGCGGCGTAGTTGGGATTGACGGGCAGCCAGGGGGTAACTTCATCCGGGCAAAAGCCTCCATTGGAGGTGCGGCTCCATTGCATAGGGGTGCGGCATTTGTCTCGCCCACGTCGGGCGGCCTGTTCGAGGGCGGTTTCGGGGGGGAGGTGGAAGAGTTCGGTGCCCATGCGGTAGAAGACCGGGGTCAGGGTGTCGCGGCATTGGGAGAGGTCGTGCAGGATAAGGTCGGTCATGCCGATTTCTTCCCCGTTGTAGAGGAAGGGGGTGCCGCGGAGGGTGAGCATCAGAGCCAGCGAGAGGCGGGCCAGGGCGGCATCGTGTTGACCGTCGCCGTAGTGCGTGTAGACCCGGGAGGTGTCGTGGTTGCCCAGGGTGTTGCAGGGCCAGGAGGCTTTCGGCAGGGCGGAGAGCCGTTCCTGTTGATTGGCCAGAATCCAGGCCGGAGTGAGCCGTTCGGTGCGCATCAGAGGGAAATTAAAGACCAGATGCAGTTCATCGTGGCCATCGCCGAGGTAGGCAATGTCGTCGGTTTCGCCGACCAGGACCCGGTCGGGATATTCATCGACCACGGCGCGCATTTCTCGCATCAGTGAATGGATCTGGTCGTGTCGGTCGATCTGGTAGTGGAACATGGCCTGGAATTCGACTCCGAATTTCCGAAGGGCTTCGGGATCGGTGGCATTGTGTTCGGCGACGATGAGTTCCGGCAGAGTGAGCGTGGCTTCGTGGTCGGGCAGGTCGGGCGCTTCGAAGAGCGTGCCGATGGCGTCGAGGCGGAAGCCGTCGATGCCGCGGTCCAGCCAGAAGCGCATCCCGTCGAACATGGCGGCTTTGACTTCGGGATTGTTCCAGTTCAGGTCGGGCTGTTCCTTAAAGAAGAAGTGGTAGTAATACTGATCGGTGGCGGGGTCATATTCCCAGGCCGGACCGCCGAAGGTGGAGACCCAGTTGTTGGGCGGTCCGCCCGCGCGCCCCTCTTTCCAGATATACCAATCGCGTTTGGGGGAGTGGCGGCTGGATTGGGATTCCAGGAACCAGGGATGCCGGCTGGAGGTGTGGTTGAGGACCCAGTCGAGGATCAGCCGGATGCCGCGGGCGTGGGCGGCGTCGATGAAAGTTTCAAAGAGTTCCAGGGAGCCGTATTCGGGGGCGACGGCGGTATAGTCGGCGACATCGTAGCCGCAATCGATCAAGGGGGAGGGGTAATGGGGGGAGAGCCAGACAGCATCAATGCCCAACCGGGCCAGGTAGTCGAGGCGGTTGAGCATGCCCTGCACGTCGCCGATGCCGTCACCGTTGCCGTCGGCGAAACTGCGAGGGTAAATCTGATAGAAGACGGCAGTTTGCCACCATTTGAGGGAATTCATAGAAGCTCCTTAATTTAAAAAGGATCTGCCAGGCCGGGGCCGTCGGCGGGGGGATAGAGGACGGCCTGGAGCCCTACCAGGCGGGGATCCTGAGGATTCATGGCTTTGGCTTCGTTGTAATAGAGGATGGCCATGTCGCGTTGATCGAGTTTATAACAGGCGATGGCCAGCAGCAGGCGCGGTCCGCTGCGATCGGGGAGGGTGGTGGCCGCTTTGCGCAGATAGATGGCGGCCAGGGCCCAGAGTTTATTTTTGGCGAAAAATTCACCGCGTTCCAGGGCCAGGACCGGGTTTTTGGCCCCGGATTCGATTCTGAGGAGCAGCCGATGGTCTTCGTAGAAGAAGTCCTCTCCGCTGCTGTAGATCAACCAGCCATGAAGGATCGAGAGGATGAGGCAGAAGAGCCCTCCCAGCAGAACAGCGGGAGGGATGATGAAGTGGTTGTAATTAAAGATGATATAGAGCGAAGCGAAAACCTCAGCAATCACAGTTCCAAATAAGATGAAATAGGTAGGCACCCAGCGTAGGGCTACCCCGATGACTGTGAAAAGATAGATAACCAACGGCAGAAAATAAAGGATGACGATCCAGCGAGGCGTCATTTCCAGGGCCCGTGTGGCGAGATCGGCCGGGATGTCGTTGGGCAATCCAAAATAGAACGGGATGATGCTGCAGCCGTTGCCGAGTCCCAGCTCTTTTCCCAGGCCGCAAGCCGTCGAAATGGAGGCAATGGCGGCAATAAGGGTGAGGGCGATCTGGATGATGATGAGAAATTGATAGAAGGAAGAGATGTATTCTCTCTGGCGAATTTTTAGCCAGAGCGGCTGTTGACAGACCGGGCAGACTCTATCTTCCATTTTTGTGGTAGTTTTGGCGCAGTAGGGACAAAGCAGTTCATCCCGCAGACGATCCCAAAAGGGGAGTTCGTTGGGGACGGTGGGGATGGGCCGGTCTTCGAGTTGCAGCTGGACCGGCGGTGGTGGTGGGGCTTCGGGAGGGTGGATCGGTAAGGGGGGCGGCATGATGGGGAGGGAAGGTTCGCCGGGTGTTTGCAGAAGTTTTTGGGCTTCCATTTGGGCCAGGGTGCGATGGGCCAGTTCGTTGTAGGGGTCGAGTTCCAGAAGGGTGCGGAGGCAGGTTTCTCGCTCGGCGGGGGTCTCGGCCAGTGAACTCAGCCATTGCCAGGGGGTGGGGTTGGCGGGGTCACGTTCGGCGACCTGACGGAATGTTTCGCGAGCTTCGGCGATTCGGCCGGCTTTGTTTTGTAAGATGCCTTGCTGGAGGAGTTGTTCTGTGTAGCGTTGAGACGTTGTTTCCAGTTCACGACGGACGCTGGTATCGTCGGGATCCAGGGTGATGACATTTTGCAGGCAGATTTCTTTTTCTTCCAGGGAATCGACAACCTGGCTGAGGCCGTACCAGGCGGCGATATTGGTTTCGTCCCGGGTGACTACGTGGGTGAGCAGTTGGACGGCGCGGGAGCGGTTTCCGGATTCGACGGCGGCAAGGCCTTGCCGGAGACAGAGGTCCAGATCTTGAGGGATTTCTTCTGACTGCGGTTCCATTTTATTTACCCTCCACTTTTTGTTTTCCGGGCTCACTGCACGGGCTGTTATTTAGCGTCCCGCACAGGGTATTTCCCCGTAAGAATCGCCGCATGAGATGGGGAGAGAGTTTTTTTGTTTATGTTTTCCGGGCTCGCTGCACGGGTTGTTATTTAGCGTCCCGCACAGGGTATTTTCCTCGTAAGAATCGGCGCGCGGTGCGAAGCAGGGAGAGAGAGTTTTTTTGTTTATGTATTCATGGGTTTCCTGAAACCCGCGACTACATAGGCTTTTTCGTGCTAACTGTACAGGTCGAGTTTTTTGAGTTTATTTTTTCGCCGGCCTGGGGAGGCCGGCGAAAAAATTCACTGCGTTATTCTAATCATATTCACTTTGAGGATTGGAGCAATTTTCGGAAATCCTGTACCATTTTATGGTTGGGATCGATCTGTTCGGCCTGTTGGAGGGCGATGGCGGCGAGTTCGGGGCGGTTCAGTTTGAGGTAGGCGCGTCCCAGCGCCAGTTGAGGGCCGATGGCATTGGTCAACATGCCGGCGGCGTGGCGGTAATGCAGGGCTGAAAGGGCCCACATGCCCATTTCCCCATACATTTTCCCCCGATCCAGAGCGGTATTGGCCGGTTTGGCGTCGCGATCCATTTCCAATAAGATGCGGACTTTTTCTTTGTCGAAAGCGCTGGATGCGGAAAATAGAATCCAGGCATTGATGCCAAGGCTGATTACGGTACCGATCAGTGCTCCAACCAGGGCTGATGTATTGTCACTATAGTTTCCCAGGTTGGCGAGACTCTGGATGGCGCTGAAGACCAAGCCGACGATGGCCAGGTAAAAGACCCCTTTCCAGCGGGCCAGCCAACCGATGGTCAGTAAAGTCGATATCAGGGTATAGATCAAAAAGATGAAGGTGATTCCCAGATAAATGAGCTGTGGCGTTAAATTAGATCTTTGTAGCAGGCTCTGATAGCTTGGGTAGGCGTGAAGGATTTGATTGAATATTTGTAAGAAGGTGTTTTTCGCCGCGACGGCAACGATCAGACAAATGAAGTAGATAAGGGCTTCCAGGCCATGGCAGACGGTGATAAACCAATAGGCTTTGCCGCGGTTATCGTTGGTGCGGATCTCCGTCCAGAGCGGCTGCCGGCAGACGGGGCAGGTTTTATCGTCCGGTTTGGTCTTGACCTTGGCGCAGTAGGGGCAGAGCATTTCATCGTCGAGGGCCTGCCATTGCTCACTGCCCTGAGGGACCGGGGCGAAGGCGTCCGCTCCGTCGGCGTGGCGGGACAGGGTGGGCGGTTCGGGGTCCGATTGAAAAAACGGTGAAGGATCGAGTTCCGGTTCCGGTTCAAAATTGCTGGTAGAGAAGGGCGGGGCCTGGCGCTGTTTCTCGCTTTCCAGCTGGGCCAGGGTGCGATGGGCCATCTCATTATAAGGATCGATTTCCAGAATTTTGTTCAGATAGCCTTCGCGTTCCCAGGGGGTTTCGGCCAGATTGCTGAGCCACTGCCAGGGTTCGATGTTGTGAGGGAGGCGTTCGGCGGCCTGCCGGAAGTGCTCGCGGGCTTCGGCGTTTTTGCCGTTTTTGGCCGCCATCGTCCCTTTCTGGATCAGGGATTGGGCGTAATCTTCCCGGGTGCGCACCAGCCCTTTTTGGGCTACAGGATTCTGGGGATCCAGCGAGAGGACATTTTCCAGACAGATTTCGCGGTCTTCCAGAGAATCGACGACCCCGCTCAGCCAAAGCCAGGCATGGATATTGCGTTCATCCTGGGTTACGACCTGAGTCAGCAGCATGCGAGCGCGCTCGCGGTCGCCGGATTTGGCGGCGGCGATGCCTTCGTTTAACCAGCCTGCAATATCGCCGGTCTGGTTATCATAACGTTGAGATACCATAGTTCTCCTTGTGGCCAGTTTGGGCCGGGCGTGAAATTAGCCCTGTTTAGTGTTGGCCGTATCATCCTCAGCGGATTTAACGGTTTCGGATTCCATGCGTTCTAAGAGTTTTTGTAATTCACTATTAACCTGACGCAGGGCAATCATCAGATGGGGGCGCAGATCTTCGGCCGCTTTCTTCCCGGCAGTCTGGGCGGAGGTAGCCGCCCGTTGGGCTTCAGCGCGGACTTTCTGACCTTCGGGGGAATCGGCGGCATTCTGAACGCCTTTTTCGATTTCCTGAGCGGCCGATTTCAGGCTGGATTCCAGCAACTGGACCTGGCGGCGGGTATCTTCATTTTCCCAGGCGGCCCGAAAGGCGGAGGCGAGGCTTTCGCCCAGGTTTTTGAACTGGCGGCCGACTTCTTCCCAGGCTGCGGCGGCGGACTCTTCGGTGGTATTTCCGGTGTTGGTGGGTTCTGGTGAAGGGGTGGCAGCAGGATGATTATTTTCGTCCATGATATTCTCCTGAAATTTGGATTTTTAAACTAGCGGGGATTGGTGAGTGCATTGAGGGTTTCCCAGCATTCACAAGCAGTTTTGGTTTCTTTACCCTGGCTTAGCGTGCCGTCGTATTCCTGTTGGCTGCTGGCGGCCTGCCAGCCTCCCAGGATCAGAGGCCAGCGGGTGTCGTCGGCGGCGATCCAGACTCCGTTGTAGCGACGGGCAAAGTGGAGGTGCGTGGCGGTCGAGATACCGCCTTCACAAGAGGGATGGCCGATGCGGTCGCCGGTTTTCAGCCAGGTGCCGGGGGTGACGCGCCCGTCGGCCCGGACGTGCATGTAGAGCAGGAGCCAGCCGGTGCCGGCGAAGCTGTCGTCGTCGAGGTCTTCGAGGACCAGGCCGGTATCGCTGTAGATGATCTGACCGGGGGCGGCGGCGGCGTTCCATTCCTGGCTGTCCTGGCAGGCGGTGAGTTTTTCGCCGGTTACAAAGTCAAGGGCGGCCCAGGCGCTGCCGCTGTCCCATCCGGCGTGCGGGCCTCCGGTATAGTACCAGGTTTTGCCCCGTTCCCAGGGCAGGGCGAGGAGGGGGGATTGGGTGTCGGCGGGCAACAGTTCCACGCTGCGGGAGAAGGGATCGCCGAAAAGGCGATGATAGACCGCTGTGAAGCCCTGGGGACCGGTTAATTGTTGCCAGGCGGCATAATCAACGCCCGGGATTAAGGCGCGCTGGACGCCGAGCGTGCCGGCGTTGATATTGGCAGCGTATTGGATGTAGGTGCCGGTATCCAGCCGTTGTGTCCAGAGGCTGTCGTCATACCAGCCGTAGAAGCCGGCGTTCAAGGCGTTGGCGGCCATGGCGAGCTGGCGGTAGAGCCCTTCTCGATTGGGATCGACGTAGCCCAGCGGGTATTTGCGGGCCTCTGGAGAAGGATTGGGATTGGTGAGCCAGCCGCTGCGCAGTTCAATGAGAGTCAGGAGGACGCGCGGTCCGACGCTGTATTGCAGGGAGATTTCTTGCACCAGTTCGGCGGCGGTATATTGCCGACCGTTGATCGTTTCGGTGTAGCGATTGAACCAACCCGGAAGCTCCGCAGTCGCGTGGGCCACATCGAAATCGGCGTAGGCCGGGCCGTAGACCAGTTCGCTGTCCGGGATCAACAGATCCGTCGGGCCGGGCAGTGGGGTAACCAGGGGGATTTGCAACACCTGACCGGCTGCGAGGCGATCCGGGTTGAGCAATTTATTGGCTTTCAACAAATCGTCCACGCTGAGGCCGAAGTTGGCGGCAATCCGGGTCAGGGTGTCGCCCTGTTGGACTGTATAAGCAGTCTGGCTTTGGGCTGGCGGTTGGCGGGTAGGAATGGGGGATGGGGTGGCGATGGGCAGTGGGGTTAGCGTGGTGCGATCCGGAGTGGGGGATGGGTTGATTTCCGGAGTGGCATTGCCACCTCGTATAGGTGAACCACAAGCCGTGATTCCCAACATGATCAGGCCGGCCATCCAGGCGCCCCGGGATAAGAGTGTTTTGAAACCGGGCATTCGACGCGAAACTCCTTAATAAGATGCAAAGACCTAAGCCCCTATTGTATCCTGAAGTGCGCAAGGGGCAAGGGGCAAGCCAAAAAAAGTGGAGGGAGAAACCGTGAGTCGTCAAGGTAGGAATCCGTAGTAAAATAGGATCGTTCCATGAGAATTTATTGACAATGACAGCAAGTTTTGGCTGCGTGCGGGGGGAGAAAGGAAAGCGATGGCAACTGAATGTTCGGACCTGGAACCGCAATTGATGGCACGAACCGAGGAGATTGCAGCGGTCTGGTATGCGGCTTTGACAGCTGGCAATCCTGCCCCTCTGGATGATGAGAAATTGAAAGCCGCTTTCGAGGATGTGGTACGGCAACTTATTTCTTTAGGAATGGCTGGCTTTTTGGATCGTTCAGCCGCGCGCAATATCGGGAGTGGGGTAGCGGGTTTGATCGATGTGCAACCGGGAGATTTTGTAACGGCGCAAGAGTCTCTGGCCGGCCAGCTATTGATGAATACTCCCTCAGACCTTTATGCTGTCTGGGCTGTGCGGGTGATGAGTCTGTTAAGTGAACTGGAAGCCGGTTTTCTGGCGGAGCGAGCGCGTATGGCTCGCCAGTTCAATTTGAATGATATTTCCAAGATGAGCCATGATTTGAAAACGCCCATCAACTCCATCACCGGTTTTTCCCGGGTGATGCTGAAGGGGATTGATGGGCCGATTACCGAAATGCATCAGCAGGATCTTACCTCTGTTTTTGATGCCGGACAGAAATTGTTGGGGATGATTAACGATCTTTCACAGGTGTGGAAACGGGATGCCTACAATGGCGACATCCTGTTGGATTCTTTTGATGTCGCGAATTTGCTGGGAGATGTGTTGGGAACTGTCCAGCCGATTTTAAGCAAGAAAAATGCGACTCTGGAAATCCGGTGTATTGGAGATCTGGGGGCTTTTCAATCCGAGCCGACGCCGATCCGGTGGATTTTGTTAAGTCTGGTGTTGCATGCGGCCAAACGCAAGAATCCAGGGATTGTGAGTTTGACGGTAGGGCGACAGCCGGGTGAAAATGGGGAACGATTAACTTTTCAGATTACCGCTTCCGGAGATTGGGGTATTCCGATCCCCTCACAAAATGGATGGCCAGTAGGATTATCCGATCTGGCTCTGGTGGTTGCGCAGCGTTTTGCCCAGGAGTTGGGGGGAACTTTGGATCTGGGGGCTGACGGCGATCTTCCTATTACCGTTTCTTTGCCGTTTCGGGCAGCGGATCCGGATAATTAGTTCCGGTGGCGGTTTGGGAAAAGGGGGCCGGATTGAGTGGGGGACGATTTTCGGCTCAAGGGCAGTGGAAAGATGGGATGTAAGCGTTCACTGCAGGAGCCTATGTTGATTGTTTTAAGAAAGGTGGTAGGGAGTGGTGCAAATCGTAACTGATCGGGCTATGGATATGTCTGCCGAGCAATTGGAGGGGTTAGATATCCATTCGGTGCCGTTGACCTTTACTTTGAATGGCAAAACCTATCGAAGCGGCGAAGATGTTCAGCCGCAGGAGTTTTATCAGATGTTGGCGGCTACGGATAGTTATCCGACGACCTCGCAACCTTCTCCGGGCGATTTTGCCACCTTGTATCGTAAGCTGGCTGAGACCGATCCGGAAATCCTCTCTATCCATATCTCTTCCGGGCTGAGCGGTACGATCAATGCGGCGCGGGAGGGGGCCAAGCTGGTCCCTGAGGCGCGGGTCACTCTGGTGGATACTAAAACCCTTTCAGGGGGAGAAGGCTGGCAGGTTGAGGCGGCGGCACGGGCGGTTAAAGCCGGCTGGTCGTTGGATCGAATTCTGGCTTTGTTGGATCAGGTCCGGGCGGCCACCGATGTGATTTATACGCTGGCCACGTTGAAGTATTTGATCCATGGCGGCCGTATCAGCCACATCAAAGGGTTGCTGGCTTCGGTATTGCAAATCAAGCCTTTGATTGGGGTGGAGAAAGAACGGGGCATGTATGCCCAGATGGGACAGGCGCGTACTTTGGAGCGGGCCATTCTCAAGCTGGCGGATATCATTGGCGAACGGTATCCTTTTGGTACGGCGATGCGGTTTCAGGTGCTACATGGCAATAATCCGGAAGGGGCGCAGATGCTGGCGAAGCGCCTGGGTGAAGTTTATGATTGTACCTGGTTGCCGGTAGGCCCGATTGCGCCCGTATTGGGAGCGCATACCGGACCGGGATTGGTGGGGGTGGTGTATGCGCCGTTATCCGCTTTTGCAGATTTGCCCTGGTCTCCGGGGAAACGATAGGGTGTGCGTATGATTGTGGTAATCGGAGCCGGTCCGGCCGGATTGGTTACCGCCTATTATTTGCAGAAACATTGTCTGCCTTACCGGATTTTAGAACGCCAGGCGATCGGTTGCGCCTGGCGTCATCATTATGAACGGCTGCATCTGAATACCTTGCGGCAGGTTTCGGCCTTACCAGGATTGCCGATGCCGCGGGATTATCCTCGCTTTCCTTCCGCCGGGCAATATGTGGCCTATCTGGAATCTTATGTGCGCCATTTTAACCTTCCGGTGGAGGTCGGCGTCGAAGTTCAGCGACTGGAGTACAATTCAGGCTGGCAGGTGGAGACCAATCAAGGTGCGGTGGCTGCTGAGACTTTGGTGCTGGCGACGGGGATCTGGAGCACTCCTTATTATCCTGTTTTTGGCGGCGAGGCTGACTTTGGTGGACCGATTTTGCATTCCCGAGACTATCGAAATGCCGCGGTTTTTCAGGGAAAGCGAGTCCTGGTTGTGGGGGTGGGCAATTCCGGGGCTGAGATTGCGGCTGATTTAGGCGAACATGGGGTGACGGTGGGGATTGCGATCCGCGAGGGCTGTTATTTTGTGCCACGGACGGAATCTGTCTGGCGGGCCCGAATTGGAGCCTGGCTTTATCGTCATTTTCCCCGAGCCCTTGCAATGCGGTTGTTGCGAGATGATCGTCCTCCCTCGGATTTTCGGCATTTAGGGTTAAATCCTCCGGCGGTGAATCCGCTGGATACGAATCCGGTGGTCGGATTTGCGCTCCCGCAGGCGGTGGCGGCCGGTTGGGTTACCGTTTATCCGTGTGTGGGGCGATTCCAGCCGGGCGGCGTGCAGTTTGTGGACGGCCGGGAGGTGGCTTTCGATGCGGTCATTCTGGCGACGGGATATCGGCCGACCATCGGGTTGGCAAGCGATGCTTTGGAAGTGGATCCCCGCGGCTATCCGATTTTAAAGCAGGGGCGATCCACGCGGAATCCGCATCTTTTTTGTGTGGGATTTACTTATCCCACAACGGAGGGGTTTCTTCAGTCGGTGCCCCGGGCCGCGCGCCTGGTGGTGAAACAGATAGCGCAGCATAAATAGCTGGTTTTAAAGTAGGTTTATATCAAGGCGCCCACCTGTTCAGGTGGGCGCCTTGATATTGTTTTTGATGATTGAGCGTGTTATTCGATCAGGCGCAGGAAAATACGTTTGTAGAGTTCGTCGAAGATGGCGTCGAGCTGATCCGGGCGGGGGGCGTGGCGGTGGAAGCCACCGGTCAGTTCGGCGACATATTGCATCAATTCGATGTCGGCGCTTTGCCCGAGGGTAATGCCGTAGATCACGATACCGTTATTACGGGCCTGCATGGCATAATAGACCATGCAGTCTTTCGCTTTATCACGGTTGCTATCTCCCGTATTGGTGGGCCAGTAGTCCTGATCGTCGCAGGCGGCATCCATGCCTGTGGTGCCCTGGTTGGACTCACCGTCGGTCATGATGATCATAATGTGGGCGGCCCCGGGGCGTCCATAGTGGCTGTTGTTGGTGCTCAGCACGTCGATGCCCAGTTTCATAGCGTGACCGATGTTGGTGCTGCCGCCGGCATGAAGGCCGTCCAGGGTTTTGATGATGGTATTGGTGATGACGGTGGGGGTACAGGATGTGGCGCCTAGACGGCGTAGACATTGCAGTTCGGAACTGATGGCCGCTGAGCTGTTATAGGCGACCAGCCCGATTTGATCGAATTTAGGATCGAGGCGAGCAATGAAGCGCTTGGCGGCTTCAATGGAGCCGCGGATAGGTTCTTCATCGCTGTACAGGACATCCAACCGGCGATCGCGATAGGCTTCGGGGATCGAAGGGTCGTTACAGACCGGGCTGGTTGTGCCGTTGCCGCCGGGATAGCCGCCGAAGCGGGCATCACAGGGATTACAGGCCAGGCCTGAACGGTTGTTATCGAAGTAGTTGTTGCGCAGGACGTAGGTATCAAACGTAGATCCTGCCGCGATCGAGTTCGGATTGTTGACCCCGTCATTGGTGATGATGATGCGGTCCAGGGCAAAATCCGAAGCGCCGGCCCAGATGAGCAGCGTATAGATCGTATTGGGTGTGAGGGCCGACATCGGCGCCCCCATGTCTTGCCATTCCCATTCACCGGAATTGGCTCCATTGAAACTATAGCCGGTATCTCCAAATCCTGAGACATCGTTGAGAATTGAGATGGCGCCGGCGGGAGTTTTAATACCCCACATAATGTTGTTGGCACCGTCGCCGCCCTGTCCCCGGACCCAGACGTGCCAGATCCCGGTGGTGGGAACTTTGAAGGTGTACTCGACTAGAGGGGCCGGGAAGGGGCCGTTGCGTTCTTCGATCCAGGAGTCGCGGTAGCACATATAATTATTAGCCAGATTCGTTGCGTTACAGTTGGAGCCCTGGCCGTCTGCATTGACATGGACACGATAGGGGTGATGTTCGATGTAAGCGCCGTAGGTATCACGTCCCAGGGCTTTGGCGTTTCCCATATAACTGGGCGCCTGGCTGCCGTTACGTTGAAGAACCCAGTAGGTGAGACCCTGGGTGTACATGTTGGGATCGTAGGCGTTGTTGGTATTGGAATATTCTTCGGCTTCGATGGTGATATAGGTGTAGGTAACCCCGTTAGTTTTGTAGAGCAGCGGGCTGCCCGAACCGGAACAGTGAACTGGGGAAGTGCCGGCGCCGGTGCCGTTCCAGGGTAACGGATAGCGATTGCCGCTGGGATAGGTGCTGGGAACGAAACAGCCGTAGCAATAGGTATCGAATTCCATTGAGCCGGAATCGTCAAATCCCAGAACCACGTCCAGGTTATTGATATTTTCAGCGGTGGCATTACCGGTCACCGGAATATCTACAAATCCCAGGACGCGCATGAAGTAAATCTGGGCCTTCTGGGTGACGGATACCTGAATTTTGTTGGCCGTATTGACGCCGTTGTCGCGGAACTTGGCGGTATTGACACGCAGGATTTGGCGGGCCGCACTGGCATCCGGGCCGGTGGTAAAGCCTCCCGGAAGCGGGACGCCGTTGTCGTCGCAGTTGATTTCGACCCGGATATCGGGCGCCGTGCAGGTGTACTGCAACCTCATAGCGGCGCCGGTGCCGGAAGTGCTGACCTGGAGTCCACAGTCGAAGCCGTTGTCGGCCAGATATTCCAGAGCCCGGACATGCCCGGCGGCTTCCAGCGGCAATTCAGCGGCGGCGGCCAGGGCGGCGGCATCGGCGGCGCGTCGGACTTTAATCCGTTCCACGTAAGTAATACCCAGATCGACGGCCAATCCTACGAAGGCGATCAATGTGACCATACCCAAGGCAATCAGGATCAGGCTCTGGCCCTGCTCTTTCCGTGTGGGAGTATCTTTTCCACGCATAGTTTCCTCCTTAATCTAGCTTTCTGGTTGGGGGTGATTAATTGACACGGGAGTCTTGCATGACTCGCATTGTCGACAGGAAATAGAGTTGCAAGGGGTCCGGGATGAGCATTTTCAGAAGCCCGGTCATAGAGCGATGGGCCATAAAGGTTTCAATGACGATAAGGCTTTCTTTTACATCGCCATCGTAACCATTGACTTTGCGATATTCATTGATCTGGCTGGTATAACTGCCGTTTTGAGAAACATAATTGGCCCAATCCGTGGCGGTCAATCGGGAGTCGCTTTCCAGAATGGGACGCATGGTGCCTCCCGTGCCGATGATCGAGCCGCTGATCGCATGGCTGACACTGACGACCTGACCGGATGTGGCATCCAGGGTGATGTGGTGGATAATGACGCCCAGGTTAGGGTCTGATCCACCGGTACGGAGATTGGTCTGGATGGTTCCATTGGACAGTTGGGTAGAGCCGCCCGTGGCGATAATTCGGCCGACAATGGCGGGATCGAGATACCGACCTCGAGAGCCAATGCGGACACCTTCGCGGTTGGCCGAAACTACTACCATGTAGTCGTAAAAGGCCACGCCGATTTCGATCATGCCCAGCAATAGAATTACTAACAGGGGCAGGACCAGGGCAAATTCGGTGAGACTTTGCCCTTCTTTACGTCCCAAAATTCGATTCCAGGTTCCTTTCATTGTCCACCTCCTGAGGTGAGATTGGGGAGTGGTTCGCCCGTATCAGCCCGGGCTTCCCAAGTATTTAAGACTGTTCCATTCTCGCTCATAACCGTAATTTGCCAACTGGGAATTCCGCGTTGATGGATTCCCAGATGCAAATAGAGTGTTTGGGCCTGGGGAACATTCCAGATGGTTTTTCCGGTTTCGGCCCACCAGCTTTCCATAAAGGTTTCACTGTCGATCTTCCAATCGTTCGTTTGAAAGGCTGTTTGCGGATAGAGGGTATCGATTACACGCAAGACGCGAACCTGTTCATGATCTACCAGCACCAGGGCCAACCGTTGGGTGGTGGGTGAGTAAATTTGAAATGTCCAGCCGCCGGCTTTGCCTTGTTGATCGGCTTGGCGTGTGACGGATGTTGAACCGGCTACTAATCCGGCATCTGGGGCCCATTGAGTGCTCCACTTTTCAACCTGGGCGTATGATTGCCGTGCTGATTGGATTTGAAAAGGCAGCGCTGTAGTGGAAGGGCCGGATGTGACGACGCCTAACCTGACATTGGTTACGATAAGGATAGTACAGACCAGGAAGATCAATCCCAGCCCCAGATAGATCAAGCGTTTTTTCATACCCCAATTCCCTTTCTAGTTCAGATTTTTTGCGCCGCTAAGTTTACTGGCTTTTGCGCAAAACGATAGGTAGGAAGATCTGGTTGCTGGGATCGATAATGACATATCCCCGCAGGGTGGCGGATTGGTTGCATCCACCCGCTCCGGTGTGCGATTCAATCCGGTAGGTTCCGGCGGCTGGGGACGGGATCTGCAAATTTGCATTAGCATAAGTGCCCTGGTTGTTGACGATGATTCCGGTGGCCAGGCTACGGCCGGTTCCAAGACCTTCGATAGGACACCACCAGAGGCTGTGGGGATTTTCCAGGGCATCATGTTGGAGCAGCGTGGCCGTGACGACCATTCCGGGGTTGGGGGTATCATCACTGACCAGGACCAGGGGCCCCGCCGGATAGGTGGTGGTGGCTGAAATCTGACCGGACCGAGCCATCAGGCTGTTGGGATCACCGCAAGCATTTTCTACTCCATATTCCTTATGGGTTTCCAGGTGATAAAGTCCGGCTACATTCCAGGGAACTCTAATCAGAACATTTTCCAGATCCCAGGTGTTGTAATCGACCAGGAAAGGCGATGGCGGGGTCAGGCGTTTGGCCACTTGAGTTCCGTTGTCGGTACACCACCAGAGAGCATAGGAAAGGTTCTCATCAAAGGGATGATTTTGAACGGTTGAGGTGATGAGATACCCTGCCATTACTGGATTTGTGACCGCGTAGAGGGCGGGAGTTGTGGTGGTATTCCAGCTCTGTTCGAAGGTGTCGGAGGGTTCATCCGTGTCCAAAGTTGCATTGCCATTGTTGTCGACCCAGGCTTCAATGTGAGCAGTCCCGGTGAGATTGGCATAGATCATCAACTCGGCCCACCCCTCTTGATTGGTCAGTGCCGAGGCTTGAGCAACTCCGCTGCTATAGGAATCAAAACTGCCGTAATCCGTTTTGGCAATGATGGCTGCTCCGGCGACGCCCGTTCCACTGCCATTGACGGCATGAATTCTCAGGAGTTGTCCGCGACCTTCCGGCAACGGGCTGGTGCGAGATTCTCCTTCAAAAGCGATGCCACTCAGACGCCGATCCCCAAAATAATCGTAGTAGATTTGGGCGCGCAGGAGCGCGTTATCCTGCCAGGTTTTCATGTAGATGATGTGAATGCCGTTGGGGTCCTGGGAGGTGGGAGCGATCAGCACCGTCGGCAACAGCCGTTCATCGTTGGCCTCTCCGGTTCCGATTTCCCACGCTTGTTGCGTCCAGGCGAATCCGGTATCGTAGCGGGTGATGGCCTGGGTGGTGGTCAGGACATAGCCTCCCGATGTCGTCTGCATTTGCCAGATCAGGACCGGCAGGCCGTCTCCGTTTAGCTGAAGGTTAGGGCGAAGGTATTTTTCATATTCACTGTAGACCCCGTCGGTTCCCCGGTATCTGAGGACCGATGATCTGTACTGGGCGTCTGTAATGGCTTCGCGGGGGTTATTTGCCGTCATCAACCCCTGTTCATCGAAGTTAATCTGGGCGTAGAGGAGATGGTAGTAGTTACAGGGTTTGTTTTCGTTGTAATCCCCGCAGATATTCCAGGTGAGCAGGGCCTGATCTCCCACTGCAGAGATTGCGGGGATGGGATAGGTCCCTTCGGGAAAGGCGCTGCCGGGGGAATAAGGAGACGGGAAGGTTGTTTGGCCGTTGGTCGGGCAGGTCCCATTCTCCAGGCAGTAGCGATACCGCACATAGCCATTGCCGCGGGGGTCCTGGTTCCGATCGATATAGTCGGTGTGGACTTCCCAGGCGAAATGGACCCGGCCTTTCGCGGCCGCAATGACGGGGCGATAGGCTTTTTCGGCATCCAGGGATAATTGTTGCACGGTGGTCCAGATGCCGGTGGTTTTGCGGGCGTACAGGATTTGACTGCCGGAGAGATCGTGGTGCGCACGGCTATAGACAATATGAGGCTGCCCGGCGCCATCCAGCGTCAGGCGAGCCTCATATAAACGGTAGGTGCTGGCACCCGTTTCTGAAACGGCGTTTTCTCCTGTCGAGCAAACTCCCGTCGTCATATTACAGGCGTAGTAACGAATTGCGCTGTTGGCTTCGTTAGCGGAGCAGGGTTGCCAGGTGGCCACGGCCACATGGGCCGTGGTTCCTGTGATGGCTATGTCCGTATGAATCGCGCAGGTGTCTGCCGTAGGCATATTTAAGACGACCGGATAGCTCCATGTTTGCAAGGCATTGTTTTCCGTTGCCCAGCGAAGGACCGCATTTCCCACGGACTTGCAGCCGTCATTGACTTTTTGTGCACGGATCCAGGTACTGGCTATCCATTCTCCATCCGGGCTGATGGCGGCGCGAGGTTCAATATCACATACATCGTCATTGCCGGAAAGCCGGGTCGAGGTATGTGGAAATGAGGCCAGCACCTGATTCGCCAGGAATAAAAGCCCAAACAATCCAATTCCGGCAACCAAAATCAACAACTTCGGTAGTCTTTTCATCCCAAATTTCCTTATTGTAAGAGTAAATTGATGCCGTAGTCCCGTTGATTAGCGGTGATTGTAACTTCAGCGGTTACCGTTCGCAATTGACCGGCGACCCAGGCTTCAGCATAGATAACGTACGATCCTGGAGGAATATTATAGAAATGATAGGTCCCGTCGTGAATGGAGCGGGTGTGGTAAACCGTCCCGCCCTGAGTATACGCCCATACGTCCGTTCCGGGTAGAGGCGTGGGGATATTGTTTTCACTGCGGGTAGTAATCAACCCCCCGATGGAAGCTGTTCCCGCGGTATCGGCCGGAATATCCCACTTGGTACAGAGCTGGGCACTGAGATCGTCCAGATAGAAGAAGGTCCCATTCATGTCGCCGTCGTTAAAGGCACTCCAGTGAATACGCATGTTCTTATCGGCGTAGGGGGAGAGATCTACTCCGGTGCTCAACGTAATGGGAACCATTTTCCAGGTGCCGCTGACTGCGCCACCATTGAGGATGGTTTGCTGGGTTCCGATCGTGCTGCCGCCATTTTGATCCATCATCTGAACGGAGAGAACGTCGCCGGCGTCCGGGCTGTTGGGATTACTACAGGTGAGTAAACTGCCCTGAACCCGATATTGGCCGGTAACCACCAGAACCGATTTGGTAAAGACCTCTTTCGGCATTTTGACGGATTGGTAGAGATAGGGCTGGAGAACACTTTGGGCACAGGGCACCGTACCGAGGGAGGCATGGAGACGCATGGAGAAGCTGCCGCGATAGAATTCAGCTGCGCTACGTTGATAGGCACCTTGAGTTCCTGCATTCCAGTACTGGAAGACGGCGGCGGCGTTGCCTTCGAAGCCGGGGGCAATGATCAATTCGCTACACATCACCAACCCGGGCGGGTAGATAGAATCGGTGGGGGGAGCGACGGCTTCAATCGGTCGGCAGACTTTAAAATCATCGTACTTGGCGGCGCCGAGAGCGCCGGCGACACGAGAAGTTGTGGCCATTCCTAACAGGATGGTGTTCGGCATGGTAACGCTGGTGGTGGTGCCGACCAGGGTCCAGGAGCTGCCGTTCGCAGAATAGTAACTGGAGAATGTATCGCCGATGCGTTGCAACATCATGTAGCTGGTAGCGTTTTGAGATTTTTTAGCGCTGGTGCTGTTGCTGGCTCCCGCGGTGGGACGGATGAGTTGATAGACGCCGTTGCTGTAGGTTTGGACCGTGTAGACATAGGGGCTGTTCGCGGCGTTGTTTTCGCGTGCCATCAGGCCGCCTTTGGCCCAGGCGTTGTTACTGGGAACGGATTGAACTTTGACGGTCGCCCGGAAATCGCCGGTGTAGCTTTGATAGATATAGCGGAACTTATCGCTGGTGCCGCTGATATCGGTGCCGTTGGCGTTGACCGTGAGGACGCTGCCGCTTTCATTCTGGTTGCCTGCCGTGGGATTGCCGATATCGGCTCCCGTCCATTTGGCGGCGAAGGAATTATCGTTGAAGTTGTCGCTGGCGATTTCATCCGGAAGACAATCGGTTACCGTGAAAGTCATCGGTCCGTAAAGGTTGTTGGTTTCGCCGAGGCCGCTTTCTTCGATGTAGTTGCTGGTGTCGATCTGGGCCCAAAGTTTATGGGTTCCCAACGTATAGAACTGAACTACAGTGGTGATGGTTTTGGTTTCGGCCGGGCCGATCGTGGTCAGCCATTGTTTGACTTTGCCCAGTTGACCCAGGATAGGGGGATCCGTCTGATCCGGATAAACATCCAGGTCAAAGGGGCCGGTTGTGACTGTGACGGGAGATTCATTGGAGATTTCAATTGCTAAGGTGATCGGCATTCCTGATCCGACCGTCGTTCCGGAGATCGCAGTGATATTGTTGATGACCAGATCGGGCGGTACCTGCGCGATTTCAATGATGTCAGATTTTGCTCTCAACGTTGCGGGTTGCGCACACCCATCGGTTCCCCCGGTTCCCGTGTGGGATTCGATATAGTAGGTGCCATTGACTCCCACGGGCAGGGTGTAGTTGATCCCTTCAAAATCCAGGGTTCCTGAATCAACATTGATGGGATAGGCTACCCGCGTGATAATCTGAGAGGAAGTAATGCTGGCCGGACAGAGCCAGAGAGAAAATGGATTTTCGGTATAGAGATGGTCCATTACGCTGAGGGCGACCGTTTCGAGCGGAGCCGGTTTGTAGTTGGTGAGAACCAGGTAGGGGCCCACCGCTTTCCAGATTTTGGTGGCCGTGTCGGAGGGTTCATTGGGATCGATAACGCCGTCGTTGTCAAAGTCCAACCAGGCTTTGATGGTGGCAGTGGCCGGACGGTTTGAATAAATGACCGTTTGGGCGTTGCCGGTCTGCCATTGAGAGACGACCATTTCTACCTGGGTTCCGGTGCCGGAATAATGGAAGCTGCCGGCATTGGTCTGGAAGGTGACTTGCGCGCCCGCCATATTTTCGTTGTTTGCTCCGGTAACTTTGGCCGCCATCGGATGGGCGCGTTGATTGGGCAAGATATTGACGGCATTCTCAAAATCCAGCGTGACGTGATAAACGGGAATGACCGTCGGCGTGGGCGTCGGCCCGGTGGTGACGGAGGGCGCAATGGCCGGAGTCACGCTGGGGCCGCCGACCGGAGGGACCAGCGGAGGCGGAGGAGCGAAGACGGGGGGCGGAACATTTCCTATCCCGACCTGAACCCCTTCATTAATCATATCGGTAGACCCGCCGACGGTTACATAGGCATTGGGGAGAAGCGTGCCGTATACAACCAGCGGGACATTATGGACCACCTGAACGCGGACGGGAAGTCCGGGAAGCCCGGGTTTATCGGCTACTTCAGCGGTTTCAAAGGATTGGAATCCCCAGACCCGAACCCCCAACATTCCACTGTCATTGACATGGGTAACAATGTCTCCGTTGGTGGTGCAGACAATGGATGTACGTAAACCAAAGGCTGCCTCGACGGCCCGTTTCTTGATGAGCAGCACGCGTCGGGTTTGATAGTCGGTATCCGTTTCTGGCGCGCCTGCTCCGCCTGCCGGACAATAGGGATACCCTGATTCACGTATTCCGTCCCCATCCCAGTCGATGCATTCGGTTGCATTGGGTTGATAGGCGATGGCAAACCGGGTAGCTTCTCTCGCTGCATGGTTGACGGTCAGATACGCCTGGATCAAAAAGGCAGCATCAATGAGCGTCAGAAGTACCATAAGCAGGAGTGGTAGAATGAGGGCAAATTCGACTAAACTCTGACCTTTGTATTTTCTGAGCATATTACCTCCTCTGTGGATAAAAGGGCAAGACATGGTGGCCAATTTTTACTCTTTTATTATAGGGGGGGTGCAAATCTTTGTCAACAGTATAAAGGCACTTCTTTCGCAATTGCAATTGTTATGATATAAAAATAGTTTGTGTGTTAATAAAACAATGCAATCCAATGTTCTTAAGAGAGGTAAATTACACCTTCTTTGGAGAAAACTATCGAAGTAGATGGAGGGATCAGAGGGTGTTAGAGGGAGGTTTTGAACCAGGGACCCATTCTGTCAATTCAACAATCATTTTTTCCGCATATTCGCGCCAGTAGGGATGACGACCTTCGGTCAGATACTTTTGAAAATCAGCTACGGCCTGAGCGTATTCCCGTAATAATTGGTAAGCGATGCCGCGATTGAAACGGGCTTCCACCAGGCGGGGATTCAATTCTTCGGCGCGAGTAAGATCCTGAATGGCTTTGCGGGGATGGTCCAGTTCACGCCAATACAAAACTCCGCGGTTTAAATAGGCCGTGGCAAAGGCTGGGTCCAGATTTAGCGCCAGGGTATAGTTGTCAATGGCCGTTTCATAAGCCTGGCGATCTCCATAGAGGTTCCCCCAATGACGATACATATTGCCACGGAAATAATACCAACGGGCCTTTAACTGCCAGAACCACTGTTGAGGGATCATAGGATAAGACTCCCAGAAAGTGAAGCTGAAATGGAACCAGGAGCGGTGGTCGATTGGATAACATCCCGATAGACGGCAAGGGTTTGGGTGGCAATTTGACGATGGGTGAAATATTTCAAAACGCGTTCACGACCCAGACGGCCTAAATGCAGTCGTTGGGTAGGGTGCTGCAAAAGTTGCTGGAGTTCATGGTGTAAAGCCGCGCTGTCTCCTTCAGGAAAGATCCGCCCGGTTTTTTCGATCACCTGAGGGATTTCTCCGCAGGTTGAACCGATAACGGTGACTTCACAGGCCATGGCTTCAATCAGGACCCGTCCAAATTGTTCCGTCCAATTGGGCCGCGAGCGTGACGGCAGGACCAGGATATCGACATCGGCATAAAATTGCGGCATGACAGTTGAAGCAATCGGAGGACGAAATTCAAGACGATCGGCGATCTGTAAAGTTTGAGCCAGCGCCCGCAGCTTGGCTTCTTCGGGACCGCTGCCCAGAATCGTGGCGCGCCAGGCGCCGGTCAGGTTGCTTAAAGCCTGGAATAACAGATCAACGCCCTTTTCCGGTACCAATCTTCCTACATAAGCGATATGGGGTGGATCATTTTCACGTTCCGGGCGGACTGGATGAAACAGATCCGGATCGACGCCGAATTGTGGGATGACGGCCAGCGGTCCGCCATACCCTTTCGCTTTCCAGATGCGGGCAGCCTCCGTATTTCCCATCAGGGCATAATCGATATGGGTTAAATTGTAGCGTTCCATCCAGGAGAAGGGGGGGGGATAGCGCCGGTTGAGGTTTTGCCAGGAGAACCAGAGCGTGCGCGCTCCCTGTCGGCGAGCCAGTACATTGGCGTGAAAGGTCGCCAGATTGTAAGGTTCTTCGTCGAGATGTACCAGATCGGGTTTTACTTCGCGCAGCAGTTTTCCGAAGGTCGGATAGAAATGTAAATGGTATTGTCCGTTGAAGGCAAGTGGCAGACTGACCAGGCGGTAGCCGTTCAGGTGCGCGCGTTCCAGCGGGGTGATCCCGCGTTCATCCTTCCAAAAGGGCGGAACCGCCACGATCAACTCCAGATCGGGCGCTCCACTGGCTATTTCTTCGAGTTTACGTTGATAGGCCCCCACAATACAGGCCTTTGAAAGCATCAAAATTCGCATGCCGCTTTTCCCTCCTCGCACCCCGTAGTATACTCCAACTGGACGGGGAGACAAAACCCGGAACGCTTCATGATCGTAGTTTTTGGGAGGTTGTTTTGGAGACTGGAGAGCAGAAACACAATGAGAATTCGTGGTTGTCGTCGCGTTTTGGGTCACGCCCGGCGGGCTGGGATGCGGGATTGGCTTTTTGGATCTCTCAGATCGGCAGTCCTCCCGTCATGGCCCTGGCCGGACTGGGGCTTGTAGCGCGAATTACTGCTTCCGCTGCGGTTTGGTGGTGGGCCGGCCTTTACGTTCTTTGTGCCGTATTGGGTCCGTTGTTTTACATTGTCATGATGGTGCAACGGGGCCGATTGAGTGATCTGGATATTCAGCACCGGGAACAACGGGCCCGTCCTATGGTTATTACGGTGGGGGGGGTAGGATTAGCTTTGGTGCTTTCCTGGTTAGGCGGCGCACCGCAGCTCTTAATTATCCTGGCGGCTGGAAGTCTGGCTCAAATGATATTGATTCTGGTGATTACCCTGCGTTGGAAAATCAGTATGCACAGTGCTTCGGCGGCGGGGATGGCTGTATTAGCCTGGAATGTGGTGGGGCAGGCGGCATTGCCGTTTGTCATTGGGGTGCCGGTGATTGCCTGGTCTCGGATTCGATTAAAGCGGCATACGCCGGCACAGACATTGGCGGGGGCGGCGCTGGGAACGCTGGTTTTCTTGATCGCATTTGCCCTGGCTCGCCGTTAGGTCATGAGGTGAGTGTTTATAAGGAGGGGTGAAATGACTTTACCTATGGAGGAATTGTTTTTCCGTCTGGGGACGTTGGGGCCCTTGGCTTTAGGCCATTTTCCTACGCCCCTGGAATCACTACCCCGGCTTTCCTCTGAATTGGGAGGGCCGGAGTTGTGGGTGAAACGCGACGATTTGACGGGATTGGCTTTAGGGGGAAATAAGGTTCGCAAGCTTAATTTTTTGTTGGCGGATGCTTTGCGTCAGTGGGCCGATGTGATTGTGACGATTGGTGCTCCTCAATCCAACCATGTGCGCCAGACGGCCGCGGCTGCGGCCCGCTTGGGATTGCCGGTCGTGGTGGTGTTGCGGGGAAATCCGCCAGCCGAAGGCGCATTGCAGGGGAATCTGTTGTTGGATCAATTGTTGGGTGCCGAACTGGTTTGGGCGGGGGATCGCCCGATGGCGGCTGCCTTGGAAGCGGTTGCTGAAGCGCAGCGCAAGCAGGGGCGTAATCCCTATGTGGTTCCCTATGGAGGTAGCAGTCCTTTAGGGGTATGTGGTTATGTGGCCGCTATGGCTGAACTTTTGGATCAATCCCGGGAACTGTCATTGACCTGGGATACGATGGTGGTGGCTTCCAGTAGTGGCGGCACTCAGGCCGGATTGGTGACCGGGGCCCGGGCTTTGGGATATGGAGGACGGATTATCGGGATCAGTATTGCGGAAACTGCGGCTGATTTTCGTCCCCAGCTCGCGGCATTGGCGGGGGGCGCGGCGGCACTTTTACAGATGGAGGAGCCCTTCACTCCCCATGATTTTCAGGTTGAGGATGCCTATTTAGGGGCGGGATATGGGATTGTAGGAGCTTTGGAGCGGGAAGCAATTTCCCTGGCTGCTCGTTGGGAGGGGTTGTTGGTCGATCCGGTTTATACCGGGAGAGCGCTTGGCGGGTTGCTGGATTTAATTCGACGGGGAAAATTTCATGCCGGAGAGCGGGTATTGTTCTGGCATACGGGGGGAACTCCGGCTCTCTTTGCATACGCAGGAGCTTTGTGATGAAATCCTGGGGCTGGGCATGGCTGATTGCCGGGCTGGGCATTGGGATCGGCCTGGGTTTATGGATAGGGTGGGGGCTTTTGCCGCTCAATGTGGCGGAGGGAACTCCGCTTACCTTGCGCCGGGATTATCGAAATGAATATCTGTTTTTAACAGCGATGGCTTATCAGGTAGAAGGAGACCGGGAACAGGCTTTGACCCGATTATCGGCCCTGGATTCAGAGGCCCCTGTTGCGCCTTTAGTGGCTTTGACCGAGTTGCAGATCGCTCAACAGGCTTCGCGCCCTCTGGTGACCATTCTGGCGCGTCTGGCGCAAGATCTGGATGCAGCGACACCTGCCATGGCGCCTTATTTGACCCCTGCACCGGAACCGGGGGGGCCATGAAGAAAATCTGGTGGTTGTTGATCGGGATTGTGGTGGGATTAAGTGGCGGGTTGATCTATACCTGGGTGATCAATCCCGTGAAATATGAAAATATTCTCCCGGGACAAATGCAGGTGGAGTATCGCAGCGATTGGATCCGGATGTCCGGTCTGGCCTATGGGGGCGGCAGCAGTTTTGATCGTACTCAGGTGCGGTTGACTTCGCTGCCTGTCAGTGAGGTCCGTTCGGAATTGGGGCGGACTTTGGATGATAGCGCCGCAGCGGGGCATCCTTTGCCGGTTTTGCGACGGGTAGCCGAACTGGCGCAGCGTTATGGGGTGGATACACCGGCTGTGAAAGTTTATACCGGGATTTCGGCGAAGCCGTTTCCTACTCAGACCCCCATGGAGGTTCTGCCTTCGGTCACCCCACCTGCTGTGACGGTTACATCGGTGCCGGTGTTGCCGACTTCGACTCCGACGGCGTTGCCTCCTACCCTGGTCTTTACGACGCCGGTTCCTCCGGCCGCATCGCCCTATCTGTTGGTGGGGCAGGAACAGTCCTGCGGCATGACTCCTGAAATCATACTTTCCGTCACCGAGGAAATCACGAAAAAGATCCGTCGGCAGGTAACAACGGAAACCGTCGGCATCCCCGGGCTGACCGCCTGGTTGTTGTGGGGGGACGGTGCGGACCGGGCAGTTACGGGAATGCGGCCGGAAGAGGGTTTGGGGTATGTCGATTTCGAGGTGACGCCGGGAGAGATCTATAATTTATATCTGGATAGCCCGACGGGAGCACCGCTGGCGGTCTTGACCTTTGACCCCTGTACCGGGGAGGGAGAGTCAGGACTGTGGCCCGTCTGGTATTTGACGGTGCATCGGGAGAGCGTTGCTTCTCCTCCATGATCGAGTATAATAAAACCAGCTTGAATTTGAGATAAATGCACCAAGAAGTTTTACGGAAGGGGAGGGTATATGGGTAAAACACTTTCATTCCTGGCAGGTCTGGCGGCCGGTCTGGTTACCGGAGGGCTATTGGCGATTCTGTTTGCACCGATGGCCGGGAAAACGTTGCAGGATCAGCTCAAGGGGGGCGTGAATCGGCTGGTGGAAGAAGGTAAAGCGGCTGCAGAGGCGCGCCGGTTGGAGCTGGAAGCGGAATTGGAATATCTCAAGCAGGGACGCCCGATTACGTTGGGCGAAAAGGCGGAGTAACATAGTTTCTTTTGTGCTAAAAAAATCAGCGCGTTCGTTCTAGAACGCGCTGATTTTTTTAATCGTTTTGTTTAGCTGGTATGCTTTGCGGCCGCATCTACAAAGGCTTTAAAGAGCGGCCACATAGTTTCTGTGATCTTGACCATGGCTTCGGGGTGCCATTGGACGCTGACACAGAAATGATGTCCAGGCATTTCGGTCGCTTCAATGATGCCGTCGGGAGAGTGGGCGACCACCACCAATCCCCGTCCGGCTTTGTGTACCGATTGATGATGGGCGCTGTTGACTTCGAACGTTGTATGGCCCAGAATTTTGGCCAGTTTGCTTTCGGCCGTGATGGTTACCGGGTGGATCAGAGTTTCCAATGGGCGGGCCGGCATATAGGCATGATCGCCCACACCGGGAATCTGTGACGGCATATCTTGAAAGAGGGTTCCTTCCAGCGCCACATTGAGGACCTGATGTCCCCGGCAGATTCCCAGGATTGGAATATTTTGTTGCAGCGCCAGGGGCACCAGTTTCAACTCGGAGGCATCACGTTCTATATCGACGCCGCCCATCCATTCGGTGGGGGATTCATTGTAATGCTCCGGTGAAATATCTTCGCCGCCTGAGAATAGAATTCCATCCAGGCGGCGAAGCAATGTGGCCCAATCTTCGGGCTGCATGACCGGCGGCAGAATTACAGGTGTTCCTCCGACCTTGTGGATCGCACGAACATAAGATTCTCCCACCGAAACCATCGGCACACTGACCAAACGGGCAGATTGATCTTTCCGTCCAGTAATGCCGATCAGGGGTTTGTTCATGATTTTTAGCGCTGGGTAGCGTGTGCTTCGCGCAGGCGAGCCGCCTTGCCACGCAGGGCGCGCAGATAGTAGAGCTGAGCGCGGCGGACCTTGGCCCGGCGAACGATGTCTACTTTTTCAATGCGCGGCGAGCAAAAGAGGAACGTGCGTTCCACTCCGACGCCGTGGGACGCGATGCGACGCACGGTGAAGTTGGCGTTGGCACCACCCTTGCGCATGCGGATAATGATACCGTTGAATACCTGAATACGTTCCCGATCCCCTTCCACGATCCGAACGTGGACCTGCACCGTATCTCCGGGCCGCAGGGTGGGAATATTAGCGTTCGGTTGCAACTGGCGCTCTAAAGACTCTACCAGGTTCATGCTGTCTTCCTTCTCCTACAAATTTGCCGCCGCGACATAGCAGCGCCGGTAAAGTATACCACACTCCGCTGGATTGGCAACGTCGGGGAAAAGGTTTTTCTTTTTAGAAGAGGGACATTTTCAACATCCCGCAAAGGGTTCTTTTTCGGTTTGAGGCGCCGCGCGGGAGGGGCAGAGAGTTTTTTATTTATATTTTCGGCGGTTTTCTGAAGCCGCCGAAAATATGGTTTTTCTTTGACCTGTACGGGGATATTTTCAACATTCCGCAAAGGGTTCTTTTTCGGTTCGAGTCGCCGCGCGGGAGGAGGGAAGATTTTTTCGACCTGTGCGGTTGGCGCGGAATGGCGGGAGAAAAAATTCCGTGTTGTTGCGCGCATTCTTATGCGCGCAACAACACCCACAAAAAACTCTCGGCCCATCCTGCGCGGCGCTTTTTACATGAAAAGCGCTGTTGCGGGATGTTAAAACTGTTTTTAATCCAGGCTCATGAACAAGCGTATGGGTTGGATTTTTTATAGTTTCGCGGGCTTGAAATAGCCCGCGAAACTATAATCTTTTTTCTTAAGTTTTCCGGTGAGGGCCGGTTGGGGATTAGAGGCCGGCCGCGGTACGGATGGCCTCGGCTTTGTCGGTCTTTTCCCAGGGGGCATCGATGTCGGTGCGTCCAAAGTGACCGTAAGCCGCGGTGGCGCGATAGATCGGCCGGCGTAGATCCAGATCGCGGATGATGGCGGCCGGGCGCAGGTCGAAATGCTGGTTGATCAGTTTGATGATGTCGGCTTCGGGAATTTGATTGGTGCCGAAGGTCTCGACAGCCAGCGAAAGCGGTCGGGCCACACCGATGGCGTAGGAGACCTGCAGTTCCAGCCGTTCCGCCAGGCCAGCGGCGACCAGGTTTTTGGCGATGTAACGGGCCATGTAAGCGGCCGAGCGATCGACCTTCGTTGGGTCTTTGCCCGAGAAGGCGCCGCCGCCGTGGCGGGCCACGCCGCCGTAGGTGTCGACGATGATTTTGCGTCCGGTGAGGCCGGAATCGCCCATCGGGCCGCCGATAACGAAGCGGCCGGTGGGGTTGACGTAGATTTTGGTTTCGGCATCCATCAATTCGGCCGGGACGACCGGGATGATGACGTGTTTGATGACCTCTTCGCGGATCTGTTCCTGGGTCACATCGGGGGCATGTTGCGAGCTGATCAGAACCGTGTCGATACGCTTGGGTTTGCCGTAAGCATATTCTACCGTTACCTGGCTTTTGCCGTCAGGGCGCAGGTAGGGCAGGGTTCCATCTTTGCGCATTTCGCTCAGTCGCTTGCACAGTTTGTGCGAGAGGGAGATGCTTAAGGGCATCAGTTCGGGTGTTTCATTGCAGGCAAACCCGATCATCATGCCCTGATCGCCGGCACCGATGGCTTCGATTTCGGCGTCGCTCATTTCGCCGGTTTTGGCTTCGAGGGCCCGATCCACGCCCATGGCGATATCGGGGGATTGTTCTTTTACGCTGACCATGACACCGCAGGTGGCGCCGTCGAAACCGTATTTGGCGCGGTCATATCCGATATCCAAAACGACATGCCGGGCCAGGCTGGCGATATCGACATAAGTGCTGGTGGTGATTTCCCCCAGAACGACGACCATACCGGTGGTTACACCTACTTCACAGGCTACGCGCGCATCGGGATCATCGGCGATGATAGCATCGAGCACCGCGTCGGAGATCTGATCGCAGATTTTATCGGGATGCCCCTCGGTGACGGATTCCGAGGTGAAAAAGAATTGAGGAGAGCGCATGAACGTGGTGTTGCTTTCACTCATTTTTGAGTATGCTCCTTCTTTACTATGTTGAGTTGATAGTTACAAGCCGACCGGCCTGTCTTCGGGTGCATTATACACAACTTGAAGATAACTGGAAAGGGCAAAAAAATTCCCTCCTGATCTTCTCAGCGGAGCCGGGAGCATCAGGAGGGAGAATGGGATGAAGATTTTTTATTTCTCTTCGAGCTTTAACGTTTCCAGAATGGCGGGAACGTAGTATTTATCGGCATACTCTTTTACCATGCGCCGGGTGGAGAAGCGTGGTCCGATGGTGCGGATGGATTCTTTCATCATGGAAACCCAACCGCGCGGAACATCATCCCGATCCCGTTGATAGTAGAGCGGTGCCAGTTCTTCTTCCAACACCCGGTAGAGGGTCTCAGCATCGGCGGCATCCTGCTGTTCGGGGGAATCGAATTCCTGACCGGCGTCGATGGCCCATCCGTTGCGGCCGTTATAGGCTTCGGCCCACCAACCGTCCAGGATACTCATATTCAAGACGCCGTTGATGCCCGCTTTCATGCCGCTGGTGCCGCTGGCTTCCAACGGTTTGCGGGGGGTGTTCAACCAGACATCTACGCCCTGGACCAGATAGCGGGAAATGTGCATGTCGTAGTCTTCCACAAAGGCAATCCGCCCTCCCATTTCAGGGCTGCGGGCCCAGTTGTAGACTTCTTGCAGCAGGCGCTTGCCGGGTTCATCGGCGGGATGGGCCTTGCCGGCGAAGATGAATTGCACCGGGCGATAGCGGTTGTGGATCAGCCGCTTTAACCGATCGATGTCACGGAAGAGCAGGTAGGCGCGCTTATAGGTAGCAAACCGCCGGGAGAAACCGATGACCAGGGCATCCGGGTCCAGGAAGATTCCCGAGGCCAACAGTTGTTCCGGTGGCGCGGCGGCGTTGATGCGGGCCTGACGCGAGCGTTCGCGGATGATCGAGAACATTTTGCGCTTCAGGAACATGTGGGCATCCCAGAGTTTTTCTTCCGGGACATCGTCGATGCGTTCCCAAAGGGCGGAATCGTCCTGTTGATCGACCCAGTCGGGGGCCAGATACTGGCGGAAGACCCGGTGCATGGCCTCCCCAATCCAGGAGGAGATGTGCACCCCATTGGTGACGTAGCCGATGGGCACGTCTTCGACGGCTTTGTCCGGCCAGATGCTTTGCAGCATTTGGCGGGAGACTTCGCCGTGCAATTCGCTGACGCCATTGGCGCGACCGGCCATCCGCAGCGCCAGGGCGGTCATGTTGAAGGCCGGACCGCCGCCGTGGCCCGGATTGTGGCTGCCCAGGGCCATGAATTCATCGCGGTTGAGGGTCAATTGCGGCCAGAAATTGTGGAAATATTTTTCCATCAGGCCGAAGTTGAAGGCGTCATGACCGGCCGGGACGGGGGTGTGGGTGGTGAAGACCGTAGCCATCTGAACCCGTTCCATCGCTTCTTTGAGGGGCATGCCGGTGGCGACATATTCGCGCAGCCGTTCCAGCACCAGGAAGGCGGCATGGCCTTCATTGATGTGCCAGACCCGGGGTTGAATTTCCAATGCGCGGAGAATGCGGGCGCCGCCGATCCCCAGGAGGATTTCCTGTTGGATGCGCATTTCCTGATCGCCGCCGTAAAGCCGGGCGGTCAGTTCGCGATCCCAGGGAGCATTCTCCGGGACATCGGAGTCCATCAGATAGAGGTGGACCCGTCCGACATTGACTTCCCAGATGCGCAGATGGATTTGGCGGTCGCCGACATCGACGTGGACCATGAGCGGGGTTTTCTGATCAGCGGTCAGGACCGGGCGCAAGGCCACTTCACTGCGGTTGAGGGGGGTGTAGAGCGATTCCTGCCAGCCGCTGTGATCGAGACGCTGGTGGAAATAGCCCAGTTCATAGAGGAAACCGACCGCAACAAAAGGCAACCCGAGGTCGCTGGCCTCTTTGGTGTGGTCGCCGGAGAGAATTCCCAGACCACCGGAATAGATGGGGAGGGAGATGTGGACGCCGAATTCGGCTGAGAAGTAAGCGATGGGGTAATCAACCAGATCGGGGTAAGCCTTGGAATACCAGAGGTGTCCATTGCGCATGTCCCGATCGATTTCCATCATCACGGCATCGTAGGCGCGGAGGAATGCCGGATCTTTGCTCAAGGCATCAAGTTGTTCTTGGGAAACTTCCAGCAAGATCCGCACCGGATTGTGCCGTGTCGTTGTCCAGAGGGTGCGATCGACCATTTTGAATAGGTCACGGGCCGAACGGTGCCAGGACCAGCCAAAGTTGTAAGCCAGCTCTCCGAGGCGGATGATGCGTTGGGGCAGCTTTGCCACTATGGCAGGATTAATTTCAACATCCATGGATTCTTTCTCCTGAAAAAAATGACCCCATAAAAAAGCCCTGAAATTTCAGGGCCGGACCCACAAAACAAAGATGAAGAGTATCAGTGCAAATCCTATAAATTCGAGAAGGGTGCGACGATCCAGACGATTGAGAAGATATTGATACCCCAACCCGCTACCGAGATATAACCCCAGTGTCAAAAGGGTGGCGCCGGCCCAGGGGGAAAGCGGCCAGTATCCCAGAACCCAGGTGAGTTCGCCTTCCAGGAGGGCCACGATGACGCCAAAGCGCAGAATCGAGCGGTAGGGGGCGGCACTGGTGCTGAGGATGTCGAGCGTCAACAGGCCACTGAGGGCCATGATGGCGGGAGCGACGATCAAGGCGCGATAACCGCTGTTCAGGGTCAGGCTGAAGAGGACGAAACCCAGAATGTAGTTGGCAATGTTGAGGAGGGTGCGCGCCTGGGCATATCCCTGGGAGAGGGGGGAATAGGCGCGATAGGTGAGGTGGATTAAAAGCCCGAGGGCAAGTCCGCCGATACCCAGCGCGGCCAGCCAGAGGGGCCAGGATGTAGCTCGAATGAGCAGCATGGAAACCAGCAGGGCCCCCAGCACCGGGGTGATCAGAGAATAGAGAAGGGGACGTTCCCGGGTTTCTGCTTGGGGATAGGATTGCAGCAGGGCGAAGGTGCCGGTGAAGATCAATCCCATCATGAGCAACGGCAAGAGCCAGTCCCCACCGATGGTGAAGCCTAAGGGGGAACCCAAAATTCTACGCACACTCCAGGTTACGGAGGGAAGTTCCACAAACCGCAACAGAGTCGCGCTAATCAGCGTAACAGCGAGCAGGATGCTCAGTCGGTCACGCTCCATTAATTGGTGGTCCTGCTCTTGGACGGGCATGATGGGTATTTTAGCGCGGCAAGGCAATTTGTCAATCCGATTGGCCCGGGACTTTAGTACTCTTTTGCATGATAGATAGCCGGGCCGGGGGACGGCACCCCGAAAGATGAAAATTTAGCGGAAGTAGACAGCGGCAAGTAGACTATAGACAGCCTGCGCCGCCGGGACGGCTCTGGAAAAGCCCATGTTTTCGGCGGCTTTCTGAAGCCGCCGAAAACATGAACAAAAAAACTCTTTCCCCCATCCAGCGTGGCGCATCTTACGGGGAAGGCCTCATTTGCGGGTGAGGTGGATTTCCCAAGCAGGTGCAACGCACTCTGATCTTGCAAGGACAGGCGACTTGCTCCAACGTTGAGCCGTTTGAATCGTCGGTTTCAGGGATAGAAAGTGCGTCGCACCTTTGGGGGGCTATTTTCAGGACAGGGATTATGAGCGCAGGCGCCCGGAACGATACCTGATCTATCCGGGGGGCCAGCGGAGAGTGCGGCCGGCGAGGAGGTGCAGGTGGATGTGGAAGACCGATTGGCCGGCATCCCGGCCGGTATTGAGTACGAGCCGGTAGCCGCTTCCGGCATAGCCGGCCTCTTGCGCCAGGCGTTGGGCCAGCAGGCTCATCCGGCCCAGGAGGGCGGCGTCGTCAGCGTTGGCGGCGTTGAGATCGGGGATGTGGCGGTTGGGGATGATGAGGAGGTGCAGCGGGGCCTGTGGAGTGATGTCGTGAAAGGCGGTCAGTTCTTCGTCCTGGTAGGCGAGGCGGGCCGGCGCTTCCTGCCGGGCAATCCGACAAAAGAGGCAATCAGGCATGGGTAACCTCCGGTGGGGGGCAGGTTTTATATTATCGCGCGCCCCTACAGGGCGCGCGATAATAGGGGACAGTGAAATTTATTATTTCAGATCGCGGGTGAGCGTTTCCAGGAATTCCCAGTTGGTGCGGGTCTTGCGCATTTGTTGCAACACGGCTTCCGTAGCGGCCGTGATTTCGTAGCCCGGGCCGTTGGGGGGGGCCGACATCATTTGAGTGATCATGCGGCGCATCAGCCAGACGCGGCGCATGGTTTCGGCTTCCAGCAACAGCTCTTCACGCCGAGTGCCGGAGCGGGTGATGTCGAAGGCCGGGAAGATGCGGCGTTCCTGGAGTTTGCGGTTGAGGTGCAGTTCCATATTGCCGGTGCCCTTGAATTCTTCGTAGATCAGATCGTCCATCCGGCTGCCGGTATCGATCAGGCAGGTGGCGATGATCGTCAGGCTGCCGCCTTCTTCGATATTGCGGGCCGCGCCGAAGAAGTGTTTGGGCGGGTAGAGGGCGGCCGGATCGAGACCGCCGGAGAGTGTACGGCCGCTGGGCTGGACGACCAGGTTGTAGGCGCGGGTGAGGCGGGTGATGCTGTCCATCAGGATCGCCACATCCCGGCCGCTTTCGACCAGGCGCTTGGCCCGTTCCAGGGCCATCTCGGCCACGCGGGCCTGATGTTCTACCGGTTCATCGAAGGTAGAGCTGATCACTTCGGCATCGACGGCGCGGTCCATATCGGTCACTTCTTCGGGGCGCTCGCCGATGAGCAGGACGATCAGGTGAACTTCGGGGTGGTTGGCCGAGATCCCGTTGGCCAGTTCTTTGAGCACGGTTGTTTTACCAGATTTGGGCGGAGAGACGATCAGACCGCGCTGGCCCAGACCTACCGGAGCGACCAGTTCGACCAACCGCTGTGTCAAATTGCGGGGGTCGGTGACGAGGTGGAAGGGTTTGTTGGGGAAGATGGGGGTCAGGCGTTCAAATCGGGGGCGTTGTTTGGCCGCTTCCGGGTCCATCCCGTTGATCGTTTCGACGCGCAGCAGACTGCGGTATTTTTCGGTTTCTTTCGGCGGGCGTACCTGTCCGGCGACCATATCTCCGGTGCGCAATCCGAAGCGGCGGATCTGGCTTTGAGAGACGTAGACATCTTCCGGGCCGGGGAGGTAGCGGGAGGAACGCAGGAAACCGATGCCTTCTTCGGCGATTTCCAGAATCCCACCGCCAAAGATGAAACCTTCCCGTTCGGTTTTGGCTTTGAGCAGCAACAGAATCAGATCTTCTTTCTTCAGACGACTGTATCCGGTAACATTATAGCGACGGGCGACTTCACGGAGTTCCTGCAGGCGCATACTTTCCAGGGTTCGCATATCCAGGCGGCGCAGGAACTCATCCTCTTCGCTTTGGGGTTGGGTAATAGCGGGTGTGATGGGGATTTGGGGAATTTTTTCATCGCCCGAAATATTTTCTATTTCGGGTTCTGTATCGTTGCCGTTATCATCTTCCGGTTCCGGTTCCGGTAATTCACCGGGATCGGGGTAATTTCTGGGAGTGATCAGGGTCGTCATTTCGGGGACATCGATACCCGAATCTTGCGTTTCACTCATATCAGAATTCATTTCTTCGCGATAGTCTTCTTCCGGGGTCATGGAGCCCTCCTCAGGTATTTGCAACAGGCAGTTATTTTTTTATCCATAGCGGCGGATATATTCTTCCGCCTTGACTACAAGGTCGCGGTTTCCGATAAAAAGCGGTACCCGCTGATGTAAATCCGTCGGCACAATATCCAGGATATTTTGGTGTCCGTCGGAAGCGTAACCGGCGGCCTGCTGGGCGATAAATGCCAACGGGCCGGCTTCGTAAAGCAATCTCAGCTTGGGCCGGGGACTCTGACCTTCTTTATAGGTCAGAGGGTAGTAGAAGATACCGCCCTGCAGGAGATTGCGGTGAAAATCGGCAACCAAAGAACCGACGTAACGAGCCGTTAAATAATGATCCGGTTTTTCTTCTTCCAACCCTTTCAAATAGTGATCGAAACGTTGGGTTCCCGGGCTCCAAAACCGTTCGTTGGCGGCATTGGTGCTGAAATAGCGTGCCCGATTGGGAATCTGGATATGGGGGTGGGAGAGCAAAAACTCACCCAGGCTGGGTTCCAGGGTAAAGCCATGGACTCCGTTGCCGGTGGTGTAGACCAACATGGTGCTGGAGCCATAGATGATGTAGCCGGCGGCGACCAGATTTGAGGCCGGTTGCAGGCAATCCTGGAGCGTTCCCGGTTCGCCGAGCGAACTCTGGCGCCGGTAGATGGCAAAAATAGTGCCGACGCTGACGTTGGTTTCGATATTGGAAGAACCATCCAGGGGATCGTAGATGAGGACATATTTTCCGTCGTTCATCAACCCGCTGGGTTCGACCAAGCCTTCCAATTCTTCGCTGGCAAGAATTCCTACCCGGCCCGTGTAACTGTTCATGCGGACCAGGGTTTCATGGGCAAAGACATCGAGTTTCATTTGTTGTTCACCCTGAACATTGACCGCCCCGGCCGATCCCAAAATATCGTTTAGGCCGGCGCGGCGGATTTCCCGGGCGACGATTTTGGCCGCCAGCGCGATATCATAGAGCAAATTACTCAGGATACCGGTGGCTTCGGGGTACGCTTTTTCCTGTTCTAAAATATGTCGTTCAATGGTGATAATTTTTGGATACAACGTTTACCTCACGACTAGTGTGACAAACCCCCATGCCAGAAATCCAGCCCAGAGCAGGCTATCGATGCGATCAAATAGACCGCCATGTCCGGGGATTAGATTTCCAGAGTCTTTGACTCCGACCTCGCGTTTGATCATGGATTCAAAGAAATCGCCTAGCGGTGTGACGGCTGCCAGCAAGCCACCCAGCACCAGACCACGTAATGGGGTGATCGTGAGGGGCGTTGCGGCGAATAGCGGAAACAGCCAACCGAAAAAGTACCCGGCGGCCAGGCCGCTGACCAGTTCGGCGGCATAGCCTTCCCAGCTTTTGCCGGGGCTGATGGTGGGCGCCATTTTATGGCGGCCCCAGCGGCGACCGATCGCGTAGGCCCCCGAATCCGCGGTCCAGACGACTGCCAGGGCTAATAAGGTCCACCAGAGGCCGTCCGGGACATTGTGCAGCCGGATGATGTAGGAGCCGCCGATGCCCAAATAAAGTCCGCCGGCCACGGTGAGCGTCCAGGTGGCCGTAGGATCTTTTTCGCGATGGAAAAGTTGCCAGGCTCCGGCACTGAAGAGTAAAAGGGCCAATCCTGGGGTGAGCCAACGGTCGTTACCCCACCAGGCATCGACGATCGGAAGAAGGGCCCCACACCATACCAGAGGGAGGGAGAGCTGATACCCCTTTAATTTAAGCATGCGGGCATATTCAAAGCCCGCTACTGTCACCGCCAGGGTGACCAGGAAGAGGTAAGGCAACCCGCCCGCCAGGACAGCGGCCAGGACAAATGGGATCAGGATGATGCTGCTGATCACTCTGGCTTTCATGAATAATTACGGCTCCTATCACAACATGTCCAGGAGGGACGCCCAGGAGGTCGTTTGGGAAAAAATCTCCGCTGGGTGTGGAAACCCGATAGGAGGTGGGGTAGGCGGTCCATCCCACAGATTGGGAACCGTCCGTTATCAAGGCGAACCTCAGAAAATGCCTGCAGTTCAACCTTTGACTGCAGGACTCTCCAGTGCCTGATTTCGACAGGTTATTCCTGGTTGTTCACCCCGCCAAAGCGACGTCCTCGTTGCCCGAAAGCGTTGAGGGCCTGGTAGAAGGCGTCCTTGTCAAAGTCGGGCCAGTAGGCGGGTGTAACATACAATTCAGCATAAACTCCCTGCCATACCAGGAAATTGCTGGTGCGCATTTCGCCGCTGGTCCGGATAATCAAATCAGGGTCCGGTTGTCCGGCAGTGTAAAGGTGGGCCGAGATTAAATCTTCAGTGATTTGGTCGGCTGGGATGCCCAGAGCAACAATTTCGCGGACGGCGTCAACGATTTCTTTGCGACCGCCGTAGTTGAAGGCAATGTTAACGATAATGCGATTGTTATTCCGGGTTTTTTCGATGACCGAGCGGATGCCTTGCTGGAGGTCATCGGATAGGGGATCGAGGCGCCCAATGTGCCTCAATTGTACACCATTCCTGTGTAACTCGTCAACTTCCTTTTCCAGGGCCTCGCGGAGCAGGGTGAGCAGGGCGGCGACTTCATCGGTGGGACGTTGCCAGTTTTCGGTGGAAAAGGCGTAGAGCGTGAGAATGGGGACGCCAAATTCGACCGCGGCGCGCAGGATTCGACGCAGATTTTCGACTCCGGCGCGATGTCCGGCAACGCGAGGCAGGTTGCGGGATTGGGCCCAGCGGCCGTTGCCATCCATGATAATCCCGACATGTTTTGGCACTCTAATCAGAGGGGGATAGGTTGGTTCTGTTTGATTGCTCATGTTGCTCTCCGGAGTTGTTTACTCTGCAAGGGGAAATCCGGTGCCCGGCCGGCCTGCAGGCTTTCCTGAACAAGGAAGGCCTGCAGGTTAATTTAGGGCGGTGTGAGCCAAAAGGCTCAGATTTCCATGATTTCTTGCTCTTTGCGAGTCCCGATCTGCTCGACCTTTTCGGTATAGCGATCGGTGACTTTCTGGAGCATTTCCTGACCCTGTTCCATCTCGTCTTCCGAGATCAACTTTTCTTCCTTGAACGAGCGCATATCTTCCAGGGCATCCCGGCGGATGTTGCGCAGGGCCACTTTGGATTCTTCGACGCGTCGTTTGACGACTTTGGTCAGTTCGCGGCGGCGTTCCTCGGTGAGGCGAGGGATAGGCAACCGGATGACCCGGCCGTCGTTATTGGGGTTGAGGCCCAGATCGGCCTGCTGAATGCCCTTTTCAATGGCGGGCAAGGAGCTGGGGTCGAAGGGGCGGATCAACAAGAGCTGCGGTTCCGGTGCGGAAATGACGGCCAGCTGGTTCAAGGCAGTGGGAACGCCGTAATAATCGACGGTTACCCGATCTACCAGGGCCGGGGAGGCGCGTCCGGTGCGCACACTGCGCAGGTCTTCTTCCAACGATTCCACGGTTTTGTTCATCCGGGATTCGACTTCTTGAATGAGATCTTTGAGCATCTCCGTTTCTCCTTTTCGATTAACGTCCCACCAGGGTACCGACCGTCTCGCCTAAGACAGCCCGTTGGAGGGTATCGGTATCCCAAAGATTCAGGACGATGATGGGGAGATCGTTCTCCATACAGAGGGTCAAGGCGGTGGAATCCATCACTCCGACGCGCATATTGAGGGCATCCAGATAGGTAAGCCGTTCAAAGCGTCGGGCATCAGGGTGGGTGGTGGGATTATCGCTGTAGACTCCATCGACCTTGGTCGCTTTGACCAGCAGGTCGGCTCCGATTTCGGCGGCACGCAGCGCGGCAGCGGTATCGGTGGTGAAGTAAGGATTGCCGGTGCCCGCCCCGAAGATGACGACCCGTCCTTTTTCCATATGGCGAACGGCGCGCAGGCGGATGTAGGGTTCGGCGATGGCGCGCATTTCAATAGCTGTCTGGACCCGGGTGGTGATGCCCTGGCGTTCCAGGGCATCGGCCAGGGCCAGTGAATTCATGACTGTGGCCAGCATTCCCATCTGGTCGGCCGTAGCACGATCCATCCCGTGAGCAAGGCCGTCCTTGCCGCGCCAGAGGTTTCCCGCACCGATGACGATACCCACTTCGACTTCATGGGCATGGATGGCTGCAATTTTGGCAGCCAGCTCATCCGCTTTATCGGGGTTAATGCCGAATCCACCAGGGGTGGCGAGGGACTCACCGCCCACTTTGATGACAACGCGCTTGTAGCGAGGAACCGCCATGCTGTACTCCACCAGGGTTTAAAAGAAGAAAAAAAGGTCTGGAGGGTTACCCCTCCAGACTCTCCCCACGTTCAAACCGCGCGAAGCGGCGCAGGATCATGTTTTCGCCAGTTTTGGAGATGGCGGCCGACAGGACATCTCCCACGGTGATGGAATCATCCCGCAGGAAGGGCTGTTCCATCAGGCTGGATTCCTTCATGAATTTCTCGATGCGGCCTTCGACGATTTTCTCGATGATATTTTCGGGCTTGCCCTCTTCACGGGTTTGGGCCGTGTAGAGTTCGCGCTCGTGTTCGAGCACGGCGGCCGGGATGTCTTCGCGGCGGATGTATTTGGGCGCGAAGGCGGCGATGTGCATGGCGATGTCGTGCACCATGGTTTTGAATTCCTCGGTGCGGGCCACGAAATCGGTTTCGCAGTTGATTTCGACCATGACGCCGATGCGGCCTTCACCATGACTGTAGACTTCGACTAGGCCATCTTTGGCTTCGCGGGACATCCGCTTTGCGGCGGCCGCGAGGCCTTTTTCGCGGAGATAATCGACCGCTTTGTTGAAGTCGCCGTCAGCACTTTCCAGGGCCTTGCGGCAATCCAGAATTCCGGCGGCGGTGGCCTGACGCAGTTCTTTTACCATTTCGGACGTGATGTTCATTCCAGATCTCCTTCGTCGTCGCTGATTCCGAGATCGGCAGGTTCGTCGTCCCAGGCTTCAGCATCGGCATCACTGTCTTTGAATTCGATCTGGCGCAGGCGAGCCAGCGTCTCGGGGCTCAGGTATTTTTCATCTTCAGCCGAGATTTCTTCTTCCTCGACTGCAGATTCCTTCCGTAAGGCGATGCCTTCCAGGACGGCGTCGGCCATTTTGGCGGTCAGCAGGCGGATGGCGCGGATGGCGTCGTCGTTGCCGGGGATGACGTAGTCAACCCGGGAGGGGTCGCAATTGGTATCCACGACGGCGACGATGGGCAATCCCAGGCGGTCCGCTTCGGCCAGGCCGGTGCTTTCGTGGCGGACATCGATGACAAAGACGGCACCGGGCAGGCGGGTCATGTACCGCAGGCCGCCCAGGCGGTGGTTCAGTTTTTCAATTTCGCGATTGAGCAGCAGCGCTTCCTTTTTGGAAAGCAGGTTGAACTCTCCGGCGTCGCGGCGGGCTTCGAGCGTCTTCAGGTGATCGATGCGCAGTTTGATGGTGCGCCAGTTGGTGAGGGTGCCGCCCAGCCAGCGCTCATTCACATAGGGCATCTGGCAGCGGGAGGCTTCCTGCGCCACGATTTCCTGCGCCTGCTGTTTGGTGCCGACGAAGAGCACCTGATTGCCCTGGGCCACGGTGTCGCGGATCAAGGCATAGGCCTTTTCAAGGGCTTTGACGGTTTGCTGCAGATCGATGATATGAACGCCGTTACGTTCGGTGTAGATGTAGCGGCTCATCTTGGGATTCCAGCGGCGGGTGTGGTGCCCGAAATGGACGCCGGTTTCCAATAACTGTTTCATAGTGACAACGGCCATAAAAAGGGATCCTCCTCAATGGGTTTTTTGAGACCTCCACGGCCATCATCCCGCCCAGGGACCGGAGTATTCCGGCACCCTCCTGAGCAGTCCGGGCGTGTGTGTTCTCTACCAGCAAGAGGTTATTCTACCATAAAACAATGTAGCTGCAAGAGAAGTAGACTGTAGGCTTATATGGCCCCGGCTTTGTAGCGTCCCGCAAGGGGCATTTTCTCTGTGAGAAGCGACGCGCTCGATGGGGGGAGAGAGTTTTTTTGTTTATATTTTCGGCGGCTTCAGAAAGCCGCCGAAAATATGGGTTTTTCTTTCCCTAGTCTTTCGGGGTAACCGCCCAGGTCGAACAATTTTTGCGTCCCGCAAGGGGCATTTTCTCCGTGAGAAGCGACGCGCGGGATGGGGGGAGAGTTTTTTTGTTTATATTTTCGCGCTGACAGCGCGAAAATATGGTTTTTTTCCTTGTCTTTCGGGGGGAACTACACCGGGCGGTTATTTTTCTTCGGTTAAAGGCAGGAGGCAATAGCCCTGGCCGCGGCGGGTTTCGAGACGAAAGGGGGCATTGAGGGTGAGCAGGATTTCGCGCAGCCAATGAATATGGACATCCAGGGTACGGGTATCGCCCAGGTAATCGGTGCCCCATACTTCTTGCATCAGACGGGCGCGGGAGAGGGTTTCGCCGGGGGCGTTCAGGAAGGCCTGGACCAGGCTGGCCTGTTTGGGGGTGACGGGGGTTTGGGCGTCTTTCCAGATCAGGAAACGGTTTTCGCCATCCAGATAGAGGGTGGAGGGGGGGATGGATGTGGAAACCGGGCTGGGGAGAAGGCGGGCCAGGCGATGGAGCAGCTGGCGTGGGGAAATGGGGTGATGGAGCGTGGCGTTGGCCCGCGGCAGCTCCCGGAAGCTTTCCGGGCCGAGCAGGAGACAGAGCCGGGGGCGTCCGGTTTCCGGGAGTTCGGTCCAGAAGCGTTTCAGGTCAAAGCGGAGGGTGGGGACATCGGCCAGGATCAGCTGGAATTCTTGTTGGGTCAGGGCTTCAGTGGCTTCTTTGCGGGTGGCGGCCAACACAAGTGGATAGTGTCCGCTTAGAGAGGAGAGGAAGGCGGGTTCCCCGGAACGATAGCGCGCAATTAACAGAATTGTGGGCTGTTTCAAGGGCTTATCCTGATGGGATCGGCAGACACAGACAGTATACAACAGGAACCGACAACTGCCACTGAGGGCAATGAAAATGGATTGTCCGGCGGGGTTTCCTGGGGGCAAGGGAGGTTTGACTCCTGCTTCGTTTTTTCTATAATGAAGCAATATCGGGTATGAACCCATTTTGAAGCAGGAGGAAATGTAATGCGGCGTTGGACTTTAATTCCGGTGATGTTGGTTTTGATTTTGAGCCTGGTCGTTTCAGGTTGTCAATCCACTCCTCAAACCACCAAACTCATTGTGGGCACTTCGGCTGATTATCCTCCCTTTGAGTCTATGGAGGGCACTAACTTTGTGGGCTATGATATGGATTTAATGCGCGAAGTCGGCAAGAAGATGGGGATGGAAGTTGAATTCCAGAATATCAGTTTCGATGGTTTGATTCCCGCTTTGCAGTCGGGCAAGATCAATGCCATCATTTCGGCGATGAGTGCGAATGATGAACGTCGAAAGCAGGTGGATTTCACTGAACCCTATTTTATCGGGTCGGATGCCGTTTTGGTAGCCGAAGAATCCACGATTACGGTAGCTTCCAATGACGATCTGGCTCCTCTGCGCATCGGCGTGCAGTCGGGAACGACGCAGGAGGCCTGGCTGACCGAGAATTTCCCGGATGCCCAGATTTCACGCTATGAGAAAGCGGATCAGGGGGTGCTGGATCTGAAGAGCGGCCGGATCGATGTGCTGGCGATGGATTACTATGCGGCGATTTCCTATATCAATGCCGGCGGTATTAAACTGGCTTTGAAGACCGAATTTGCCGGTGAAAGCTATTCGATCGCGGTGGCCAAGGGCAATACGGAGCTGGTGAACAAATTCAACGAAGCCATCAAAGCGTTGCAGGCCGAAGGGGTGCTGGATCAGCTGGCGGAGAAGTATCTGACCGAGCCTGCCCCGTAGTTTTTTCAGCATCCCACATTCGCCGGGCTTTTTTATGACCTGCAAAATGTTAGGGGAATTTTTTGTGAAGTTTTGGCGCGCCTTTAATCAGGCGCGCCAAAATTGAAAGCAGTTGGAGGGGAGGAACCATGGTTATTTTGGGGATTTTGTTGAAAGGGACCGGAATTACGATTGCGGTAACCTTGATCTCTTTGTTGGTCGGATTTTTGATTGGTTTGCCCTTGGCCATGGTGCGGGTGTATGGCCCTCGCGGTTTCCAGTGGTTGGCCGCTGCCTATGGAGTCGTCTTGCGGGGTTTCCCTTCATTGGTGGTCCTTTTTTTGATCTATTATGGGTTGGCTCGGGTGATCAATTTGAACGGTTTTCTGGCGGGCTGTGTGGCCTTGGGGGTTTGCAGCAGTGCTTATCAGGCCGAAATTTTTCGGGGGGCGTTGTCCGGCGTCCATCCTGGCCAGATGATGGCGGCGCGGGCTCTCGGTATGTCGCGATTGCAGGGGTTGTGGTATGTAGTTTTGCCGCAAGCTTTGCGTAATTCCATTGCTGCCTGGTCGAATGAGGCGGCGGTGGTGGTCAAAGATTCTTCCCTGGTTTATGCGGTGGGATTGCAAGAGTTGATGTCTCAGTCGCAGTTGTTGGCGACCAGCAATCATTCGGCTTATCTCCTTTATTTTTCGATTGCGGCTTTGATCTATTTTGCGTTGACTTTCCTTACAAATCGGGGATTGGACTGGATTGAGACGAAAACTCGTATTCCTCAAATGGTGGAAGCAAGATAGATTTTTATGTCGTTCTGATTGCCTTGTTACTTCAAAAATCGCCTGGCTGAAAGTCAGGCGATTTTTGATTCAGCAGTCGTTTTTTATTCTCACTTTTCCTGTCGTTTGACTTTCAGAGGATAAAAATTACAATTTTCCAATAATGGCCAATAATTTACCAATTTATTTTCGGATGAATATCCCTGCAATAGATACTTTTCTAGTAGAACGTGCCGTGTTGGATGGGGGGAGAGATTATTTTATTGATACTTATTGCGTTACCCCACATAGAGCAGGGGGCTTGACTTCTCCACAGATGGACTATAATGTTGAAAACTACTAAATATCCTGATTTTAACGGTAATTCGTTACTCAGTATAGAAAAGTAAACGTTAAGTTCAGGCTAAAACCTATATTGTTTTTTATTGTCCTCTCTGTATTCCCCGGTTTTTTGGAAATTGCCGGTGTTAATCTCTTTCTAAAATAAAAATCAGCCCTGTCCCTGATTGAATGGGTGATTTCAGGCCTGGTGGCTTGTTATCTCGTTCATTTTGATGTGGTGGAGTTGTGAGTTTGCATCAATTTGAAGTATTTGTACTGAAAGGGGGTGGTTGTCGTTTGATTGGTAGATCCAGACCAGGAAGATGGTCAAGCGAAAAACCGGTTTTTTTTGATTTCAGGAGAAGGTTTTAGGAGGAACTATGAAGAAAGCATCTTGGTGGCGAGTCCTGTCCACAATCACGGCCTTCGTGATGGTTTTTGGGATGATGGGAGTTGGCAATGTGACCTCAGCTGTGGTTGCCGCTCCTGAGCCCCCGTTCCAACCGCAGGTCGGAGTGGCGGAACGCGCCGACACTTCTGCTTCGTTGCGCTATTTGGCATCCAAGGCTCCCGCCCCTGTCGTAGAAACCGAATTGAAAATCTCGGAACGGCGCGGAATGCCCAAATTCGAGAATGCGGTTATCGAGCAAAAAGGGGATGCCGCCTTGCAGGCCACCGTTTCTTCGTTGGCCATGCCCACCCCGATTCACAACTTTGATGGTATTACCAACACCTATGGAGTAGCCCCGCCCGATACGGACGGCGACATTGGTTACGATCCCAATACGGGAAAGAAATACTATGTGCAGTGGGTCAACAACGGGCTGCAAGCCTGGGATGTGACCGGGGCGACTCCCACTTCTGTGTTGGGGCCCCTCAATGGCAATCTGATCTGGACCGGTTTTGGCGGACGCTGCGAATCGGACAACGACGGTGACCCGATCGTGCTTTTCGATCATCTGGCCAATCGTTGGTTGATTTCTCAATTCGCAGTTTCGTCATCTCCTTACTATCAATGTATCGCCATCTCGACGTCGGGCGATCCGACCGGCACCTGGTATCGTTATGCCTTCAACCTCGGGACCGACATGAACGACTATCCCAAGTTCGGTGTCTGGCCTGATGGTTATTACATGACGGACAACCAGTTTGCGGGTGGATCGACCTGGGCCGGCGGTGGCGTTTATGCGTTTAACCGCGCCAAGATGTTGGCCGGCGATGTCTCCGCCAACTATGTTTATTTCAATCTTTTCTCGGCTAACGCGGATTTCGGCGGCATGTTGCCCTCGGATCTCGACGGCTCGACCCTGCCTCCCGTCGGTTCGCCGAACTACTTCTTCGAAGTCGACGATTCGGCTACCCTGGGAGATGCGCAGGATACCCTGCGGGTGTGGGAGTTCCACGTCGATTGGGCCAATACGGCGAACTCGACCTTTGGTTTGTCCCGCCAGCCCAATCAACTGCTGCCGGTGGCCAACTTCGATCCGATCTGTTCCAGCAGCCGGGATTGTATCACGCAACCGGGCACTCAGAAACTGGATGCGATCGGCGATCGGTTGATGTTCCGGGCCGCTTACCGCGTCGTGAACGGCCAGGAATCGGTCGTGCTTAACCACACCGTGGATGCCGATGCGACCACTGCTACCCGCGCGGGCGTGCGCTGGTATGAATTGCACAAGAGCGGCACGGCCTGGGCGATCTATCAACAGAGCACCTATGCTCCGGCCGATACGGAAAATCGCTGGATGGCCAGTATTGCCCAGGACCATATGGGAAATACTGCCCTCGGCTTCAGCGCTTCCAGCGCCACGGTCTACCCTTCGATTCGCTACGCCGGGCGTCTGGCCCAGGATCCGCTCAACGAAATGTCCCAGGGGGAGGCTACGCTCCATGCTGGAACCGCTGCTCAGTCCGGCGTTAACCGCTGGGGTGACTACAGCATGTTGGGCACTGATCCGGTGGACGATTGTACCTTCTGGTACACCCAGGAATACAGCAATGGTGGGTGGGACTGGCGGACCCGTATCGGTTCGTTCAAGTTCCCCAATTGTTCTCTGGGGCCGCAGGGGACGTTGACCGGTACCGTGACGGTGTCGGGGACGGGCGCTCCGATTGCCCAGGCGAAAGTGCTGGCCACGCTGTCTCCTACCCAGACTTTCTCCAGCATGACCGATGCTGCCGGCTTTTATCAGCTCTTGATGCCCGTCGGACAGTATACGGTGTCGACCCAGGCTTATGGTTACACCGCGGTTGAAGTAACCGGCATTTCGGTCGTTTCCGGTACGACGACGACTCAGAACTTCCAATTGACCGCCGTGCCGACCTTTGTGGTTTCCGGAACGGTCAAGGATGCTGTGGGTGGTTGGCCTCTCTATGCCAATATCACGGTGGACGGGATTCCCTTCAATCCTCCCGCTCCCAACAACAGTGTTTGGACCAATCCGGCTACCGGTTACTACAGCCTGACGTTGGCCGAAGGTGTCAGCTACACGCTGCACGCCACGGCCTGGGCTGCCGGATACAGTGTGGCGAATCAGGCCCTCACCACGGTGGGAGATCAGACGGTCGATCTGACCCTGACTGCGGATATGACGAGCTGTCTGGCCCCCGGATATCACCAGGTGGGGGGAATCTCCGAAAAGTTCGATTCGGTAACGGCCCCGGCTCTGCCCGCAGGGTGGGGGACGGTGGTGGTGACCACGAGCACGACGAGCAGTAAGTGGGCGACCTCGGCGGCCTCTGCGAATCCTGCGGGGATCACTCCTCAGAGCGCTCCGAATGTGGCCTATTTCAACTCGTATAATGCCAATTCCGGCGGTGCTTCACGGCTGTTCAGCGCCGGTTATGATATGACCACGATTCTCAGCAAGACGCTGAGTTTCTGGATGTACCATGATTCCGGCTACAGCTCCTCTAATGATGCTCTTCAGGTTCAGGTTTCTACCGACGGCACGACCTGGACGAACCTGGGCAGTCGCATTCCGCGCTACAGCTCTACAGCTCATTGGGAAAAACACACCGTTGATCTGAGCGCTTACGGCACGGAAACGGCGCTGCGGCTCGGGTTCCTGGGGATCAGCGCTTACGGCAACGATGTGCACATCGACGATATCATGGTGGGTGTGCCGGTTTGTACGTCGATGGCGGGTGGGCTTGTGATCGGAAATGTCTATGACGATAATTTCCCCACGACCTTCCTGACGGGCGCGAAGGTAACTCTCGACGATGAGCAATATTCTACGGTCGCGACGGCTGATCCGGCTGTCGGCGATGCCTTCTACATGGTCTTTGCAGCCGCCGGTGAGACCCCGATCACGGCCGCGATGCCGGGCGGGTATCTCCCCCAGACCCTGACGCCGACCGTTGTGTTGAGCGGCGTTGTGACGCAGAACTTCTCGCTGAAGGCCGGTTTGCTGGATGCCGATCCCGATGCCTTTGCGGCCACGTTGGTCTCCGGCGAGACGGCTACGGCTACAATGGTGCTGGGAAACAACGGCGGGGCGCCCCTGGTTTACGAGCTGGCGGAAGTGTACGCTGCTCCCAAGACTCTGGCGCCTACCGGTCTCTTTCAACATCGCGGACGCCATCTGGGTCCCAAGAATCTGAATCTGCGCACGCTGGAAGGTGTGGTCTATTATCTGACGATGCCGACCGGCGTTCCCGCGTTGAATGCGGGGACGGTAGTGATGACCTGGACGCTGCCCATCTCTTCGCCGTGGGGTGTGGGCTATAACACCGAGGAGAATAATCTCTGGGTGAGCAGCCTGGGCTCGGGAACGCCGGTTGGTGATAATAAGAACCACCAGTTCCTGCCCGACGGCACCAAGACTGGAGCGACGATCGATACCAAGTCCTGGCAGGGTACCTTTGCGGCTGATATGACCTACAACCCCTTCACCAACAAGCTCTGGCAGGTCAATGTCGGCGGCGATAACTGTATCTACGAACTGGATCCGGTGACGCGGGCCGCGACCGGAAAGAAGATTTGCCCGGCGTTCGATTCTTCACAGCGTGGTCTGGCTTTCGATCCGGTGAGCAATACCTTCTTCGCCGGCTCCTGGAACAACAGCGTGATCTATCGCTTCAACACGGCCGGCGACATCATCGAAGAAGTGAATGTCGGCTTGCCGATCGCCGGGTTGGCCTACAACCCGACCACGAACCATCTCTTTGTGGCTGCCAACAGCGCGGCGGCCAGTTCTTATGACATGTACGTTCTGGATGCCGCCAAGAATTACGCTCTGTTGGGCGGATTCAATGTGGACGGAGTTGCGGATTACGGTCAGACCGGTTTGGAAATCGACTGCGCCGGTCGCCTCTGGCTGGTCGATCCCAAGGCGAAGGCGATGAAGGTCTTTGAATCAGGCGAGACGAATATCTGCGCCTGGTCGGATATCCCCTGGCTCAGCGAAGCTCCCAATGCGGGAACGCTGGCTGCGGGTGCGGCGGTTACGCCCGTTTTGACCTTCGATGCGACTGGAATGCAGCCGGGTGTCTATTCGGCTATGCTGATGGGGCTGAATGATACACCTTACAGTGTGTCGCAGTTCCCCGTGACCCTGACCGTGACGGCCCCTGACAGTTGGGGGACGGTGAGCGGGCAGGTTTCGACCGCCGGTTACTGTGATGTCAATCCGGCCGTGCTCTCTTCCACCCAGGTGTTGTTGGAAAACAGCGCCGGGGCGACCGTCACGGTGAATACGGATGCTCAGGGGCGCTACAGCTACTGGTTTGACGCTGCGACGGCTCCGTTGACGGTTTCGTTTAACCTTGCCGGTTATGTCTCCAAGGTCATCACCAATGTGGCGTTGACCTCGCAGACGACGACGACGGTGGATATCCAGGTGCGGAAACTCGATCCCTGCGTGCGGACGACGGCTCTGCCGTTCGATGCTTCGCTGGCTTACGGGGCTTCGGCTACCCGGGTTATCACGGTGACGAATGCCGGCGCGGCCGATGCCGCCGTCACGTTTGTGGAAATTGCCCGCGCGGCAACGGCTCCTGTGCAGCTGTTGGCCAAGGCGGGGGCGCACCCGATCGATGCCCGTGAGGCCCCGGCGCAGGTTGGCCGGATGGCTCCTGTCTATCAGCCCAGTGAAGTGATCTTCAATGAAGGCTTTGAAGGCGGAGTTCTGCCTCCGACGGATTGGTCGGTCCAGGTTATGAATGAGGATTTCACCTGGGGGCTGATTACGTCTAATCCCCACGGCGGCGTTTACGCCCTGGATGTGGAATACGATGAGAATTTGCTCGATCAGGATGAATGGCTGCTCTCTCCGGAAATGGTTCTGTCGGGCGGCACTCTTTCGTTCTGGTCGTTGGGCAGTGTCTATTGGTGCAAGACTACCTATGACAACTGCGATCTCAATGTCTGGCTGGTCCGCGGCGCGCCGGGTGGCGGCGACGACATCCTGGTGGGCAAAGGGGATGATGCCTGGGCCGTGAACTTCACCTATGCCCAAAGCACCTTTAACCTGGCTTCTGCGTTGGCGGGCGTGAACGGTCCGGTCCGCATCGGCTTCCAGTATATCGGCAACGACGGAGCCGAGGTTGCTCTGGACGATATCGTTCTGGACGGCACGGTGATTAACGACCTGCCCTGGTTGACGGTCACTCCGACCCAGACGACGGTGTTGGCTGACGGCAGTGCGGTGGTGACCGTTACTGTGACGGCATTGCCCGAGCTTTCGGCGAATGTGATCCACAATGCCGCTCTCCGTATCAAGAGCAACGATCCGTTGAGCCGCACGATCGATGTCCCGATTTCTCTGGCGATTATGGCGCCTCCTTCGGTTACCTTTGAGACTCCGGCTGTTGCGCCGTTGGAAAATACCAATACCGTCTTTACGGCGACCGTGAACGGTACGAAGCCGATTACCTATACCTGGAACTTCGGGGATGGATCGGCGAATGTGGAGACCGCGGCGTTGACGGTGACCCATATCTATACCAAGGCCGGGATGTACACGGCTTCGGTCACGGCGACCAATGCGTTGGGTACCGACTTCTACTCGAAGACGGTGGCGATCGAAGGGAAGCCCTATCCGGCCTTTGCGTTCCCGGGTGGGACGTTGCGCGGCGGGATGCCGGTGACCTTCACGAACAGCACTTACGCTTACCCGGCGGTAACCAGCTATGCCTGGAATTTTGGCGATCCGGCTTCCGGCGCCAACAATACCAGCACGCTGGCGGAACCGGCGCATACCTTCTACTACAGCGGTACCTATACGGTGACGTTGACCGCGACGAATGCCCGGGGTAGTTCGATCCTCACTCAGACGGTAGTGATCAGCGGATCGGTCTATCGGGTCTTCATGCCGGTCATCGGGAAGAATTTCTAAGGCTTTCCTTCTTATAAGACGGAAAGAGGGTTAATCATTGGGCGCGTCTTGAAAAAGACGCGCCCAATTTTGTTAGGGGATACTTTTAGCGTCCCGCAGGTGGTTTTTCTTCGGTGGGAAATGCCGCGCGGTGCGAAGCAGGGGGAGAGGTTGTTTTTATTCATAATTTCGGCGGCTTCAGAAAGCCGCCGAAATTATGGTTTTTTAGTCTTGTTTGGGGGGAATTGCACTGATAGGTTTTTCAGTTGTTTTCGAGGGGTGGGGGTTCGGTTTCTGTTTCGGCTTCGGCCGCAATTTCTTTGCGTTCATAGAAACAGAACATGACGCTGCCGTATTCTCGTTGATCGAAGAGTTCCAGGTTTTTCAAGTCCAGGGCTTTGTATTCTGTGGGGTGAATTTGTACGATGACCCAGGCATCTTCAGAGAGCCAATCCGGATTGTGATCGACCATCAAGATGGCCTGAATCCAGAGGTTGCGGTATTGGGGCGGCGCGATGTAAATGTAATCGTAGGGGGTGGCTTTGCCGCGCAGAAAGTGAAAGACATCGTTGGAGACGACCTTCGCTCCGGCGGTCAGGCCGGTATTCTTGAGGTTTTCGCGGATGGTGCGGAGGGCGGCTTCGCCCATTTCCACAAAGACGGCTTCGCGGGCGTCCCGGCTCAGGGCTTCGATGCCGACCTGGCCGGTGCCGGCGAAAAGATCCAGGAAGCGGCAGTCGGCGATGTCTTCGTTTAAAATGCTGAAGAGGGCCGATTTGGCGCGGTCGGTGATGGGACGGGTGCCGGGGCCGGGGACATCTTGCAGTCGACGGCCTTTGGCTTTTCCAGTGATAACGCGCATATTTTCTCCTATTCCTGGGGGGCGCTCTCGGACGTCAGCTCAGGCGCCGGAGCCGGAGCGGGTTCGGGGCGGGGGGTGGCCGCGAGGGCCAGACGTTGGAAGAGTCCGGGTTGGGTGAGAAAGCCGAGCAGGGCTCCCCAGGCCAGTCCCCACAATCCCAGGGCCAGCATCCCGATCAGTTGGGCGATCAGTTGACCGGTATCCGGGGAGAGGCCGCTGCCGGGAAAGAGGCCGCGAATTCCGACGACGGCTTCGCTGGTTCCGGTGAGCGGTGCAATGGCGTTCCAGCCCTGTCCCCAATGGCCGTCGGCGAAAAGGGCGATGCTGAGCAGGCCCAGGCCGCCTCCGACCAGTCCCAGGGCAATGGTGGCGGCTGAATCGCGCAATCGGAGGCCGGTTTCAATCGTGTAAAGGATCAGCGGGAAGAGCAGGCCGGCCAGCAGCCCGATCATGATGGCGGCCCAGCCCGGCAGGAAAGGGGCTCCGGCGAGCAGGGCGCCCCAACCGGCGGCGAGGCCGCGGGCGGCCAGCAGCGGTTCCAGATCTCCGGTGACCAGCCAGGCGTAAAATTGCGAAGTGATCACCGATCCGCCCATGCCCAGCAGGATATTGACGGCGGCGCGGTTCCAGTCCAGGGCGGCACCGTAGGTGTGCAGCGGCGCCGAAAGCGCCCAGCCCGTCCAACCGAGTCCCAGCAGCAGGGCGCCGGCATGCGCCAGCAGGGGGTAGTGGGCCGGCGGCGGAGCCGTCAAAGGAGCGGCCGGAAGCCGTTCCTGGAAGAGCAGCAGTCCCAGGGTGAGACAGCCGGGCAGCCAGAGGATCAGGGCGCTGCCGCCGAAATCGACGAAGCCGTGTCCCAGTTCTAAGGTGTCGGGGCGTCCCAGATTGGCCAGCCAGCCGCCGCCCCATATCCAGCAGGCGGCGATGGGGAGGATCAGGGCGCCGGAGAGGAGGCCGAGGGTGAGCAGCAGGCCGCGGCGTTCTGCGCTGCCGACAGCCAGAGCGATCACCAGGACGCCGGTCGCGATGATGGGCAGGTAGGCCAGGAAGAGCCCCAGGGCGGTCGGGGTGATGGCCTCACCTGAAAGTCCAAAGCCCGATGAGCCGATCATGCCCCAGGCGTTGGAATCACCTATGAAGGTGCTGATGGTTCTCAGGCCGGCCAGATTGGGATCTCCAGGGTTGACGACGCCGGCGCCGCCCAGATGAAAAGCATAACCCACGGCCCAATAACTGAGGATGGTGAGGGCAATGGCCAGAGCGGCCAGGGGAGTGATTCGGCGCGCTTTTTCCGGGGGCAGGCCGCCCCAAATTAAAAATAGAAAGCCGAGGGGAAGCAGATATCCCCAAAGCCAGGTTGGTGGCATTCCTATCTCCTGCGTTGAAAAATAATCTAATGATGGATCTGTGGTCTATCTTACCAGACTCCGCTAAAAAGGAAAGAATGGTTTTTAGCGTCCTGCAAAAGGTTCTTGCCTGGTAAAAAACGACGCGCGGGATGGGGGAGAGGGAGTTATTTTTATTCATATTTTCGGTGGCTTCAGAAAGCCGCCGAAAATATGGTTTTTTTCCCAGACTAACCGCATCGATCGCTGAAAAATAAAGAAGTTGCGGGAGAGGGAAATGCTTTTATACTCCATCCAACTCTGTGTAGGAGGCGCACAATGACGAAATCGGCTTTGTGGAGGGTGCTGTGTACGGTAACGGTTCTGGTTGTGGTTTTGGGGCTGTTGCGAATCGGTGAAGATGTTCAGGCTGCCAAGCTGCTGGAAATGCCGGTTTTTCCTTTATATGTGTATGATGTGCCCGCTACGGCTGATCAGCTCGATCCTTTTACGCGGTGGGATTTATTGCGCCCGCTGGATTCTTCCTATGTGATTTCGGGGACGGTGTGGGATGGGCTGGCCGGCCGGCCTCTGTATGCCAGGGTGACAATCGCGGCCGATCCAGAGATCACTTCGACGGTTCCGATTACGGTTTGGACCCACCCGACTACCGGTTTTTACAGTGCAACGGTGGAGGCGGGCGTTACCTATACCTTTCAGGCTGCGGCCTGGGCGACAGGCTATTCGGGGGCGGTTCAGGAGGTGATCAGCCCGGAGAATCAGACGGTGGATCTGAAGCTGATCCCGGAACTGGTCAATTGTGGAGTTCCCGGATATCAGGTCGTCGACGGTGTTTCTGAAACTTTCGATCTGACTCCCCTGCCGGGTTTGCCGGTGGGCTGGGCTACGGTTCCGGTGACCGGCAATGCCGGGCTCTGGACGACGGTTACGGCGACGGCTTACCCTGCCGGCTATTTCCCGCACAGTGCGCCTGAGTTTCTCCGTTTCAATGCCTATGAGGTCAATTCCGGCGGGGCGGCTCGCTTTGCCATGATTTCAAGCTTCGATCTCTCGCTGCCGGCCCCTGATGTGTTGACTTTTTGGATGTTTCACGACGACGAATCTGCGGCCGGGGATCGATTGCAGGTGCAAATTTCGACCGATGAAGGGCTCTCCTGGAGCAATGTTGGAGCGGCGATTTTGCGGTACGGCAGTCCCGGTTGGGTGAGCCATACGGTGGATTTGAGTGCATATGGGGATCAGACGGCTGTGCGGTTGGGATTTTTGGGGATCAGCGATTACGGCAACGATCTCTATCTGGACGATCTTTCGGTGGGGGCGCCTCTTTGTCGGCCGCAATTCGGGAGCTTTGTGAGCGGGAATGTCTATGACGGCAATTTCCCGACCCGGCCTTTGGCGGGGGCAGTCGTGATGGGCGGCGGGGACCGGGTCGAAACGGTGGCCACGGTCGATCCGGCGGTCGATGATGGGTTTTACCAGCTCTTTGTGCCGATGGCAGAAACGACAACGACTACCTGGTTGACCGCGACGGCTGGGGGATATGTTCCTCAGAGCTTTACTGCGACGATGGTGGTAAGCGCGGGGAGCCGGCTCGATTTTTTCCTGCCGGCCGGTTTGTTGTTGAGCAGTCCGGAAACGATAAGTGCGGTGTTGGTGGCGGGGCAGCCGGTGACCGCTGGCTGGACGCTGACCAATTCCGGGAGTGTGACGGCAACTTATCTGATCACGGAAAATGAGCCCTGGCTTACGGTGGCGGTGACGAGCGGAACTTTGGGGATAGGGCAGGTGCAGACTGTTGGGTTGACTTTTACGACGACGGGGATGCAGCCCGGTGTTTATTTCGGGAACGTGGGACTTCTGAGCGACACTCCTTATGGAAATTCGGGGCTGGTTGTGCAGTTGACGGTCACGCCGGCGCCGGGATGGGGGGCGGTGACGGGGGTGATTTCGACGCCGGGGCGTTGTGATGCGGCTCCGACGGTTCTGGCGGGGGTTCCTTTGCGCCTGCGAACCCGGGATGGGGTAAATATTACGCTGACGACGGATCTAAACGGCCGGTATCTTTATTGGGTGGACCCGGTTTTTTCACCGTTGAGTTTAACCCTGCAACTGGCGGGGTATCAATCCAGGACCATTACCCGGGTGACGGTGTCGGGCAATGCCACGACGACGGTGGATTTCAATGTGCGCAAGAGCGATCCCTGTGTGCAATTTCAGCCGCTGCAATGGGATGCGGCCGTGCCGCGGGGAATGGCGGTAAGTCGGGTTTTCACTTTGACCAATGTCAGTCCGGTGAGCACGGTGGTGGCTTTTCTGGAGGTTTCGCCGTCGCTAACCCGGACGGCGGCGGTATTGCAATCGGCCGCCTGGCAACGAAGCGATGCCCGGACGGCTCCGGCGCAGGTCGGCCGCCTGGTTCCCGTGTATGATCCGGGGAAGGCGACGGTTCTGGCGGAAGGGTTTGAGGCGGGGGCGGTCCCTCCGGCCGGGTGGAGTCGGGTGGTGTTGAATTCACATTATACCTGGCAGGTCGATGAATCTGGGGGCGCGCATTCCGGCGGCTATGCGGCTCAGGTGCAGCTCGACCCGGCGCCGGCGGAGCAGGATGAGTGGTTATTGACGCCGCCGCTTTTTTTGACAGGGGGAACGCTTTCTTTCTGGTCGTTCGGCAGTGTTACCTGGTGCAAGGCGCCTTATGATAATTGCGATCTCAGAGTCTGGATTGTACGGGGTGAACCCGGGGGGGGCGATGATAGTTTGATCGGTAAAGGGGATGATGCCTGGACGGCGAATTTCACCTATGCGCAGAGCGTTCTTTCGCTCAATCGAGCTCTGGCGCCGGCGGGAGAGAATGTGCGGATCGGGTTTGAGTATATCGGCAACGACGGGGCTCAGGTGGGGTTGGATGATGTGCTTTTGGAATCGCCGGATGTGGAATGGTTGAAGGTCAGCCCGACGACGGTGATCTTGCTGGCGGATGGCCGCACGGCGGTTACCCTGACGGTGACGGCCCTTCCGACATTGCCGGCACGCCTGTTATATCAAGCCGGACTGCTGGTGCGGAGTGGGGATTCGATGGGGCCCTTTACCGTACCGGTTTCGATGGAAATTCAGGCGGTACCGACGGTTACGGTTGAAGTTGGAGCCTTGATGCTGGAAAATCAGGCTACGACCTTCACCGTGACGGCTGACGGCACTCAACCGATGAGCTTTACCTGGAATTTTGGAGATGGAACCGGGGAAGAATCGACGGTGGAATTGACGCGAACGCATGTTTACACGCGAGCCGGGGAATATACGGTGGCTGTCACGGCGACCAATGGGTTGGGGGCCGGTTTTTATTCCCGGACGGTGGCCATTGAGGGAGCGCCCCGCGTGGGATTCAGTTTTCCGACCGGGACTTTGTGGGGCGGAATGCCGGTGACTTTCACAAATCAGACCTATGCCCATCCTGCCGCGACGACTTATCTTTGGGATTTTGGCGATCCAGTTTCCGGGCTTGAGAATACCAGTACGTTAACGAATCCTGTCCATACTTTTTACCTGAGTGGAACCTATACCGTGACGTTGACGGCTACGAATTTTTGGGGAACGGTGACGGCCACGCAGACCGTTGGAATCAGCCGGACGCTCTATCGGGTTTTGTTGCCGTTGATTGCTAAAAAGTTCTGATGAAAATATTTTTGCGAAAAAATTATTTAAGTAGATAAATTTTACCAGTATTCTTGACTTCTTTTAGGGGGAAGGTATAATGTTTTTAGCTGTTATCGACATGAAGGTGGTCGCACGTGAATTCCCCCAGATTGGCAGGCTCACAACTGCCTGGACAAGTATAGTTGGAAGCATGTCCCTCTTAGTGTTCCCCGGTTTTTTAGTAACGACAAGCGCGCGAAAACTCAGGCTTTTTTTCTCTCGCTTTTCCGGGCTAACTGTGCCGGTTGGCAACGGATTGAATCTTATTTCCAGATCTCCGTTTTATTTCAGCTTTCCATGCTGGAATTAAAAATTCTGGGAAATCTATCGCCGTCCGGCGATGATTTTGTCGGTTCAGGTAGTGGCGGAAGTAAATTTTTAAAGATTGTTTGTGGAGGTATATGATGAAAGTGTTGCGACCTCGCTTCCCTGACTTGATTAGAGCCCTGGTAGTTTTAATAGTGGTTTCTAATTTTATTGTGGGACCGGGAATGGTGCAGGCTTCAACCAGAGTGGAAACTCCTCCGGCCCCGTTAAAATTTCAAGAAGTGGCGGCTGAAGGAGGGTCTGTTTCTCCTTCCGCCGTTCAGATGGCCCTGGATCCCTCCGGCACCTTGACCGGGACGGTTACGGCTGCCGGAAGCGGCGCGCCCTTATCCAATATCAACATTCGAGCCACCCGCCTGGTTACTGAGGTCTATGACACCGTTTCCAATGGCTCTGGGATTTACAGTCTGGCGTTGCCCGTGGGAAGTTACACGGTGACGGCGAGTTCGTATGGTTATGTGACCGGTCAATCGGTGGTTTCTGTAGTTTCGGGGACCACCGCAACGGTAAATTTCTCGCTGGCGGCCGTGCCGAGCTATGTGGTTTCGGGGACAGTAAGCGATGCGACGGCCGGCTGGCCGCTCTATGCCAGTGTGGTTGTAACCGGTTATCCGGTGGCCCCCCCGGCGCCGGCCAATCGGGTCTGGACCAATCCGGCCACCGGTTTTTACAGTTTGACTCTGGCGGAAGGGTCAGTTTATACGCTGACCATGACGACCTGGTCCGGCGGTTATGATGGGGTGGTCCGGCCGTTGACTGTGACCGGGTCTCAGACGCAGAATTTTATTGCCAATCCGGATATGGTTTCCTGTAGAGCGCCGGGGTATAAGATCATCGGCGGGCTTGCCGAGACTTTCGATCGGGCGGTTGTACCGGCTTTGCCTCTGGGTTGGGCTGTAACGGTGGTGACGCCGACTTCTCCGATTGCCCGCTGGGATACCCGGACGACCAGTACGAATCCCACGGCCACTCCGCATAGCGCTCCTAATATGGCGGGGTTTAATTCCTATAACGCTTTGGCCGGAGCCGGGGCGCGTCTTTATACCACTTCCGGCCTGGATATGACCGGGCTTACTTCCTGGATGCTTTCATTCTGGATGTACCATGATTCTGGCCTTTCGGCAAGAAACGATCAGGTGCAGGTTCAGGTTTCGACCGATGGCGGTTCTACCTGGATCAATGTCGGTAGCCCGGTTGCGCGTTACAGTGCAACAACGGGATGGGCAAACCATACGGTGGATCTGTTCCTCTATCACACTCAACCGAACGTGCGTATTGGTTTCCTGGGAATCAGCGCTTACGGAAATAACATTATTCTGGATGACATTTCGATCGGTTCTCCGGTTTGTTCGTTGACGAGTGGGGGGATGCTTTTCGGCAATGTTTACGATGCGAATTATCCCACTCAAATTCTTTCCGGCGCGATTGTCACGGCTGCCGGGACGATTTCTGCTACCGTGACCACTGCCGATCCGGCAAATGACGATTCATTCTATCTTATGTTTGTGCCGGCCGGCGCGCAGCCGATGACGGCGACCGTGACCGGCGCCTATGGCCCTAAAGTGCTGACCCCGACTGTTGTGGCCGGCACTTCGATGAAGCAGGATTTCTTTTTGCCGGCGGGGAAATTGAGTGTGACGCCGGCGGTGTATGCTTTGACGTTGCCGATGGGGCAGAACCATGCAGGGGTCATTACGTTTACCAACAGTGGCGGTCTGGCTGCTTCTCTGGAGTTGTCGGAGATCAATGCGGCGGTGAATTCACAACCAGCCGGGACTCTGGCTGACATCCCGTGGCTTTCCGCAGTTCCGGTGACGATGACGGTGGCGGCCGGCGGGTATCGAACCGTTTCGTTGAATATCTCTGCGGCGGAACTCAATGCCGGCGTTTACTCTGCCCGGCTGGCGGGGTTCAACAATACCCCTTACGGCGATCTTCTGGTTCCGGTGGTGTTGACGGTGACGATTCCGCCTTCGTGGGGAGCGATTTCGGGGACCGTGAAATTGTTGGGGCATTGCGATCTCAATCCCCTGCCTGTAAACGGGTTGCCGGTGTTGTTGCAGAGTGAGAGTGGTTTCAGTGTGACGTTGTACACGGGGGTGGATGGTCGTTATTCTTTCCCGCTGGACCCGGCTGGAACTCCCTATCGGGTATCGGTGGCGATGGATGGGTATGAACCGCAGGTTTTGTCGGGGATTGTGATTGCCTCTCAGGTGACGACAACGGCCAATATCAATCTGCGTCGGTTGGAGCCTTGTGGAACTGTGAATCCGGAGCGGGTAGATGCGGCGCTCCTTGCCAATCAGAGTGAGACGCAGGTGATCTCCCTGACGAATTCGGGAATGGTCAGTTCTGGCATCTCGATCGATTTTGCTCCGGCGGCTCCCTGGCTGGCAGTTTCTCCGACGACGTTTGATTTGGAGGCCGGAGAAGTCCAGCCGATTTCTCTGACTTTTACGGCGCTGCCGACGTTCACGCCGGGTATGACGAATTCGACCGTTCTTCATATTCAGAGTACCGATCCGGTCAGTCCGGAGCTTCTGGTTCCGATTACGTTCCGGGTTGATGGGCCGCCTGCCTGTGCCTTTAACAGCAACAGCCCGACCGATTTTGGGACGGCGACGGTCTTTACATTTACCGGGACCGGGACACAACCGATCACCTATCTCTGGAATTTCGGCGATAGTTTTACCGGAACGCTTGCCCATCCAACGCACACCTATGCCCGGATGGGAACTTATACGGTGACCCTGGACGTGTCGAATACTTTGGGTGCGGATGCCTGTACTCAAACGGTGGCGATTGAGGGGCGGCCGGCGGTAAGTTTTACGGTGCCGGGATCATGGAAGATGGGGATTCCGGTGACTTTTACCAATGCTTCATATGCTTATCCTGCGATTACCGGTTATGAATGGAACTTCGGCGATCCGGCGGGCGGGGTGACGAATACCAGCACGCTGGAAAATCCCACACATACCTATGCTACGGCCGGGATTTATACAGTGGTGTTGACGGCGACCAATGGCCGAGGAGCGTTGAGTTATACCCGGACGGTTTTGATTCAGGCCAATTACTACATGTTGTATTTGCCGGTGGTTCAGCGGAAGTCCTGAGCTTTTTCAGGCCGGTTTAGGGCGCCTCCACAGGGGCGCCCCTACATCACAGGCCTTTTTGTAGGGGCGGTCCGCTGTGGCCGTCCTTGATCCCAGAAGTTATATGTGCTAACAGGTTTTTTGTTAGTGTTTTCGCGGGCTTTCTAAAGCCCGCGAAAACACTTGTAAAAATTTCATCGCTGATTTTTCGTTGCCGGATAAGAGGGAGGGGGAGATGGAATAAAAATGGGTAAGGGAAACGCCTGATCTCTAACCGCATATTAGAATCAGGTGGAGGGGGGCGGTTTTGGGGCCTTTTGCTGCTGGGGGCAAAAGGTGCCTGTCAGGTAAGGGGGTCTCTCTGGCTTTTATTTTTCGATGGGGCTTTATAATTCTCGAAATTCTTCGGGCCACAGACCTGTTGTTTGAGATTGTAATCAAACAAAGTTGCCACTAATATCCTGCAGTTTTCTACGTCCGTTTTCTACATCAGCATTTTTCAGGAGAAATGAACATGAAATCTTTGCGTTGGTGGCGCATTGGGATGTTGTTGGCCCTCGCCGGAATTTTGCTTGGCCTGGGTGGTTGGGGGCCGGTATTGGCGGCGAAAACTTCCCTCGGACCGGGGGTCGGAATTGCCGAACGGATGGATTTATCTTTCTCTTTGCGGGAGATGGCGCCGGCTGTGATGCAGACCGTGGTTCCGTCGCGGTTGGAAAACCCTCTCGGGGGAAGCGGGGCCTGGTTTCGGTTTGCCATGCCGACGCCTCTGACCAGCTTTGCCGGGATCAATAACCGTTATGGAGCGGCGGAATCGTCTATCAGCGGCGATATTGGTTATGATCCTTCTACCGGTAAAAAATACTACGTGCAATGGGTCAATTTCGGCATGGAGATCTGGGATGTGACGCAGGGATCGCCGGTCGTGGTCCTGGGTCCGGTTGCCGGCAACTTGATCTGGCGCGGCTTTGGGGGCCCGTGTGAGTCGGATAACTACGGCAATCCGGTCGTGCTTTTTGATTCCCGGGCGCAACGCTGGTTCCTGGCCCAAAGTGCGGGTTTGAGCAATTCTTATTATCAATGTCTGGCGGTGTCGCAGACGGCCGATCCTGCCGGATCCTGGTACCGGTATGCCTTTAACACGGGAGCCAAGTTCAGTGAATCTCCCCGGTGGGGAGCCTGGACCGATGCTTATTATATGGCCAGCGATCAGACCGATTCCGGGAACAATTGGGCGGGGGGGGCTGTTTATGCCTTCAACCGGGATGAGTTGTTGGCCGGCGACCCTGAAGCTCGCTATGTCTATTTCGATCTGGAAGGGGTTTCCGGAAATTATCAGCATTTGCTGCCGGCTGATCTGGATGGAATTCAGACTCCGGCGGCCGGTTCGGCGGCATATTTTGCGGCGATCAGCAATGCTACGGCTTTGGGGGCACTCGATTCTTTGCAGCTCTGGTCTTTCTCGGTGGATTGGAACCATCCTGAGAATGCAACATTTGGGTCCAATGGACAGCCGAATATGTTTTTGCCGGTTACGGATTTCGCTCCGCTTTGTCCCGAGACCTTAAATTGTATTCCTCAGCCGGTGGCCCAAAAGCTGGCCGGTTCAGGCGATCGGTTGATGTCCCGGCTGGCTTATCGGAATTTCGGCGGTTATGAGAGCCTGGTGCTGAATCACAGTGTGGATGTGCTCAGCGGCGACGGTTCCCGGGCCGGCATCCGTTGGTATGAACTGCGTAAGTCGGGTGAGTTGTGGGAAGTTTATCAGTATAACACCTATGCTCCTCTGGACAGCAGCCAGCGGTGGCTGGGCAGCATAGCGCAGGATCGTTTGGGAAATATGGCGCTGGGCTTTAATGTTTCCAGTGAAAGTATCTATCCTTCTATCCGGTATGTCGGCCGGCTGGTCGGCGATGATTGGGGGGCTATGGCGCAGGCTGAAACCAGCCTGTTCACCGGCTCGGCCGCTCAGATCGGCAACCATGCCTGGGGGCCGGTCAGTATTTTGAATGTCGATCCTCAGGATGACTGCACCTTCTGGTATTCTCAACAGTACAGCCTGGGGGATTTGAACTGGGGTACCCGCATCGGCGCGTTCCGGTTTGACGGATGTCTGGCGGCCGAGACTCGGGGGGCGCTGACCGGGACACTTCATATTGCAGGCTCCGACAGGCCGCTGGTCGGGGCGCGGGTGGTGGCCTGGGGTGATAATGGAGCGCGTTGGGAAGCTTTATCCAATACGGTGGGGGAATATCGTCTGCAAATTCCGGGCGGAGTTTATACGTTGACGACCCGCCCCTATGGGTTTGATACTTCAGCTTCGGTGGCGATTGTGACGGTTACTGCCGGGATGACCACTTCCCAGGACTTTTTTCTCCCGGTGCAGGAAACCGCCGTTATTTCGGGCGTGGTACGGGATGCGGAGTCGAACTGGCCGTTGTATGCCCGGGTCGTGGTTGAAAGCGCCGGCGATGGCGTTGATCCTTCCTGGCATGCGGTCTGGACCGATCCCGCGACCGGTTCTTACAGTCTGACACTGGCCCGGGGGATCTCTTATACGCTTTCCGTGACTTCGTGGATTTCCGGATATCAACCCATTTCTCAGGCTTTTATGTTGAGCGAAGACCAGATCTTCAATGCGGGCCTGTCCATTGTGGCGGGGCAGTGTGAGTTGCCCGGCTATCATTTGACCGGAGCCTGGATTGAGGATTTTGAAGCGGTGGAGCCGCCGGCTTTGCCGGAAGATTGGGCTATGACCCGGGTGGTGACGACGACGCCGCGGGCGGGGTGGGCCACTCATGCCGGCACCCGTAATCCTGCGGGCATTGCGGCGCACAGCGGGGCCAATCTGGTTTATTTCAATTCGTTCGATGCCGGATCGAGCGGCGCCGCCCGTCTTTATTATGAAAGCGGCATCGATATGACCACGGTAAATGTTCCGACCGTTTCTTTCTGGATGTACCATGATACCGGACTGTCTCCCAGCGACGATCAGGTGCAGGTGCAGATTTCGGTCGACGGCGGGTTTAGCTGGCATAATGTGGGATATCCCATTTTGCGTTATGACGGTACAACGGCGTGGAAGAAACATACGCTGGATTTGACGGCTTATACCGGGATAGCGGATTTGCGTCTGGGATTTCTGGGGACGAGTTTCTACGGCAATGATGTCCATATTGACGATGTGACGGTGGGGGAGATGAGCTGTCAACCGCAGGCCGGGGGCTGGGTCGTCGGCCATGTCTACGATGCGAATACCCAGGCGCTGCTGACGGATGCGGTGGTAACCGATGGGGTTGCTCTTACGATGGAAGACGGCGTCTATGCGCTGTTTGCGCCTACGGGAACGGTGGTTTTGACGGCCACGATGGGTGATCTCTATCAACCTCAAACCATTTCGGAGACGGTCGTTCTCGATCAGGTGACCCCCCATGATTTTTATCTGGAGTCCGGCCGCCTGGTTATGCAGCCGGCCGCTTTTGATGTGGAGTTGCAGCCTTCCCAGCAGTCCAGTTTCTGGTTGGGTCTGCACAATGCCGGCGGCCAACCTCTTGCGGTAAATCTGTTTAAGACGGCACAGGGACTCTCGTTCCTGCAGCCCGGGGGAGTTTTTGAGCATCGGGGACGCTATTTGAGCCCCCAGCTTTTTGAGCTTCCTTCGTTGAGCGCGATTTCTTATTACAGTGAGCCGACCGCCGAATTGCCGTCCATTCCCGGGGGGGCGGTCGTGCTTTCCTGGACGACCGGGCTGGCCAATGCGTGGGGGGTGGCCTATGATGCTCATCAAGAGCAATTATGGGTGGGCAATCCTCTTGGGGGGGCGACCGCTGGCGACGATCGCAATTATCAATTTGGGATGAACGGCAGCCAGACCGCCTTCAGCATGACTACGGCATCCTGGCGGGGGCGCTGGGCCGGGGATATGGCTTACGATTCGTTGGCCCGGAAGCTCTGGCAGATCAATGTGGGCGGTGACAATTGTGTCTATGAGTTGGATCCTCTCACGGGCAGTACGGGACATAAAATCTGTCCGGCGTTCGGCTCTTCGCAGCGGGGGCTGGCTTATGATCCTACGACCGACACTTTCTTTGCCGGTTCCTGGAACGACGGTGTGATCTATCGGTTCACGCGGGCCGGGGAGCTGATCGAAGAGGCGGCCCTCAATCTCCCGATTTCCGGTCTGGCCTATGCCTCTAAGAGCGGCCATCTTTTCGTGGCCGTTCATGGCCCGGAAGCCCTTTACAAGGATATCTACGTGGTGGATGTGAACAACGGATATGCCTTGCTGGGTGGTTTTGATCTGACCGGCATGGACGATTTTGCACAGGCGGGTCTGGATCTCGATTGCACCGGCCGGCTGTGGGCGGTCAATTCCAAAACCGGGTGGATGCTGGCCGCCAGTTCCGGCGAGAGTACGGTCTGTGGTGCTCCGAATGCTTCCTGGGTCACGGTGACCCCTTCCACTGTGGAATCGATTGCTGCGGGTGAGACGATCTCGGTTGCGGTGGGATTCAACTCGGCGAGCCTGTTGCCCGGTGTTTATCGGGCTTATCTGAGCGCTGTGAGTGGGACTCCTTATAAGGCCGGGGTGGTACCGGTGACCCTGACGGTGAATGCCCCAGGGTTGGCGACCGTGGCCGGCGTTGTTCGGAGTCGGGGCTATTGCGATGCTCAATCAGCTCCGCTGGGGGGGGCCGAGGTGTTGATCCAGGATCATAACGGCCTCAGCACGACGTTGCAGACGGCGGCGGATGGTTCCTATCATCTGGGGGTGGATCCGGCGAGCGGGCCGTTGACGGTTACGGTTACTGCGGCCAATCATGAAAGCCGCCTGATGACCGGAGTCAATGTGACCAGCCAGGTCACGGTGACCGCGGATTTCAATCTGCGGCTGTTGCGCCCCTGTGTCCATACGGTTCAGGATCCCCTGCTGGTAACTTTGATGACCGGCGGTTCGACCAGCCATGTCGTTACCGTGACCAATCAGGGGGGGGCGGCTTCAACTTTGAATATGAGTGCGGAAAATGCGCCCTGGTTGAGTTTTGTGCCGACGCAAACCCTGGTCACGGCGGATGGGGTGGTTTCGGTGACGTTGAATTTTACTGCCTGGCCGACCGTGACGCCGGACATGACCTATACTACGGCGATTCAGATTCAGAGCCAGGATCCGGTCAGTCCGGTGCTGACGATTCCGGTGACCTTTGTGGTGCAGGCTATTCCGGTGTATCGGGTTTATTTGCCGGTAACGATGAAGGAGAAGTAGGCGGCGGATTTCCGGGGCGGGTGCATGGCCTTCTGTCTTGAAAACAGGTCCACCTTGTAGCGTCCCGCAAGTGATCTTTTCCCGGCCAGATGCGACGCGCGGGATGGAGAGAGTTTTTTTGCCTATGTTTTCGGCGGCTTCAGAAAGCCGCCGAAAACATAGGCTTTTCTTTTCCTTGTTTTTTAGGGCTCATCGTACAGGTCGAAAAATGCTATCTGTGCGGTTCACCTGGAAAAGCGGGAGAAAAAAGCCGTGTTTTGGCGCGCATTCTTATGCGCGCCAAAACACAAACAAAAAACTCTTCCTGTCTGTCCTGCGCGTCGTTTTTTGCCTGGAAAGTGCCGGGGGCGGGATGCAAAAAGCCGGTATGGCCCAACTTCACGGGTTGAAATTTGCCCGTTTGGGCTCCCCGAACTCCGGGTGTAAAATGGACTTCGGAGGTGGGCATGAAACGTTTATGGATGATCGTGGCTTTGGTAGGATGGATTGTGGGGGCGCCGGGTATTCCGACCTGGCCGCCTTATCGTGCAGCGGTTGCGCCGGCGGTCTGGTCTGCCACTGCCGACGATCAGGTAGCTGAGTTTTTGGTCCTTATGCAGGATCAGCCTGATTTGACTCAAGCCGCCCGCCTTTCCGATCGACAGCTCCGCCGGGCCTGGATTTACCGGACTTTGCTGGAGACGGCCGCCCGCACGCAGGCTCCTTTGCGCGGTTGGTTAGAATCACAGAAGGTCTCTTATCGCTCGTTTTACATTGTGAATATGTTGTGGGTGCGGGGCGATCGCGCTTTGGTGGAGAAGCTGGCGGCACGTTCGGATGTGGCGCGTATTGTGGCCAATCCCTCCGTGTACAATGAGCTGCCCATTGTGGAGCCGGCGACCGCGATGATGTTGAATCAATGGAATCTGGAAAAGATTGGGGCCCCTCAGTTATGGGCGGCGGGGATTACGGGACAGGGGATCGTGCTGGCCGGGCAGGATACCGGTTATGACTGGACGCATCCGGCCTTGCAGCCGCACTATCGCGGCTGGAATGGGGGGAGCGCTTCTCATGATTACAACTGGCATGATGCCATCCATGAGAACAATTCGCATACGGGGGCCGGGAATCCCTGCGGCTTTAATGCGACCGTTCCCTGTGACGATCATGGCCATGGGACTCATACCGTGGGGACAATGGTGGGAACGGTGCCTCAAGCCGAGCCGGTGGGCGTGGCGCCGGGAGCCCAATGGATTGGTTGTCGCAATATGGAAGAAGGCTGGGGGACGCCGGCCACTTATGCTGAATGTTTTGAGTTCTTTCTGGCTCCTTATCCGGTTACCGGAACGGTGGCGCAGGGCAATCCGGCCTATGCGCCGGACATAGTGAGCAACTCCTGGACCTGCCCGGTGGATGAGGGGTGCGATTATGCGGTTTTTGAACAGGTGGTGATGACGCTGCGGGCGGCTGATATCGAAGTGGTGGCGGCGGCGGGCAATGCGGGGCCGGGATGCAGCACTATCGATGAACCGGTGGGGATTTATGCTTCGGCTTTTACGATCGGTTCGACGGATAACACCGATACGGTGTCGGGGTTTAGCGGGCGCGGGCCGGTGTTGGTAGACGGCAGCGGACGGATCAAGCCGGATCTGGTGGCTCCCGGTTCTGTGATCTATTCTACGTTGCCCGGCGGGGGCTATGGCCAGATGTCGGGGACTTCGATGGCCACCCCGCAGGTGGCCGGGGCTATTGCGCTGCTCTGGTCGGCGGTGCCGACATTGACCGGGCGTTTGACGGAGACTGAGGCTTTGCTGGCGGCGACTGCTTTGCCGATTACCACCACGGCGTGTAGTTCGAACGGTATTCCCAATACCGTCTATGGGTGGGGTCGGTTGGATATTGCCGCGGCGGTGAATTTTATGATTTCGGATACCGGAATTGTTGCCGGCCAGGTGACGGGGGCGGCCGGGGAACCGTTAGTAGCGCAACTGACCTTTTCGCCCACGGTGCAGACCGGCGAGAACCTGGCGCAGGTGGTTACGACCAGCCTCGACGGTTCTTTTATAGCGCGCTTGCAGCCCGCGGTCTATTCACTGCGGGTGGCGGCATCGGATTATCTCACCCATACCCGGACCGGAATTACGGTCACGGTCGGGGTGACCGAATCTCTTGCCATCAGTTTGACTTATTGCACTCCGATTACGGTAGCGGCCGTTACCTATGAGCCTTTACAGCCTAAGGTTGGGGAGCTGGTTGTTTTCACGGCGGCGGTGACCGGGGGATTGGGAACTTTGAATTATCGTTGGGATTTCGGCAGCGGAGAAACAACGGTTTCCGGGATCACGGCCAGTTATCGTTTCCCGCTGACCCGCACCCATACACATACAGTCCATTTTCAGGCCGCTGATCTTTGTCGCGAGGCGGGGCAGGCGGTTTCCCTGTCGGTTCAGGCCTGGGAGTTCTATTTGCCGATTATTTTGAGGCAAAGATAGGCGCCCCGTGCGGTTGTTCATTAGCGTGGCTCAAGAACGGTTTTTTGAGTCCCGCAACAGGTACCTTTCTGGTAAAAATCGACGCGCTGGATGGGGAGAGAGTTTTTTTTGTTTGTATTTTTGCGCGCATTCTTATGCGCGCAAAAATACGGGCTTTTTTGGGGCCTGTGTGGTCGTTCATTAATGTGGCTCAGGAACGGTTTTTGAGTTCCGCAACAGGTGCCTTTTTGGTAAAAATCGACGCGCTGGATGGGGAGAGAGTTTTTTCATATTTTCGGCGGCTTCAGAAAGCCGCCGAAAATATGGGCTTTTTTTCCAGATTAATCGCACAGGTCGGAGTTTTTAGGTGTGTTTTTCGGGCCAGGCGCAGGGATTGCAGGTAAGCCGGTGATTTATGGAATGAACGACTGCTGAAATGCAGCGTCAGGATGTTTGCGAAAGGAGTTAATTTGTGATGAAGAGCATGTTGCCGCGATGGATCGGTGTTTTCCTGCTTTTTGTAGGGCTTTTCGGGGGAATGGTGGGGCCGGCCCTGGCCGCCCCTCCTCCTCCCGATGAGGTTGTTTCCGGCACAGGATCGCAGCCGGTGGTGGTCTGGATCGGGTTTAAGGATCGAGCTGATTTAAACCGGCTGGCCGGTGAGCTGGATGTGTGGGAAGTGCGTTCTGAACAGCATATGTTGAAGGTTGCTTTGCGTCCGGAACAGATTGCCGGGCTGATACGGACCGGACATACCGTTAAGGTCGATGTCGAGGCCTCCCGTTCTTATAATCAGCCGCATCTGACCCTGCCGGGGCAGGTCAGCGGCATTCCCGGTTATACCTGCTATCGTACGGTTGAAGAGACCTTTGCGGCCGGGGATGCAATCGTGGCGGCTCATCCCGACATGGCCCACTGGGTGGATATCGGCGATTCCTGGCTGAAGACTCAGAATCAGGGCGGTTATGACTTGAAGGTGCTGGTGCTGACCAATCAGGCCATTCCCGGTCCCAAGCCGATACTTTTCCTCATGTCCGGGGTTCATGCCCGCGAATATGCCCCTCCGGAATTGACGCTCCGGTTTGCCGAATCGTTGATTTCGCGTTATGGGATCGATCCCGATGTTACCTGGATGTTGGACTATCAAGAAGTCCAAATGCTTTTTATGAGCAATCCGGATGGGCGGAAGCAGGCTGAAACCGGGTTGAGCTGGCGCAAGAATTACAACAATACCTATTGTGCCAATACCACTTCCCGCGGGGCCGACCTGAATCGGAACTATTCTTTCTCCTGGAATGCCTGCGGCGGCAGCGGGGGATGTTCCAGCGGTACGGCCTGTGCCGACACTTATCGTGGCCCTTCGCCGGCTTCCGAACCGGAAACTCAGGCGGTCGAGACCTATGTGCGGTCCATTTTTGTCGATACGCGCGGACCGGGAATCACCGCGACAGCTGCGCTTACGACGAGCGGGATTTTCTTCGATCTCCACAGTTACAGCCGTCTGGTGCTCTGGCCCTGGGGAGCGACCACGAACGTGGCGCCGAATGGGGTGGGGATGCAGACCTTAGGGCGGAAGGTGGCTTATTTCAGCGATTATACCCCGCAACAATCGGTGGATCTTTATGCGACGGACGGGTCGACGGATGATTTTGCTTACGGCGAGTTAGGGTTGCCCGCGTATACGATCGAGATGGGGGATGATTTCTTTGAACCCTGCTCCTCTTTTGAAAGTGAACTCGTGCCTGATAATTTGAAGTCGTTGGAATATACTCTCCGGGTGGTACGGGCTCCGTATCTGCTGCCTTCGGGACCGGATTCTGTATCACCATCGGTTCAGCCTTCCAGTATGGCACCGGGAACGGTTGTGTCGCTGTCGGTGAGCCTGGATGATACCCGTTTTGCGCAGAATAACGGGACGGAACCGACTCAGGCGATCGTAGGCGGTGAATATTCTATCGATGTGCCCTTCTGGGTCACCACGACGACTCCGATCACTTATGCTCTGGCCCCGCAGGACGGTCAATTCAATACGACTGTGGAGCCGGCGGTGGCGCAGATCAATACGACCGGATTGGCTGTGGGACGGCATACGATCTACATCCATGCTCAGGATGCTTCGGGGGCCTGGGGGCCGGTCAGTGCAATTTTCTTCTATGTCGTCGACCCGGTGGTTTCGCCGCGGTTGTCGGGGTATGTCCGGTCCGCGGGCGAAAACCTGCCGTTGGCGGCTACCGTCAAGGCCGGCGCCTTCCAGGTGGCAACGGATCCGGCGACCGGATTCTACAGCATGTATGTTACCAGCGGGACTTTTACAGTTCAGGCCGAAGCGGTGGGCCATAGCTCGCTGGTCAAGTCGGGCATTGTGGCGCAGAACAGCCAGACGACTACGGTGGATTTCGCGTTGGAACCTTATTGTTCGGCCTTTGCCGATAACGGGGAAAATGGAAACGGCAACTGGACTATCAACGCTCCCTGGGCGTTGACGACGGAAGCTGCGCACAGCGCGACCCATTCCTGGACCGACAGCCCGGGAGGTGCCTATGGCAACAATCTCAATATCGCGTTGACCTCGCCGGCCCTGGATCTTTCTCAATATTCCGCTGTGGCGTTGCAATTCTGGCAGACCTATGCCTTTGAGTCCGGGTACGATTTCGGTTATGTGGAATATCAGATCAATGGGGGAACCTGGCAACAGGCTGTTTCTTATACCGGCTCCAATACCAGTTGGAATCAGGTCCAGGTGCCTCTGTCGGCCTTGAACGGTCAATCGAATGTCAAGATTCGTTTCCACATTACTTCGGATACGGGCCTGACGGCGGACGGCTGGCATATTGACGATCTCAATCTGGTGGGGACGGGCAGTGCCTGCCATCAGCCTCTGGCGCCGACGGCTGAGTTTTCGGTGCCGGCCAAGCTTCAGAGTGGGCAAGGGATCACTTTTACCAGTCTGGTCACCGGTTCACAACCCATCAGTTATTTCTGGGACTTTGGAGATGGGATCGGAACCTCCGTGTTGCCGAATCCAGTTTATACTTATTCCTTGACGGGTACGTTCACCGTGACTTTAAATGTCACCAATACGATAGGTTCCTACACCTCAACCCGGGCCTTGAATATTTTGCCGCCGCCTGAACAACATTATTTCTATCTGCCGTTGATTTTTAGGGAGAGATAACGATGAAAGCGAAAAACACTCAATGGGGAATTCTGATTTTCACTCTGGTGATGGCTTTCAGCCTGTTATGGAGTGCCTTGCCGGCTCAAACGACCGAAGTGGTGGCGGCTCCTTATCCACCTTTTCAGCCGAAGCTTGCCGATCCGATCTATAATCCCCAAATTGCTATGATCATGGGGAAAGTTCTCAGCCCTCAGTTGACATTATTAACCGGGAACCTGGCCGGGGTTAATCCGGTGGTGATCGGGGGGGTAACCTATAGCATTACCACCCGAAATACCAATGCGAGTTCGTCCATTCAAAAAGTTACGCAGTATGCCTATGAATACTTTTCGGCGCTGGGGCTGAACACGAGCTATCACAGCTGGACCCGTTGCGGCATCAGCAATCGGAATGTGGTGGCCGAGATTCGCGGGCAGATTTATCCGGGTGAGTATGTGCTGGTGACGGCCCATGTGGACGATATGCCTTCTTCCGGGCGGGCCCCCGGGGCCGACGACAATGCCAGCGGTTCGGCCGGCGTTATGGCGATTGCCGAAGTTTTCAGCCATTACCGGTTTATGCGGTCGGTTCGTTTCATTTTGTTTACGGGAGAAGAGCAGGGGCTCTGCGGCAGTGCCGCCTATGCCGCCGACGCCCGGGCGCGCGGCGATGCGATCCAGGGGGTAATCAATCTGGATATGGTGGGGTATAACAGCGACTCCAGCCCGATCGTTGATATCTATACCAAGAGCAGTGCTGCGGGATCGGTGACGGTTGGAGAACTTTTCTCCAATGTCATCGGGACCTACAGCTTGAATCTGGTGCCCAACCTTTTTATCAATGCTTCGTTGGGGGAATATAGCGACAACGCTTCATTTTGGACCAATGCTTATCCTGCATTTCTGGCGATCGAAGATGATGACGATTTTACGCCTTATTATCATACGGCGGGGGATACATTGGATACGCTGGATATGGCTTACTTTACTTCCATGGTGCAGGCCGCCGCGGGAACGGCAGCCCATCTGGCCTTACCTTATGGTCCGGTTTTGAGCATTCAGATATCGACCCCGGTAACAAGAATTACAGGGATCCAGGCCGTGACCTATACGCTTGCGGTAACCAATCAGGATGTTATCTCCGTTACCGGGTTGATTGTCAGCGATACGTTGCCAGTCAGCACTACGCTTCTTTCGGCGGATGGGGGAACCTTAACCGGGGATGTGGTGGTCTGGAGTGGGATGACGTTAACGGCGGGAGAAACGCTCACTCGCACCCTGGTGGTTTTCGTGCCGAATCCGATTTCAGGCACTCTGGTGGTCAATGAGAATTATCGGGTGGCCAGCACGGATTTTCCTATGCCGGTGGTGGGTAAGCCGATTACCGTGCCGGTGATGATTGAAACAGAGATCTTCCGGATTTATCTGCCGTTGATTTTGCGACAGCAATTCTAATCCCAAGAAATCTGTTTTAAAATTTTTTTCGCGGCCGCGGCCTCCGGGCTGCGGCCGCGAAAAATATCCATGTGGGGAGCTTTTTAGCGTCCCGCAGGATGAAGGGAGAGCGTTGTTTTTTATGCCTATTTTCGCGCTGTCAGTGCGAAAATACGGGCTTTTTTCCTGACTAACCGCCCAGGTTAAAAAATATCAATCTGAAGGAGATGTAGCTTGGATTTAACTCAGTTTAACGATTTACGGGTGGTGGCTCTGGCCGGTGGGGTGGGAGGGGCGCGTCTGGCCCAGGGGTTGGCTCATTGTTTGTCGCCGGCTCAATTGAGCGTTATCGTCAATACCGGCGACGATTTTACCCATCTGGGCCTGGCGATTTGCCCCGATCTGGATACCGTTATGTACACGCTGGCCGGCCTGGCCAATCCTGAAATGGGCTGGGGATTGCAGGGAGAGAGTTTTGAATGTTTAGCGGCTTTGGGCCGGTTGGGGGGGCCGACCTGGTTCCGATTAGGCGATCACGATCTGGCCACACATTTATTGCGAACGCATTCTTTGCAGGCCGGGAGCCGCTTGACTGAGGTGACCGGGGCTCTGGCGCGGGCGTTGGGAGTGAAGCCTTCTCTTTTGCCGATGAGTGACGATCCCTGTCACACGCGGGTTCTGACGGAAGAGGGGGAAATGGGGTTTCAGGAATATTTTGTCTTGCGTCGCTGGCAACCCCGCGTGTTGGGATTTCGTTGGGAGGGGGGGGAGACGGCCCAACCGACGCCCGAAGTCCGGGCTGCGTTGGAGGCGGCTGATCTGGTGATTTTCTGTCCTTCCAATCCCTGGGTCAGTCTCGATCCCATTCTCAATCTTCCGGGGATACGAGCTTTGATTTCAATGCGGACGGCGGTGGCGGTAAGTCCTATTCTGGGCGGAGAAACCGTGAAGGGGCCGGCGGCAAAAATGTATCGCGAGTTGGGAATGAATCCGGCGGCGACAACGGTAGCGGCTCATTATCAAGGAGTGTTGCGCGGGTTTGTTCTGGATGTTGTCGATGCCGGGCAGGCGTCGGAGGTTGAAGCTCTTGGGCTGGAGTCGGCCGTCATGCCGACGTTGATGCCCGGTCTGCCCGAACGGCTGGCTGTGGCCCAGGCGGTCCTGGCTTTTGCCGCGGATCTGTACTCTAAAAGGAAGGCCGGCTGAGGATGAATTGTTGGGCCATCGTCCCTGTCAAGCCGTTAGTGCAGGCTAAATCGCGGCTGGCAGGTGTGCTTTCCGGTCCAGAGCGCGCCCGATTGATGCTGGCTTTGTTTCGGCGTACGGTGGATGTGCTGGTAGCGGTGGAAGCGCTGTCGCGGGTTCTGGTGGTGAGTGCCGATCCGATTATAGGGAAATGGGCCCGGATTGGGGGAGCCGATTTTTTATTGGAGAGCGATGCTCCTGGACTGAATTGCTCATTAGGCCGGGCGATCCGTTTTACAGTTAACGCGGGCGCCGAGGGCGTTTTGATCGTTCCGGGGGATTTGCCGCAGTTGAATGGTGCCAGTGTCGCGGCTTTGCTGGCGGCTGTGGGCCAGCCTCCGGCGGTAGGGATTGTCCCCGATCATCATCATACCGGGACCAATGGATTGTTGTTGATTCCGCCCACCGTAATCCAACCGGCTTTTGGCCCGGATTCACTGGCCCGGCATTGTGCGGCCGCCGAGGCGGTAAAAGCTCAACGGATCCTTTGGGAAGATTCTTTATGGGGGCAGGATGTGGACTTTCCGGAAGATCTGGGGTTGGTAGAACCGGATTTGTGGCAAAATAAATCCTCTCTGGACTGACGAATTTTATGTGGTGACCACACCGGGTTCGCCGGCTAACGGCAACTCCTTAAACTCGTGTTCCGGAGAGGAATTTTTTTATTAACTAAACTTATTATAGAAAAGTTTTTGCCGGTTGTCAATAGGTTGGCTCAGGGGGCATTTGGGTTGATCTGGGCTAAAGTGCGAATTTTATCCCTAAAATAACAGAAACTGGGAGATTTATCGACCTGTGCGGTTAGTCTGGGAAAAAAACATATTTTCGGCGGCTTTCAGAACTCGGATCTAGACAAACTAACCAATCCCGACCATGAGTCGGGAGTAAG
>CAZCTC010000024.1:88448-97840 GCA_964501335.1 uncultured Anaerolineales bacterium | reverse complement strand
TCAATCTGGCGCTGAACGGGGCGAACGCGGATCTGTGGGCGCCGTTGACGGTGGACCTGCCGCTCAACATCGTGGCGGGCAAGACCGCCGCCACCAAGATGACCTTTGACCGCAAGGGCCAGTTGACCCTGCGGACCGGGATTCCTGATGTGGTCGGCGACTTCTACGTCGACGGGGTGTTGGTCGCTTCTCAGGTTCCGGAAGCGGTGGCTTTTGTGGCTCCGGGGACGCATGTGGTGGAAGGCAAGGCCTTCAATGATCCTATGGCGGCCGGTATTTACATGTATCCGGACAGTTCGGCCAAGGGGACGGTGAAGGCCAATCAGACGCAGGTTGTGACCCTGAAGCTGGTCAAGACTTTCATCCTGGGCTTTGCCGAAGTTTCCTGTGGGATCAAGGCCGTTGAGCCGGGCCAGGATGTGCGCTGTGCCGTCACCATCGACGGCAACGGTATGGGAGTGGTCGAACCCGGTCAGGTGCAGGTCTACAATCTCGCTCCGGGCGCTCACACGGTCAATGTGGCGTTGAACGGCGGCAATGCCGGGATCTGGGGGCCGGCGGCCATCGATTATCCGATCAACATTATAGCCGGAAAATTCACCAAGGTTGCCTCGGCTTTCGATCGCAAGGGCATTGTTAATATTGCGTTGAGTGATCCCGGGGTTGTGGCCGACATTTTCGTGGACGGCGTCCAGGTGGCGGGCCAGGTCAATTCGTTCCAGGCCGTGGTCGATCCCGGCGTGCCGCATCAGATCGATGCACGGACGCTGCGGAATACGGCAGTTCCGGATGCGTATGCCTATGACGATCTGAACGGCTCGGTGACGGTTAAGGCTAATCAGACTCAAAATGTGACGCTAAAGGTAGGGACTCCGCGGGTCATGTGTACGGGCAGTATGGCGCTGCTGCGGATCAAGAATTATTTGCCGACGGCTCTGTTGATCACTATGAAAGGGCCCGACTCGGTAGCGCTCCTGATCGATCCGCAAGGTGAAGTGCGCGTTTGTGTCCAGCCTGGGGATTATGATATTCTGACGGTGGCGAAGGGATACAAGCCTGAATTTGAGCGGAACAGTGTGGGCGGCGGCGGTTGTGGCTGGTGGGGGTTCTGGCCTGAGGAGACCGGGGATCCCAGCGGTGGTGATCACAGCTGTTCGTCTAACCCGGCGGATTATACCCGTCCGTAATGCGGTTTTTTTAGCAACAAAATTGCGCGCTCTTTGACAAGAGCGCGCAATTTTGTATAGAGTTAGTTGATATTTTCGTGCTCCGTCTGCGGTGCGCGAAAATATCAAGGGTCTAGAGTGGTTTAATGGCCACCAGGTAGTTCATGAAGACGAGGCCGGCATAACCGCGGGCATGACAGCCGCCCAGTTTGACATGGCCGGCCGGGAAGTCTTTGCCGGCCACGAAGAATTGCATCCGGCCGCCGATGCTGTCGATTTCCACGAAGGTCTCCGGTTCTACTTCAAATTCGCGCAGCCATTCCGGCATCAAGACGATCTTGGCCTGATAGATGATGTAGAGGCGGGCGGGGCGTTCCAGATCGAATTCCAGCTGGACGTCGGCTTCAGTTTCGAAATCCATGTCGGCGGGACGCAGGCTGTAGAGCCCGCTGACCAGCAGCGGCAGTCGGACAAGGGTGTAATCGCGATCGGTGTAGGCCGGTTGGTGGGCGCGCAGGACGACCGGTTCGCATGGCCGGCCGCTGGCGATGTGCAGGTTGTGCAGGATCGGGCGATAGCGATAGGCATAGGCGGGTTGGTTGCCCTGGTTCTCCTGGGCAACGATCGCCATGCCGCCTACCACCGAGGTCAAGGGGTCGAGTTGCTGGACCCGTGCGGGAGAGAAGCAATCTTCCAGCTGTCGGACGAAGGCGGGGACCTGGGCGCTGCCGCCGGTCCTCAGCACCCGCTGAATCCGGTCGGGGTGGGTGTGGGCTTCCTGGAGGACGGTTTGGATCGATTGCCGGACCTGATCCTGTTCGTGCTGGATCATTTTCTCGAAATCGCGCTGCAGGAAGCGTTCGTGGATGGCAACGGCTTCGTAATCGAAATCGAACCGGGCCAGGAGGTCGGTGGTGAGTTGTTTTTTCACCCGCTCGAGTTCGCGGAAGAGCCGGAAGCCGATATTACGGGTGACCAGGGTTTCCAGGGCGTGCATGGCGCGCGGGTTGGTGCTGCTTTGCTGGAATTCGCGGATCTGGCTGAGCGGTTCGGGGCGGGAGAGTTCGGGCATGGTTTGCCAGCTTTGCAGCAGATCCAGATAGTCGGGCGGGAAGGGGCGATGTTCTTCGACCATGGTCCCTTCGCCGAAGTATTTCAGCAGGGAGATCATCAGCCGGCGGTCCAGGTCGTCGCCACCGATCAAGACGCCGTGGGAGGCGATCACTTCGGGGGGGTGGGAGCCGCCGACTTCGGCAACGGTCAGATCGAGGGTCCCGCCGCCGAAATCGAAGATCAGCACCCGTTCCCGGCGCGGCTGCCGGCGATGGTAGAGGTGGGCGACGGCGATCGGTTCCATCTGGAAGCTGATTTCTTCAAAGCCGGCGAAGCGGGCGGCGCGGTAGAGGATCTCTTCGGCGCGCAGGGAGATCTGCGGATCGGGTGAGAAGCTGACCGGGCGGCCCAGAACGACCTGCTCGCAGCGGTTGCCGAGGGTGGCTTCGGCGCGCTCTTTCATGGAGAGCAGCAAGAGGGCGATCATTTCGTCGATAGTGTAGTAGCGGTCGAAGATGTTGGTGCCTTCGTAGCGGGGATCGCGCAGGGCGGTTTTGATCGATTGCAGCAGACGCCCCTGCGCGGCGGTGTCGGTGATGATGGAGACATCTTCCATGTAGCGGACCGGGCCGGAGCCGGAGCCGCCGACGACGACTTCGATGGCGCCGACATGGCGGCGTTCCCAGGTGATCCGGCGCCCGGTTTCGTGTTCCAGGTATTCGTTGGCGGCGGCCGTGCCCAGTTTTTTCTGGTGCGCCCGGTCGATGTAGATCAGGGACGGCAGGACCAGGGGGTTCTCGTTGGTGAGGTCCAACGGGACCGGATGGAGACGTTCCCCGTCAAAGTGAGCCACGGATGAATTGGTGGTTCCAAAGTCGATTCCAATGTGCATCGCTTTTGAACTCCTTTTTTTGCCGGAATTACGGCTGATGCTGGATGCGGAGAGGTTTAAATCCTGTTAAAAGGACAGGAGGGCAATTCTACCACGCTTTAGAAATTCGGCAAGGAGTTTTATTTTTAGCGTCCCGTAATGGTTTTTTGTTTGGTTTGCGGCGACGCGCGGTGCGAAGCAGGGAGAGAGTCTTTTATTTATATTGTTGCGCGCCTCCGATGGCGCGCAACAATAGGGCCTTTTTTCTCAGCCTAACCGCACAGGTTGTTTTTTTATTTTGGGGTTGCCTTAAAGCGGAACAGGGGTACAATCTGGACTAATAGAGTTAGATTTCTCTAGCGTTTTTCCCCTTAGTGTGACTGTTTTTTTTGGTAAGGGCCGGTCAGACTTTCTCCCGGTTATTTCCAATCCATTGAGCTCTTTATTCGAAGCAAACAGGTAATTCTTCTATGAACAAACAACATCCAGTTTCTGAACCCCGTGTCGATAAGAAGCCCGCTGTTCACAATGAGGCGGTAGCGGCAACACCGGACGCAGCTCCGCAGGGCGTGAACGATCCCCTTGCTTTTGAAGGGGGGGCCGTGCAATCTCAAGCCTCAACTTTGCAACGGTTGCCTGCGATCAACCGGAAGAGTGCCATGCAGCAAATCAACCGGTTGCAGGGAAATCACCATGCGCAGCAGATCGCTTCGGTGGCCCGGGGCTCGCTGCAAGCCAAACTCTCTGTGAGTCAGGTCGGCGATCCGGCGGAAGTGGAAGCCGATCAGATGGCCCGTCAGGTGATGTCGCTGGAGGCGGCTTCGGTACAACGGCAGGCGACCGGAGTGATCCATCGCAGTCCGGCGGCGGCGGCTTTGCAATCCGACCGTTTTGCCGGGAATGCGACGCTGGAGGCGGTGCTGGCCAATAAGTCGAAGTTGCAGCGCGGCAGCAAGGGCGAGGCGGTGCGTCTGGTACAGGAAGCGTTGATGGAGCTGGGCTATGCTTTGCCGAAGTACGGGGCCGACGGTTCCTTCGGGGGTGAGATGGAATCGGCGGTGAAGCAGTTCCAGTCGGAGGAAGGGCTGGGAGACGACGGCGTGGTCGGCACCGGGACTCTCGGCCGGTTGGATGCCAAAGGGGCGCGCAGTCAGGCCAGTTATGACCGTATCGGGGAAGCCCAGGTAAAGACTGCGGTGTTGAATGTGCGTCAGGAGGCTTCGACCGGGGCCAAAGTGTTGGGGCAGTTGAAGAACGGCGAGACGGTGACGGTGACCGGGAAAGAGGGGGCCTGGCTGAGGATCGACTATCAGGGCAAGGCGGCTTATGTCCACGGCGACTATACGACTTTTGCCGCCGATCCAGAGGCTCCGAAGGCGATCGGCACCGCGCAGGTCACTGCGAGTGTGTTGAATATCCGGCAGGAACCTTCGACGGAGGCCGGGGTGTTGGGGCAGTTGAAGAACGGCGAGAGCCTCAGTGTGGCCGGCCAGGAGGGCGAGTGGTTGAAGATCGTCTATCAGGGCCGGGCCGCTTATGTTTATGCCAGCTATACCAGTTACAAAGCGCCTGAACCGGAGAAACCCAAGGTCCCGACGGTGATCGGGACCGGTTATGTGTCGGCGGATCTGTTGAATGTGCGGAAAGGGCCTGCGGCCGATGCCGAGAAGCTGGGACAGCTTTCTAATGGGGCCGAGGTGCAGATCGTGGCCCGCGGCACTCCCTGGCTGACGATCCTCTATCAGGGGCAGACGGCTTATGTCCACGGCGATTTTGTTTCGGCTACGGCCAAACCTGAACCGAAGACCGACGATCAGCCGGCCGGCAATGGGGGCGAGACCCCGGCGACGGGGGGCGCGAATTCGCTGCTCTTCGATCTGGAGACGACCGGAGCTTCCAAGGCGACGGCCGGCCAGGATGGGATCAAAGAAGGCGGTGTGGGCGCTTCGGAGAAACTCGCCAAGACCGATAAGTCCAGAGTGGCGGCCTATGCCAAAATTTTCATCAAGCTCGGTTCGGAGAAGGGATTACCGCCGGCGCTGTTGGCGGCCATTGCCAGCCGGGAATCGCGCGGCGGCAATATTCTGGATGCGAACGGTTTCGGCGATCACGGCAATGGTTTCGGTTTGATGCAGGTGGACAAGCGGTATCACGATATCAGCGGCGGGGCCTACAGCGAGGATCATATCCGGCAGGCTGCGGGCATCCTGGCCGACTATTTTGAACAGGTTCAGAAGAATTTTCCCAACTGGACCCGGGCGCAGCAGTTGCGCGGGGCGGTGGCGGCTTACAATTCCGGTGTGGGCAATGTGAAGACGCTGGAACGGATGGATGTGGGGACGACCGGCAACGATTATTCGGCGGATGTCTGGGCGCGGGCCCGTTATTATGCCTCCTTCCCTGAATTCGGCGGTTCCGAGGCCATCAGCGGCAATGCGCCGGCTCTGCCCAAGCCTGAAGAGAACAAGGACAACCCGCAGGCGCCGACTGCCCAGGAGACGGTGATCGGTGAGGCAGAGGTTACGACGGCGGTGTTGAATGTGCGGGTGGGCCCCTCTACCGATCAGAAGAAACTGGGTGAATTGACGCAGGGGGCCCGGGTGCAGGTCACCGGCCGCGAAGGCGAGTGGCTGCGGATCGTTTACGAAGGGCAGGGGGCCTATATTCACAGCAATTATGCGGCCTATCCGGCCCCGAAGAAAGAGGAATCGGGCACCGCACCTGAAAGCGGCGGCTCCGAGCAGCAGGAGATCTCCGGGCTGGATTCCAGGATCGGGGCCCGGATCAAGGCTTTTATGGCCAATTTCTTTATCAAGATCAAGGTCGGCGAGAAGGGGGGGCAGCCGGTCTATGTTTCGGTGCGGACGCCCTATCATATGAATGCCGGCAGCCGTAAGACTAATGCCGAGGCCAATCGTTCGGCTTCGGCGGCCGATAATAAAGTGATCAACAACAATGCCGACTGGCTGGATCAACACGGCAAGGCCGATCCTGAAGGGCTGCGTAAGACCGTGCAGGCGGCCGTGGATGAGGGCCGGATCAAGGCGGCGGGGGAGACCCTTACGGCCGACGAGATTCGGGGCTGGATGTTGAAATACGGCATTGGAGTGGATTGTTCAGGGTTTGTGTCGCAGGCGTTGAACGATGTGACGGGGGAGATGGCTCGGGAGGCGGGCGTTTCCGCTCCGAAGAGCTTTGATGTGGGCAATACGGGCGCGGATGCGTTGAACTGGCGCGACAATCCCACAAAGTTCACCCAGGTGGCCCATCCTTCGGCGTTGAAGGCGGGCGATACGATGTGGATGCCGGGCGATGTCTCGCATATCATCATTATCACCAGCGTACAGAAGACCGATCAGGGGGTCAAGTTCACCACGGCGGAATCGTCGGCGAGCGGGACCAGTCTGGGCGTTCACGATGATACCTATCGGTGTGCCAATCCGGACGGTGATTTCAGCGATTTGCAGCGGTTGGTCGGCGGAGAGTGGCAGGCACGCAACAGCGACGGCAACTTCCTCTTCAGCCGTTACAAGGCGCTGGCGGCCTTTAAAGAGAAGGCGGCCGACGAGGGCGGCAAGCAGGAGGGCGAGAAGACTCAGCCGGAGACAAAACCTGAGACGAAGCCGGAAACTCAACCGGAGACCCCGAAGGTGTTGGGGATCGGGCGGATTGCCACCAAATCCGATCCTTTGAATCTGCGAAGTGCGCCGGAGTCGGGCGACAATGTGTTGGATCGTATCCCGCGCAAGACCGAGGTGCAGGTGATCGGCGAGAGCGGGGATTGGTTGAAGGTGATCTACAACGGGCAGACGGGGTATCTGGCCCGGCAATATGTGCAATATCCGGCTCAAGCGCAGGTGGAGAGCGAGCGCGAGTTGAGCGGAGCGCAGTGGTATTCCCGTTTTATGCCGGTTGCTTCGATCGATAATCTGGTAGATCCCTTCAAGAGCAATGTGCGGCGGTTTGTGGCGGCCATGGAAGAGGCCGGCGCCAGTGTCGATATCAGTGCGACGCGGCGGCCTCCGCAGCGGGCTTATTTGATGCACTATGCTTTCAGCATTGCCACCCAGGGGATGGATCCGACGACCGTGCCGGATTACGATGGGGACGGCGAAGCGGTGAATATCGAGTGGGTGCATCGGGATGCCGGCGGCAATGTCGATCTGGCGGCGTCACGGCGGGCGGCCCAGGAGATGTGCAATAAGTACAGCATCGCCTATATGCCTTCTTTGACTTCCCATCATATCAAGGGGATTGCGATTGATATGAGTATCAGCTGGACGGGGACGTTGAAGGTCAAGAATGCGGATGGGGATGTAGTCTCGGTGACGGGCAGTCCGCGAAACGGGTTCAATTCGCAGTTGATTGCGGTGGGGGCGACTTACAGCGTAATCAAGTTTTACGATCATAGTGCGGATGAGCCGCACTGGTCGGCGGACGGCCATTAAGGATGTAGCGGTTTTTTACGTCCCGCATCCGGCACTTTTTCTGTAAGATGCGCCACGCGGGATGGGGTAGGACTACAGTTAACCGTGGACGAATTTTTCTCGCAAAAAAGCGTGCCCAAAATGTTTTTTCTTCCCCTCATATCCCCCCTGCCCCCCTTCTCCCCCCGCAAGCGGGGGAAGAAGGGGGGATAAATTGCATTTTGTGGCCGGCCGCGGCGGGCCACAAAATGCTTAACTTTCCCCCTTTCCCTCGGGGGAAAGGGGGGCAGGGGGCGCGAAGCAGGGGGAACTTCAAGGCGCCTTTTGGCAATTTTATTTGGCGACCACGGTTCCCTGGGGACCTATCCGGGATGGGCGGAGAGAGTTTTTTGGTTTATATTTTAGCGCGCCTGAGAAGGCGCGCAAAAATATGAGCTTTTCCCTGAGGGGATGGGTTTTGTCCCGCCGGGGCTTTTTCGGGGTAAGTAGCGCCGCGTGGGATGGGGATAAATTCAAGGCGCCTCGTAAATGAGGCGCCTTGGTTTGTTTTTAGGAGAAAATTAGTTTATGGATACGGGACGCAGGTGCAGATGGGTGCCGGGGAACGCGTCGGCATGGCGGTGCCGGTGGCCCTCATGGTAGGTTTGGCAGTACCGGTGGCCCACATGGTAGGTTTGGCGGTACCGGTGGCCCACATGGTAGGTTTGGCGGTGCCGGTGGCCTTGATTGTCGGCACGGCGGTGCGCGTTCCGGTGATTGTCGGTCCATAAGTCGGGCTCATCGTGGGCACTGCGGTGCGGGTACCGACCGGCGTGGGCATGTAAGTGCGGGTACCGATGGGTGTGGGCACAGCAGTGCGGGTCGTCCGGATGGTAGGTACCGCGGTGCGAGTCCCTCGAATCGTAGGTACCGCTGTGCGGCTCGGAATGGCGGTGATGCGAGTGGGCGCGGCGGTCGAAGTGGGAATACGTGTAATAATGCTGGTGGGAGTGGCCGTCCCGCCGGGGATCTCATTCGGAGTACAGGCCGCCACGGCAAGCACTAAGCTTAACACCAGCACGCCCCAAAGGGCGATCCTCTTCCCAAACATATTGGTGCCTCCTCATTTTTAGGTTGAGCATTGAATTTTTTCCCGGCTGCCGGAAGGGTGTTGCTTTCCCGCAGCCGTCATGAGGTACCATAACATAAAAGGGCGAGAGGCGTCTATGTATTCAGTTTGAGGCGGGGGCATGGATTCGGATATATTGTGAAGGTATAGATATTTTTTACCTTGCGGCCCCGGCGTTCTTCCATCCTGCCCAAAGTTTTTGTTCGGCTTGAGACGCCGCGCGGTGCGAAGCAGGGAGAGAGGTTATTTTTAATCATTTTTTCGGCGGCTTTCTGAAGCCGCCGAAAAAATGGGCTTTTGGAAGGTTATTTGAGGGTCAGGTTGAAGATGAGCAGGATGTGCAGAATGCTCCCCCAGGCCAGGACGGCTGAGGTGGTATCTTTTTCAAAGGGTTTGAACGGTTGTTTGTAGATGGTACGGCCGATCCAGGCGCCGCCGGCGCCCCCGGCCAGGACCAGGGCATTGAAGAGCCAGTTGGGAACCTGAAAGGGGATGTGGAACTGTTTGATGAAGCCGTTCAGGATGTAGAAGCCGAGTGTGATGAAGGTGGTGACGAACAGCCAGATGACGTAGGGGTCCCAGGTGAGGACGAGTCCCTGGATCAAGGCATAGCCTTGAAGCAGGGCGTACAGGGCCAAGAGTCCGTAAACGATATTGGCGATCATGGTTTTTTACTCCTTTCGGTTTTAATAATTAATTTTAATTGTGGTTAAGAATAAATAAAATTATCATTTGCCCCGGCGGTTTGTGTTGGCGTCCTGCAAATG
>CAZCTC010000024.1:0-88348 GCA_964501335.1 uncultured Anaerolineales bacterium | reverse complement strand
GCTTTTGTCCGGCATAAAGCGCCGCGCTGGACCGGGGGAGAGAGTTTTTTTGTTTGTGTTTTCGCACCCATAAGAATGGGTGCGAAAACACGGCTTTTTTTCTCTCGCTTTTTCGAGTGGCCCGTCCAGATAAGAATTTTTTCTACCCCGGCGGTTTGTGTTGGCGTCCTGCAAATGGCTTTTGTCCGGCATAAAGCGCCGCGCTGGACCGGGGGAGAGAGTTTTTTTGTTTATTTTGTCGGTGGCTTCAGAAAGCCGCCGACAAAATGGGCTTTTCTTTTCTTTGTCTTTCAGGCTAACCGCACAGGTCGATAATTTTGGCATCTCGCGATAGGGATTTTCCGGTTAAAAAGCGACGCGCGGGATGGGAAGAGAGAATTAAATTTTATTCATAGGCAGGGCGAGGTATCCGGGGCCAGGGGCAGGCTGAAGGTGAAGGTGGTGCCTTCAGGGCCGGTATGTTCTACCCAGATGCGTTGCCGATGGGCTTCCAGCGTCATTTTGCAGAAGGCCAGGCCGAGGCCGCTGCCGCGTTGGGCCTGCTGGCCGGTGGTGAATTTTTGGAAAAGCCGTTCGCGGATCTCAGGGGGGATTCCCGCTCCCGTGTCGCTGATGGAGACCCGCAGTTGAGGCTCTTCTTCGCTTTCGTCCAGGCGGGCGGAAATTTTGATCCGCCCGCCGGCCGGCGTGAATTTCACGGCATTGCCGACCAGATTTTCGATAACCCGGCGGAGCAGGTTGCAGTCGCCATAGGCCGGGGGGAGGTCGGCCGGTACCGTGCATTCCAGGGTTACCTGATGTTCGGCGGCCAGGGCGGACTGCGCTTCGATCACGCCGGCGGTCAGTTCTTTCAACGGCAAGGATTCCCAATGGATCGGCATCTGACCGTTTTCCAGGCGGTAGATGTCCAGGATCGCATTGACCAGATTGAGCATGCGTTGGGTGCTGTTGTCGGCGATGGCGAGCAATTGTTGTTGGGATTCGGTGAGGCTCTTATGGGCGTTCATTTTCAACAGCCGCAGAGAGCCGAAGATGCCGGTCAAGGGGGTGCGTAAATCGTGGACCATGGTATGGATGAGGTCCTGGCGCAGCCGTTCCAGCAGGCGTTCTTCCGTGACATCGTGCAGGACGAGCAGGCGGCCGGAGGTGTTGCTGTCGGTTTGGACCGGAAGGTTGACCCATTGCAGGGCGTGGCCTGCGTTTTCGAATTCTCCTTCGACGCTTTGGGTCGGGTCCTGCAGGAGATTGCGCAATTGTTTCAGGGCCAGCCGGGCCGCGCCGGGGGCGACATGGCGTAGTTGCATGAGAAATTCCGAAACGGAGTGGCCGATCCAGCTTTCCGGAGTGCCGGGGAATTGCAGCTGGGTGACGGCGGCGGCATTGATTACGAGGATGCCGCGCTCTCCGTCGGCGAAGATAATGCCGTCGCGGCTGGTTTCAATCACCGCCTGGAGCCGGCGGCGCTCTTCGGCCACATCATGGAAAAGCCGGGCATTGGTCACCGCCGCGGCGATTTGCTGGCCGATGCTCATTTGTAAGGCCAGATCTTCGGCGGAGAAGGTGTGCGGTTGGCGGGTGAAAAGGCAGAAAGCGCCCAACGATTGTTGTTGATGGATCAGGGGGGTGCCGACGTAGGCGCGCATATTCCAGGTCTGGATGCGCTGGAGCACGTCGGGGGCTTCGATCTCGAGCGAACGGAGGACGCCGATTTGTTTTTTGATATCGCCGATGACGAAGGTGGTGCGGCGACGATGGACATAGTCGCAGAGGATATCGGTATTTTCATCGGCGGGGAACTGTTGCGCGAGCAGCTCCGGCGGGCCGGCTTTACTGACAATTTCTATCCGGCCGGTGACGGGGTTGCTCAGGCCGATGATGCCGGCTTCAAAGCCCAGCGAACTGATCAGGGTTTGCAGGGCGCGCGGGAGCATCTCTTCGATCACCATTGATTGGCTGATCATCCAGGCCAGAGCGTAGACGACGTTCAGGTTGGCGGCATACTGGCGGATGCCGCTGTGGGTGCGGGCGTTGTCGAGGGCCAGGGCAATGGCATCCGCCATCGATTCGGCCATATGGATATCTTCCGGCGTAAAGGCGTGGGCGCGCGTGTTTTCGATGTTCAGGACGCCCAGGATGCGTTTGCCGCGCCGGAGGGGGACCGCGACCTCGCTGCCTTCCACGACCTGGTTGATTTGGATGTAGAGGGGTTCGTGGCGGACATCCGGGATGTATTGGGTTGTGCCGTCGCGGAAGGCGCGGCCTACCACGCCTTCCGTGATGGGGATTTGCATATCCGGCGCCAGCGCAATGGCGCCGGCGCTGGCATGGATGTTGAGGTGGGTGGTCATGTCGTCGATGAGAAGGACGGTCACGATGGGCCAACGGGTCAGGTTGGCGACGGTTTCTACGGCAATGTGGGCGACGGATTCGGGATTCAGGTGATCTCCGACCGTGCGCAGGACCTGATAAAGGATGCTTTGCCGGTTAGCCAGGCGTCGTTGTTCTTCATAGATCTGGGCGTTGTGGATCGCCAGCGCCATCTGATCCGCCGCGGCCTGCATGAGGTGCATATTTTCGAGTGTGAAATGTCCCGGTTGGGGATGCATCAGGGTAAGAATGCCTGAGACCCGTTCTCCGGTGAAGATAGGGACCGAGAGGGCGGAGCGGGTGGGGGGGGTGTCGGGGGCGGCGACCCACCGTTCATCCTGGTCGGTATCATGGACCAGGGCCGGTTGGCGATTGCGGACGACCCAGCCGGCCAATCCGGTGCTCATCACTTTGCCGATCAGAGTGGAGCGGCGGGTGGGTTGAGTTTCTTCATGGGCCAGGATGCTGTGAACCACAGCTCCGTTTTCATCCAGGAGGAAGAGGCTATCGCGTTCGGCATCGGTGAGGGTCCGGGCGACGGTCAATGCATTTTGGAGCGTTTCATCCAGGGCGGGGCGCTCCACTGTTGCATGGGCTACGGCGACCAGATCTTCGAAGAGCCGTTTCTGGCTCAGAAGTTGATGCTGATAGTTTTCCAGGGTGTCGAGCATGGTGTTGATGGTATCGGAGAGCCGTTGCAGTTCATCGTGGCCCTGGATGTGCAGGCGGGCTGAGAAATCGCCGACGGCGCCCAATTCGGATACTTCATGGATGCCCAGGCGCAATTGATTGATGCGGGAGAGGACGACGCGTTCCTGGAGGAAGAGGATGGCGCCGCCGAGGATGATGGTGACGACGATGATGGCGAGGGTGAGATAGTTGACGCTGGTTTGCCCGTGGTGATAGAGGTCGCGGGGAATGTCTACCCGCATAATCAGGGCGGGGTTGTTGTCGATGTCGCGGAGCAGGGTGTAGCCGGCAATTATATTTTCGTCGAGGGGTTCAATGATGTAGGGGAGTTGGGGATCGCTGCTTAAAAGCTCCTGGGCTTTTTTGATTCTCGGATCCTGGAGGCCGTCCTGGGCAATGTCAATGCGGCGGATGGTCATGGAAACCTGGCTTTTGTTGGCGAGGGTGGCCACTTCGTTGGAATCCAGAAAGCGGCCAATGATGAAGAGTCCCCGCCCGGGGCCTTTTTTGTCGCTGTTGACGATATCATGGATGGCGATCATCATCGGGCCTTCCGGGAGCATGAGCAGGCCCCAGGCATCGTCGGTTTGGGGGGTGAGGGGATGGATGTAGGGTTCCTTGCTGATCAGGATGCTCAACCAGCGTTCTGGAAAGGGAATTTCCTGGTTGGCGTCCAGGTTATAAGCGCGGCTGAAAACGGGTCGGTTTTTGTTATCCAGAATCAACAACAGATTAATTCGGTTTTCGCTGAAGGTCAGGGAGGTGTAGTTGGATTCGATGTATGAAGGGTCGCGGGTTTGCATGTAATTGTAGGTTTCATCCCAGACGGCATAATCGAAAAGGGTGTTGCTGAGTTCTGCATAACTGTCTTGTAGTTCGTTCTGAGCCCGGTGAATATCCTGGGCTACATTTTCTTCTTCTAACTGGTTGAAGCGATCGAGGAGGATGCGGCTGACTGAAATTTGCAGCAGGATCAGCATGGCCAGGGATGTGACGGCGGTGATCAGAAGGAGTTTGGCCCGCAATGTAGCAAACAAGTGTCGACCTCCCTCTGAATTAAGTGGTGAGGAGTTCAACGGCTCAGATGGTTGCAGGTCTGAATAACTTGACATGAAATCGTTTTTTTGGAGAGGTACCTTTAATCCATGGTGTAAGTTTAGCACATTCCGATTAAAGAGCAATTAATGAAGGGAAGTAGACAGCATACAGTCGACAGCGGGCAGGATGGGGGGGAGTCTTTTTGTCTATGTTTTCGCAGTACCGCAAAAGTAACTCCGCTGTTTTCAGAGACGGCATCCCAATGTTGATTTTCCAGGGCTTAGGTTTGTTTTTAACGTTCCGCAAAAGGCTTTGGGTTGGTAAAAAGCGACGCGCTGTGCGAAGCAGGCAGAGAGAGTTTTTTGTTCGTGTTTTTGCGCGCATTTTTATGCACGCAAAAACACGAGCTTTTTTTTCGACCTGTGCGGTTAGTCTGGGAAAAAAGCTTATGTTTTCGCGGGCTTTCTGAAGCCCGCGAAAACATAAACAAAAAAACTCTCTCCCCCCATCCAGCGCGGCGCTTCAAGCCAGACAAAAACCTTTTGCGGGACGCAAAAACCGTTTTTAATCCCCACTCATAAACAACTGCACAGGTCGTTTTTTTTCTGCGCCCCCGGCGCCTTTGCGGTGAAATCTGAGTGAATTATGCGGTACTGCGTTTTTTCTTTTTGGGCAGCCCTACCGGCGGCTGAATTGCAATCGGAACTTGGCGGGGCGGCAACTTGAATTAATCTAAGGCGATGTCGCCCATATCTTTTTTCTGACCGGCTTCGATCAGGATTCGGGTGGGTAGTTTGTACTCGTTACGTGCGGCTATCCATCCCTGGATCGGAGAATTGACCATGATCGTGTAGAATCCGCGGGGAATATCGGTGACGGTAAAATGTCCTTCGGCGTCGGTTTTCGTGCTCAAATCAAGGGGATAGTCGGCGCAGGGATCGTGGGCGATGATCAGCCCGGGGTATCCGACGCAGAGTTTGACCGGGACGTCGGCCAGGGGTTGCCCGTTCTCCCGGAGGTTGCCGCTCAATTCACCGGGTTCTCGGGTTTGGGGTTCAGGAAGGGAATCCGGGCCGCTGCCGACGATGCCCAGCGCCTGGATTTCGTTGGTGGCGAGGTCGCTGGTGTGCATTTGATAGGTATGCCAGGTTTCTCCGTCCAGAATGCTGATTCCCCAATCGGTGCCGACCCAGATCCGATTGCGGGAGTCTGTCGCCAGGGAGCGGATATTGTTGCTGATCAAGCCGCTGTTTTCGGTCGTGAAATTTTTCCAGTTGAGACCGTCGAAGCGGTAGATCCCCTGGCTGAACGAGGCGACCCAGATGCGATCTTCGCGGTCCACGACGATATCTTTGGCCATCGTAATGTCGTTGTTGGGAAAGAATTTCCACTTTCCATCCTGGTAAGAGACCATGCCTTGATTGCAGGTTATCCAGGGTTGCGCCTGGGAATCCAGGGCGATGGCTGTGAAATAGAGGTCCTGGTCAAAGCCATGGCCTTTTTGATAGATTTCCCAGCGTTCTTCCGTGAAGTGGGCTATGCTGGCGGCCGTAATCACCCAGGCCTGTCCATTGGGGGCGGCGGCGACATCGTTGACCAGTATGTTTTCAGGGAGGTCGATGGAGAGCTCTGCGGCCGGGACGGTGGTCCAGGTTTGATCGTTGAAATAGCTGACGCCTTTAAAGTGAGTGACCCAGATCCTGTTGTTGGAAGCGATGCTGAAGGCGGAGGGGGAATTGATTCCCCAGCCGCTGCCATAGGTCATCCAGCTCTCTTGGGCATCGAAGCCGTCCAGGCCCTGGTAATTGAGAAAATAGAGCGAGTGTTGCGGGCCGGGGTTGATGGCAATGACCGTATTTGAGGAGAGCGAGGAATTTTCGCGGGTGTAAGTTTTCCAGCCGGCATCGGTCAGGCAGGAAACTCCGGAAGAACTGCCGCTCAAGCAGGCGGGGCCGACGGCCGTATCGGGCGGCTGCGGCGTGAACGGTAAGGGCGTTTCCTCCCGGGCTATCGGCGTGGTGCCGGGGGGATTATTGGAACCACTGCTTTCTGTCGGGGCTCCCATGGGGGTGCCTGCCAGGTTGCAGGCCAGGAGCGTAAGTGTCAGAGCGGCCGGCCAGACTGTGCGAAGAATTCGGGATAGACGGGTAGGGGGATATAGCATGACTTCCTCCTGTCGGTGTGAATTTCAGTTAAGGGATTCGGGCTGACGAATGTTACTACAGGTTGCTATTTTTTGAAATTCAACCCGGTTATTTATTTCCCAGGGTGGCATGCAGGCGAGTGGCGAGGGTGGCGAGTTGAATGAAACTGATGGGTTTGAGGAGGATCAGATCCGCCTGCGGGGGGAGTTCTTCGCTCAATCCGGCGTCGGCTGTGGCGATGATGACCCGGCTGCGGTGCAGTTGCGGATGAGCCCGGATTTGTTCCAGGATTTCCTGCCCTGAAATTTGCGGTAGATGAAGATCCAGGATGATGACGCTAGGAAGGAGTTCCAGCAATTGGGCCATCGCCTGGCCGCCGTCCTGGACGATGCTGGTGGTAAAACCGGCGGCTTTCAAGGCTTCGGCAAAAATCGTGGCCAGATCGGCATTATCTTCGATGATCAAAGCTCGATGGGGGGACATAATTTATTTCCTCCTGCTGGGTGGAGAGCGGTAAGACGATAGTGAAGGTGCTGCCCTTGCCGACTTCACTTTTCAGTGCGATGGTTCCCTGCATCAGGGTGACCAGACGTTGGACAATGGCTAATCCCAGTCCCGTTCCGGAATGGCGGCGGGTGTTGGAGCTGTCGAGTTGCCGAAAGGGATCAAAGATATAAGTTTGAGCTTCGGCGGGAATGCCCGGACCGCTGTCGGAGACGGCCAGGGTCCACTGGGTGGCGCTGGGCCGATCGAGGGAGACCTCTATCCAGCCCTGGTCGGTGAATTTGATGGCGTTATTGACCAGGTTGAGGGCGATTTGGTGCAGTCGCTGGCGATCTCCATACAGAAGCGGGGGGACTGCCGGGGTGATCCGGGTTTTGAGCCGGAGCCCTTTGTTTTCGGCCATATCGTTCAGGGTGCTGGAAATATCGTGGACAAATTCGGCAGGAGAGAAGGGGGCGGGATAGAGTTTGAGCTGTCCGGCCTCGATGCGGGCCTGATCCAACAGATCGTTGACGATGACCAACAGCTGTTCGGTATTAATAATGATCCGTTTCAAGGCCTGTTCCTGTCTTGCTGTCACCGGCCCGTAGATTTCAGCCTGGAGCATTTCGGCGAATCCCTGGATGGCGTTGAGGGGGGTGCGCAGCTCGTGGGAGACCATGGAGATAAAGCTGGATTTCAGACCGTCCACCTCTTTGAGCTGGTCGCAGGCTGCGGCGAGCTGGCGGTTGGCTTCGGTAAGGTCTCGGGTGCGTTCGGCGATCCGTTGGTCGAGTTGCCGGTTGATGGTGCGCAGTTCCTGGAGGGTATCTTCCAGGCCGCGGGCGGAACGCCAGGAGATCAGCGCCAGGATGGTAAACCCTAAAATGGCGACGAAATTGGGGGGTAACCCGATATGAAAAGCCAGGCCAATCTGACCGATTGCGATGATGGCGGTGACCAGGAAGCTGGCGGAAGGCCAGAGCAGGGCGCTGGCGCAGAGGATGGGGATGGTGAGCAAAAAGAGGGCCCGCCCCTGGATCAGTTGGAGCGGCGAATCGGTGATAAAGAGCACGATGATGAGTAAAGTCAGGAAGACGCCACCGGCCAGGCGTACTTTTCCGGTTAAGTTGATCAGATAGGTGAGCAGGATGCCCAGCAACATGACCTTGAGGTTGGGGACAAAATTCGGGTTGATGTCTGGGGCACCGCTTTGCGTATAAAGGGTGCCCCAAATCAGTCCGATGATGGTGATTCCGGCAAACCATTGGAGCAGGATGTTCAGCAGTTTAGTCCGGCGGGCTTCGTCGGAATCAATTTCGTGGATGGGAAAGCGATGGGGTTGCATTTGAGAGCGTGACTCCTTTTGCACTTTTTATTCCTTCGATTTCGGCCATGCGCAGGGTGCCGGCAATGGCGGATTGGACGACGTAGATCGGGCAATAGAGCGCCTTGCCGATCCAGAGGGGGGGATAAGCGCCATTTTGATGTTGTGCCAACCAGTTGACTCCCCGGTGGAGTACGTCAGGAGGAACGGAATTGCCGGCCCGTTTCCAGGTAAAGAGGGCCTGCAGGACATAGGCGGTTTCTTCGGCGGTGGGCATGTAGTAGCCCCAGGCACCTTCCGGGCGCTGGGTTTCCAGCAACCAGTTGATGCTGGACTGGATGAAATTATTGTCGTAACCGGTGCAGGTGATGATCGTGTGGCTGGTGGGGTAGTAAGGGGAGGTGTGCCATTTATCAAACCAGAACGGGCGCGGGGTACGGGTGCGTTCGAGGAAGCGCAGGATTTTTTGGACGGTGGGGTGGCTTAGCGGATAGCCGGCGATGCGCAGGGCATTCAGGACATGGACATTGGCGCTGATGGAGGGATTGGATTCAACGACGAAACAGCGAAAATGGCCCGGGCTCTCATAATGGAAAAGGGCTTCAATATCCAGGGTATATCCGTGAGGGGTAAGGAGCGTATAGACCAGGCCGGAATCATCGCTGTCGCGGGGCGTATATTGAGACGCCTGGGGGATGCCCAGGCCGGGGGCCCAGGTGCGATAGAGAAAGTCCAGCAGTTCGCGATAACGGGGCTGGTATTGCGGCTCCAGGGGCCCGGCCAGGGTGAGGTTGTAAAGGACCCAGGTGGTTTCAAATACATCGGTGGGGGCGATGACGGGGGCTCCGCCGGAAGCCAGCCGGCGAACGGTTTTTTGCAGATATTGCAGGGCGGGAAGATTGCCGTAGCGGGTGTAGAGGGTGAAATAGGCGGTGGCGGAAGGACTGTGGCCGATGGATCCGTTGACTTCCTGGAGGTTATCGATATCCAGCAAGTGTTGTCCATCCAGGCCGGCCATTTCAGCGGAGTGGGCTACTGTGATGAAGCGATTAATCATGTTGCGCGGTAATGTGGCCAGTTTGGCACTGCGTTTGCGGATGATATGGGCCAGGATATCGCGTTTGTCGGTTTGGACTTTTTGTAAGGTTTCCAGCGCGCCGGCTGAAAGGAGCAAGGGGGGGACGAGGACTTCAAAGCCGATGGTTTCTCCGCAGGGGTCATTGGGCAGATTTCGCAATTCCGGTTCCAGAGACTGGCGTCCCCGTTCGATGCGGGTCTGATCACAGGGATGTTCCAGCCGGGTCAGGGCAGTCAGGGCACCGAGCGTGCAGATCAACCGATCGTGATGATAATGCGGGCGCGGCGCGCCCCAGCTGCCGTCGGGGAGTTGATGTTCCCGCAGCCATTCGATGGCATGCGCACTGAGTTCGGGGTCCAATTCTCCCAGTTGAGCGATCCAGGAGGTGTCGTAGGCAGTTTCAGTGATTTGGCTGCGCTGCGGGCCGATTTCTGATAATAAGGTAGAGATTATATTTAAAGATTCCATTTTTCAACTCTCTTCTGAAATTTCCGGCCCCCAGTAAAGGCTTGACTGGGCTGGGGGCGGAGGGTGGGGAGGACGAGCCTCAACGTGGAGATGGAGGGCTGTCAGATCGGGCCAATTATGGATATGAATTTGGGGACACCAGATGCCACGGATCGGCGTGATTCCCAGGCCCAGAGTTTGTTGTCGGTTGGCTTGATAGAAGGTGCGTAATCGTTCCAGATTTTCAGGAGCGAGTTCCGTTGCGGTCAGCGAACCCGAGGCCGAAGCGCCGGTCAGTAAGTCCTGGACTTCTGCGGGGGTGAGATCGATGGGGATGTGGTTGCGAACGAAGAGATGATCGTAGAGGATATCGCGGAACTGGAATTCAGTGAGATAGAGTGACGGGCTGATCATGAAATAGAGATCTTCACGCCCGGTAGCAATCAGCGGCATATCAAAGGCGCGCAATTTTCCAAAGCCGATGAATAAGCTGGCGGCTTCAACGGGTTCGCCGTAATAGAGGGTGATCAACTGTTGTTTATTGGGGACGTGCCCGTTTTGTTGATAGTATTGCAGGGTCAGATCGATCAAGGTGGGGATGGGATCATGGGCAAAGACTCCAAAGAAAAGTTTTCGACGTTGATGGGATAGCGTTTGTTGGGTGAGTTGATCGAACTGGTCGCAAAGATAAGCATAAGGGGTGTCATCCAGGTAGCGGTGATAATCTCCATAAAAGCGTACTCGGACTTCGTGACGTTCGTAGAACTCCAGAAAAGCCGGGTGAGAGACCAGGCTGGAGAAAGCGTCGGCCGCGATTTGCATATATTCAGGGCCCCGGAACATAAGGTCGGGCGAGAGGGCTGGAGAGAGCAGGGTTTGAATTCCATGTTCAAATATCATTTGGTAGATTTCTATGGAGCGTTGGGCGATGGCGTTGAGATAGGCGGTGGGAGAATGTTGGACTGAGAGTTCGGGATATTCCAGCTTAAACCAGCGGCGAGTGCCTTTCAGGGGGAGGATGCAGACATGGGCGCCGGCTTGATCGACCAGTTCGGTAATTCGGGTTTTTGGAAGGTTATGGAAAAGTTCGTGATTCATATTTAAGTCCTTTCTGATCCTTATTCCCTTGAGCGGGCAGGTGAAAGTTCTGGTTTGCCGGTGGGGATTTTTATCCAGGATGCGGGAGGGCGATTAAGCAGAACGATAACCAAGGAGACCAGGAGGGCGCTCAAGGCGATCAGGGCGCAAAGCGGCAAACGGGGCGCAAGCCAGCGTATGCTTTCCAGGGTGAGAGGGAAGGCGCAGGCAAAGGCCAGCATGCGGGCCCAATCCGGGGTGTTGCCTTGCAGGATTTGTTGTCCCAGGGCCAGACCGGTTCCTCCCAGAAGCCCGATGAGGATATCTGTATAGATGTTGGTGCCCGGCAGGGTGAGGGCCAGCAAAAAGCTTTCCATCAATAACGGCAATGCTCCCATATTAATCAGGGTCATTCTCCAGGTTTCGGATTTTTTCTTACCCTTGCATTCGATAAAGCGGATATAGAGTGCTCCACTGGTGCCGGCAATGAGCACACAAATTCCGGCAGTCAGCAGTTTCCCTTGTTGATGGAATTGAAAGGCCAGGAAGAAGCCGGTGGTAAGCAGCAGATTTTGGGCAAACTCACATAAGAAAATTGACCAGAATTTCATAGTCCCTCCTTCAATGGGTTCATTGAAATCAGGGGATCTGACCACAGTGAGGATATGTTGGAACGCGAATCGAAAAGAATTGATCGGAAAGTGCGGGAAAAGGTAATATATCTTCTTCTTTATTATAAAGGTAAAAACATAATTTACAAAACCTGAATATTACTTTTTGCGGATTTGCCATTTTGAGAATGCATGTTAGAATGAGAGGTTGTTCAGGTGGGCGAAAGCCTCGCCTTTGTCCAGATAAAAAATCGCCAAAATTTTAGTTCGCGGCGGTTTTTTTTTGAAGATTATTTGAGGAGGATAGCTTTGAAGAAATTCTTTGGGGTTCTCGCCATTGCTGCTATGGGAGTTGTTTTGTGGCAGAGCCGGGTGGCTGTTCAGGCCGAGGCTTGGCAGGTAGCAACACCTGAGCCGCCTGCACCTGTCGTGGTCTCGCCCTGTCTGGCTTCGGGTGATCTGCTTCTCAATGGGAACATGAACACTGATGCCGATACTCCCCAGGAGCGTTTTTATTGGCGTCCTACCAACCATTTCGTGGCCGGTTCGTGGTACGAATGGTGGATGGGAGATAATTTACCCGAATTCATTGACGGCGGTCATCCTCATCACAATGCCTGTTATCCGCCGCCTGCGCCTGGTGGGCTATGCCATGATTCTAACAACGGCTCTCAGGGGTATATCCGCTGGGGGGGAATTTACATGGCCGGGGTCTATCAGCCCGTTAAAAATGTGACACCTTGTGTTCTCTATCAATTTTCTGCCTGGAACAGAAACGATGCGGTTGATTATTACACCAAAGTGGGGATCAGCCCGACCGGTTGGGTCCAGCCTGCAGAAGTGAGTGATAATCCTCCTTACAACTGCCCTCCTGATGGTGTGAGTAAGTGCCCCGATCCCAAGCTGGAAGCCGAATCGGATTTCCCCACGACGATGGTCTGGTCGCCGAAAATCATGCCGCCGGCTTTGACCTGGCAGCAGTTCTCGGTGACGGCTGAAGCGCTTGCCAATACGATCAGCGTATGGACTTATGCGGCACCGCAGACCTCCGGGTCGATGTCGAGCTATTGGGATGAGACTTCTCTGGTGGCGGTGCCGTTCCCGAACGGCCGGCTGCCCAATCCTTCTTCCTGGGTGCCGAGCGGTTTTATTTACAATGTGCAGCCGATTACGATGACGCCGGGCACGTTGACGATCAACTGGACGACGATCTCTGCCGGCTCTACCCAGGTCTGGTATGAAGTGCGTCACAGCAGCCCCAGCATCACGTCTACCGCTGTCTACTCTTATTACACCTATTTCCCCATCATCATGAATTCTAATCGCTATGATCGTCATACGCTGTTGAATGCGGCCCCTGTGACCGAGCACCAGGCCTCTATTACCGGGCTGGTTTCGGGCGATCAGGTACGCTTTGTCGTTGCTTCGCGCCGGGTTTATGGCGGAGCCTGCCAGACTGAGGTTTCTTTGCCCTGGGAAGTCAATATTCCCTAGGCTTGAACAATTCTGTACGTGGAAGAATTTGTAAATCAGTGAGGAGGATGTAATGAGGCGACGGATTTTGGTCTCGGTATTGCTTATTATGACGGTTTTGCTGGGCACCTGGGGAGCTATTGCTTCTCCGGCGGCGGCTCAACAGGGCGGCGGGGGTAATTTGTTGTACGACGGCGATTTTGAAATGGGGGCCGGGGCGGCCTGGCCTTTCCAGGACGGAATCCCGGAAGTCCAGGTTGCACCTGGCTGGCGGGCTTTCTATGTGGACTATCCTCCGGCCAAGGCCCGCTTCCCCGTCTCCTGCGGGACGAATTATGAGACCTGCAGTTACTGGCGCCGGCCGGAATTCCGCGGCGTGAGCGCGGTGGAATATCCGACGCGCGTGCACGGCGGGGGGCTTTCGGCGAAGTATTTCTCTTATTCGGGGCAGCATGAGGCCGGGTTCTTCCAGCAGGTGGCCAACATCAAACCGGGCACGGTGCTGCGTTTCTCGGCTTTTATGCAGACCTGGTCCTGTATGCCGGATAACGGCAACTGGAGTTCCTGCCCGAATGGGGATAAATCCAAGAATCCGTCGCCGATGCATACCAAAGTCGGCATCGATCCCACCGGCGGCGCCGATCCCTGGTCTCCGAACATCGTCTGGTCCGCGGAAGTGGATGCCTACGATGTCTGGACGCAGATTTCGGTGGATGCGGTGGCCAAGAACAGCACCGTGACCGTCTTCACCTACTCCTGGGCCGACTGGAATGACGGTTATTTCCGGGTGAACAACGATGTGTATGTGGACGATGCCGTGTTGATTGCGATCGGCAAGGGGGCTGTTCCTGCGGCGACCCGTGCGGCTTCTTCTGCTCCTGTTGCGCCTGCCGGTACGCCCATCCCCGTTCCGGCCGGCGGGACCTCTTATGTGGTTCAGCAGGGCGACAAGCTTTCGATCATTGCCAAGAAGTACGGTTTGACGGTGGCTCAATTGCAGGCGGCCAACAATATTTCCGATGTCAATCGGATCAAGGCGGGCCAGACGCTGGTCATCCCGCCCAAGGGCGCTGCGGCGGCTCCGGCGGCGACGCCTAAACCCGGCACGACTCCGGCACCGACGATTAAACCCGGCACGCCGGTTCCCACGGTGGCCGTTCCGGCCGGCGGGACGACTTATGTGGTGCAGGAGGGGGATAAGCTTTCACTGATCGCTAAGAAGTATGGGGTGACGGTGGCTCAGTTGCAGGCGGCCAACAATATTTCCGATGTCAATCGGATCAAAGTGGGTCAGACGCTGGTTATCCCCGGCAAGAAGCCCTAAAATTTATTCAGTTTCTTATAAAAATCGCGCCGTCCTTTTCAGGAGGGCGCGATTTTTTTTTCGACCAGTGCGATTGTTCATTCGCGTAGATTAAAAACAGTTTTTACGTCCCGCAATAAGTGCTTTCCTGGTAAAAAGCGACGCGCTGTGCGAAGCAGGGGGAGAGAGTTATTTTTATTCATATTTTCGGCGGCTTCAGAAAGCCGCCGAAAATATGGGTTTTTTTCTCAGTCTCACCGCACATGTCGTTTTTTTCGACCTGGGCGATTGTTCATGGATTCCAGCTTTTGGCGTCCCGCAAAGGGCTTTTCTTTGGTTCGAAGCGCCGCGCGGTGCGAAGCAGGGGAAGAGAGTTTTTTTGATTTAACTCAAAGGCAGCCAGATGGTAAAGGCGCTGCCTTTGTGGGGCTCGCTTTGCACTTCGACTTCTCCTCCGTGGAGGGTCACCAGTTCTTTGACGATGGCCAGCCCAAGGCCGGTGCCGCGGATCTGTAAATTGCGGGGGGTTTCGCCGCGATAGAAGCGATCGAAAATAAAGGGAAGTTCTTTTTCCGGGATGCCGATCCCGGTATCCTGCACGGTCAGGGTGGCCCATGTGTGCCCCTCTTTTTCCTGGCGGGCGGTTTTCAGCACAATTTCACCGCCCTCCGGGGTATAGCGGAGGGCGTTGGTGATGAGATTATCCAATACCTGTTGGAACTGTTCCGGGTCGATATTGACGATGAGGTCTTGGGGGGCCAGCTCACTGCGAAGCGTTTGGTGGTGATGTTCGGCCAGGGCGGTGTAGGTCATGAGCATATTTTCGGTCAGGGTATTGAGTGAGGTAGGCACCGGTCTGATTTCCAGCCGGCCGGCATCGATCCGTGAGATCTGTAAAATTGCTTCGATCAGTTGGGTCTGGCGTTCGGCTTCCAGGGCCAGCGCTTCCAGATATTTGTTCCATTTCTCCGGCGGGCTTTGCTGGAGCAGGGAAATGTAGAGTTTGATGGCGGTGACGGGGGTGCGCAGCTCGTGAGAGACGTTGGTGATAAATTCCAGCTTCATCCGGTTTAAGGCTTTGAGATGGCTGACATCGTGGATGGCGATGACGGTAGTCGGCTCCTCATCTTCACGGGGGGCGAGGATCGGTGCCGCGCTGAGTTCCAGGTCGGTGCCGCTCAGGGCGATCTCAATTTGGGTCGTTTGAGCGTCACGGGCCAGTTTCTGGATGGTTTCCAGCAAGATGGCCTGTTCCTGGGGCGGCAGCGTACGTTTCAGCCAGTATTGCGCGACGGTATTGGCCTGTTGAATGGTACCGTCACGGGCGGCGACCAGAATGCCGTCGGAGGTGCTGTTGAGGATGGTTTGGGATTGCGCATACTGGTTCTGGATCTGGCGGGTGCGCTCTTGAACCCGTTCTTCCAGTTCTTCTGTATAGCGGCGGAGATTTTCAAAGAGGCGGGCATTGTGCAGGGCGGTGGCCACGTGGGCGGCAAAGGCTTCCAGACGATGGACATCGATGGGCGAGAATTGTTCCGGGCGAATTCCCAACACAATTAAAAAGCCGATCAGGGCGTCGGAAAGTCGAATCGGGACGCCGACCAGGGAATGCATCCAGGTCCATTTGGGCCAGGGTTCCCAATGGGCATCTTGTTGTAGATTGGCGATCCGTAGGGAGTGACCTTCCCGGAACATTGTTTCCAGGACTTTAAGATGGGGGATCAGGGTGTCGAAATCGGTGATCTGTTCGGTCAGATCCATTTGATGATCGCCTCGCCAGCGGATGGTACGGATGGTGGCGCCGGCCTGCATTTCTACAATGGCGAAGGCATTGCCGTAAACGACCCGGGCGACCTGTTCCAGAATTTGTTCCAGGATTTGTTCGGGGTTGAGGGTGCTGTTGACCGTGCGGGCCGCTTCGGCCAGGGCTTCGGCGGTTTCCCGTTGTTGTTGTTCGGCCTGGAAGAGGCGTGCATGTTCGAGGGCGACGGCGGCGTCGGCGGCCAGAGTCTGACAGAGTCGGATTTCGTCGACGGTGAAGGTGGGACGAGTGGGGTGGGCATAGCGTAACAGCTGGATATAGCCAACCGCTGTATCACGGACGACCAGGGGGACCAGCAGCTCTGCAATCGGCAGCGGCTGTTGATCGCGGTTTTGGGGATCTATTTCGGCAAATCCCAGGGCCAGGGGTTTTTTCTGTTCCAGTACCTGTTGATAATTGTGGGGAGCGGGAGGCGGAAAAATTAAATTGCTGGGGTTGTTGGTTGTGTTCAGTTCGGCCGCCCATTGGGCCAGGAGGTGAGACTGCGGCTCATTGGTCCAGCTGTAGATCCCTACGGCCTGAGCTGCGACCATTCGCCCCATTCGTTCGGCCAGGGTTTCCATGACCTGTTCTACCTGGAGTGTTGAGGCGACGGCGACGGCCGATTCGTGGAGACCGGTCAGTTCCCGGGCCTGTTGGCGGAGCAGCTCTTCGGATTGTTTGCGGTCGGAGATATCCCGGCAGGTGGTAAGGATATAATTTTTCCCTTCGATTTCCATGGCCCGGACTGAGACCTGTACCGGGATCAGGTCGTGGTGGAGGGTGCGGAGCCAGGTTTCGACATTCAGGCTTTCTCCCGAGGTTTTCAGTTCCTGATCCATGCGTTGGCGGTCTTCGGAAATTTCCCAATAGAAGAAGTCATCCGCCCTGTGTCCCTGGCTTTCTTTTAGAGTGGTCTGAATGAGCCGTAGAAAGCCTTCATTGGCATCCAGGATGATATTATCGTCCAAACAGGTGATCAGCAGGCCGTCGGGGCTGGCGTGGAAGATTTTGGAGAATTTTTCTTCGCTTTGGCGTACGGATTCGGTGGAGCGTTCAATGGTACGAAGACCCTGGTTGATGAGTTGGTACAATATCCAGGCGGTGATAGCTACATAAAACCAACCTTTCAGGGTTTCAAATTCTTTAAAGAGGGCAGTGTTATGGGGGATCAGGTTGTAAAGTAACAGGTCCGTGACAGCAATCCAGAGCATGCCGAAGAGTATGTAGAGGCCTACGATTTTAACCGGTAGATTTATTTTTAATCTTCGCATAGTGTTTTCTCGATTGCGCGGGATGCATGGATGCATGGATGCATTAATGAAGAGGATTATAGGACTTTTCCGGGTTTAAAGCAAGATTGGGATTTCGGCGACTTTTTCTTTTTGGTGAATTATGCTAGACTGACAGGGGATTAAATGGGACTGAATAATGAGCCGGAAAGGAGGGCTGGCTTTGAGTACAAAGGTAGGTTGGGTGAAACTGGATCAACCCGGATCTCCTCTGCGGGTTAAAGATATGACGGTGACTCCGATGGCGCGTGTGATTGTTTTTCAGACTCCCTGGGGCGGCTGGGTTTGGAACCGTCCGGTAGCTGTGATGGTAGAACGGGAGGGATTGCCCACAGAGCGCCTTCCGGTTTCGGATGTGACGCGGTGGTTTGTGTGGGGATTGGGTTTGTTAAGTCTGGTCTTTCTTTTCGGTAGCCTCGGGGCGACTTTATTTAAACGACGGAGGGGTTGAGATGGGTGAAAACAAAGGTCCGATTTTTCTGTCCATGGTAAAGGCGCCGGAACAGGTGGGCGCATTGATGGAAAAACTCTTGGGAGTGGCGCATCCCAGTGCGGTTTACGGGGCGCCCTGGAAGGCTGGGGAATATACGATTATTACGGCTTCCGAGATCGGGTTGGGGATGGGGATCAGTTACGGCAGTGGTTTCCATTCGCCTGCCGCCGATAAGGCACCGGCCGAAGGCGAACCGACCGAGATGGGGGTCGAGAATCCTGACAGCGGCGGCATGGGCGGCGGCGGTGGGGGCGGTGTCAATGCCCGGCCGGTGGCCGTGATTTCGGTGGGGCCCGAGGGGGTGCAGGTGCAGCCCGTCGTGGATGCGACCAAGATCGGTCTGGCCTTTGTGACGATGTTGGGCAGCCTGTTATTGATGCTCTCGCGTATGCGTCGCAGCTAAGAAAGGGCTTTTTGTGCGCTGCACAAGGCTTTTGTTGGATAAAAAGCGACGTGCTGTGCGAAGCAGGGGAGGAATTTTTTATTCATTTTTCGGCGGCTTTCTGAAGCCGCCGAAAAATGTTTTTGTTCCTGGTTTTCTGAGCCAACTGCACAGGTCTCTTTAACTAAAAAGGTCACGGCGTCCCTGAGGGCGCCGTGACCTTTTTTAGTTGAGAAAGCTCCGATTATTTGGAGGGTTTCTTATACTTGAAGAACTTGATCCCGCTGAAGCTGTTGACGCCCCAGGCGTAGTTCAGGTTCATCGCGCCGAGGCTGGCCCCGGCCTGGATTACCCGCCCGAACTTCCATTGCTTGCCGGACTTGTCGGCGCGGCTTAACATATCCTTGGAACTGGTGGGCAGGGCCATGGCAATGTGGCCCGGATCGGAGAGGTAGATGATCTCGCCCTTGTTGGCTTCCTGCCAGGCCGCTTCCATGCTGGTGATTTCCTCGAACATGTGCGGGTTGGACCGCATGAACTTGTTCAGTCCATCGGCTGTCTGGCTGCTGGCTTTGGCGAAGACGTTGTCGCCCAGAATCCGCTTGCTCAGATCCATCGCAAACTGATTGCACCAGGTGGGGCGCGTCGGCTTGCTGGCGTCGGTCTTTTCGCCGTAGAAGGAGACCCGGTCGGCTTTCTCGATCATATCGCCGGCCTTGTATTTCTTTCCGGTCGAAGGGCCGGTGAAGGGCAGGTAGGCATGGCCGACCTTGTAGCGATCCTCCATCAGCAGTTCCAACCCGATCTTTTCCATCTCTTTGGTGTTCGGGTTGACCTTGTCTTCGATTTCCTGGTATTCCTTGTTCTTTTGCTTGTTCTGCTGTTGTTGTTGCTGCTGGGCGCTTTCTTCCTGCTTGACCAGTCCTTCCCACCAGCTGGCCAATCCTTTCAGCACCTGCATCCAGTAAGGATCTTTGTTGCCGCTGGCCGCCTGATAAGCTTTGACCAGGGCGGTGATGGTGGCACGGCCGACGACGGCATCGGCGACCAGTTTCTGGTTGGTCTGGAATTGCTTCACGGCGTTGGCGGTGTTGCCGCCGAAGTCGCCGTCCGCTCCGGCCTTGCCGCAGCTGTAACCCAGAGTGATCAGCATTTTCTGGATCAGTTTGACGGCGTCGCCGCTGTCGCCTTCGCGCAGGACTTTCTTGCCGTCGAAGATGCTCTTGAGCAGGCTTTGATCGGCCGAGGCCGGCGGTTTGGTCGTGGTCGTGGTGGTCGGCTTGGTGGTGGTGGTTGTTGTAGTGGTGGTCGTGGTCGGCTTGGTGGTGGTGGTGGTAGGCGTTGTGGTCGTCGGTGTGGTCGATCCACCCTTCTGGACCGCCATGTATTCGCGGATCTTGCCGGGGTACTTGGAGATTTCCTTGTACTTCAGGTCGATAGCGGCCGCCAGAGCTTCCGCTTCTTTTCCGGCCTGAGGTTTGCCGGTCTTGGAATCGACAAAGGGATTGGATTTCTTGCCGGAGCCGGTCAGATAGTAGGAATAGATCTTGGTCTTTTCGATGGCCGGTTTGAGGTATTCGGGTTTGAGGCAGTCGGCGGCGGGATTCTTGCTGCCGCCGTTGCGGGCATTTTGCATGGCATATTTGACGGTCCCTTCGCCGGCGTTATAGGCGACGATGGCCAGTTCTCCCGCGCTGGCGTCGGTCAGGTCCACACCGACGGCCTTCATCTTGCTCTTCATCGTGGCGGTACCGAAGAGGATGTTCACTTCGGGGTTCTGCCAGTTCTCGGTCGAGAAGGCATAGGATTTCAGTTCGGGATAGGTATTGCGGATTCCTTCCCAGGTATCCTTGGTGACCTGCATCAGGCCGAAGGCGGCGCCGCTGGTGGCCTTGGGATTGCCGTTGGATTCAGTAGCGATGATGGCCCGGATGGTTTCCACGGGGATGCCGTATTTCTTGCTGGCGGCCTGGATGTAGGGATCGTATTGCTTGACCGTGTCCATTACCTTTTGGGACTCGGTCTTCTTGCCGCCTGTAGAGGGGGTGGTGGTAGGCGTCGTCGTGGGTTTCTTATCCGTGGGGGTGGTTGTCGGTTTCTTATCGGTGGTAGTCGGCGTGGTGGTCTTTTCTTCGGCTCCACCGGCGCTGATGTTCTTCCAGACATTGGCCATGCCGCCGTTGGCATTCCAGGTCTGTAACTGGCCGAGGGTCATGTTGGGGAGCTGGAAGTGTGGCCGATCGACCAGTTTGGTCCAGTCGCCACCCCATTCCAACCCGGCTTCCTTGCCGGCCTGGCCCAGGGCTTTCCAGTCGTGCTTTTCGCCCCAGGGATCCTTGCTGAAGACCACATCGACGGCAATCCCGTAGTTGTGCCAGCTCTGACCGCCCTTGGCATTGGTGACCGTCTGGCCTTTGGTGCCGGTGGTGCGGCCCTTGGCGTAGAGGGCATCCTGTTCGGCGATGGTGCGCATACCGCACTGCACCCAGACATCCAGGCCCTTCTTTTTGGCGTTTTCGAGCAGAGCGCGGACTTTGGTCTGCATTGCGGGGTGCAGGGCGGCGATCAAGCCCTTGGGATCACCTTCGGTTTTGGCCGTTTCGGCCTGGCGGGAAATCGCTTTGGGGGCGACGCCGCCGGTTTGTTGGACTACATGGGTCAGTTCGTGGGCCAGCAGTTCTTTGCCGCCGCTGGTGCCGGGGTTGTATTTACCTTGATTGAAGTAGATGTCCTGCCCGTGGGTGAAGGCCTGGGCCTGGAGGTTCTGGTTCATCTCGGTGGCTTTGCCGTCGTTGTGAACGCGGACATTGCTGAAATCGGTGCCGAAGCGGGATTCCATAAAGCCCTGGGTTTCGGCCGGCAGTTTTTCGCCGCCGCCTTTGCTGGAAGCCAGCTGGCCCTCGATGTGACTGTCGGCCTGGACTTCGCCGGTGCCGGAGCGGTGAATGGCCTGGTCGTCTTCCTGGCGTTGAACGCCCTTGTTTTCGGGCATGGTCATGACCTGTTTGGCAACCTGATCGGCTTCCTGTTCGGCGCGATCGCCCGGCTGACTGACGCTGAGTTTGGGCTGGATGGTTTCGATCAGGCGTTGGACGTGGCGATTGCCTTGCATCCGGCTGATCTGTTGGACCATGCCCCGGCGGCTGATGATGGGCATCCGGTTGAGGTTGGTAACCTGGGATTCCGTGTTGCCGCCGTTGAAGGTGAGTTCCGAGGCGTGATTGTCGACCTCCGGCCGATTTTGAGGTGCGGCAGCCTCGTTACTCTTAGGTTGAACTCGATTTTCTTTTTGAGCTTCAGGCATCTGTTTTTCTCTGTTCATCGTTTCCTCACTTTGGAAAACTCACGTAATTGTCATAAGCACAGTTCATTTTTGATTTAAGCGGGTGGAACAAAACTAACCGTAATAGGAACTAAGGGGCCAACAGTATGCCTGGGTAAGCAGAGATCCGGCTGTACAAAAGCCGTATCGCTAAAAAGAGATACGGCTTTCACTATATAGGTAATCAGCAACAACAGACAATAATAAGCAGCCGGGAACACTCCTATTGTAATCGATTTCATGCTGAAATGCAAGTCGAGAAAATGAGGATAGGGGTTTTAGATTTTTTGCGGGAGGGAAAAAGAGCTTTCACTCTAGAGACGCGGAGATCGCAGATAGTGTCATCGGGATGGCTCTGGAAAAGGCTCATGTTTTGGTGCGCATTCTGATGCGCACCAAAACATAAACAAAAAACTCTCTGAGCTGTGCGGTTAGCCTGAAAGACAAGAGAAAGAAAAACCCATATTTTCGGCGGCTTTCTGAAGCCGCCGAAAATATGGATAAAAATAACTCTCTGCACCTTTGCGTGAATTTGTTTTCCGGTTTGTTATTTCAAGGCCTGATAGTAAACCCGGGCGATGTCGGCGATTTGGTCGGCGGCGGCATGGGCATTGATGATGGTGCGGGCTTCATAAAAGTCATAGCTGTCGCCGGCACCGAAATCGGCAAGTTTGCGGGAGGTGAAGGTTCCATACACCATCCCGTAGAGGCTGATTTTGGCCGAGAGCGTCGGATCGGTGGCCAGTTCGGGCTGGGCTTCGAGCGGGACATCGAAGAACGCGCCGAAGTTATGATAGTTGATCCGGCCGGTCATCTGGACGTAGCCGCGCCCTTTATAGCGGGGGCCGTCGCCCGGCTGGGTGTTTCCCAGATCCTGGCGTCCTTCATAGGCCGTTCCGTCGGCAAATTCGGTCATCCAGTCGCCCCAATGGGATTCAAAATGGACGGTGGCCAGGACGTAGGCCAGGTGCGCCGGATCTTCGACTCCGAACAGGGTGCAGGCCTCCAGGATGCTTTGGATATGAACTGGATTGACTTTGATGGGCTTGGAGGTGGCCAGGGCCGCTTGCTGGATTTTCTCGACCAGCGTCGGATCGATGTACGGTTTCGTCGTCAGGTCCAGCCGGACATAACGGGCATAGATGTAGGCTGTGCCGTCTTTATAGCTGATTTTATACCATTCGTTGACGCGGGCCAGGACGGGAGCCTGGTCGTTCAGTACAAATTGCCCCAGGATGGGGGCATTGGTGCCCGGCATCTCGCGGATATTCAAGGTTTCGTTTTTGATGATGGCGGTTCCCAGGTAGGGTGATTCGCCGCCTTCCGCCGGCAGCGGGCCTTCGTCGGGTTCGATTTCTGCCGAGAAACTCATACCGGCAAGTTCATCTTCTGCGGTATGCGGATAGATGATCTGACCTTCTGTTAATTCGACTTCCAGGGTTTCCTGCCATTCAGCAGCTTCGGTGGGGTGGTGGGAGGGCGGGGCGCCGGGCGTTTTTTCGGGTTCGAGCGGGCCGGCGGGGATGGATTCAGGATCGAGCGGGGCGAGTGATTCCTCGGGTTTCATGGTTGTTCCTCCATTTTGATATGCAAACGTGTACCGGATGATGTTTTATTTATTACTTATTCGCCCGCCTTGAAAGGCGGGCGAATAAGCAGTTTTTATTCAAATGGAGAGAGCGGGGATTATCCCTTGAGTGCCTGGTAGTAGGCCTTGGCAATCTTGGCGATATCGTCCGCGCGATCTTTGCCGTTGATGATGGCCCGGGCGCCGGTGAAGTTGTAGGCGTCGCCGGAGCCGTAATCGGACAATTTCTTGCCGGTGAACTTGCCGTAGACCATGCCGTGGACGGTGATCCGGGAAGAGATCGCCGGATCGGTGGCCAGTTCCGGCTTGTTGATCAGGTCGAGCTTGAAGCGTTCCCCGTATTGCTGGTAGTTGACCCGGCCGGTGAGCTGGACGAAGCCGCGGCCCTTGTATTTCTTGCCGTCGCCCTTTTGCGTATTGCCCAGGTCCTTGCGCCCTTCGTAGGCTTCGCCGCTGGCGAATTCGGTCATCCAGTCGCCCCAGTGCGATTCGTGGTGTACGGTGGCGAAGATATAAGCCAGCTGGGCTTTGTCGGTGACGCTGAATTCATTGGCCGCGCTCATGATGACGGAGATGTTGGAATCCTTCACGGTCAGGCCGAGGGCCTTGCCGACTTCCTTGATCTTTTTGACCGTGTCTCCGCCGCCGGTGACCGGTTTGTCTTCTTTCTTGCCGCTGTCGAGCGAGACATAGGCCCCGTGGACGTAGCCCGTCTTGCCTTCATAGCTGATCTTCAGCCAGTCGCCGACCTTGGCTAAGACGTTGATCTTGGCGCCCTGAGCCAGCTGGCCCATGGCTTTCTTGTCGGTGGATGGTCCTTCGCGGACGTTCAGCTGGCTGGCCGTGACGGTACCCACGCCGATCGGTTTTTCAACCGGGGCGGTGGTGCCCTTGTCGGCCGGTTTATCCGCGGGTTTGTCGGCCGGTTTGGTTTCCGTTTTCTTGTCCGTCGTGCCGCCGGGGGTCTTTTCGTCCTTGAAATTGCCGTAGCCCTTATAGCGGCTGAAGCGGAAGGTGCCGCCGGCGTTCTTGGATTCCCAGGTGCCGTCGCTCTTGCGCTTTTGCAGGTCGCTGAAATCTCCATCCGACTTTACGCAGCGGTAGGTGTCGTCATGGACCCCGATGCTGCCGCCGCCGGAGGATTCCGCCGTGGTGAAAACGGTGCCCTGCGGGGTCTGCTGGACATTGGTGATGATGATGATGTGGGAGACGCTGCCCGGCATCCACATCGTGTCGCCCGCCCGCAGTTCGGAGGGTTTGGAGACTTTGCTGAACTGCGTCGGGTTGCCGCCCCAGTTCAGGCTGTTGGCGCCGGTGTTGCCCACATCGAACTTCGCGGGGGCGGTGGCGCCGGTTTCTTTGGCAATCTGACCGGTGATTTCGTTGAGCGTCTGGGAGACGAAGCCGGAGCAATCCACCCCAACGCCGTACTTGAGCATCCAGGCGCGGATATCGTCGGCGGTGAGCGTAGCGCCGGCCGTCTTGGGGGCGATGCGCTTGGCATCCACGGCGGCCTGGACGATCTTGGTCAGGCTGTCGGGATCGGCCTTGCCGTTGCTGTCGAGCCAGTCGCCGTTGCCGCTGAGGATCTTGGCATCGGCGGACGAGGCTTTGCGGTTGGCTTCGGCATTGGTCTTGCGGTCGCCGGCGTTCATGTGGTAGGGCGTGCGGACGGTCACGTAGATGGGCTGACCGTTCTTCTCGCCGACTTTGATTTGCAGCATAAAGCGCTGCATAAAGGCTTTGATCTTGGATTCGATGCTGGCGTCGAGCCCGCTGGTCGATTGAGAACCGCCGCTGTCGGTTTTGGGTTCTTCCTTCTTGGGCTCTTCCTTTTTCGGCTCTTCTTTCTTAGGAGCCGGGTAGGTGGCGTAGTTGCTGTGGATATAGGCCGGCTTGTCCAGGTAGACAATCTTCAGCCAGTCGCCTTCGCGGCCGGTCACCGGGACGACGGCGCCCTTGGTGAACTGGCCCAGTTTGGCCGACTCGGCGGAGGGGCCCATGCGGACATTCAGGACATCGGCGGTAACCAGGGCGTTGCCGACTACGGTTTCGGGTTTGGGGTCCTTGGCGTCATCCTTGGGCGTCGTGCCGCCGTCGGTTTTCGGGGTTGTCCCCCCGTCGGTCTTGGGTGTCGTGCCGCCGGTCTTGCTGGAGTCGAAGCCTTCGATGGTGTATTTCTTCCCACCGGGGCCGGTGATATCCACTTTGCCGCTGGGGCCGGCGACGTTGAGGTTGCCGGCGTCGATCAGCTGGCGGAAGGCGCGGCAGCGATACTTGGAGCCGCGCAGAGCATTCGCGCGCACCCGTTCGGCTTTGGCGGCATCGGCTTTGCCTTCACCTTCCAGCTTGGCGGCCTTGGCTTCGGCTCCGACGGCCAGAGATTCCAGCCGGGCTTCGCGGGCATCGTTGAAGGCCTTGAGGAATTGCTGCTCGGAGATTTCTTTGCCGCTGACTTTCTCGCCGACTTTGCCGCCGCAGGTCTTGGTGGCTGTCTCCAGGCAGCTGTCAAGGCCGCCCTGGATCTTGGTGTCGTACATCATGGCATAGCCCAGCGGAGATTGGATGCCGTTGTTCTTGGCGGCGGTGGTGGCCGGGTTCCAGTAGCCTTTGCTGAAGACCATATCCTGAGCAATCTGCATTTCCTTCTCTTTGGCGGCGGCTTTGAGCGCATCCAGGAAGGCTTTTTCAGTTCTCAGGGAAACGTCCTTGGTGCGGACGCGGGGCATGTAGCCCTTGAGGATGTCGGCATTGCTGCTTTTGGAGGTGGCCAGATAGGCGTTCAGGATGCTTTCTAGCGAGCCGGAGCTGAGGGTCGATTGGTGCTTGCCGTAGGAGACGATCCCGCCGTCGGTGACGACCGTGAGCGCATCATAGGCGCCCTTGGTCGATCCACCTTCCATGACGGAAGTGATCTGGTTGGCAACGTTGAAGTAATCGGCCTGATTCTTTTCGTAGGAGACGCCCTGGCTGGAAGTCGAGCCGCCGGTAGGTTCTTCCTTTTTGGGTTCTTCCTTCTTGGGCTCTTCCTTTTTCGGCTCTTCCTTCTTGGGTTCTTCTTTCTTCGGCTCTTCTTTGGGCGTGGTGGCGGCGGTGAAAGAGGCGTAGCCGCTGTGGATGTAGGCGGTCTGTTTGTTGTAGGCAATGCAGAGCCATTCGCCGTTGCGGCTGTAGACGCTCACCTGTTCGCCCGATTTGAGCTGGCCCAGCCGATCGGTGCTGGCCGACGGTCCGCTGCGGACGTTCAGGACATCCGTGGTAACCTTGGCCGTGCCGATGGGGGTGCCGGTCGGTGCCGGGACCACCGTCTTGGGCTTGTCTTCTTTCTTTTCGGTGGGGGCTTCCGTTCCGCCCGAGCTGCCGATGTTCTTCCAGACATTGGCCATGCCGCCGTTGGCGTACCAGCCTTTGACCTTCGACATAGTCAGCCCGGAGATCTGGAAGTGCGGCAGATCGACGAAGCTTTTCCAGCTGCCGCCCCATTCAAGGCCGGCTTCCTGACCGGCTTTGCCGAGGGCCTGCCAGTCATGCTTGCTGCCCCAGGGTTCGGCGCCATGGAAGACGACATCGACCGCGATCCCGTAGTTGTGGTAGCTGTCGCCGCCCTTGACCTGGGTGACGACATCACCTTTCTTGGTGCGGCCCTGAGCGTAGAGTTCGTCTTGTTCGGCAATGGTACGCATACCACACTGAACCCAGATATTGAGTCCTTTCTTGTGGGCGTTTTCGATCAGGGCGCGGACTTTGGTTTGCATTTCGGGCGCCAGGTTGGCGATCAGGCCTTTGGGATCGGCCGGTTTGAATTCCTGGGCAGCCGTAGTGGCGGCGCGGGCAATGGGTTTCAGGGCGGCGCCGCGGTTTTGTTGTACGACGTGCGTTAATTCATGGGCCAGCAGTTCTTTGCCGCTGTTGGAACCGGGGTCGTATTTGCCCTGGTTGAAATAGATATCCTGACCGTGGGTGAAGGCCTGGGCTTCCAGATCTTTGCTCATCTGGACGGCGCCGCTGTCGGTGTGGACGCGGACGCCGCTGAAATCGGTGCCGAAGCGGGATTCCATAAAGCCCTGAGTTTCCGGATTCATGGGGTTGCCGCTGCCTTTGCTGCCGGCGAGCTGGCTTTCCACGTTGGCCCCGGCCTGGACTTCGCCTTCGCCCTGGCGCTGAATGGAGGCCCCCTGAGCGTCGGGGCGGCGCTGGGCTTTGGCTTCAGGCATGGACATAACCTGATGGGCAACCTGGTCGGCCTCGACTTCTGCGGGGTCGTTGACCTGGCTGACGCTGAGCTTGGGCTGAACGGACGTGTTATGCCCGAGTGCCGCGGCAAGACGTTGAGCATGCCGGTTTCCCTGGACCTGGCTGATCTGGCGCATGATGTTCTGGCGTCCGGAGGTGGGAAGGCGGTGTAAGACATCGGCCTGGGATTCAATAGCGCCGCCATTGAAGGCTTGGGAATCCTGAAGAGGTTCGGGCGTCAAATCCGGGGAATTAGAAACGGGCGACTCAACCTTGGCCTGGGGTTTTTTTTCGGACCGCAATTCAGGTGTTGGGTTTTGCTTATTCATCTTTCATCACTTGGAATGGGTTAAAGCCTTTTAGGCGAGACAAATGACCGATTGACCATATCGGTCCATTAGAAAGGAGATGGGTTGAGATGGCTTAACCTATATCAGGAGAGACCCAGGGGGAAAGTCCGACTGTTAATAACCCTGGCTAATTTTGATTGTAATCCTTTTTTAAAAGAACGCAAACAGAGTGAGAACTTTCTATTTTTTCACTTTGTGGTAAAACTTTTGTATCTATCAGTTCAGTCAGCAGGAGGCGCTGTGAGCCAGACGACGCTTCAACTATCAGGGCCGGATCGGGCCTGGTCGGTGACGGAGGTGACTCGCCGTATTCGCACAATTCTGGATCGGGAGACTGCTTTGCAGAATGTGTGGGTCTCGGGTGAGGTTTCCAACCTGCGCAGGCCTTCTTCAGGGCATATCTATTTTACGCTTAAAGATGCCGGGGCTCAGCTTGCCTGTGTGATCTGGAAGAGTCAGATCAAGGCAAACACTGTTTTGCCGCGCGATGGCGATCAGATGGTGACCCATGGTAAGATCAGCCTTTACGAGCCGGATGGGAGATATCAGCTGTATGTGGATTGGTTCCAGACGGCGGGGCGGGGGCAGCTCAATCAGGAATTTGAGCGGTTGAAGGCTCGTTTGGAGGCTGAAGGGCTTTTTGCGGCGGAACGCAAGCAGCCGTCGCCGGCTTATCCCCATCATATCGGCGTGGTGACCTCTCCTTCGGCCGCGGCGCTCCGGGATGTGTTGCAGATTTTGCGCAGTCGCTATCCTTTGGCGGATGTGTTGCTTTCACCGACTTCTGTGCAAGGTGAGGATGCTCCCCCCCAGATCGTGGCGGCATTGACTGCGCTGGATGCCCGGGAAGATATCGATGTGATTCTGGTGGTGCGGGGCGGGGGGTCGCTGGAGGATTTGTGGGCTTTCAACGATGAACGGGTGGTGCGGGCGGTGGCTGCGGCCCGCCATCCGGTGATCAGTGGTGTGGGACATGAGATCGATTTTACGTTATGCGATTTTGCGGCGGATGTGCGGGCTCCTACGCCGACGGCGGCGGCGCAGCTGGCGACTCCCGATCGAATCGAATTGCAGGCGCAGCTTTTTGCGGTGCAATCCCGTCTGGAAACGGAATTTGAGCAACGTTGGCGGATTTTACGGGAGCAGGTGGTCCGGATGGAACGGACGTTGGATCATCTGGCTCCACAGATGCGGCTGGCGAATTCTCGCCAGCGGGTGGATGATCTGGCAGAGCGGGCGGGGCGGGCCTGTGAGAATCGGCTGGTGTTGGAGCGGCAGCGGTTGGAGTCCATTACGGCCCGACTGGAAGCATTGAATCCTGAGGCGGTTTTGCGTCGGGGTTATGCGATGGTGCGGGCGGAGGCCGACGGGGCTTTGGTCACGATGGTGGCTGCGGCTGTGCCGGGTAGCCGTCTGGTGATCCGCTGGCAGGATGGTGAGGCCCGGGTGCGTGTCGAGTAAAGGGTCGGGAATACTAAAATAAACTGGGAATTAAAAAGTTTTCTCAAAGCCGATAACCTGCATTATCATATAGAGAGTCCGGGTTAAAAAAATCAAGAGGTCAGGAGGAGTCTGGATGACGAATACCCATCCCTACCAGGGCCCCGATGATTTGATGAAGTTACGCGCTTTCTTAATTTCGATGCGTGCCGGTTTAGGGCATAGTTGCTGGCACGTGGGGGATTTGGTCTGGCGTTTTTTCCTTCATTCTATTCGGTACGATTTGAGTCAGACAGTTCAATTATGGGAGTCCAACGGCGGTGAGTTGTTGGGATTTGCCGTGGTCACGCCTCCCGGTCCCCGGGAAGATGGCGGGCGGAGTCCGCTCTTTTTCGAATTTCAGGTGCATCCCCGGGCGCGCGGCAGTGGCCTGGAAGATCAGATGTTGACCTGGGTAGAGCGATACTGGCAACGGGCCCGTTATGGTGCTCCTTTTGGTCCAGGGGGGCAGTTGAGCACGGATGTAGGGGTTTATGCGGATGATGAGTCGCAGATTGCGGCGCTGACGCATCGCGGTTTTTTCAAGGAAGACAACGATGCCATTTTGCTCTGGCATTCGCTGGATGGAGCGTTACCGGTGGTGCCGGCGCCGGATGATTTTGTTTTACGTGCGGTTACCGGTCTACCGGAAGTGACCTTGCGGACCGAGGTGCATCGGGCGGCTTTTGCGCCTTCCCGGATTACGGTCGATGGTTACAGTCAGTTGATGCAGATGCCGGGGTATACGCCGTTATTGGATCGGGTGGCCGTGGCGCCGACGGGAGAGTTCGCGGCTTTTGCGCTGGGCTGGCTTGATTCGGTCAATGGGGTGGGGGAGTTTGAACCGGTGGGAACCAATCCCCGGTTCCGGCGTTTGGGGCTGGCCAAAGCGGTGGTACGTGATGGGATGCAGGCGATGCGCGACCGGGGCGCGAGTTGTGTGGTGATCGGCCCGGTGGAGCCGCGCTCAACAGCGGCCTGGGATTTATATCGTTCTTTGGGGTTCAGGGAAACGGGACGGGTGTTGATGTATAGCCGGCGGTTGTGATTTCTTTTTTTATTTTTCGCGCTCCTACGGGGCGCGAAAAATAAAAAAGATCCGTGCAGTTAATTCGTAAAAGTGAGAGAAAAGGCCAGTATTTTCGCGCGCATTCTGATGCGCGCGAAAATACAAACAAAAAATACTCTCTTTCCATCCAGCGCGTTGTTCCTTACATGGAAAGTGCCTGTTGCGAGACGCAAAAAACCGGCCGTTAACCGCTCCTACGAATAACTGCACAGATCGTAAAAATTTTATTAAAGTTTTTCACGGTAAAGCTGTTGGCTATTTTATAGTGTAGGATCGCGGGGCCTTCCAAAAGATGGACCCCGCTTTCTTATTGGATGGCAATCCTCTGAGCCACCCTTTGATTTTTTCTTGTGGAGGACGATCGATGAAGACGCAGATGAGAATTTCTGTATTGGGCAGGGTAACTTTTGCTCTGCTACTTGGCCTGCTTCTTTCAGGCGTTGGAGGCTGGAATCCGGCTGCTTTGCAGGCTGCCCCGGTGACCGGAGCGGGGTGGTTGCCTTTTGGTGAGAGAACCGGAGCCGAGACTCCTGAGATGAATCTGCTCCAGGCGGATCTTCGTCACCTGGAATTGTCGGCCGACCTGCCGGGCTGCCAGTTTGAGACGGTCACGGTGAACGGAACGGCTTATACCCGCCTGAGCGGGGATGGTTACAGCCACTTTGCTGCGGTCGGGGCGCCCGATTTGCCGGTGCTGCGCCAGGAAGTTGAAATTCCCTGGGGCGCTTCGGTCAAAGTGGAAGTGCTGGATTCCAAAATGACGGAATCCACGTTGAATGAGCTGAAGCTGGAACGTCTTTATCCGCGCCAGGCGCCGGCGGTGAAGCTGCCGGGCGGGACGCCTCCTTTTGCTCTGGATCAGCAGATCTATGCCCGGGCCGGTTTTGCTCCGGATGCTCTGATTGTGGTGGGGCAACCGTATGTGGTACGCGGCCATCGGCTTGTCTCGGTGGAAGTGCGACCGGTGGCCTATGATCCGGCTGCGGGGAAAGTGCGCTTCTATCAGCAGGTCCATTTCCGCTTGCAGTTGAGCGGATCGAATGTGGCCGTGTCGTTGTCGAATCGGACGAAGTACGCTTCACCGCTCTTCGACAACAGCCTGGCACCTCAGGTGTTGAACTACAATCTGGGGCAGGCGACTCCCAAGACGACGGCTCTGGGTTATCTGATCATTGTGGCCGATGCCTATTACGATGCTTTGCAGCCTTTTGTGCAGTTGCAGCAGGCGCGTGGTTTTGATGTCACGGTGACGAAACTTTCTCAGTTACCCGGCTCGACCAAGGAACAGATCAAGACCTATATCCAGACGGCTTATGATTCCTGGTCGGTTCGGCCGAGCTACGTGTTGCTGGTCGGGGATACGGATACCATTCCGGCCTGGAGCAGCGTGGAGAGTTCCGGAAAGTATACCGATCTCTACTACTATACGATGGATGGGACGTCCGACTGGCATCCCGATGTTGGCCGGGGGCGCTTCCCGGTGCGTTCGGCGGCTCAGACGACGGCGATGGTCAACAAGTATGTGGCCTATGCTCAACTGGTGGGGACGGAGCCGTGGTTAAAGAAAGCGGCTTTTATTGCCACCTGCGATAATTATCAGGTTGCCGAGCCGACCCATAATTATGTGATCAGCACTCATACCGGACCGAAGGGGTATACGGGGATCTTCCCCAGCGATCCGCAGGTCGGTGGGGACAAGATCTACTGTGTGGGGACTAATGGGACGGCGACGAACATTACCAATGCGGCGAACGACGGCCGCTGGGCCATTATCTATTCCGGGCACGGCAGCGAGACCGGTTGGGCCGACGGCAATGTTTCCTATTCTCAGGCTCAGGTGCAGGCGTTGAATGCGACGGGCGTGACGCCTTTCGTGGCCAGCCATGCCTGTGTGACCGGCTCCTTCAATCAGACAGAGTGCTATGCTGAGACCTGGGTGCTGCAGGAAAACAAAGGCGCCCTGGTGATGTGGGCCTCTTCTCACAATACCTACTGGGACGAAGACGATGTCCTGGAAAAGAAGATGTTCGATTCCCTGTTTGTGGCCGGGGTAGAGCATCCCGATGTCGCAGCCATGACCGATTTCGGGCTGCGGGCTGTGGAGACGGCCTATTCGGATAGTGCCCGGTATTACTGGGAAGCCTATCAGGTCTTCGGTGATCCTTCGGTGCGCATTTTCCTGGATCCCGAGCGGCCTTCATTTGCTTTGAGCGTGACTCCGAGTCAGCTCTCGATCTGCAACAGTGGTGTCTTGACAACGTCGGTCCGCATTGAGAGTCTACGGGATTATTCCAGCACTGTGGAGTTGACGGTCGGACCTCTGCCCGCCGGCATTACGGCCGGAATCGTGCCGGCTTCTTTCCAGGCGCCCTTTACGGCAACGTTGACCTTGAATGTCTCTCCGGCAGTGGCGGGTGGGGATTACACGTTGACGGTCACGGCTACCGATCATGTCAGCCTGACCCAGACCGGATTGATCCATCTGCGGGTGGCGAAAGTATCGCCGACTGCGCCGGTTTTGATCACGCCGACGGAGGGGATGACGAATACGGCTTTTGCGCCGGCTTTCCAATGGGGAGCTGTTGCGCTGGCCGATCAATATCGTTTCCGGTTGGCGCGGACGCCCTTCTTTGCGCCGACGGTGGTCGATGTGAGCAACCTTTCCGGTTTGGATTACACTTCCTCTACGATACTGGAAAGCGGCCGTTGTTACTGGTGGCAGGCGCAATCGAGCAATATCTGCGGGGCCGGTGATTGGGCTGAACCGTGGCATTTTGCGGTGATGTCCCGGGCCAATCTCTTTATTGACGATATGGAAGCCGGTGCGGGCAAGTGGTCGCATCAAGCCGCTTCGGGAACGGACCGATGGGCGATTGTCAGTACGAGTTCGCACGGCGGGGCCAATGCCTGGTTGGTTCCTGATGATGCCACGGTAACCGACAGCCGGCTTTGGACGACGACTCCGATCACGTTGGATAACAATAGCGAACTGACTTTCTGGCATAAATATGCTTTTGAAGGCACCAGCACCGGTTATGACGGAGCGGTGTTGGAAATTTCAACGGATGGGGGAAGCTCCTGGATCGACCTGGGGCCGCGCATTACGAGCGGCGGCTATAACGGTACGGTGAGTTCCGCGTACAACAACCCCCTGGGTGGGCGAAATGCCTGGATTACGGATCTGGTGACCTGGACCAAGGTGACGGTGGATCTCAGTTCCTATGGTGGACAGGCGGTGTTGCTGCGTTGGCGGTTGGGCTGTGACAGCTCTACGGGCGATACCGGTTGGTTCATCGACGATGTGGCGATCAGCGCGCCGATGGCTCTGGCGGCTCCGGCGACGGTGGAGAGTGTGGCGCCGGGCGGGGCTCTCTCTACGGCGGTGACGACGCTTACGATCACCGGCACCGGATTCAGCGAAGTTCCGGCCTTGAAGCTGGGCAATACCTGGTTGTCGAGTACGTTGGTCAATTCGACGACGTTGACGGCGATTGTGCCGGCCGGGATGGCGGGCGGGGCTTACGCGCTGACGATTTACAATGGCGATTGCCAGCCGACGGTCGTGCAGAATGCCTTTACGGTGTCGGAGGTTTTGGCGCCGATTACGGGGGTGAGTGCCTGGAGCAGCGGTGTGACGAGTCTGGGCCAGGAAACGAGCTTCTCGGCAACGATTACGGCGGGTTCTCCCGTGACTTATACCTGGGCCTTCGGTGATGGTGAGACGGGCGTCGGGGGCGTGGTCAAACATCGCTATCTTGTTGCCGGGAATTACACGGCGATGGTGACGGCGAGCAATTCGCTGGGGGCGGTGACGGCGACGACTTCGGTTTCGGTACGGGGCAATATTTTTACTTATTTGCCCATTGTGGTACGAACCAAGTAATTGGTTTTCTTGGGTGAAAGATCGCGCTATCCCGTTAGGGATAGCGCGATCTTTTTTGACCTATGCGGTTGTTCATGAGTATGGATTAAAAACAGTTTTTATGTCCCGCAGCGGGGGCTTTTTCGGTAAGTGTCTACGCGCGGGAGGGGGGGAGAGAGTTGTTTTTATTCATATTTTGGGCGGCTTCAGAAAGCCGCCCAAAATATGGGCTTTTTTTGTTTTTCGGCGGCCTCCACAGGCTGCCGAAAAACGAGTTTTGTTGTCTACTGTCGACTTGCTGCTGCCCGCTTTTTATTCATATTTCAGGGCGATGATGGGGCTGAGGGCGGCGGCGCGCAGGGCCGGATAGATTCCGGAGGCGATGCCGATGAGGGTGGCGAAGAGGATGGAGAAGATCGGCAGCCAGATGGGGGTTACGGCCAGTGTGGTGGGCGATCCATCGGTGGAGGGGCCGAAGAGCCCGCCCCCGCCCTGACTGGCCAGCATTGAACCGCCGACCAGGTTGATCAGGGCGCCCAGTCCGATGCCCAACAGTACGCCGCCAATTCCTCCCAGGAGGCCGATTCCCCCGGCTTCGGCCAGAAAGACCGACATGACATCCTGGTTGGAGGCGCCCAGAGCTTTCATCAAGCCGATTTCCCGGGTGCGTTCGTAAATGGCCATCATCATGGTGTTGGCGATGCCGAAGGCTGCGACCAGCAGGGCGATTGCGCCGATGCCGCCCAGGACGGCCTGGATGATGCGGAAGAAGGAGTTGATCTCATCGAGCATACCGCGGGCCGATTGGACGCTGAATCCCAGCTCTTTGATGGCCTGTTCGACGATCGGCGAGCGGTTGGGATCGGTGATGCGGACCAGGACCTGGTTGTAGCCGTCTTTGTTTTTGTTGGGCCGTTGGCCGGTGACCCGGGCATTGATCTCAAGAGCTTCTCGCAGAGGGATGAAGACGCTGTAGTCATAGAGATAGCCCTGGGATTTGAGGATTCCGCCGACCCGATATTGCAGATTGGTGGCTACCGGCATGGTGCCGTCGCTGGTAGGGGGATAGATGACCATTTTAATGCTGCGATTGAAGATTTCAGGGGGGGGATCGCCGCGCTGCATGGCTTCGTAATCCATAAAGTTCTGGCCGACATTGGCGCCGGCGACCAGCAGTCCGTGGCCCAGTTCCAGGGTGCCGCTGACCAGGGTGGGGTTGAGTTTGGCAAAGGCGTTTACATCGACGCCGAGGATCTGCGCATACCCCATCTGGTTACCCAGCCGCATTTCTCCGGCCATGACATTTTCCATCGGCGTGACGGCGACCACGTCGGGCAATTTTCGGAACTGTTCGAGCATTTTGTCGTTCAAGACCGGTTTTTGGGCGCTGGATTGGGAAGAGCTGGCGTTGGAAGGCCCAAAAGAGCCTTCCTGGTAGACCTGAAGTTCGGTCAGGCTGCCGAAGGAGTAGAGACTTTGGGTTGCCTGTTCTTGCAACCCGGCGCCCAGGGAAACGAGAACCACGACGGCTGCCGTTCCGATCATGACTCCTATAGCCGTCATGGCAACGCGGGTTTTCATCCGGCGCAAGTTGCTCAGGACCAGTCTTAACAGGTCGCGTACAGTCATTTCGATCCTCGTTTCGGTTTAGCTGCCCAGGCCCAGCAGGCCCATGAAGAAGCGGCCGACGCTGTCCAGGAAAGAGCCGGAAGGTTCCGGTTCGGTGGGGCCGGTAGGCTGGTTGGGATCGATTTGCGGGGCTTCCATCACGTCCAGCGAGAGGGTTTGGGTGAGGACCTGGGGCTGGTTGAAGTCGTCCAGGTAGTGGATCAACACATTCACTTCGACCGGCCCGCTTTCACTGGCGGTGGCCATAGCGCTGTCCAGCAGCCAGGAGCTGCCGGGTTCCAGGTTGCCGACGTAGATGGAGCTGTTTTCGATCTGTAGCTTGTCGCTTTGGGCTTCCAGCGATGGCACATTGATGCGCGAGGTGCCGATGTTGACGACTTCGATCGGTAAGGAGAACGGCATGCCGACCATGGCCATCCCTTCCATGGGTTGGGAGAATTTGGCCTGGAACTGGGGACGGCGGAAGACCATCATACTGATCCGTTGGATTTCGGTTTTGCGATTGCCGCGGGCGTCGTCGTAGGCCAGGGCGATGGGCAGGTTGTAGGCTTTGGGTTCGGCTTTGCCGTCGACAATAAGCATGTGGGTGACTGTGATCGTGGTGCCGGCGTTGAGCCGTTGCAGGAAGCGGACATTGCTCGAGTCGACCGGGACGAAGTTTTCCAGTTTTTCGCCGCCTTCCCCCCCGAGGGAGACCAGGAGCCGTTGGGCATCGCCGCCGCCGACATTGGAGAGGCTCAGGGTGAGGGTGAAGCGGTCGCCCGGCGAGAGGACGTTCGGGGCCGTTTCATAGCCGGCGATCAGCAACTGGGGGCGGTTGGCGAGGCTGGTGTTGATGTCCAGCCCGACATTTTGCTGGTCCGTATAATTGCCGCCGGAGGGATCGCTGTATTGCAGGGCAATGGTCAGGTTCTGGCGGCCGCCCTTTTCGGCTTCGCCGAGGATCAGGGGGAGGGTTACCACTGCGGTTTTGTCGATCTGGATCTGGGGGGCGGCGACCATATTGCTGCCCTCAGCGGGGATAGCGAGCGCGCCGCTGGTTCCGACGACCACATTGGTGGCGGTGCGGCGACCGTGGTTGCCGAGGGTCATGGTGACGGTGAAGGGGTTGCCGGGGCCGACGATTTCCGGCGTGATTTTGACATTTTCGATGACCAGTTTGGGGGCGCCGGTGGCGGTGCCGGTTCCGCCGGTGTTGCCGATCGTTTCGACGCCGATGGTCTGCGGATAATCGTAGTGCGTTCCTTCGAAATCATTGCCGCTCAGGACGACCTGCAGGCTTTGGATGCCGGAGGCGATCGTACTGGGGACACGCATTACCTGCGTTACGACGGCGGTGGCATTGATGCCCATCTGCCAGAGGTTGTGGCCGGATTCGCCGACGGGCAGGAAGGCGCCGCCGGGGAAGGTGACCAGAGTGTTTTCACTGGCGCGGCTGCCGTTGTTGTAGATTTCCAGGGTGACCAGGAATTCCTGGCCCGGGCGCACTTTGTCGGGTTGGATGGAGTAGGAGCGGAGGGTGAGGATTGGGCGGCCGGGGGTGGGGGCCGAGGCGGTGGGAGCGATGCTGGGAGCTGTGATTTGTAGAGCGCCGTTGAGAATATTGGAATCGGAGCCCGGACCATTGCTGGCGACGATGCTGTAGACTCCGGTAGGGATGCCGGCCGGGATGGTGGCCCGCAGCGCGCCGGTGTTAATGAACTCTACCGTCAGCATACCGTAACCTACGACGCGGACGGTGGTGGTGGTGATAAAACCGCGTCCATAGACGCTGATGATGCCGCCGGTTTGGTTGGAGAGGATACCAGGTTCGATCGAGGTTAGCCCGGGTGGTGGTGGAATAGGCGATTGGGCGGCAACGTTTCTGGGTGGTGCATTAAACGGATTGAGCAAGGCCAGCAGGGCCACTAAGAGAATAGGAAGCAGTTTACGCATGGTTGGACTCCTTACTTTGAGGCGTGACGATCTGACCATCGAGCAGGCGAATTTCGCGGGTGACGTAGCGGGTGAGGGTGGGGTCGTGGGAAACGATGATGATCGTCCGTTTTTGTTCTTCGTTCAATTTTTTGAGCAGGTTCATCACTTCAGCGCCGATGCGGGTATCGAGGTTCCCCGTCGGTTCGTCGGCGAGAATGATCTGGGGATCGTTGACCAGGGCGCGGGCCATGGCCACCCGTTGTTGCTGGCCCCCGGAGAGTTCGGTAGGTTTGTGGTGCATCCGGTTTTCCAGGCCGACGGTTTCCAGGAGCGTCTGGGCTCGTTGGCGACGCACGTCGGGGGGAATGCGGGAAAAGATCATGGGAAATTCCACATTTTGCAGGGCGGTCATCGAGGGAATCAGGTGGAAGGACTGGAAGATGAAGCCGATCTTTTTGCCGCGATAGCCGGCCAGATCGTTTTCATCCAGGGCGGTGATTTCCTGGTCATGAACCCAGATCTGGCCGCCGGTGGCCCGGTCCAATCCGCCCAGCAGGTAGAGCAGGGTGGATTTTCCGGAGCCGGAAGGTCCCATGATGCCGGTGAATTCGCCGGCCTGGATTTCCAGACTGACGCCGTCGAGAGCATGGACAACCTGATCGCCCATTTTGTATTCGCGGCGCAGGTCAGCCACGCGGATCAGAGTTTCTGCAGTTTCAGCCATGCTGGATTATCCGTTAACCGAAGATGGAGGGAATAAAGCCGACGCCTCCTCCGCTGCCGCTGTTGCTGGAGGTGAAGATGCCGCCGATCTGGCCGGGGATGATGCTGAGCAGCGCGAAGAGCGTCCAGATGCAGAGGGCGGCGATCAGGGCTTTCTTTGGTGTCAGTTTGGTAGCGGCGGCCAGGCCGAGTCCCAACAGGAGAGTATTCCAGATAATGAAGAGATCGATATTACCGAGAATAGACGCGAGGGCGAGCTGTCCCGGACTGGCGGGGATCATGGCAAGGGCCTGGGCCTCTCTATCCAGAACCAAACCGGAAAGTCCGGCTTCGCCCAGGGCTTTACCGGCAATCAGGATGTAGGCGATCTGGAGCAGGCCGCGGATGATGAAGGGAATCCAGGCCCAGACTGTCAGGCGGAACATCTGGGGAAAGGTGCTGCTGCGGCCGAGGAAGACGCTGACCAGGTAGAGCGCGCCGGCCCAGATTAACCAGCCGAGGGCGGTTTCAAAGAGCTTACCGATGATGGCGCTTCCGATGGCAATGGCGCCCAGGGCGCCGGTGGCACTGCCCATCCCGCCGGGGGCTCCGCCGCCTTCCTGATAGACCATGCCTTCTTTCGACATCATGGTCGGGTCGGTTGGAGTCATCATCTGATTCGTAGCCGTCATGGAGGAGAGGCCGGCTGAGGCGGTGAGGACGATAATGGCCAGGAGGGCCGGTATCAGCCAGATTTTACGTTGATCCTGGCTGAGCATGCCCAGGGTTTTGTAGGGGTGGCGGATGACGCCCCAGAAGAGTTGGGGGAGTTTGGGCTGGTCTTCCTGTATCCCGTTTGTTTTTGTATTCGCCATAAGGCCTCCACGTTGTGATATTTTTTAGAGGGAAGGTGTTCAACCCTTGTGATGTGCTGCCGACAGCGGCACGAAACGTAATGACGTTGATCGCTATATTCTTGTTCCGTGTGGGCCGGCCGCTTTTCAACTTTGCAACTTTACCACAGATTGCCCTGAAGAAAATACCTTAATTGCGGTATAATACCCTCCATGAGTGATGAAGAACTTATGCTACCTCGGAAGTGGACTTTGCGGGCGCAAGGGCGCCAGGTAGTCTTTGTCAAACGGGTGGACGAAAGTACGGCCCACGTGGTGATGAAGGCTTTGTTATGGGCGCTGTATTTGCCGATTTATTCCGGATTGGCGGTGGAGATGCCGGTGGGGGATCGATATCGGCCGGATGTGGTTTCGATTGGACCGGAAGGGCGGCCCTTGTTTTGGGGAGAAGCCGGGACGGTGGCCAAGGATAAGCTTCTACATCTGGTTAAACATTATAAAGCGACCCATTTTGCTCTGGCTCGATGGGATGAGGATCTGGAAGTAGCGGAAAATATGGTGCGTAAGTCGCTGCGGGGCGTTGAACGCCGCGCACCCTTTGATTTGATTTGTTTTCCGGAGGACAGTGCCGAGCGGTTTATCAATGATGATGGTGTTATTACGGTTCATCATACGGATCTGGAGTGGGTCAGACTCTGATTTTTTACGCAGGAAATCAGATTTAACGCAGAGACGCAGAGGAAGATTTATTTTCCTCTGCGTCTTTTTGTGGAGCAGAGAGTTCACCGCAGAGCACACAAAGACCGCAGATGCGGAAGCGTAGAGTTTTTCTGAAACGTGAAACGTAATGATTTCCTGGTTGGGCTATTTTCAGGACAGAAGAGAGATCAGGTCGGTGAGGGTGCCGCTGTAGGTGGGAGGCGGGGTGGTGGGGGCCAGCTCACCCGGAGAGCCTGCAATCCAGTAGGTCTGACAGCCGAGATGCGCGGCGATCATATCCATATCTTCATCTCCCACCATAAGGGTTTCCTCCGGGAGGCAATCGAATTCTTTCAATAATTCCTGGTAATAGGCCGGATTGGGTTTGGCGGCATGGCTGTTTTCGTAGGTGGTGATTTTGAGGTAGGGGAAACCGCTGACGCCGGCCCAATCCACCCGTTGATGGATCGCGGTGGCAGGAAAGATGGGATTGGTGGCGATGGCGACGCGATAACCCCGGTCAAAGGCGGCCTGGACGGCGCGCCGGGCATCGGGGAAGGCGGGGGCATATTGTTGCAGGCGGGGGAAATCTTCGCGGTAGAAGTCGTTCAGAACCGGCTCCATGTCGGCGCGGGTGCGGCCGAGTTCCGGATAGAAGAAGGCGCTGAAGGATTCTTCATTAGTTATAGCAGGATCGTGTTTAACCATCTTTTCGACAGAGCGCCAGAGGGTTTTGACGAGGAGATCCGGCGGGATCTGGTCTTTGAAGCGGGCACAGAGCAGTCGGAAGTAGTGATCGATGAAGACATCCATGGGCCCATTGTTTAAAAGGGTTCCATCCAGATCGAAGAGAATGGTTTTTATGGGCATACGTTTACCTCTGTTTAAAGCTGAATTTCTATTACTGCATAACCGGCTCTACGGAACCAGGAGAGAATTTCCATGAACTGTTTTTGCAGTCCGTATTTTTTCAGGAGCAGGCGGTTGATTTTTTCGGCGAGAGTGGGGTCCGCGACCAATCGGGCCTGGGCTTCGATCCATTCGCCGGAAGGATTGCCGCGGACGTCGCAGGGAACGATGCGGACCCGAGCGGTGTGACGGACCCGCTTTACCTTGGCGGAGATATCCAGGGTGCGGACATAGAGTTTGCCGTCGGCTTCAGTGAACCAGACCGGGGTTTTGATGCCCGCGCCGCTTTTGCGGAAGGTTTCCAGGTTGAGAAATTGTTGTTTTTGGAAAGGGAGCAATGGATCGGTGGCCATCTTTTGTCTCCTATGCAACCGTGTATTAAGGATGAACAAAGAGAAGAGATTTCACCGCAGAGTCACAGAGAGCACAGAGAGCACGGAGAAGAAGGGAGGAGATTTTTTAATTCTTCTCTGTGTCTATTACAACAAAAAGTAGACAGTCTGCGTTGCCGGGACGGCTCTGGAAAGGTCCATGTTAAGGTCAGGGTTATTTTCAGGACGGATTCCCGGTGGAAGATTGGGCGGTGCGGAGATGCTCGCGCAGTTCCATGAGCAGGTATCCCAGGCGGTTGAGCCCTTTTCCGTCACCGCCGTCGGCCCAATAGCGATCGTTGGTTGTGTGTTCGACCAGGATGGCGTCGCCCGTTTCCAGGAGGATTTGGGCGATGTCGGGATGTTGGGTGAATTTTGCCGCGAGCGCTTCTCTCATGATGTTTTCCTTGACCGTTTCCCAATCGGGGCGCAAGGGGCGTTCTCGACTGCGGCCTTTGCGAGCGGCGATCATGGGCGAGGTTGTCTGCCGGATTTCTTCTTCGTGCGGGGTACCGGCGAATTTTTGCGCCTGGAAGTAGTGTTCGGTCGTGAGCCAGACTTTGCCGTTGATGGTGATGGGGTAGGGGGCGAAATTGGAAAAGCAGCCGTAAGGGGCATGGACTTCGTAAAAATTGATGGTTTCCGGCATGATGTGCTCCTTGCAAGCTTTTTGTTTTTTTTGTCGACCTGGATGGTCAGAGAGAGTTTTTTTGTTCATATTTTCGGCGGCTTCCGAAAGCCGCCGAAAATAGGGGCTTTTTTCTCAGCCTGACCGCCCCGGTCGTTTTTGTTGGGTTCGCGGCGATGCGCAGGACAGGCGGAGAAAATTTTTATTTATGTTTTGGCGCACTTTCTGAAGTGCGCCAAAACATAAATTTTGTTATTTGCGATACCCTTCCAGGGTTAACTGGCCGGGAGTAAGGGTGACCTGTTGGACACAGACCGAATCCGGCCAGTTTTTGTCGATGGCGTTATTGAGTAGTTTTTCCGCGGTGCCGCCCAGCGGGAAGCCCCGGTCGTTGATTTTGATCTCTTTGACTTTGAGGGAGGCCCGGCAATTCTGGACGGCGACGCCGAAGGTGCCGTCGATTTTCAGCGTGCCGGCCTGACCGCCCAGCGGAACACCGTAGCTTTCCACGGTTTGACGGTCCACTTCGACTGAGACTTTTATTTCATCCTGGACCAGGGTGATGGCGAGGTTGCGGACTTCCCCCGCATGTTTGGAGCCCAGCGCTTCCATGATCAGGGCATTGATGTCGGCTTCGGTGATGATGACCCGGCTGGGTTGGTTGGCCGTCAGTTTTTGTTCCAGACTTTTCAGATCGCTCATGCTGGTAATTTTATATTCCGGTAGTACTGGCGTCGGTGGAGGGGTAGCGGTTGGTGTTGGAGTGGCTGTGGGGGCCAGGCCCAACCATTGTAAAAGCGGGCCGATGATCGGCCATTCCGGTACCGGCGGGAGCGTTTGATTGACAGGTGCCGCGTAGACAGGGACGGCGGTGACGATTACCAGTGCCAGCATCAGTGAGCACAGGCCTGTTTTGAGGAAGCCATTTTGATGAGACATTGTGCTTCTCCTTGAAAAGGGTGATGAAAGCAGCGATTCACCCGGGTGTGGGTGAGGTTTTGGGGAAAGTCGGAACCGGATCAATCCGGTTCGTCGATGCCCCACCAGTACATATCCGCCAATTTGCGGTGTTCCTGGTGCAATCGGACGTAGCTTTCGTAACGATGGCGGTCGATCACGCCCGAATCACGGGCCGCCAGGACAGTGCAACCCGGCTCAACGGTGTGACTGCAATCAGAAAAAGCGCAGTGTTCGACATAGGGGGCAATGTCGGGAAAGTAAGCATCGATTTCTTCCGGGTCCAGATCGAAGAGGGCGAGGGCGCGGATTCCGGGGGTATCGGCAGCCCATCCTCCATGGCGGAGAGGGATCATTTCCGAGACGGTGGTGGTATGCCGGCCTTTGCCGGTGGATTGACTGATTTCCTGGACGTGATGGTCCAGGTCGGGACAGAGGACATTGAGCAGACTGGTTTTGCCCACGCCGGAGGGGCCGATGAGTGCCGATATTTTATCGTGCAGGGTTTCCTGGAGCTGCGCAATGCCGGCTCCTGTGATGGTGCTGGTATAGATGACTGTGTAGCCGATATGTTCGTAAATGGCAAAGATTTCTCGTGCGCGGCTTTCTTCGACCTTATCGACTTTATTGGCGCAGATGAGGATGGGGATGTTCTGGCGTTCGGCTCCGACCAGCAGCCGATCCAGCAGGCGCAGATGGGGATCCGGTTCGGCACAGGCCAGGACGAAGACGACCTGGTCGGGGTTGGCGATGATTACCTGTTCGCGTTCACGCAGGTAGCCCTGTTTATCCCAGCGGCGGGAATTGCGGCCATGGGTGAGGTTTTCCAGGCGGGTGAGGGCGCGTTCGCGGGGCAGGATCTCTTCCAGGGTGATGCTGCCGTCGCTTTGGTGTAGATAATGAACCCGGTCGCCGACGGCGACCAGATTGCTTTCCTGACGTTTCTTTTTGAGGCGTCCCCGGACCGAAGCGGTTAAAAAACCGCCTTCTTGAGTCAGGATAGTATAAAAGCCGCTTTGAGCTTTGACGATCATGCCTTCCGGCAGGTTTTCTTCCATAAATTACGATAGCTCCATCTGTTTTCCTTGAACTATTATCGATCTGTTTTTAGCGTCCCGCAAATGATCCTTTTGGGGTTCAATGCAACGCGCTGTGCGAAGCAGGCAGAGAGAATTTTTTTTGTTCATTTTTTCGGCGGCTTTATGAAGCCGCCGAAAAATGTTTTTTCTTTCCCGGTGATTGCCATTTTTTGCATTCCGCAAAAAGTTTTGGGGTGGCCGGATGCGATGTGTTGGATGGGAAGAGTGAAAATTTTTGTTTGAGTTTTCTCGCGCTTTCTGAAGCGCGCAAAAACACAGGCTTTTTTCCCCTTGCTTTTTTCGGGCTAATCTCGCAGGTTGATGATTCCTCCGGGCTTTTACCAGCCTTGAGTGTACCATAGGCTTAAGAAAGAAACAAGAAAGAAATAAAAATCTCGATTGACTTACATTACCTTTACGGTATAATAACGCCTGCCCTGGGGGAGGAACCGCTGCGGGTGACCGCGCGGTTTTCTATGTCCGGTGGACGATCCGTCCCGCCGCCCGAAAGGGCTGAATACCAGCAGGCAAAAAAAGGAGTAAAGCAATGCCAAAACGCACGTATCAACCTAAGAAGCGCAATCGGATGCGGGTCCACGGTTTTCTGGCCCGGATGCAGACCCGTGGTGGTCAGGACACCTTGAAGCGGCGCCGCGCCAAGGGCCGCCATAAGCTGGTTACCGTCAGCCTGGGCGGCGCCAAGCGCATGAACTGGAAGGAGAACGCTAACCGGCCCCGCCGCCGTGACTAGAGTTGGCAGCCGAGCGTTATTATTGGAAAAAATGGATGCGTCTGCAGGGCTCTCAGGAGTTTCGGCGCGTATGGGCCGAGGGACGATCGTGGGCGCATCCTCTTTTTATTTTGTGGGCAGCTCCCAACGGAGCGGCGGCTTCCCGAGCCGGGATCACCGCCAGCCGCAAAGTCGGAGGCGCGGTGCAACGCAATCGCGCCCGACGTTTGTTGCGCGAAGCTTTGCGGCTGCAATGGCCGCATCTTCGCCCCGGCTGGGATCTTGTGCTGGTGGCACGGGCTCCTTTGTTGGAAGTTAAGAGCGCCGTTGCGGTAGCGACTTTGAAAGTGCTGCTGTTGCGTGCTGATCTGTGGATTGCGGAGACCCAAGAGGATAACGGATGAAAGCCGTCGCGCTGTGGCTGATCCGCTTCTATCAGCGGTTTATTTCCCCGACCCTTCCGCCTTCTTGCCGTTTTACCCCAAGTTGTTCTCAGTATGGCTATGAGGCGATTTCCAGGTATGGCTTTTTTAAGGGCGGTTGGCTGACTTTCAAACGGTTGTTACGTTGCAATCCGTTTTTCCCTGGGGGCTATGATCCGGTTCCCTGAAGTTTAGGAGGAGATTCCATGCGACGTTTGTGGGGGATTGCGGGCTTACTGCTCGGATTAGGCCTGCTGTTATCAGGGTGTGCCGGCGGTCAGGCTGCTCAGGTCAGCTGGCCGGGTGCCACGTTGGATAAAGGGACGCTGTACATTGCCGATGTTTCCCAGGTCAAAGCCTTGGACGCTGCGAATGGGACGCTGTTGTGGAGCTATCCTGAGAAAGAAAGTGCTGAGATCGGTTTCTATTCCACGCCGGTGCTGGATAAAGAGCGGAATCGTCTGTTGGTGGCAGGGTTTAAAGACCGGACGGTCTATGCTTTGCAACTGGCCGATTCTCCGACGACGGTGCCGGGAACTGCCTGGACTTTTAAAGAAGCTCTGGGGCAGTATGTGGGGAGCGGCGCGATTGCCGGGAATCTTTTCATTATCGGCAATGGTGACGGCGATGTCTATGCGCTGGATCTGGCCACGGGGGCGAAGGTCTGGACTTTTTCCACTCAGGATCGGGTCTGGGCGACGCCCGTGGTGGTTGATTCGCTGGTCTATATCGCTTCACTAGATCATCATCTCTATGCGCTGGATATGGAAGGGAAGCTGGTGTGGGATCGGGAACTTGCCGGCGCTGTCGGCGCGACCCCGGTGGTGGTGGGTGATGCATTATGGGTCGGCGATTTCGGCGATAAAATGCATCAACTGGATCTGAAGACCGGAGAAGAACGTTTTACCTTCACGGCTAAGAATTGGATCTGGGCGACGCCGGTAGTGGACGGCGACCGGATTTACTTCAGCGATGTGGTCGGCAATGTCTATGCTATGGATACGGCCAATCCCAGCCAGGAACCGTTATGGCAGACCGATTTGGGGGATACCCTGCATGGTCGTGCCGTTCTGGTGACGATCAATGATGAATCTGCCTTGCTGATCCCTGGGGATAAGTTGGGCAAGATTTTTGCGGTGAGTGCTGAAACCGGCCAGCAACTGAGCTGGGGCGTGATTTTAGAAAGCCCGGGCAATTTGCCCGGCGACCTGGTGACTGATGGCACGGCTGTTTTTTCTATGCCCATCCTGATCCGGGAACGCGTGCGTGCTTTTGATGTGACCAGTGGGAAGCTCCTCTGGCAATACCCAACTCCCGAGCCGACAAATTAAGCTTGAGGGGAAGGTTTGAGAATCCGCGTTTAAGGTGAGGGGAAGGTGTGGGATTTAGTTTTTGTTAACCCGATCGTCAATTTGCTGCTGATTTTTTATAAGTTGATGGGCCATCAGACCATATTGGCGGTCACTGTTTTGACCGTGTTGGTCCGGTTGTTGATTGCACCTTTGATGCTTTCGCAACAGAAGATGGCGCGTCAGCAGGCTGCTTTGCAGCCCAAGATGGAAAAGCTGCGGCAAAAGTACAACAAACCCGAAGATCAACAACAGCTGGCGTTGGAACAGCAAAAGTTGTTTACCGAAGCCGGGATTAATCCTCTGGCCGGTTGTTTGCCGTTGTTGATTCAATTCCCCCTGATGATCGCTCTGTATCAGGGGATCATCCGTGCTCTGGCCGGGACGCCGTTGGAATTGCTTTCATTGCCGTCGCATATCTATCGCATCCCGGGTCTGGATTTGAGTTCGTTGGTGCCGTTGAACAGCACTTTCCTGTGGCTGGATCTGGCTTTGCCTGATCCTTACTTCGTTTTACCGATCCTGGTAATGGCGACGACCTGGTTGAGCCAGAAGCTGACGATGATGCCGAGCAAAGATCCTCAGGCTCAATCGATGAATCAATCCATGATGATCACAATGCCGTTGATGCTGGGGTATTTCTCTTTCCAGTATGCCGCGGGATTGTCGGTCTATTTTATCATCGGCAATCTGGTCACAATTCTGCAGTTCTACATGTTCCGGCAGCATTATGTCTTGCCCCAAGAATCGGAGTCGGTGAGTTCGAAGTCGGAGCCGGTGGCTGAACCGCCGGCCAAGTCTGAATCCGCCTCGGATACGGAACGAAAAGTGGCTCACCGTTCCAACAGTCGTCGCGTACGGGCGGTCAAACGCTAAGCGGACAGTTCTGACTGCAGATTTGAAATCTTCAGTGGGCGCCGGGCCTGCGGTTTGATCCGGCAGATCGGCAGCCCCAACGGTTGATGAGGAGGACTATTATGCAATCCGAGGAGTGGGTGGAGATTACAGCTCCCACCGTTGAGGAGGCGACGATCATGGGCGCGGCCCGATTGGGCGTTTCTCGCGACCAGGTGATCGTCGAGGTGTTGGACGCTGGTAGTAAAGGTTTTCTGGGATTGGGGGCCCGGGAAGCGCGGGTGCGTATTTCTGCTCGCCCGGCTCCGGCTCCGGTGGTGCGTCCCGAACCTGTGAAACCGGCTGTAACCGAACCTCGTCCCGAACCAGCCCCTGTTGTTAAACCCCGCCCTGAACCGGCACCCGTAGCATCGGATGCCGCACCTGTCCTTCGTGCGTCGGTGGAATCTCCGGTGGCTCGTTCTGAACCGCGGGTTCCCGTGGCTCGGCCCCGCCCTGAAGCCCGTCCGGAAGCTCCGGCGGCCCGGGTTGAGTCTGCGCCGCGGGTGCGGACAGAATCTGCACCGCGCTCGTTTGCTCCGCGTCCGGCTCACGTCGAAGCAGTGGGAGAAGGTGAGGAGGGCGGCGAGGCCGACTCTCTGATTCCGGTCGATCGGGAACGGGTTGGGCAGGAGGTGTTGACAGTGGCAGAGAGCCTCTTTGCCATGCTGCGGCTGCAAAAGACCATTGAGTGGCGAGAAGAAGAACGCCCGACCCTGTGGCTTTCCTTGCGGGGCGGCGATGCTGAAATGTTGGTAGGCCCGCACGCGCGGACTCTGGACGAAATTCAGTATCTGGTGCGGACGCTGGTGCATCGGCAGGTGGAAGGGGATTACAATCTGGTCCTGGATGCCGATGGTTATCGGGAACGCCGGCGCAGCAGTTTACAGGCGATGGCCCGCAAAGCGGCCGATCGGGCGGTGCAGTCCGGCCGGACCGTGCATTTGCGGCCGATGCCCCCGAACGAGCGGCGGCTGGTCCATATGACGTTACAGGAAGATTCCCGGGTCCGGACCGAAAGTGTCGGGGTGGGCCGGGATCGGGCGGTGACGATCATTCCGCGGGGCAATAAAACCGTTCGATGAGCCAGAATTTTCCCCCGATTGATTATCTTCTGGTCGGGCATGTCACCCGTGATCTGTTGCCCGGCGGCGGTGAGGCATTGGGGGGAACGGCGGCCTATTCGGCGTTGACTGCGGCGGCGCTTGGACGGACGGTGGGGCTGGTGACCAGTGCGAAGGGGGATTTCATTCCGCCGACGAGTGGTGCCCTTCACTGGAAGGTCGAGCCGGCAGAGTCAACGACGACGTTTGAGAATCGTTATCAATCCGGGCAACGGCAGCAGTTTTTGCATGCCGTTGCCCGGCCTTTAATTCCCGATCTGTTGCCGGAGGCCTGGAAGACGGCGCCGCTGCTGCATGTAGGACCGGTGGCCGGAGAATGCGATCCGGTCTGGCTGGCGGCCTTTTCGGGACGGGCTTTTATCGGGGTGACGCCGCAGGGCTGGATGCGGCGGGTGGATGCGGAAGGTCGGGTGCATGTCTCGGAATGGGAAGCGGCGGGACGCTGGTTGCCGCTGGCTTCGGCCGTCGTGTTGAGTCTGGAGGATCTGGGCGGCGATTGGGAGCGGGCGCGGGCGCTGGCGACACAGACACCGTTGCTGGTGGTGACGCAGGGGCGGGCCGGTTCGACGCTGTTCACGGCGGAGGGTGAGGTGCAGATCCCGGCGCCGGCGGTGGCGGAAGTTGATCCTACGGGCGCGGGGGATATTTTTGCGGCAGCTTTGTTTATTGCGCTGGCCGAGGGTGTTTTGCCGGAACGGGCGGCGCGTTTTGCTACCTGTCTGGCGGCGCGTTCGGTGACGCGGGCTGGATTGACCGGCGTTCCCAGTCCTGCGGAGAGCCGGAGCTGTGCAGGATGGTTGGATGCGGCGCAGAGCGCCGAGCTGAGGGAGCAGTAGAGAGCGATGACCCGGATTTACGCTTTTGCCAATCAGAAGGGGGGCGTCGGCAAGACGACGACGATTGTCAATCTGGCGGCCTGTATGGCCGACTGGGGGCGGCGCGTACTTGTCGTCGATGTGGACCCGCAGGGGAATGCCACGACCAGTTTAGGGGTTAAGACACAGACCGTTTCACCTTCGCTCTATGAGGTGTTGATCGGGCGTTGTCTTCCCGCCGAGGTGATTCGTCAGACGGTCTGGCCCGGGCTCGATTTGTTGCCCAGCGCTCAGGCATTGGCCGGGGCGACTGTGGAGCTCAATGCGATTGCCGATGCTCATGAACGGGCGGAGCGATTGCGCCGGGCTCTGGAGACGGTGGGTGATTACGATTATATTTTGCTCGATTCTCCGCCCAGCCTTGGTACCTTGACGGTGAATGCGTTGACGGCGGCTGAAGGGGTGATGGTGCCTGTGCAGTGCGAATATCTGGCGCTGGAGGGGCTTTCCCAGTTGATGCGGACCGTGACGCTGGTGCAGCGCGGTCTGAATGCCAACTTGCGGTTGCGGGGGCTGGTATTGACCATGTACGATAAGCGCACCTCGCTTTCGCGGCAGGTGGTAGATGAAGTGCGGCGGCATTTCCCGAATCTGGTCTTCAATGTATTGGTGCCGCGCAGTGTGCAATTGAGCGAAGCGCCCAGCTTCGGCCAGCCGGGGATTGTTTACGCTCCGCGCTCGCGGGGAGCGCTGGCCTACCGGGTGCTGGCGTGGGAATTGCTGCGCAGCGACGGTTATCAGGTCGATTGGAAGCCTCCGGCAAGTATTGAGGAATAGGTCGGAACCGGCCGGATTGGGAGATTGGAAGGTCGGAAGAGTGGACGCGCTCCTGAAAATGGGGCGCGTTTTTTTTGTGTGTGAAGGTTCTGGAAAAGGGTATGTTTTCTCGCGCAGGCCCTCATCTTCCCCCTGGCCCCCTCCCATCCCTCCCCCATGCAGTTGTGCAGGTCCGGCGCGCTTTCAGGAGAGTTTTTGTGAAGATGCGCCGCCGGCATGGGGGTGAGGGGGAGGGCTCAGAGTGTGTTGCCGGGACGGTTCTGGAAAAAACTTATGTTTTCGGCGGCTTTCTGAAGCCGCCGAAAACATAAACAAAAAAACTCTCTTCCTCCATCCAGCGCGGCGTGTTTTATGGGGAAAGTATTATTTGCGGGACGTGAAAGGCCTAAGACGATGAAAACCGATTGGTTAAATTTAGTGCTTTCCGTTTTAGCGGTGGCCTTTTTCTGGGTCATAGGGTACTTTTGGGCCTTTCGATCCGATGATTGGAATCGGGGTAATTCCAGGGCGAACAGGGAGTTTCGAGCCAGGCTGGGAATGGATCCCGATTTCGTTTTTTCATGGAAAGCCATCGGGCTCGATCAAGTGGTCAATTCGCCGGAGGCTCAGAAGACGGGGCGGGGAATCCAGCGTGCCGTGGGGATGATGCTTCTGGTGGTAGCTTTCTTGGGCAGTTGTATGTTGTGTGGCGGATTTTTCGCCGGAGGGCATTGATGGTTATCTTTGAATTTCAGCTTGATGAATGTGAGATCGCGCAAGATAGACAGTTTGATGTCGCCGGGACGCACTGGGGCACATTGTTGATGACAGGTTTTTTGTTACCGGTGAGGTTGAATGTCGACGGCGTGGAGTTATTGGAGCCGGCACCGCGGGAAGAAATAATTATGGTAGGGACGCCCGCAGGTGAATTGATTCCAGAAAAGAGAATTACCTCGTGGCCCTGGTTTCAGATTCAGATCCTGGATTTACTGGTACGGGGAATAGAAAGAATAAAGATTTTGAAGAATGACGAAAGATTTGTATATGAGATTCCTGACGGCGCGCCTTCGATTCATTTTCAACGATATGGAGATGAGGTCTTGATCTATTCAGAACTCAACCGTCGGGCGGCCCTTGCCGATCCTGAGGAACTGATCCGGTGCTGTGAGAATTTTGCCCGGTCCGCCTGCCAGATGCTTAATGAGAAAGTGCCTGAGCTGATCAATCATCCGGCGTGGAGGATTTATACCGGGGTGCAGTGAGGGGGAGGAACGGCTGTCCATGCGGGGCGACATCCCAAAAGATGAAAAAGAGATTTCACCACAGAGTCACAGAGCACAGAGAAGAAGAAAAGAGATTTATTTTAAATTCTTCTCTGTGTTTTTTATGAAGATGTGTCGCCGGGGCGGCTCTGGAAAAGGCCATGTTTTGGGGCGCCTTCTGAGGCGCACCAAAACATAAACAAAAAAACTTTCTCTCGCCATCCCGCGCGTCGTATCTGACCGGGAAAAGATCATTTGCGGGACGTTACAAGGCCGGGGCCATGCCATAAAGGCCTATTTTCAGGACAGAAGGCCATGCCGGAGGGCGGCACCCCGAAGGATGAAAATTCAGCGGAAGTAGACAGTAGACAGCCTGCGCCGCCGGGGCGGCTCTGGAAAAGGGCTATGATTTCGTGCGCATTCTGATGCGCACGAAATCATCAACAAAAAAACTCTCTGCCTGCTTCGCACCGCGCGGCGTATCAGGACGAGAAAAGATCATTTGCGGGACGTTACAAGGCCGGGGCCATGCCATAAAGGCCTATTTTCAGGACAGAAGGCCATGCCGGAGGGCGGCACCCCGAAGGATGAAAATTGATGGCCGAACGAGAAGGGGCGACTTTTAAAGTCGCCCCCTTGTGATTCTGTCTAATAAAAAATTGCTATACCGGTTCGGTTTCCGATTGCGACTGGGGATCGAACATCGGCGGGCGGTAGCGCTGCTCGATGAGGGAGACGGCGGCGGTGACCGCTGTCTGTACTGAGGGGCGGGGATCGTCGAGCATGGGCCGCAGCACATCGAGGTGTTCTTCCCGGCCAATGTAGGCGAGGGTCTGAGCAGCCAGGACGGCCGCATCGATTTCCGGGCTGCGCAGGGCATCGATCAACGTGAGCAGGGCTGCATCGCCGACGCCCAGTCCGCTGCCATGGCGGGCCGCCCATTGGATCAGCCATTCGGTTTGATCGACGGCCGGCGGGGACGGGATGATGACCCGTTTGCCGGCGGCGCTTTGGGTCAACATGGCCTCTTCTGCGGCCGAGCGGACCAGCCATTGACTGTCTTCCAGGTGCATCTTTTGCAGCAGGGCGTTGGCCCACGGTTTGTTGATCTGTCCCAGGGCCAGAGCCGTAGCGCGGCGGATCAGGATGTCGTTGTCTTCGGCGGCCTCTTTGAGCATCTCCCAGCCTTCGGGATTGCGGGCCAGCTCTTCGGCGATGATTAACATGACATCTTCTTCGCTCTTGTAGAGAGCCAGCCGCAATGTCTTGAAGGCGCCCGGGGTTCCCAGATCGGCCAGGGCATGGATGGCGCTGATGCGAATCTCGGGGGTGGGGTCTTTTAAGGCGGCGGCCAGGAAGGTCATTTCTTGCGGAGTGCCGGTCCAGCCCAGGCCTCGCAGTGCGGCGCAGCGGATTTCAACGGTGCGGGCCTGTTGCAGGGCTTGCAGGAAGAAGGCGCGGGCATTTTCTCCGGTCACCAGGGCCAGTCCGCGGCCGAGGCTGATCCGGAAGCCGGAATCCAGCGAGGGATCCATAAAGGTCTTGGCCAGAGTGATCATCAGGTTCTTGCGCCAGGCGACATTTTCAGGGGCCAGCGTGGCCCAGCGAGTCGCATAGAGCATTAAATCCTGTTTGTTGGTGCTTAAGGATTCGGCCATTACCGTCTTGATGAGCGGCGTAGCTTCTCCCATGCCCAGGAAGCATTCCAGGAAGAAGGCCCAGGTGGGATCCTGGCGATGCTCGATAAAGCGTTGTACGGCATTGGGATCGTTGGCCAGATTGCGGGCGGCGAGGAATTCTTCCCATACGTAATGGATCAGCCGACGTTCCTGGCCCTCATTACGGATCAGTCCGGATTTTTGCCAGTATTTGCGAACCGGGCCTTCGATTTTTTGCGGATGGGGGGTGCCGGCGGGGATCTGGCTGACAACATACTCGGCAAGTTCAGTTTGCGTCAGATGGCGATGTTCGATCCGGGCCTTGAGGGCCAGATATTCCATGCTTTGAATGGCGATCGTGTAGGCGATTTTTTGGATTTCTCCGTTTTCGCCTTCCGCTTCGACTCGTTTGATCTGGGTATCCAGCAGCGCCTGCAGGACATCACTCAGTTTCTGCGGCAGTTGACACTGGCGTAAATAGAGCTGGATGCGCAGGGTCAGATGCAGGGCGGAATCTCCGGTTTCGATGGCCCATCGGAGCAGCCGACGGGCTTCTTCGGGGATGGCCTGGACATCGGGAGTGGGAGAGCCGGACCAGCCGGCGTAGAGGATCGCCAGTTCTTTATCTTCGATGAGTTGCAGCGGCAACTGGAGCGGAACGAAGCCCTTTTCAACCAGCATACCGTAGCCCTCAAGGCCCGAAGCGATGATCCAGATGCTTTCAGGGAGTTTGGCCGCGGTTTCGGCGATGGCCTCCGCTGCTTCCTGGCGGGCTTTTTGAGGTAATTCATCCCAGTTGTCGATCAGGATCAGCGAAGGTTCTTTGCGCAACTGGCCGGCAATCCATTGCCGTGTGGAATCGGGGACGGTCTGAGCGGCCAGTTGGGCAATCCGGTCGAGGGGGGTGGTAACTTTGGGGGGGATTTTGCTCCACCCGGCCATGTCGATCCAGGCGGGGAAATGATGGAAGGGGAGGCCCGGAGCGACATCCCCTTCGGTAACCGACCATGCGAGACGGATTAAGGCTGCGGTACGCCCTGAACCCAGAGCGCCGGAAATGATCAGGCGAGGATAACTTTCGAGTAAGTCAGCAAAGGGGACCAGCATTGGGTCCGGTAATTCACCGCTTTCTGACGCCATGCGTGGCAGCGGTGGTAAGGTTTCCAGTACAGGCGGCAGAAAAACTTTGCGGGGATCAGCCGGTGAGAAGAGCCAGCGTTCGCGAAGTTTGCCTTGTAAAGCCTGGAGATACTTTTCCTCCTGGCTGGCCTGCATTTTGCGCCGTATTTGTCGGATGGGTTCCCAGGCTTTTATCCAAAGGCGATGAATCGCTTCCCGTTTTTGATAAATAACAATCGCAATGATCCAGGCAACGACCGCTCCAATCAGGGCGGAGGTGAGGTCGAATTTCCAGGTTGCGGTCCCCCGTCCAATCCAGGCGGCGTATAACACCTTTATTCTCCGGCGTAGTTTTCAGCTGTCTGGCTATCGGTAACGAGACGATAACCCTGTCCACGTTCACTGAGTAAATAACGGGGATCGCGAGGATCGTTTTCGATTTTCTGGCGCAGATACCAGATATAGAGTTTTAGATAATCCCGGCGATTGACGTATTCCGCCCCCCATACCCGGCGTAGCAGGGTGTCATGGCTGACGGTGCGGCCGGCATCCTGAATCAGGGCCGAGAGCAAGGAAAATTCGGTTGGAGTCAGAGAGACCAGACGGTTATCGACTTTGACTTCGTGGGTGTCGAGATTGACCCAGAGGTCTCCGGTCTGGAAGATGCTTTGTTCGCCTTTGATACGGCGATTGCGGGCCAGCGCGGCTTTGACGCGGGTGACCAGTTCTTTGTAACCGAAGGGTTTGGTGATGTAGTCATCGGCTCCCAGGCCCAGGCCGTAAGTGATGTTGTGTTCATCGCCGAGGGCCGTGAGGAAGAGAATCGGGGCATCTGTGATGCGGCGAAGTGCTTCATAAACATGCCAGCCGTCCATATCGGGCATCAAGATATCCAACAATACTAAATCGGGCGGCGTTTGATTGGCCACTTCCAGCCCCATGGCGCCGCCGTTTGCAGCCATTACCTGATATCCGGCGCGCTCCAGGAGCAATTGAATCAATTGAGCCAGGGCTTCATCGTCTTCAATTAACAGGATGGTTTCGCTCATGCGTTTTACTCCTCATTATCCAGGCGTTGTTTATGGTTGAACGCAAACGAGAGGAAATTAACCGGCTTCTGCAGCGAGATTGCTTTTTGCAAGTGGATTCAGTGCCCTAGCCGGGCCGGACCCTTCCCTTTCGTTGTTAAATGGTCAGGACACAGTGACATTGTATCATAAGGTTAGAGAACATGCAACAACGATTTTAACTTTTTTAACTTGTCCTTAAAAGGGGGGATTTGTCAGCTCGTGCGGGAGGCGTTTTTTGCGTTCCGCACCGGGCACTTTTTTCGTAAGATATGACGCTCGGGATGGAGAGAGAGAAGTTATTTTATCGATCTGTGCGGTGAGCCCGGAAAAGTGGGAGAAAAAAGCCTGTATTTTTGCGCGCATTCTTATGCGCGCAAAAATACAAACAAAAAACTCTCCCCCTGCTTCGCACCGCGCGTCGTTTTTTACCTGGAAAGAGCCGGTTGCGGGACGTTAAAACTGGCCGCATCAATCGATAAATTTTCACGGTTCGACGGCGCCCTGGAGGAGTTGTCGCCCGATTTCGATGGCGGTGGAGGGGGGGGCGGCGTTTTCCAGCAGGATGACGACGGCGTAACGCGGCGCTTCTTTCGAGTTAAGAGCCAGGAACCAGGTGAGGGTGCGTTGAGGGCCGGCCTGCGCCTGTCCGAAGTGGCCGATGCCGAAGTTCCAATCCGGCCAGAGTTCGCGTATTTGGGCAGCTTCTTCGGGAGAAATGACTTGAGTCGGTAACACTTCGGGCGAGGGATTGCAGCCGGGTTGAGATGTGGTTAGGAGATGCAGCGGAATGTGGGTGCCCTGGTTGCCTAAGGTGACGACTATTTCCAGCATTTGGAGCGGTGTGACCAGCAGCGTTCCCTGTCCTAAGGCCTCGCGTCGGGGATCGACGGCGGCTGAGTTCCAGGGGGCGGCGACGGTAGGCAATTCCAATGCCGGCGGGCTGTTCAGGCCCCATCGTGAAAAGGCGGCGGCCAGCCCTCCCGTTCCCAGTTGTTCGCCCAGATCGGCAAAGGGAGCCGGGCAGGCCGCTGCCAGGGTGGATTTCCAGGAGATGTCTGTGGGCTGCATGCGGCAGGTTACGGTTAGATCGGTGAGGATGATGGGGCCGGTGATGGAGGCTGTGAGGGTGGGCAGGCTGTGGCTGTGCAAGGCTTCAGCCAGAAGGATGGTTTCCAGCGCGCTGCCCGGCTGGACCAGACCCTGGGTCGCTCGATTGAGCAGGGGGGCGTCCGGATCGGTGCGCAATTGTTCCCAATCGGCGGCTACGCTGGTGGGTGTAAAGATGGGGGCTGAGGCGAGGGCCAGGATTTCACCGGTGTGTGCATCGGCCAGGATGACGGCTCCCCGATGGCCCTGGAGTTGTTGTTGGGCTAGGCGTTGCAGTCGTGCATCGAGGGTCAATTGGACGGAACGGCCTGCCGGAGCGCGGTGTAATAATCCATCCCATAAGGCGGTTTCGGGGGAGCGATTGATTTCCCCCCGCAGGAGCGGGGCGCAGCGGGCCTCGATTCCGGCATCCCCATAATCCAGCGTGGTGTAACCGACGACCGGCGCGCTTTCCGGCACCGGATAGGTGCGGTCGACAAAGCCTTCTTCATCGACAGCGATGCCGGCCAGGATTTCCCCCCGGCGATCCAGGATGTTGCCGCGTTGAATGCGGGCTTCAGCCAGGATCCGACGGGGATTGGTCAACCAGTTGCGCAGGGTATCGGCCTGGATGACGGTCCAGTAGCCGGTGCCGAGGGCGGTGAGTCCGAGCAGGATTAACAGCGCTGTTCCCAGGCGTGCTGCGGTTCGGGGGAGGGGGGGAATGGTGCTGGACGCCAGGGTCAGATCTAACGGCGGGGGATGCGGGGCGGAGAGGTTGATGAGCAGCCCGACGGCGATCAGAGAGATAAAGAGTGATGAACCTCCGTAACTGAGAAAGGGCAGCGTCACGCCGGTGATGGGAATCAGTTTGGCGTTGCCGGCCACGATGACCAGTGTCTGGATGCCGAAGAGGGCCCCGATCCCGCCGGCGAGCAGGGTTTCAAAGGGGGCGGCGGCACGTTGGGCCAGACGCATACAGCGTTGGACAAAGAGGGCCATCAGGGCCAACAGGGCGATCGAGCCGACGGCTCCGAATTCTTCAACCAGGGCGGCATAGACAAAATCGGTGTGCACAGCCGGGATCATGTCGGGACGACCCAATCCCAGGCCCTCGCCGACGATTCCGCCGGCGCCCATGGCGAAAAGCGATTGCAGGATTTGAAAGGCCCGGTCGGCCTGTTCTGGGGCCCAGGGGTCCAACCAGATGCTGACGCGCAGGGCTACCCGGCTGGAGAGCTGGGCGCCTAAGTAGAGGATCGGGGCGAAGATCAACAGGCCCAGGACGATATAAGAGGTGCGCCCCCAGGCGAGATAGAGCATGGTCAGAGCGGTCAGATAGAAGAGCATGGCGGCCCCGAGATCGTTTTGCCAGGCCAGCAGCAGAATGGCCAGACCGACCATCGCCAGCATGGGGCCCAGGACGGCCAGCCACAGCCTTTGACGCGGCTGCGGGCTGGATAACAGCCCCTGGCGGTCGGAGAGATAGGCGGCCAGGTAGATGACCAGGATCAATTTGAGCAGTTCTGAGGGTTGGAAGTAGAAGCCGAGAAAGTTAAGCCAGAGTTCGGCTCCGTATCCGGAGGGATTGGCGCCGAAGAAGAGGGTGATGAGCAACAGCGACAGTCCGCTGAGCAGCAGCAGGTAACGGTAGCGACGCATCCAGCGTGGTAAAAGGGGGATGAGAGAGACGACACAGAGGGCGACCACGCTGAGGAAGAGCCACCCGATCTGGCGAAAGAGGAAGTTGGGGGCGGTGCGGGCCAGCAGCAGCAGGCCCCAGCCGGTCAACAGAGCGATCAAAGGGAGAAAGGCGAGTTCGGCCTCCGGCCGGTAGCGATGCAGGATGTAGAGGGCGGCTCCCCAGGAGAGCGTCCAGCCGGCGACCAGCCCGATCAGATGGTTGAGGGTCAACGCTTCCATGGGCGCTGCCAGCCAGAGCGTGACAGCGCCCGTTACCATAAAGAACCAGGCCAGCAATCCCTGGATGATGAGCGAGCGGAATGATGCCGGCATAGATAAACTGCTTATTCCAGGTACGGGCCCGTGATGGCCCGTAGCTTTTCCCGGATTTCGGGCGGAATTTTGTGAGGATCGGTCATGATCGCATCCTTCAGGGACTGGTGACAGTTGCAGCCGGCGCCGGTTTCGGTTTCCGTCAGGCGAGCGACGGCCAGGGCGATGGCCTGTTGGGCCAGGCGGAGGTTATTCTGCATCCGGCGAATGACCATTTCGACCGTGACGCTTTCTTTTTCTTTATGCCAGCTGTCGTAGTCGGTGACGTGGGTCATGACGGCATAGCAGATGCCGGCTTCACGGGCGAGATAGGCTTCCGGGCTGGTGGTCATGCCGATAAGATCGAGGCCCCAGGAGCGGTAGATTTCGCTTTCGCAGCGGGTGCTGAACCGGGGCCCTTCCACGGTAATCTGGCGTCCGCCGCGATGAACCGTTCCGCCGGCCTGGTCGACGGCATCGGCCAGGAGGACAGAAAGCGTGGGGCAGAAGGGCTCGGCGACGGAGACGTGGGCGACCAGGCCGTGGCCGAAGAAGGTGCGGGGGCGTTCGCGGGTCAGGTCAAAAAGCTGATCCGGAATGACGACATCGCCAGGTTGGAATTCTTCGCGTAGTGATCCGCAGGCCGAGACGCTGATGATTTCTTCGACGCCCATCTGTTTGAGGGCGTAGATGTTGGCACGGTAAGGGACTTCGCTGGGCGTGAAGCGATGGCCGCGGCCATGGCGGGGCAGGAAGACGACCGGAACATCATGGATTTCTCCGATAATCAGGGCATCGCTGGGGGTGCCGAAGGGGGTTTCAACTTTTAGTTCTTCTTTGACTTTCAGTTCGGGCATCTGGTAGAGGCCGGATCCGCCGATGACTCCGATGCGAACAGCTTCGTGTTTCATGAGCGCTCCTTGGAGAGTGATTGGTTTTGTTTTTTAGGATTGTTTCGGCGGTTCGCCGACGACAAAAGTAAGGCGCGGGTGACAATGGCCGCATCCTATTGCCGGATTGGTGATAGGGCCCTGGGAGCAGGTTGCTTGGATCAAGACCTGACGTTTTTTCCAAAAATGCCGGCGACCGATGCGGGCTTGCAGTTTCATCTGCTGACAGGCGTTGACACGTAAATAATCCGGTGCCGGGCAGTGGGTACAGAATTCCAGATTCCATTCTTCGGCATCAGGGGTGTTTTCCAACAATCGACAATATTCTACGCCCGGATCACGCCGATGGAAATCGGCGTAATAGTGAGGGCATTCCCGTCCATCCGGTAATTGCATAATTCTAACCCGAGTTGTTACCTTTCGTTGTCTGATCTGACTGTTGATCAATTTCTTGCGTCCCGCAAAAGGCTTTTGTTCGGTTTGTAGCGACGCGCTGTGCGAAGCAGGCAGAGAGATGTTATTTTATTCATTTTGGGGTGGCTTTCTGAAGCCACCCCAAAATGGGCTTTTCTTTGATCTCCACGGTTGTTAATGGGCGCAAGCTAAAAACAGTTTTTGTATCCCGCAAAAGGCTTTTGTTCGGTTTGTAACGACGCGCTGTGCGAAACAGGCGGAGAGAGTTTTTTGTTTGTGTTTTTGCACTGACAGTGCAAAAACACAAGCTTTTTTCTCTGTGCCCCCGGCGCCTTTGCGGTGAAATCTGAGTGAATTATGCGGTATTGCGTTTTTTATTAGTTTTGCAGATAGGATTGGATCAGGTGGCGGTTGAGGTAGATGACCTGTCCGGTTTCCGGCAATTGGGTGGCGTTTTCCGAGAGGAAATGCAGGTTGGCTTCCAGAATGGGGACGAAGTCTCCCTTCCAGGCATCCATAAAGTTGACGAGTTTGGCGTCGCCCATCATGGGAGCTTTGCCCTGGACGACGAGAAGCGGGAGGTAGAAAACCAGGGTTTCTGTACGGGGCGGACGGCGCAGTTGATTGATGGTTTCGGGTTGGGTGAACATCAACATCTGGATGCGGCGCGGGTTGACGATGATCTGGTTGACCTCCGTCGCCGGCAGCCCGGTAAAGGCCCATGGGTAGAGCTGACAGTTGCTGATGCGGAAGTTGGCGATGCCTTCCTGATTGATGTAGAAATTGGCTTCGCCCAAGGTTTCAATATTGCCGGTGATCCATTGGGCTTCGGTCACGATCTGGATCGGATGGCTTTGAACGGGCGATCCCCCGGTCTGGCCTGGAGTGTTCATGGGTCTCATAGTATTCCTCCTCGATGTGAGTAATTCAAGGTGTTACGTTGGGTGCTTGCAGCAGGGCATTCAGCGCGGCTTCATCGATGATTTGGATGCCCAGTTGTTGCGCTTTGTTGTATTTGCTGCCGCCGGGATCGGTCCCGGCGACCAGATAGCTGGTTTTCGAGTTGACGGCATCCGTGACTTTACCGCCCTGTGTTTCGATCCATTGTTTGATCTCTTCGCGGGGTTTGGAGAGGGTGCCGGTAATGACGAAGGTGAATCCGCTGAGCGGGCCGGTAACGGCGACGGCCGGAGTGGGTGGGGTGGCGGGGGTGAGCACCACACCGGCGGCCCGCAGTTTTTCGACCATTTTGCGGTTATGTTCCAGGGCGAACCATTCGCAGATGGTGCGGGCGGTGAAGGGGCCGATCCCTTCGACGGTGGAGAGCTGCGTTTCATCGGCAGCGGCCAGGGCATCGACCGAGCCGAAGTGGGCGGCCAGGATTTGCGCCACGGTGCCGCCGACCCGTCGAATGCCCAGGCCGGCCAGGATGCGGGCCAGGGGGCGGGTTTTGGAGGCGGTGATGCTGTTGAGCAGGTTGAGCGCTTTCTTGCCGGCAAAGCCTCCCAGGGTGAGCAATTGTTCTTTGGTGAGGCTGTAGAGATCGGCAGGGTCTTCGATCAGCTTTTGCTCGATCAATTGGAGTGCCGTCTGTTCGCCCAGCCCGTCGACTTCCATTACGGCGGCAAAATAGATCAACCGTTGCCCGCGTTGGGCGGGACAGGCGGCATTGTTGCAGTAGTAGGCTACTTCGTCGGGCGGATGAGAAACGGGTTCGCCGCAGGAGGGACAGGTGGTCGGGGGCACGATGGGTTGTTCGTCGCCGTCGCGGAGTTCGGTAATGGGACCGACGACGTATGGAATCACATCCCCGGCACGTCGGATGGTGGCACGATCGCCGATGCGGATGTCGCGTTCGGCGATGAAATCGAAGTTGTGGAGGGTGGCCCGGCTGACGGTCACGCCGGCGATGTGGACGGGGTCCAGGATGGCGGTGGGGGTGATGGCGCCGGTGCGGCCCACTGTATATTCCACGCCCTTGACCTCGGTCGTGGCTTCGCGAGGCGGAAATTTGTAGGCGACGGCGCCGCGGGGGCGCCCACCGACGGCGCCCAGGCGGTTTTGAATGTCGAGGTTGTTGATTTTGATGACCAGTCCGTCGGCCTCGTAGGGCAGCTGATCGCGTTTGGCGTTCATATCCTGGCAATAGTCGGCGACGGCTTCCAGGGTATCGATGTGGGCGACCTCTTTGGTGACCGGGAAGCCGAGGGCCTGCAGGTAGGCGAGAGTTTCCCATTGGGTGGCGGGGACGGGGCCGTCGGCTGCGACGATTTGGTAGCAGAGCAGGCGCAGCGGGCGTTGGGCCGTGATGCGCGGGTCAAGCTGGCGGAGGGAGCCGGCGGCGGCGTTGCGCGGGTTGGCGAAGGGCTCTTCACCGGCGGCGGTCAGGCGTTGGTTCAATTTGTCGAAGGCATCCAGGAACATTAAGGCTTCGCCGCGGACGACCAGGTTGGCCGGCAGTGGCGGGCCCTGGGGATCGACGATGAGGCGCAGCGGCAGGCTTTTGATGGTGCGCAGGTTGCCGGTTACATCCTCACCGATTTCGCCGTCGCCGCGGGTGGCGCCCATGGTGAAGATGCCGTCTTTGTAGTGTAAGACGACGGTCAATCCGTCGATTTTGGGTTCGACAACATAATCCAGTTGCGTTTCCGGCGGCAATAGTTTAGCGATCCGGGTCTGCCAGGCCAGCATTTCATCCCGTTTGGTGGCTTTATCCAGGCTGAGGATCGGCGCGGGATGACGGACCTTGGGGAAGCCGTCGGCAGGGGCGCCGCCGACCCGTTGGGTGGGGGAATCCGGAGTCAGCAGCTCGGGATATTCGGTTTCCAGAGCTTTCAGTTCATCCATCAGAGCGTCGTATTCGGCATCACTGACGATCGGTTTATCGAGAATGTAATAACGATAAGAGTGTTGCCGGATTTCCTGGCGTAAGACTTCGATGCGCTGCCGGGCATTTTCCAGATCCATTGACCCTCCAGAGCGTAAGTTTGATCTTTGAGGAAATTCTTTGTCCGCTTTTTAGCGGTTTGTTTTATGGGACGAGATAATTGGCGGCGGCCCAGCCTTCACGTTGGGGATTGGTTTCGTCACGCAGGAGCCACCAATCCAGTCCGTCGGCCTGGGTCGGGCCGCCGACGACCAGGAAAGATTCTCCTTCGCCGGCAATATCGACCCGTTCGGCGTTGACGCCGGCTTCTTTGCGCAGGTTCAGCCCGATATTGTTGGTGCCGGAGACATGGACCCGTACCCCGATGGCGATATCGGCCGAGGGGGTGGGCGTTGGGATGATCGGGGTGGGGGTGGGGATTGGTGTGGATGTAGGCGGCGGGGTGGGGGTGGCGGTCCAGATTTCAGCGGCGGGTAGAATGCCCGGTGGGAGGGTGCGTTGAGAGAGCAGCAGCGGGGTGACGATGAGCATCGTCAAGAGGCCGCCGACTGTCAATGCGACGATGCAGCCGCATCGCCAGATTCCCGGGATAGGTTGAGTTCCTGCTGTCACGCCTTCATTATACCTGTGCAAGGCCAGTGTGCAACCGGAGGGAAGTTTTTTGAGACCTGTGCGATTTGCCCGGAAAACATGGGAAAGAAAAAACCATTACTTATGAACAACCGCACAAGTAGAAAGATGTGAATCTGTTCTCATTGCGCCCTGAAAGGGATGGGGTATACTTGACCGGGGTTTCTTACTAAGGAGGACAGGGACTATGCGGTTTACATTAGTCATTGATGAACCATCCCAGACTTTGTGGGAGGCTTCGACTGCACTGCCCCGGATTTTGATCGGATTGGGGTGTGGCTGGCTGGCGGTGAGTGTGCCGCTGGCATTCAGCCCCAGCCCCTGGCGCTGGTGGTTGATCGGTGGTCTGGCGTGGGTCTGTATCGGGGTGATGATTTACCTGTTGTTGAATATGCCGACTTATGAACGCGGCCATGCGGTGCGCAATTCGGAAGGTGGATTGATTGAGTGGGAGCGTCGGTGGCTGGTGGGGAAAGCTCCTACCGCCTGGTCCAGTTCGCTGGAGGCGGTGACATCGTTTTGGTTGGAGATACGGGATTTTGAGGAAACGGCCGGGTGGACCTATTCTATGGCGCGCTTATGGGCCTTTTTGGGGCCCGAACAGGCGTTGTTGTTGACGGCCTGGGGCGAACCGGATGAGATCAAGCCGATTGCGACCTGTCTGGCCCATGTGGCGCGCTGCCCCTTGCAGGAGAATTAACAGTCTGTGCGGTTAGCCTAAAAGACAAAGGAAAGAAAAGCCCATCCAACGCGTCGCTTTATGTCGCACAAAAGCCATTGGCGGGGCGCTAAAACAGGCCGTACAGGTAGAAAATAAACAAAAAAGGCCGTACCGCATAATTCACTCAGATTTCACCGCAAAGGCGCCGAGGGCGCAGAGAAAAAAGCTCGTGTTTTTGTGCGCATTCTTATGCGCGCAAAAACACAAACAAAAAACTCTCTCTGCCTGCTGCGCACAGCGCGTCGCTTTTTACCAAACAAAAGCCTTTTGCGGGACGTTAAAAACAAACCTAAGCCCTGGAAAATTAACTTTGGAATGCCGTCTTTGAAAACAGCGGAGTTACTTTTGCGGTACTGCCAAAAAAATCTTTTCGCGCGTATTCCGATGCGCGCGAAAAGATGAGTGGTATAATTTCCCGGGAAGTGAGCCGTAATGGGACAGGGAAAACTTTATCAGGTTGAAGGCATTGTGCTGGCGCGCCGGGATCACCGGGAAGCCGACCGTATCGTGACGTTTCTGACGCCCCACGGCCGGTTGGATCTGGTGGCTGCGGGCGTGCGTAAGCCTCGATCCCGTAAAGCCGGCCATCTGGAACTTTTTTGCAGCACCAAGTTGCTGGTTTCCCGGGTCACAGGTTCCTGGGATATCATCAGCCAGGCCGAAGTCTTAAATACCCGGGTCGCTTTACGTGAAGATTTCATGCGCGGTACCTATGCCCGTTATATTGCGGAGCTGGCCCTGCGCTTTTTTGATGAAGAGTCCGATGAGACGCTTTATGTGTTGGTGGATCTGGCGTTGACGTTGTTGGAAACGGCCGCCGATCCGCAACGGGTGGCCCGCTGGTATGAGCCGGAGCTGCTGGCACTGGCCGGTTTCCGGCCGGAATGGGATGTTTGCCAGGGGGAGCGCTCGGGCAAGCCATGTAGGCGCGCTCTTCATCCCCGTCCAACCGATCCGTTGGCCTACGGCATGGATGTAGAGCTGGGCGGGGCGCTTTGTCCGGAATGCGCTGAAGAGCGGATGCAGATGCGCACAGTTCAACCGCTTTCTCCCAGTGCGCTTTCGTGGTTGCAGGCGTTTCAGCGCCGTTCTTATGAGGAGCTGGCCGATTTGAATTTGCCGACCGCGACGGCGGCCGAGCTGGAACGGGCCATGGAGATGCTGGTCAGCTATTACCTCGAACGGCGACCTTCTGTATTGCGAATGGTGCGCGAGAAGTAACCAGGAGGGGGATATGGCGGAAACGTTGGAAACACGAGTGGCTGCGGTGGTGGTCTATCCCGATCGGGCCCGGGTGACCCGCAGCGGGACGGTGAAGCTGGAAGCCGGGGCGCAACGAGTCGAGATCTCGGGGTTGCCGTCGGCGCTGGAACCGGCTTCGGTACGGGCGACGGCGCGGGGATCGGCGCAGGCGCGGCTTTCCAGTGTGGAAGTGCGGCGTTATTATCTGGAAGAGGCCTTGGAGGCCGGGCTGCGCGATCTGGAGCGCAAGGTGGAAGCTCTGGAAGATCAACGCCGGGCCCTGGAGATGCGTTTCAATCTGGAGCAGGGACTGCGGAATGCAGCCGACGGCGTGCTCGGATCGACCGAGGTTTACGTTCGCGGGATGGCTTTCGGTAAGACTGCCACATCCGATCTGTTGGGTTTGTGGGATCAGGTGCGGGAGCGCTCTACGGCTCTCGACGCGGCGCAGCAGGAGATGCTGGTGCAGCGGCGGGAACTGGAGCGAACGTTGACGCAGTTGCAGTCCGAGCTGGCGCAGCGCCGGGTCGCCCGCGGCCGGGAAGCCTATCTGGCGGCTGTCGAGTTTCTGGTGGTCCAGCCGGGCGAGTTGACGATCGAAGTCAGCTATGTGTTGAGCGGGGCCGGCTGGCAGCCGTTGTACGATTTGCGGCTGGAAGAGAATGAGAAGACGACGGTCGAAGCCAGCTATCTGGGGCAGGTGACGCAGAAGACCGGCGAAGCCTGGGAGGCGGTCGCTTTGACGCTTTCTACGGCGCGGCCTTCTCTTTCGCAGGGGGTGCCCGAACTTACGCCCTGGACGATCAATCAGCGGATTCCCTATCAGATGCAGACGGCTGCGATGCCCAAGGGCGGTTTGATGACTCGGGCGGCGATGCCAGCGCCTCAAGCGATGTTCAGGGATGAAGAAAAGTCCATGAAAGAGGATTCTGATGTGGCGGATATGCCGCGAAGTATAGAACCGGTGATGGCAGAAGTCGTCACGGCCGGGGCGACGGTGAATTATCGGGTGCCGGGCGAGGTGAGCATTCCCTCCGACGGAGCGCCGCACAAGGTGAACGTGGCCCGAGTCCAGTGGAATCCAACGATGGATTACATCACGGCGCCGAAGATCGGGGAGACGGTTTACCGGCGGGCTAAAGTGCGCAACGACAGTCTTTATACCTTCCTGCCGGGGACGGCCAATCTCTTTGTGGGCGATGAATTTTTGGGCAATGCGCCGCTGGAGATGCTGGCGCCCAACGGTGAAGCCGAGCTGGCCTTCGGGCCCGACGATCGGATCAAGGTGGAGCGGAAGCTGGTCCGGCGGGATGTGGATCGCAAGTTGTTGGGCGCGCGGCGAATCCGCTATGCTTATGAGATCAAGCTGGAGAATTATTTGCCGCGGGAGGCGAAGGTTACCGTTCTCGATCAGATTCCGGTTTCGCGCCATGAGTCGATCAAGGTGCGTTGGGAGTCGGGCGATCCGGCTCCGGTCGAGCAGACGGATATGGGCGAAGTGCGCTGGGAACTGACGCTGGCCGCGCAGGAGAAGCGGACGTTGCGCTTTGAATTCAGTGTGGAGCATCCCCGAGATATGGATGTGACGGGGTTGAACTAGATTGGCGATGAACCATCGTAATCATTGAGGTGAAAAAGGTATGCTGACATTTCAAGAAGTTATTTTGCGGTTACAGCGGTACTGGGCGGATCAGGGAGCCTTGATCTGGCAACCCTACAGCGAAAAAGTGGGCGCGGGGACGATGAATCCGGCGACGATTTTGCGGGTGTTGGGTCCGGAACCCTGGAATGTGGCTTATGTCGATCCTTCTTATCGCCCGGACGATGGGCGGTATGGCGACAATCCCAATCGGATGCAGATGTTCTACCAGTATCAGGTCATTTTGAAGCCCGATCCCGGCGATTCCCAGGAGCGGTATCTGCGCAGCCTGGAAGCGTTGGGTATCCGCCGCGAGGAACACGATATCCGCTTTGTCGAAGACAATTGGGAAAGCCCGGCATTGGGCGCCTGGGGGCTCGGTTGGGAAGTCTGGCTGGACGGTCTGGAAATCACCCAGTTCACCTATTTCCAGCAGGCGGCGGGGCTGGTGTTGCCGATGCCCGCCGTGGAAATCACGTACGGGTTGGAACGGATTGTGAAGTTCCTGCAGGATGTTCGCTCGGTCTGGGAAATCGATTGGGATGGACAGCATACCTACGGCGAGATTTTCAAGGATCAGGAGATCGATTACTGCCGTTATCAGTTTGAACTGGCGGATGTGGGGCGGTTGCAGGAACTCTACCGGCTTTTCGAGGCGGAGGCCGTCGCCGGGTTGGAGGCCGGGCTGGCTGTGCCGGCTCTGGATTATATTTTGCGCTGTTCGCATACCTTCAATGTGTTGGATGCCCGCGGGGCAGTGGGGGTAACCGAGCGGGCCCGTTTCTTCAAGCGGATGCGGGCGCTGGCCCGGCGGGCGGCGGACAGCTATCTGAATCAACGCGATCGAGCGGGCAATCCCTGGCTCAACCGTCCCGGGTTGCGGGCCGAGCCGGTTTCCCACGGCACGCCGATGTTCCTGCCGCTGCACACTCCGGATCAGGCTGCACCGGAAGCGGCTGCCGGCACGGCGCCGTTCCTTTTTGAAATCGGGGTGGAAGAGCTGCCGGCGGCGGATGTGAGCGAAGCTATTGCCCAGTTGCAGACCAATGTGCCGGCGTCATTGGACAGTGTGCGCCTGGCGCACGGTCCGGTGCATGTCTGGGGGACGCCGCGCCGGTTGGTGGTCCTGGTGGAATCGCTGGCGCTGGCTCAGCCCGACCGCGAGCAGACGGTGAAGGGGCCGGCGGCCCGCGCTGCTTTCGATGCTGAGGGCCGCCCGACGAAAGCGGCCGAGGGCTTTGCCCGCTCTCAGGGCGTGCCGGTCGAGTCGTTGAAGGTCGAAGAGATGAGCGGCGGGCAGTATGTCATGGCGGTGCGCCAGGAAAAGGGGCGGCCCGCGGTGAACGTGCTTTCTGAGATCCTTTCCAGCTGGATTTCCGGGTTGAAGTTCGGGCGCACCATGCGCTGGAACGAGACCGGGGTGGCTTTCAGCCGGCCGCTGCGCTGGATTCTGGCTTTGTTGGACGATACGGTGGTGCCTTTCGGCTATGCCGGGTTGACGAGCGGACGGGTGACCCGGGGCTCGCGGCCGGCCGGTTCGCCGGAAGTGGCGCTTTCCGAGGCGGCGAATTACGGGCCGACGATGGCCGCGTTCGGAGTGTGGGTCGATCCGGCGGCGCGGCAGGCGGAAATCCTGCGGCAGGTGAAGGAACTGGCGGCCGGGGTCAATGGGCAGATTCCTGAGGATGTCGCCGGGCTGTTGGAAGAGGTGGCGAATCTGGTCGAAACGCCCACGGCGATGCTGGGGACTTTCGATGCGCGGTATCTGGCGCTGCCGCCTGAAGTGCTGGTGGCGGTGATGAAGAAGCATCAGCGTTACTTCCCGGTTTTCGATGCCGAGGGCAAGATTAAGCCCTATTTCATTGCGGTCCGCAACGGCGGGCGGGAGTCGCTGGATAAGGTGGTGCAGGGGAATGCCGATGTGCTCGGGGCACGTTACGCGGATGCCGAGTATTTCTATCAGCGGGACTTACAGCAGAAGCTGGAAGAGTTCCTGCCCCGGCTGGCGACCCTGACCTTCCAGGAAGCGTTGGGGTCGATGCGTGATAAGTCGGAACGGCTGGAGAAGCTGGTGCCCTGGTTGGGCGAACAATTGGGCCTGAACGGCGACGAGCCGAAGTTGCTGGCGCAGGCGGCTCATTTGAGTAAGGCCGATCTGGCAACGCAGATGGTGGTCGAGATGACCAGCCTTCAGGGGATTATGGGCGGTTATTATGCGCGGCATTCGGGCCAGCCGGAAGCGGTGGCTGCAGCGATCCGCGAGCAATATCAATTCCCCAAGAGTCGGATCGGGATGGGCGTGGTGCTGGCGGATCGGTTGGACAGTCTGGCCGGGCTGTTTGCCGTAGGGCTGGCGCCGACGGGGTCGGCCGATCCTTATGGGCTACGGCGGTCCGCGGCGATGCTGGTGCAGGTGCTGCTGACCTATCAGCTGCCCTTCTCGGTGCAGGCCGGGTTGAAGAAGGCGGCGGAGCTGTTGCCGGTGCAGGCGACTCCGGAATCGCAGCTGGCGGCGTTGGATTTTGTGATCGGCCGGCTGCGGGTGGCGCTGCGCGATGAGGGTTTTGCTTTCGATGTGGTCGAGGCGGCGCTGGCGACGCGCGGGGATGATCCTTATGCGGCCCGTCAGGCGGCGGCTCAGTTGACGGCCTGGGTGGCGAAGCCGGAGTGGTCGAACTGGCTGGCGAACTATGCCCGCTGCGTGCGTATCACGCGCGATCAGGCCCGTTTCTCGTTGGATCCAGAGTTGTTGAAGGAACCTTCGGAAAAGGCCCTTTACGCGGCCTTACAGACGGCTGAGGGAGAGCTCCAGCGGACCAGCGACGTGGATGCGTTGCTGGCGGCGTTGGTTCCGTTGGTGCCGGTCATCGAGCGCTTCTTTGTGGATGTGCTGGTGATGGATCCGGATGCGGAGGTGCGGCAGGCACGTTTGGCGTTGTTACAGCGCATTGCGGGTCTGGCCGACGGGATTGTGGATCTGAGCAAGCTCGAAGGGTTCTAGGGTTTACAATCATTTTATAAATAAGGGCGCCGGCACAGCCGGCGCCCTTATTCATTGTGCTATCAGGCGGCTTGTGGCGCCCCGCACCTGGCACTTCCCGGTAAAAAGCGACGCGCTGGATAGGGGGAGTTGTTTTTCTATTATGTTTTCGCGGGCTTTCTGAAGCCCGCGAAAACATAGGCTTTTTTATGGGAGGAACCCGATAGTGGTTATGAAAGGAACGAGGCGGTCAGCCACAGCAGCAGGGCTCCAATCAGTGCAATCTGGCCGAATTTGAGCTGGATGGAATCCGGCAGGTGGGTAAAGAGCGGCAGCAGTGAAGCTGTGAAGATGGTCTGGCAGAGGATGAGAAGTGGAAAGGCATTCAAGGCCGTGACCAGAAAGGTGAGTCCCAGGAAGGGAATCCAGAGCAGGATCGGGGTTACAGTCAACAGTGCGGCGAACAGCATTGAAAGCCGCAGCTCTTTTTTGAGGAAAATCCCGATGATCAGGGAGAGATTGATGAGCAGGGGCCAGGTGAAAAGGTAGCTGGTTCCCGGCAGATAGAGGCTGCTTAACAATCCCAACATGATCCAGCCGATGTAGTTTCCCAGCAGGAGGGATAAGGGCGCTGTTTTTTTCAAAGCCTGCCGGTAAGTGAGGGCCAGGAATCCGACGGTGAGGAAGATCAATCCGGCGAAGAAGATTCCATCATAGGGGGTATGGCGGGGATCGGCAATCCAGCGGGCGAAAGTTTGGGGTTTGAGGGCAAGGCCCAGCAGCCAGCTTCCGCCGACGATGAAGAGAAGCAATAATGTGATGATCAAGGCGCGAAGGGTAGCGGGCCAGAGGTCTTTCCAGAACGGTGTAGTTTTGCTGAGGAAAAATGTGGCGAGAAAGAGTCCGCAGGCCAGGATTTGCAGCGGAATGGCCCAGGCGGTTGGATAAGTAATGACAAAAGTTCCCAGATTGAAATAAATGAGATCAGGGGCGTGTAGGGAATCCAGACGAGCGTTGGCAAGGAAGATGGCAAGCGCCAGGCCTTGAGATCCTGCATGATGCAGGCTTTGCGGGCTGACAATGGCGGGAAGATCCTGGGCGGTCTGAATTTCAGGGTAGAGATAGGCCGTGCTGAAATTGTAACCGGCGGTTCCCTGGTTTAGAAAGGGCGTCAGGTCGGTTTCCATGGGCAACAAGCGGGAAAGGTCGTAGGTCCAGGCGTTTGTATGAGGTGAGGGGACGGCTTGCAGGTAGTACTGGATGATGTGACCGTTTTGTTCGTTGGTTTGCCAGAGATAGGCCGGCCCCACCGTGAGCGTGTCGAAGTTCAAGGCGACTTTGACATCGGCCATCCAGGGATGATGAGCGGCAAAGCCTGCGGCACCGATCGCGCCCAGTTCTTCCCCGTCGGTGAAGAGAAAGATGAGATCGTTTTTTTGAGGACCCTGGCGGACGATTTCCCGGGCAATTTCCAGGACGACGGCCGTTCCAGTGGCATTATCTCCGGCGCCGGGGGTAGTGGTTTCCGAGTCGTAGTGGGCCAGCAGGAGTATGGCACCGTCGGAATCGGTGCCGGGCCGGCGGGCTACGATGTTTTCCAGCAGGGGCGTTGTCTCCGTCGCCGGGAGGGATTGGATTTCCAGTCGAAGTCCCAGGGCCGTGAGTTCCTGTTGAATATAGCGTTGGACCTCTTGATGATGGGGGCTTTGGGGCGGACGGGGGGCGCGGGCGAGCAGTGCCACATCGCGCATGGCGTTTTCGGTGGAGAAAGAGGAAGTCGGAAAGGCCGGGATGATGAATTGCGTCAGAGTCCAGAGCAGGGCGATCAGCGGTAGGCTTAAAGCAAGCGATTTGAGTTTCACCATGTTTCCTACATTCCTGGTTTTTAACGAAAAATAGTAGCGCAAAAGTAACTCAGGCATTCCGTAGCCTTTGCGGTGAAATCTGAGTGAATTGTGCGGTATTGCAAAAAACGCTCCCTGGAGAATCCGGGGAGCGTTTTTGTTATTTTCGAAAAGTTTAGCGGACGGCCTTTTCGGTTTGCTTGTCGAAGATGTGCATGCGGCTCATGTCGAAGAGTGCATTGCTCTTGGTGCCGACGCGCACCTTGGTGCGGGGGTCGAACCGGCCCAGGAACTGGGTGTGTTCGGTCGCATAGTAGGCGATGATTTCATGGCCCATCAGTTCGGTCACATCGATCATACCTTCAACCAGCGCGGGCTTGATGCCGGGCGGCGGGAATTCGGGATCGTGGATGTGCTCGGGCCGGATACCGAAGACGACCTCTTTGCCCAGGTAAGGCTTGTAGGCGGCAGTGCGATCTTCGGGGACCGGAACGCGGAAGTCCTTGGTATCGACGAAGATCTTGCCGTCCTGCTGAATCATGGTGGCATTGAAGAAGTTCATCGACGGGCTGCCCATAAAGCCGGCCACGAAGATGTTGTTCGGGGAGTCGTACAACGCCTGCGGAGTATCGACCTGCTGAAGCAGACCGTCGCGCATAACGGCGATGCGGGTACCCATCGTCATAGCTTCCACCTGGTCGTGGGTCACGTAGATGAAGGTGGTGCCCAGGCGCTGGTGCAGTTTGGAGATTTCGGAGCGGGCCTGAACGCGCAATTTAGCGTCCAGGTTGGAGAGCGGCTCGTCCATCAGGAAGACATTGGGTTCGCGAACGATAGCGCGGCAGACGGCGACACGCTGGCGTTGCCCACCGGAGAGCTGCTTGGGCTTGCGATCCAACAGGTGTTCGATGCCCATGGTGCTGGCGGCCTCGCGGACCCGGCGATCGATTTCCTGCTTAGGAACTTTGCGCAGGCGCAGACCGAAGGACATATTGTCGTAAACGGTCATGTGGGGGTAGAGGGCGTAGGACTGGAAGACCATGGCGATATCGCGATCCTTGGGGGGGACGTCGTTGACGACGCGATCCCCGATGTAGATCTTGCCATCGCTGATTTCTTCCAGGCCGGCCAACATACGCAGCGAGGTGCTTTTGCCGCAGCCGGAGGGACCGACGAAGACCAGGAATTCTTTATCGTTGATCTTCAGATCGAAGTCGTTGACGGCGATGACATCGCCGTACCGCTTGTAGACGTGCTCGTAAGTAACGCTAGCCATCCTTCAGGCGACTCCTTTCGAAAAATAGGGCAGATTAAATCCAGACTTTCCGGTGAAACAACCGGTTAAATCTCAAGTCAAAACAATGCGGATTCCCAACTCACTCAGATCCCAGAGGGCTGCGTTGGAGGCCTCGCGGCCTGTAATCAAAACATCCAGTTCTTCAGCCGGGGCGATAAAGACCGCGGCGGCATGGCCAACTCGTTGGGGAGGGATCAGTGAAATCACCTGTCCTCCCAGGGTTAACAGCTGGCGGGCCAGTCGGGCATAGGATTGGCGGTCATGGGTAAACCCCCGTTCCGCATCCAGTCCGCCCCCCTCCAGAATGATCCAATCGGCCCGGATGCTTTCCAGAGCGGTGCTTTCACCGTAAAGGCCGTAGTCATCTGCGGCCTGGCCTCCCAGCAGATGAAGCGAATGGCGACGCTGGCGGGCCACATTCCAGGCCACATCCAGAGCATTGGTAATAATGGTGAGGTGCGCTCGCCCGGTTAAAAATGGAACCAGTTCCAGAGTTAATGGGCCCGGTCCTAAAAACAGCGTGCTGTTTTCTGGAATAAAGCGGGCGGCTGCTTCGGCAATTCGATTCTCACTGCGGTTGGTGGCGTGCTCGGTGATTATGTTGAGTCGCGCGCCGCCATGGATTCGTTGCAGCAAGCCCTGGGTTTCCAGTTGAGCGAGATCTCGTCGAATGGTGACCAGATCGACTTTCAATTTTGCGGCAAGCTCCGTGACCCGGACTGTACCGGCGCTTTCCAATTCTTTGAGGATGAAAGCGTGGCGCTCGCTGCTATGCATGGTTACCATCCAACGTTAGAACTATAGCATGAGGGGCAGAGCAAGTCAATGATTTGAACGAAAATCGTGCATAATCGTGCAAAACCGTGCAGTATCGGGCATTGATTATCAGTCGCCATCGGGCAGCTCCGCAGGATCGGGGAGGGGAGTGATTTCGCGGTTGTAGCAGGCTTCGACGACCTGACGGAAGATAGGGGCGGCCACACTGGAGCCTTCGCCGGCGCTTTCCACCATTACGACCAGGGCGATTTCGGGTTTGTCGGCGGGGAAATAACCGGCGAACCAGGAATGGGGCAGCGATTCGGCCCCGGCCTGTTGTGCGGTCCCGGTTTTACCGGCCACCAGAATGTCCAATCCACGGAAGACTGTGGTGGCGGTGCCGCGGGGACTGGTGGTAACATTTAACATGGCCTGTTGCAGGGCGGCGAGGTTATCGGCGGAGAGCGGCAGCCGGCTTAGCGCCTGGGGGGAGAATTTCTCTTCTGGTTCGCCATTGACCGGGCTGATATGATCGACCAGGTAGGGGCGGTAGAGCGTGCCGCCGTTGCCGACGGCAGCGACCATGCGGGCCACCTGGAGCGGGTTGACCATCAAATAGCCCTGGCCGATAGCGAGGTTGACCGTATCGCCGGTCGTCCAGGGTTCGTTGTAGGTGGTGAATTTCCAATCGGGGTCGGGCATCAGACCGGGATCTTCGGGGAGTTCAGCAAGGCCGGTGGGTTGCCCCAGTCCAAAGGCACGGCCATAGGAAGGCAGGATTTTTTGTTCCTGGCCGTCGAGGATTCGGCCGATTTCGTAGAAGGTGACATTGCAGGAGCTGGTCAGGGCATCGGCCAGCGAGAGCGATCCATGGCCGCTGCTGGACCAGCAGTATTTACGGTTTTCGTAACCCAGTGCATCCCAATAGCCGGGGCAATAGAAATAAGTTTCCGGGGTCATGCCGCCGGCTTCCAGCCCGGCCGAGAAAGTGACAATTTTAAAGACCGAGCCGGTGGGGTAAAGTCCCTGGATAGCACGATTGAGCAGGGGATGATTGGGGTCGTTTAAGACGGCCAGACGTTGCCATTCATCGGTAGCGCGGATGAAGATGTTGTTGTCAAAGCCGGGGCCGCTGGCCATGGCAAGGATGGCCCCGGTATTGATATCCAGCGCGACGATGGCGCCGGGGCGGGCGCCGAGAATCTGTTCGATTTTTTGTTGCAGGTCGCGGTCGATCGTCGTGTAAAGGGATCGCCCTCGTTCCGGGCGACTTTCGGCCAGGCCTTTGATGTACTGGTTATTGGCATCGACCAGGGAAAGCCGGCCGCCGTTCTTGCCGGCGAGGTAGGGTTCGCCCCAGGCTTCAAGGCCGGCAATGCCGACCCAGGCATCATCGCGGTAGCCCCGGCGGCGGTAGCTTTCCAGGTCATCGGCCGGGATAGGAGAAATCCAGCCGACAAGTTGGGAGGCCACGCCGTCGAGAGGGTAGACCCGGCCGGAGGTTTCCCGGCGTTCAATGCCGGGGAGATTGAGGAGGTCGTTGTTGGCCAGGCTTTCTTCTCCGCTGATTTCTCCTACACTGATGAACCAATTGGCCGGTTGATCTGCGTAAAGTGCCTGAATCCCTTCGGGGGGGACTTCGAGCACCTGGGAGAGGGCTGTCAGGATGGCCGTTTCATCTTCGATTTTCGAGGGTACGACCCCCAGGGTTACGAGCGTGCCGGGGATGGCGAGGCCGGCTCCCTGGCGATCGTAGATATTGGCCCGGGGAGGGGTTTGATATTCTACGGCAAAGTTTGTGTTCGCGGAGAGGTCGGGCCAGATCGCTTCGCGACGCCAATCAATCCACCATTGATTTTTTTCGTAACTGAGGTTCAGGCGGTTTGAGGTTTTCAGCTCGCTGAAGATGGCCGTATGCCAGCTTTCCTGGAAATCAATCCAGGCGCGATTTTGGTCCAGCCCTAACGTTTGGGGGGTGAGCGTGACGCTGATGGTGGTTGTCGTGGCCAGGGCATTGCGATGTGCCTGAGAAAAATCTTCCTGAGAGAGGCCGACGCGGAGTGAAGGCAACAGGAGGGCATACATGGTTTCATAATCTTCCTGTTCCCAGGCTTTGAGGTAAGACCGGCCTACGGCCTCGGGGGCCGAGATATCTACCGTAGGGGCGGGCGAAGCGGTCGGTGTGGGCAGCGGAGAGCTGGGGGTAGGGGTAGCGCAGGCCGTCAGGAGGGTCAAGAGTAAAAAGATAAAAATGATTTGATTTTTCACAGGCGCCTCGATTGAGAGCTTAAGGATGGAATTCTATGGCAGGTGGACATGAACAGTCCTGTCCAAAATGGTCACGGCAGAGGGCTGCCAGATTGACCTGGGGAGAATAGCCCCAATTTTGGAGCAGGGTAATCAGGGTGCAGAGTGGGAGCCCTACGACATTGGAATAACAACCTTCCAGGCGGGCGACCGGGTGGAATTGGGTGGATTGGATGGCGTACGAACCGGCTTTATCCAGCGGGTCGCCGGAAGCGATGTAAGCGTTGATTTCGGCTTCAGTGTAGTGGCGCATCCAGACGCGGGTGGTCGTGAGTTGAAGGGTTTCCCGGGCCGTTTGAGGATCGCGCAGGGCGATGGCGGTATGGACATTATGATCACGGTTGCGAAGCTGAAGCAGCATGGTGAAAGCTTCTTTCGGGGCAATCGGTTTTCCCAGGGCCACGTTATCGAGTTCGACTGTGGTGTCGGCGGCGAGAATCCATTCGTCGGGCCGGGTTGGGGTGACTGCGCGGGCTTTCGCCTGGGCGAGTCTCAAGACCATTGCGGCCGGGGTTTCACCGGGGAGGGGTGATTCATCGATTTCCGTGGCAACCGCCCGGAAGGGCAAACCCAGCCAGCTGAGCATGTCACGCCGGCGAGGGGATTGAGAAGCTAAAAGCAAATGTATTCGTGTCATTGTGGGCGGATTATACCTAATTTTTACATGAGCGGAAATCGAAAGGCAGGAAGGAGCCGGATTGAGCTACCGTTATTTTTCATCTATAGGGAGTATTTTTGTTTTCAGGTTGAGATATAGATCCTTTCAGAATGAAATTCAAAAAAGGTATGCTGCGGTACTAAATTCCTATTGTGCTTTTGGGGATTTAAGATAGAATAAGGACAGATCTGAGGAAAACAAGATTCGTTAAAAAACTATAGGGAGGTGTCTCATGTTGTATCTGCCGCGCGAGGAAGGCCAGGGGTTGGTTGAGTACGCTCTGATTTTGGTCTTGATTGCTGTTGTCGTTATCGTCATCCTGACGACCCTGGGAACCCAGGTGAGCGGTGTCTTCAGCCGCATCTCCGGCGGTCTGGGCACCAGCTAGTTTAAACAGTCTTTTGAGAAAGGCTCCGCTTTAACAGCGGAGCCTTTTTCGTTTGGGAGGTGGCACTCTGTAAGATGAAAAAGAGCAGAGATTTCACCACAGAGCACAGAGCACAGTGAAGAAAGAAGAGAGGATATTTTTCTCTAAATTCTTCTCTGTGTCTATTTGCCCTATCTTCGAGGGGGTTGCTGGAGCGATTCTGGAAAAAGCTCATGTTTTCGTGCGCATTCTGATGCGCACGAAAACATAAACAAAAAACTCTCTCTGCCTATCCTGTGCGGCGTTTCTTACAGAGAAAGGGCCCGGTGCGGGTGAGGGTAATTCTCCAAAGAGATGCAATGCCCTGCGTTTTTGCAAGGATGGGGGATTAGCCTTCAGGGGGAGTCGTTAGAATCGATGGTTCTATGGATAGAAAGCGCGGCGCACCTTAAGGCGCCCTGTCTTCAAGACAGGGATACAGTGGTTATAAAAATGGTTTAAAAAAAGATATATGGTAGGACCAAATTCCCATTGTGCCTTTTGGTAATTAAGATAGAATAAAGTCAGATCCGGTGAAAAACAAGTTAGCTTAAAACTAAATGGAGGTGTCTCATGTTGTACATGCCGCGCGAGGAAGGCCAGGGATTGGTCGAGTATGCTCTGATTTTGGTCTTGATTGCGGTTGTCGTGATCGTCATCCTGACGACTCTGGGAACCCAGGTCAGCGGTGTCTTCAGCCGGATCTCCGGCGGTCTGGGCACCAGCTAGTCTGAACTTCATTTTAACAGGAAAGGCCCCGCGTTAACAGCGGGGCTTTTTCTATGGTATGAGATATGCCAACATTGAAAAAATTTCGCGGGATCGGAATTGATTTACTCTGGCCTCTGGTAATCCTCGTCGGGTTAGGTTTTTATACAGCTTTAGTTCCTTTACCTCCTAACGATTTCTGGTGGCATCTTAAGATCGGCGAATTAATCTATAACGGGGGGGGGATTCCCGATACGAATTTATTTGGGTGGACTTTGGCTGCCGATTATCCATTTGTTTATGGGGCCTGGTTGGGAGAGTTCCTTTACTATTGTTTTTATCGTTGGGGTGGGTTGGCGCTTGTGATGTTGGTGCGGACGACTATGGCGCTGGCGGCTTGGGGGTTGGTCGGTTATGAGGCCCGCCGGCGAAGCGGTTCGTGGCGATGGGCGACGTTGGCGATGGTGTTGGCCGGGTTGATGAGCTTCAATAACCTGATCGTTCGACCACAGAACTGGTCCTGGTTGCCTTTTATGATTTATTTGATCCTTTTGGGGCGGTATGCGGACGGCCAATTGCGAAAGCGTTGGTTGCTGGTTTTGCCGCTGATCATGGTTTTTTGGGTGAATGCCCATGGTGCTTTTATTTTAGGTGGCGTATTGATTGGAATTTTTGTAGTAGGTGAGGGCGGACGGACTTTTTTCAAACAAGTCGGGGCGCTTTGCTGGAGGGATGTCGGGTTGTTGGCTGGAACGGGAGTTTTAACGGTTGGGGCGATATTGATCAATCCCCGTTTTTTGAATATCGTGGCGTATGTAATCGATCTTTTAACGGATCAACCCAGCCAGAATCTGGTGGTGGAATGGCAATCACCGGCTCCGGTAGGGCTGGCCAATATTGCTTTCTTTGGGTCTATTTTGTTGTTGATGGTGACTTTTGGTTATACTCGCGTTCGCCCGCGATTTAGCGAATGGTTGTTGGTCATCAGTTTTCTCTGGTTGGCCTGGAGTGGTCAGCGGTATGTGGTTTGGTTTGGGATGGTTACAATGCCGGTTTTGGTTCAGGCTCTGGCTGGAATGTTGCCGGCGCATTTCCGGCAACCGGAAGCGAGGCCTACTTGGGTGAATGTTTTGCTGGCCGTGCTGCTTTTTGTACCTTTGGGGAGTGTGTTGTTGGGCGATGTGGAGCGATTGCCTTTGCCGGCCGGGTATTGGAAACAGGTGTGGCGGAATGTTCCGGCGGGGCCTCTATTGACGGTAGAAACCCCAGTGAAAGCTACCGAGTATTTGCGGGAGCATCCGGGGGGGCGATTATTTAATGAGATGGGGTACGGCAGTTATTTGATTTGGGCTTTGCCTGAACAGGGGGTATTTGTCGATCCGCGGGTAGAACTCTATCCATTTGAGCAGTGGGAAGATTACATGCGGATCAGTCAGGCCTCCCGTTATAATGAGCTGTTGGCGCATTACGGTGCTGATCGTCTTATGTTAGACCGCCAACTACAGGCAGAACTGGTGACTGCTCTGGAGAGTGATCCTCTGTGGCAAAAAGAGTATGAAGATTTTCAAACTCAAATCTGGTATCGGGTAGTGCCTTAAGTCGCAGGATGTGGAAATCCCTTCAGGGGTATCGGGTAAAGATGACCGCGGTGGTGTCTTCGTAGAGCTTTTGCCAGTGGGATGAATTTTGGACGGCCTGGATGAGATCCGGTTGTTCGGCCGTGCTGAGCATTAAAGTCTGGATCTGGTAATGATCGAGCCGGTTTTCCCAATCTGTATCGGCTGCACTGATTGCGATGTAGTCATCCCAGATTTGCGGTGAATAAAGTTCGATGCGGCTGTCGACAAAAATGGGGTAATCGGGTTGAGCTGCCCAAATGAGATAACTGCCAAAGGCCATGTCGTTGAAGATCGGGGTGGGGGGGCGCTCTTGCAGCAGAAATTGGGTGGCGGTGAGGGGTGTTTCGCTGGAGATCAGGCCGGCTTTGGCCGGCGGCATGGGCAGGCGGTCTTTGAACCAGGGCAATGTGAAGATCACGGCTGTCAGGATGGCTCCGGCGAGGAGCCGGTTGAGTAAAGATTGAGTTCGCGCCGGCGGGGCGGGTTTCCAACCGATCATACTGGTTAAGGTGGGGGCCAGGAGCAGGCCAAACCAGACGCTGCCCCGGCTTGTTTTCAATCCCATGGCGGCCAGAATGAGAAAGAGCCCCAGATCAAAAATCCCCGGTCGACGGGGTGATCGTGCCAGGACGGCGATTCCCAATAATAATCCCCCCAAAAAGAATATCCCTAGTTGAGTATCAAAGCTGGGGGGCGCCCATTCGGTGGCCAGTTGTTGTACGGAATTGTTGCTGGTCATGGTTATAAGATATTGGACTATGCCGGGGCCGCGGGGATTGAGCAGACAGGCGATTGAGCCCAGCAAAAGGGCCATTCCGGAGAATTGAAGTTTGTGCCAATCCCGTGAGCCGGTTTGGTATATTTTCCAGCCTTCTTCGGCGAACCACAGCCCCATCAGCAATAAACCGATGGGAAATGAACCATGGCTGTTGACCCAGAGGAACATGCTGAGTGGAAAAACAGCCAGATATCTTTTTTGGGGCGCCAGACGGTTTTTTGTAATAGCCCATAGGATTAACGCGCTCAGTAAAAAGGTGACCGCTTGAGGGCGGACATTCCAATCATTAAGTCCTAATGCTGCTGCAAAGACGGTGCCCAGCGCGGCGATTCGCCAGTTACCACTACGTTGTCGACAAATCCACAAGATTATACCGTAGGCTGAGGTGATCAATAGAGCGTGGCTGAAGACTACCAGCGCCGGCCCGCCCCAACTGTAGAGCTGGTAGAGCCAGATTTCCATGAACCAGTAGATTTGATAAGAGGGATAAGGCTGTCCCTGGGCGGTAAACGAAAAGGTGTCGGTTTGCGGAATCTGTCCTGTGGCGAGAATTTCTTTTCCGATTGTGGCGTGCCACCAGAAATCCTGAGGGCGGATGGGATGGGTATTGAGAAAGATGAAAATGCCTGCCAACACTGTTATGCTCCAGAGGTGTTCGATGGAGAAGCCGGAAAACAGTTTTTTCAGGTGAGGAAGTTTTTGAGTGCCCATAGTTTTGGATTCCTTGTTGCGCGGTGCCGTGCCGGTGTTGGCGGCGATTTCCTGTATTATAATCCAACTTGTCGTTCGTTCAATTTGTTTGCTCAAGGGAGAGGCCCTATGAACCGTTGGTTGACACCGCAGCGATTGCGCTACGCCTGGGCAATGGGAGTAGCTTTGTGGGGGGCCTGGTTTTTAAATCTGGCATTGGGGTCCGGATTGGTGGATAGGGCCGGTCAGGTGATCGGAACCGATTATTTGCAATTCTATGCGGCCGGGACGACGTTACGGATAGGGGAGAGTGCCCGGCTTTACGATATTGCCTATCAATCCTGGTTGGAACAGACCCTTATTGGTCCGCAGTTGCAGGCCTATCATGCTTTTATTACGCCGCCATTTCTGGCCTGGCTGTTTGTGCCCCTATCGATCTTGCCCTATCTGGCAAGTTTTATCGTTTGGAGTGTGTTGAGCCTGGGAATGTTGCGGTTGGGAATGGGATGGTTGGGGGCTTCCCCCGGACGGCGATTTGGGTGGGCGTTGACCTGGTTGCCGGTTTTTTCGGCGATCAGTTTTGGTCAGAACAGCCTTTTGAGTTTTTTTCTATTGGCGCTGGTCTATTTTTTGTGGCTGAAAGGATATCGCTGGAGTGCCGGCTTGATCTGCAGTCTTTTGATGTATAAGCCGCAGCTGGTATTGGGGGTAGGGTTGTTGTGGCTGTTGGAATGGCGGCGGGATTGGCGTTCTCTTGCCGGTTTGACGGCGGGCAGCGCGATTCTGGTGGCGCTTTGTTTTGCTCTGTTGCCGGAAGCAAGCCGGGCCTATCTGGATTTTTCCTGGACGGTACTGCCTGATTTGCCGAACTGGAAAGAATTTCCTTTGTGGCATTTGCATACAATTCGAGGGTTTGGTCGGTTGCTGTTGCCCGGATTGCCGGCCCTGGCAGATGGACTGACCTTTCTGGCTAATCTGGTTGGGGTGGCTGGGTTTGTGTTGTTGTGGCGGCGATTGCGGGGTGATCTTTCTCTGCTTTTTGCAGCAGCTGTAATTCTGAGTGTGTGGATTACTCCCCATGCCATGATTTACGACTGGGCGATTTTGTTGATTCCGGCTGTGTTGTTGTGGGAACGGTTTTCGGAATGGCATTGCTGGCTTCAGGGGCGTTATGCCTGGATCTGGCTGGCGACTCTGGTCAGCGGTTCTTTGACGATGGCTCAAAACAAGATTGGTTTGCCGGTTGTGCTTCAGATCAGTGTGCCGGTTTTCGTGTGGGTGGCTGTTTTATTATGGCGCCGGCTCTGGGCGATGTCTTCTCAAGGATGAGAAAGAGATTGCACCCCAGAATAGAAGGTCATGCAGGAGGGCGGTACTTCGAAAGATGAAAATTCAGCGGTAGTAGACAGCCTGCATTGCCAGGACGGATCTGGAAAAGCTATGATTGCGTGCGCCTTCTGAGGCGCACGCAATCATCAACAAAAAAACTCTCTTTCCCTAACCAGCGTGGGTATCTTAGGAAAAAGGGCCTTGTGTGGATAAGGGGAATTTCCCCCAGAAGTGCAACACACTTTGATCTTGCAGGGACATGTGCCTTGTATTCAGATTGGGCTGTTTGAATTGATGATTCTAGGGCTAGAAAGTGCGTTGCACCTTAAGCGGGCTTATTTTCAGGGCTGTTAATCCGGGATGAGCAGCCGGTTACAGCCGTCACAATGGGCGATTTTTTCGGCCTGGACCAGCTTTTTAGTCGGGGCTGAAAGCTCGATGCCGCAGACGCTGCAGGTGCCGTCTACGACCATGGCGACGGGCAAGGGCCCGATGCGTTTGCGCAGGCGCTGGTAGGACTCCTGGGCTTCGGCGGGAATGCTGGGTTGGATGCGGGCCAGTTCTTTTTGCATGGCGCCGATTGCGGCCTGGATTTTATCCCGTTCGGCAATCCATTGGGCATCGGTGGCGTTGTGGGCGGCTTCGACGGTGAGACTGTCGGCGGCCGCTTTTTCGGCGGCGGCTGAGGTGATTTCACGTTGGGACATGGCTTCCAATAATTCGTCTTCCAGTTGTCCCTGGCGACGTTTTAAGGATTGGGTTTCGCTTTGCAATCCGGCCAGTTCCCGGGGGTTCTGGACTTTGCCGCCATAAAGCTTCTGTTCGGTTTCTTGTAGTTTCGTTTGGACCCGTTGTAATTCAAATTCCAGAGTTTCCTGGGCTTTGCGGGCCTTTTCCGCTAAGTCGGCCTGGCGTTGGGCTTCGGCACGAGCGGTATTGACGGCCTGGCGGTTTTCCAGTTTTTGCTGGATCTCAGCCAGTCGTTGGGTGGAATCCTCTATTTCCTTCTCGATTTCCTGCTGCCGGAGTAACGCGTGCGTCCATAACATAGGATTCTCCTTGTTTTTAAATTTCTACCTGTGCGATTAGCCTTTTAGCGTTCCGCAAGGGGCTTTTGTCTGGCTCGAAGCGACGCGCTGTGCGAAGCAGGCAGAGAGCGTTAATTTTTTTTTATTGTTTTTTCGGCGGCTTTCTGAAGCCGCCGAAAAATGGGCTTTCCTTATCTTTCGGGATAACTGTACAGGTGGTTAATTTTTATGCCGGGGTTACTTTAGAACGGGTCGGCCAGTGGCGGATGAGCAGGGCCAGGCCGGCCAGGGCAATGAAGCCCAGAGCAAAGAGCTGGGCGGCGGCCAGCTGTCCGATGACCCAGGCGTCGGGACGTAGATATTCGATGCCAAACCGAATGGCAAAGTAACCGATGAGGTAAAAGAGCAGTAGATCTCCTTCCTTGAGCTTTTTGCTGAATTGGACGCTGATCACAATCAGGCCGATGCAGAGTGCCAGGGTCGCCAGGGATTCATAGAGAAAAGTCGGCTGGAAAAGAGTCGTGAGGGGATATTTTTCCATATCTGTGTAAGGAATGATTCGATATTCTTGAGGAATGCGCAGGCCCCAGGGCAGGGTTGTGGGGGGGCCGTACAGTTCTCGATTCATGAAATTGCCCCAGCGGCCCATGGCCTGTCCGATGGCCAGCCCCGGTACCCCGAAATCCAACCAGCGCAAAGGGCGGAGATGGTTGATCCGTGCATAGATGCCCAATCCGAGGGCCCCGCCTAAAATGGCTCCGATGATTCCCAGGCCGCCTTTCCAGAGATAGAAGATTTCCTCGGGATGTTGCTGGTAATAAGGCCAACCGATCTGTCCGCCGGCCGGCGTAGAGAAAACGTGATAGAGGCGGGCGCCGATGACTGCCGGGATGACGGCATACCAGAGGCTGTCCCAGATTTTCTCCGGGTCCTCGCCGGCCTGCCGGGCCATGAAGGCAGCTACGGCTGCTCCCAGCATGATGCCGGTAACGATAAAAAGACCGTACCAGCGGATACCATACAGGGTTTCCGGTGAGAGCATTAAGATATACGGACCTACAGGTGGTTCCATAACCAATACCTCCGCAGAAGATAGGGCATGTTAAACGCCCAATATCCAGCGCGTCAGGAACGGAAGTGGTTTCTTGATGTGCGCTTGAATATTCAAAACTTTGAAATCCCGTTGTAACGGGGCAATCGCTTCGCCTATTTGCTCGATGTGGTTTTCTTTGAGGGTGCCGCCGTGAGCCAGCATCATACGTAGATATTCGATCCGTTCGGGGTAAACTTTCATCAGGCGGGCGCAGGTGGCGTCGACCGAGGGCAGTTGATCTCCCATGACCAGGACCCCTGAATGGACTGTATCGCCGAAGAGGGGGCCGTCGCCGTCCATGGCTTCAATTCCATCGACGATGGCAAAGCCGGGTTTGACGGCCAGATTGATATCGACGATGCTTTGTGGAATTCCCTGCCAGTGGAGGATGTTTTTGGGCCAGCCGTAACGGATTCCCGGGACGACGCCGAAGAGGTTTTTCATGGAGAGTGTGACGCCGACCCAGTGGTGGGTTTTCATTTTCGGCATGGAGACGACCAGATCGGCTTCCAGGATGGTTTTGGGCAGATAGAGTTGGTTGAGTTTGGTATAGTTGGCGATTAAGGGAACCGGGGCGATGGAGTCCAGGTTGAGATCGACGAAGGGGACCTGAACCTGTTTCATGGCTTCGCCCAGGCCGGAAGATTCCAGCAATGCTTCCGTGTCGCGCAGATGGCCGGGGCCTTCACCGACAATGACCTCCCGGGCGCCGAGGGCGCGGAAGGCCTGGACGGCCGCCGCGACGAGGTTGGGATTGGTATTGACCCGGTGGACTTCGTAAAATTCGACCAGATTGGGTTTAAGGACGACCCGTCCGCCTTTGACGCGGGCCAGCACATTCGGATAAGCCTGTAAACCCTGGCGGATCAGAGATTCCAGATCCTGTTGGTAATCCGCGGCTTTCAGGATCAGAGTTTTCGCCGCAGCCTGTTTGATTTCATTGGTTACACTCATGGTGGTACCTCCCAACAAGAGCCCTCCTCCCAGCAGCCCGAGCCCTTTCAGTAAATCGCGCCGCCGGATGCGGGGATGGTTAGCTTCGGTAGACATTGCGGGCTTCCGTGACACAGCGCAAGGCCAGGACGGCGATCGCGGTTAGATGAATTTCGTGGCGCCAGCTGCCGTCGGATTCCTGCCGTTTGAGGAGATCGTCGACCCATTTTTCGGTGGGTAGCTCGTAGATTTGCAGGCAGAGGATGGCGTAGGCCAGCGAAAGGGTGGATTGGCGGTTATGAAGTTCTTTTTGTAGATAGTCGAGCGCTTTGATGACAGCAGGTTCGGTCCGGCGATGTTGCAGAGCGATCAGAGCCAGGGAGGTGGTGTAGGTGAAGGGTGGCAGTTCGCGGTCCAGGACGATGTAGTTGCCGTAGTTCCAACCGGCAGAACGGCAGGTGCGGTCCAACAGCAGGGACTCGGCTTCGGCGAGGCGTTCGTGGGAAGCATAACCGGCAGCTTTAAGGGCAAACATGGCGTGAGTTGTCGGTTCGACCCAGGTGAAGGTATTGGTGACCCAGGGCCAGCCTCTGAAGTTGACGTTGAGGGGGATATTGGGATCGGGATCGACCTTGCGCCCTTCTCGTTTCAGCAACCATTGGGCACACCGTTCCCGGATTTCTTCCGGGGCCTTTACTTGTACCAGCGCCAGCAAGGTCTGGGCGGTGGACCAATGAGGTTCGGTGTCTCCCGGCAGTACGATAGCTCCTTCTGTGTTGATGAGAGATTCCAGCCAGGTCAGACCCCGGGAGAGGCTTTCCTGGGGGGGCTTTTCAGCCAGGGCCAATGCCATCAGACTGAATGCCGCAGGTTCGGGATAGCTTTGTTTCCCTGCGGAATAGGGCCAGCTGCCGTCGGGCTGCTGCGCCTGTTTTAGAAATGTTTCGGCCAGTTCCAGTTGAGATTTCATCGGATCCACCTTCTTTACTCTCGGCAAGCTCAGTGGCTATTTCCAGCCGTAACGCTGATGCAAAAGCTGATAGATGTCGCGAAAAAAGGTTTCCATATGGGGGTAGCCGAAGACGATGGTGCCCAGGCCGAAGATGGCTCCGGTGAGAGTGCGCAAGAGCGGGGTGGTTTCATGGGGAGCTGCGAGCCAGGCCGGGTGGATGATCCAGTAGACGAAGTAGGTGATCCATTGGAAGCCGCCGTCCAGTCCCATAGGAATCATCGAAATGATGAAGATGTAGGGTTTAAAGGTGCGGACTGTGGGTTTGCGTCGGAGCCAGTTGTAAGCGATTCCGGCCAGGAGCATGGTGCCGTAGATGGCTACATCCCGTTCACAGATTGCAACTTTATAGCCCAGTTGAGCATCTCCGAGGAAGGTGCGTAGCTGGTTGTAAGTTTCATAATCTTGCGGTGGGGGATAAGGGTAGATGGGAGATGCTCCGGTAATGAACCAGGAGCGGAAGGCCAGTTGGTGGCAGGTGGCGCTGTAGATGTGGTAAAGCGAGGTGCCCAGATTGGTCCAGCCCATGGCCATGGAGATAGGAGCCAGAAAGGCTCCACCGACAAAGATGGTCAGGAAGGTATTGAAGAAAGCCAGCCAGTGTTTGGAAAGCTGGAAGACGAAACGATTGGCGCGCAAGGCCCAGGTTCGGGCCTGGGGAGAGAGCTGGGCTTCTTCCTCTTTTTCTTGTTGTTCGCGTTCCTTGATTCGTTGTTGTGCAGCAGCCAGAATTTCTTCGGCTGTAGGTCCCTGTTTTTGTGTTGTTAAATCCCCAGATCCCATCCAATCCCCCAGATTTGAAGTTGACGTGCGATCGCCGGAAAGCCGTTTACGATCAATATCAATCCGACCAGGATTAAGAGTACGCCCGTGATTTTTTCCAGTGTGGCACCGTAACGGCGGCTGCGTCGGATCAATTCAGTCAACCGATCTACCAGCAGTGCACAGAGGATGAAGGGCAGGCCGATCCCTGCCGAATAGGCGATCAGCAGAAGGGCGCCCTGGCTTTCCGTAGCCCGATTGGCACTCAAGGCCAGGATGCCGGAGAGTGCCGGCCCCAGGCAGGGAGTCCAGCCGGCGGCAAAGGTCATTCCCATCAAAAGCGACGAGAGCAATCCCCATTCTCGTCGTCCACGCCATTGGAGGCGGGCCTCCTGGTAAAAAAAGGGGATTTTGACAAGGTTTAAAAGCATCAGGCCGAAGAAGATCAGCACGGCGGCGCCGGCATAACGCAGGATGGGACCGCGGATCAGACGGCCCAGGGAACCGGCGATGGTTCCCAGGATGACAAAGACCAGCGTGAAACCTGTGACAAAGGCGACGGCATGGGCGATGAGAAAGAGCCGTTCTTTCCAGGTGCGGGTTTCTTGTTGAGTGACGGCCTGCCCGCTCAGGTAGCTGAGGTAGGCCGGAACTAAAGGTAAAACGCACGGCGCCAGAAAAGACGCCATGCCGGCCAGAAATGCCAGTCCCAGGCTGATATTGACGGGGTCCATTGACCTGTTTTTAACCTCAGTAGGAAAATTATACCACAGCCAAAAAGGCCGGGCAAACACAGTGAGAGAGGGTAAGGCATGGAAGACTGGAAGATTGGAAGGCTGGAAGATTGGAGAAAAAGTATATCGGTGCGGTTAGCCCGGAAAAGCGGGGAAAAGACGACCTGCGTTTAGTCTGGGAAAAGCCCATGTTTTCGGCGGCTTTCTGAAGCCGCCGAAAACATAAACAAAAAAACTCTCTCCCTCCCATCCAGCGCGTCGCTTTTTAACGGGAAAGCAGCTGTTGCGGGACGCAAAAACTGTTTTTAATCTACGCTAATGAACAACCGCACCGGTCGGGAAAAATGCCTCTATTTTCGGCGGCTTTCTGAAGCCGCCGAAAATAGGAATAAAAAACCTCTTTTCCTATCCAGCGCGTCGCTTTTTAACGGGAAAGCAGCTGTTGCGGGGCGTAAAAAGTGTTTTTAATCTGTGCTAATGAACAACCGTGCGGGTCAAAAAATCCTCCCGCAGTTGGTATCAGCTGCGGGAGGAGATGATGAAATGTTTAACTTCAGATTTTAGTTAGGCCGCGGCATGGGTGGAGGAGTGGGCATGGGAGGCGGCGTGGGGTGCGGCGGCCGGGTCGGTTCTACGGTCGGTTCCACCGTGGGTTCGACTGTGGGCTCCACTGTCGGTTCTGTTGTAGGGTCTACGGTCGGTTCCGCCGTGGGTTCTATGGTCGGCTCAATCGTTGGTTCGACCGTCGGCAGCGGCGTAGGAGTCGGTACGGGTGTGGGATGCGGCGGCCGGGTCGGCGGGACAACAGTGCCGGTCGGGACGATCGTCGCGGTGGGCATAGGCGTGGGATGCGGTGGCCGGGTCGGCGGGACGACAGTGCCGGTTGGAACGATCGTCGCCGTCGGGCAGATCGTTGCAGTGGGCGGAGGTGTGGGCCGGGGGGGGCGGGTCGGCGGGACGACGGTGCCGGTCGGGACGATGGTCACCGTCGGGACGATGG
>CAZCTC010000023.1:19967-101276 GCA_964501335.1 uncultured Anaerolineales bacterium | reverse complement strand
CATGGTCGGGATTGGTTAGTTTGTCTAGATCCGAGTTCTGAAGCCGCCGAAAATATGGGCTTTTTTCTCAGCCTAACCGCACAGGTTGGGGTTTTTATAGGTAAGATGCGCCGCGCTGGATGGGGAGAGAGTTTTTTGTTTATGTTTTGGCGCGCTTCAGAAAGCCGCTGAAAAATGGGTTTTTCTTTCTCTTGTTTTGGGGGCTAACCGTACAGGTCATCTTCTCTCGGTTTTCGGGGAAAGCGTGCCGGGGGGAGTTTTTATTTTCCCTTTTTCTAACCTTGTGGTTTGGGGGATCAAAACTATAATTTCTAACCTATCGAATTGACGTGCCGGGGGTTCTGGGCTATGATAGGCATAGCCGGGATTTTTTACAGTTAATTTGAAGGCTGTCACGCCTTGTGAGAGCGGGATGGGAATCCAATTGGCAATCCAATTCCTTTCGATTGTAATGTTTACTTTTGCCCTGGGGCTATTTGTGCTCGGGGTGATTACCTGGTGGGTGGAGAAACGCTATCGCCGGGCCCTGGGGCTGGTGATGATGGGCAGCTCGTTGCTGGTGGCCGGCGCTTATGCTTTCCTCGGCAGTCGTTTTGCCCTTCAGCTTTTCGGGCGGTTGGTGGTGACCGTCGATCTGCCCCAGTTGATGGGGACGGCTGTGGTTTATACGTTGGGAATTCTGGCCGGGTTGGGGCTGGCCGGCGGACTTTTTATGTGGATTTCGGGACGTTTGATCCAGCCGACGCGGCTGGAGCGTTGGATTACCGGGTTTATCGGGGCGGTCTTGGTGATTACCCTTTTGATCAGTTTGATAGCGATCCAAATCAGCAAGTGGGGATAGTTTTGGATTTGAGGGGTTGAGTTCAAGGGGATTTCAGGAGGCAGCGTGATGTTGCGGACCCGTGAGGATTACGAACGACTGGAAGATCAATCGTTGGCGCCCTATGGATTTCGCAGTCGGGATTCCCGCGGCCGGGAAGTCCCGGAGGTCGAGCCGCTCTATCGGACGGCCTTTCAACGCGACCGCGATCGGATTTTGCATACCACGGCTTTTCGCCGGTTGGAATATAAGACGCAGGTCTTTGTCAATTATGAGGGAGATTATTATCGGACGCGCCTGACCCATACGTTGGAAGTGGCGCAGGAAGGGCGGACGATGGCGCGGGCCCTGGGCGCCAATGAGGATCTGGTCGAGGCGGTCTGTCTGGCGCACGATCTGGGGCATCCCCCTTTCGGCCATGCCGGGGAGATGGAATTGAACCGATTGATGGCGGATTTTGGCGGGTTCGACCATAACAAGCAGTCGTTGCGCATTGTCGAGAAGCTGGAAGCGCGTTATCCCGAATTCCGAGGGCTGAATTTGACCTGGGAAGTGCGCGAGGGGATCGTCAAGCATGAGACGGAATATGATGTGGCCGATGCCGAGCGGTTTGATTCGGCGCTGCGGGGCGCGATCGAGGCGCAGCTGGCCAATCCTGCCGACGAGATCGCTTATACGGCTCACGATCTGGATGACGGGCTGCGTTCGGGGTTGATTCAGCCGGCCGAGCTGGAGGGGTTGACCTGGTGGCGGCGGTTGAAGGAGAGCCTGGATTGGGATGGCCGGCATTTCGACAATCTGGTGCGCTATCGGTTGGTACGGCGGTTGATCGGTTTGCTGATTACCGATCTGGTCGATGAGACTGCCCGCCGGTTGGATAGGATGGGATGCGATTCGCCGACCGCCGTGCGGATGCTTTCTGAAAATATAGTGGCGTTGCCGACGGAAACGATCGTGATGACGCGGCAGTTGAAACATTTCCTCTATGAGAATCTCTACCGCCATCCCCATGTGATTCGGATGCAGTTAAAGGCCGAGCGGGTGATTTCTGCTATCTTTGAAGCTTACGTTAAAGAACCGGCTCAACTTCCCCGGGAAGTGCAAAAGAAGCTGGTCGATCGTTCATTACAGCGGACGGTTTGCGATTATATTGCCGGTATGACGGACCGTTATGCGCTTCAGGAGTATGCCCGATTGTTTGATCCTCTGGAGCGGGTATAACCGGCGGCCAATACCACCGGTGAGATGTCGGCATGGTTGCATAGCCCCGACCGAGGGTCGATTTGGCGGGGCTCTTCATCGTATTATAATATCGACATCTGGTCACCCTGACTCCGCTGACTGCGGTTTTCGGCGCTTCCCGCGCGGTATGATCGGGAGCCAGTTCTATCCGGGAAGCGCATAAAACATTGTCGATTGCTGGTATCCTTAAGGGTGTTGAATGAAGATTAAATTTTGGGGAACCCGGGGATCGATTGCAGCGCCGCTAAGGCCGGAAGAAGTGACGGCCAAATTGCGCCGGGTGATTCTAGGACTTCCAGACCTGGATACCCATGATGAAAGGGCTGTAGATGATTATCTGGCACAATTGCCTCCGCTGACGCGAGGAACTGCCGGAGGCAATACCCCATGTGTCGAAGTGCGGAGCGGCGATGTATTGTTGGTGATGGACGCCGGAACGGGGTTGCGTGAGCTGGGCTCTGAGTTGATGCGGCGGGAGTTTGGACGGGGAGCGGGGACGCTGCATCTCTTTATCAGCCACGCGCATTGGGATCATATCCAGGGCTTTCCTTCTTTTATACCGGCTTTTATTCCGGGCAATCGGATCTTTATTTACGGTTTTCACGATCTGCGGACGGCTTTTGATGTCCAGCAGTATCCTTTGACCTGGCCGGTTTCGTTGCAGTATATGTCGGCGACGATTGAATTTGTGCCCTGGACGTTGGGGGTGCCGATGGTGGTGGGGGGCGTGCGGGTGGAGGCGTTGCGAAATCACCATCCCGGCGCTTCGTACAGCTATCGGATCAGTGACGATCACGGGACGGCGGTGTATGCCACTGATGTGGAGTACAAGCAGCTGGATGAGGTCGGAGTTCAGCAATATATCGATTTTTTCCGGCAGGCCGATGCTTTGATTTTCGATGCACAGTATACGCTGCGGGATGCCTGGAAGCGGGAGGATTGGGGGCACAGTTCGGCGATGATCGGGGTGGATCTGGCCCGGGCGGCCGGCGTCAAGCAATTGTTGCTTTTCCACCATGATCCCAGCTATTCGGATGAGGAGCTGGAGCAGGTTCTGGATAATGCCTTGACCTATCAGGCTCAGGATGCCGGCCGGGCGAGTTTTGAGATTGGGATCGCTTATGAAGGGCTGGTCGTGGACCTCGATCCGGAACGGGCGATCGATCGCCATCTGGCTCCCGACGGCGATACGGCGATTTTGACGTCGGCGCGGGTTTTCGACGAGCTGAGCGTGGAGCTGGTGGCGCGGCAGCTGGAAGAGGCGGGGGGAAATTCGATTATCGACCTCTCCCAGGTAGAGAAATTGACGACCGGGGGCGTGCGGGCTCTGGTGACGTTGCAGCAAAAACAGCCGGGATTGCGGGATCTGGCGTTGATTGCGCCTTCCGAGCAGGTGCGCCAGGTGATCCGGTTGGCGGGGTATCAGGATTGCTTTGCGGTTTATCCCACGGTGCAGGCGGCGCTGGCGGCCGTGGCGGCCCGGGATGCGGCCCGACTGCCGGGTCAGGTGATCGGGCGGCGCTATCAGATTGAGGCTCGGTTGGGGGAGAACGAGCTGGGAACCGTGCTCCAGGTGTTGGATTTGATGACGCAGGAGAATTGTGTGCTGCGGTTGCTGGCTCCGACGTTCAGCGCTGAAACGATCGACGGTGTTTTTCAAGAGGCGCCGCAGCTGCTGCGACTGGACCATCCCAATCTGGTGAAGGTGCGGGCCTGGGAGCATCATGACCGGTTGGCCTATGTGGTGGAGGAGCTGCCGGATGCGCCGACGCTGGAAGCTCTGTTGACCGATTTGAACCGGGCCTTGTCGATCGATCAGGCGGAGGCGCTGCTGTTCGATTTGAGTCGGGCGTTGGAATATGCCCACAGCCGGGGCGTGGTCCATGGGGATTTGAATCCGGGGAATATTTATGTTTTGGAGACCGGAGCGGAAGTCGGTGGATTTGGGATGGGGCGGCTGGTCGAAGGCCGGCATTTGTTGGAGATCCCGGTTTTGGTGCAGGACCCGGCTTATCTGGCTCCAGAGCAGATTTTAGGACAGCCGATCGATGCCCGTACCGATCTTTATGCTCTGGGGGTGATTCTCTATCGGCTTTTCACGGGCCGGTTGCCGTTTGAGGGAACGCCAACTCAGGTCTTGGAAGGCCATCTCCATCGGGCGCCGATGCGGCCGGGATTATTGAATGGGGAGCTGTCGCCTTCTCTGGAACATCTGGTGATGAAGTTGCTGGCGAAGAATCCCAATGAGCGGTATGCCAGTTCGCAGCAGACGCGGCGGATTTCGGCCAGTTTGTTGACGCGGGATGAAGTGTCCGGGCCCCGTCCGTTGGTGGAACGGGAACAGCCCTTGCAGGTTTTGCTGGAATGCTGGAATGAAGCGCGCCAGGGCAAAGGGCAGCTGGCCTTTATTACCGGCGAGCCAGGGATCGGCAAGACGACGCTGGCTCAGCAGGCGGCGGCGGCCAGCGGTGCGGCGGTTCTTCTGGTCGGTTCTGGAGAGGAACGCGAAGGGACGCCTGCTTATTACATGTTTACTCAGGTATTGCGCTCTTATCTGGCGACGGTTCCGCCGGAGTTGTGGGATCGGCAGATGCGGCAGCTGTTGGGGAATTTCATGGTTTTGATCCCGGAGTTGAGCCAGATGTTGCCCGATGTGGAGCCGCCGCCGCCGCTGGAACCGGCGCAGGAGCAGTTGCGGTTGATGGGCAGTCTGACCCGTTTTATCAAGCGGGCGACGCGGGAGCGGCCCTGGTTTTTGATTCTGGACGATCTGCAATGGGCCGAGCGGAGCAGCCTGGAATTGTTGCGGTATCTGGGGCGCCATCTTTCCTCGATTGCGCTGATGCTGGTGGGAACCTATCGCGACAGCGATCTGACGCCCGATCATCCATTGCGGGAGACCTTGCGGGCGCTGAACCACGATTCCAGCTATCGGGTGTTGTCGTTGGACCGCCTGGATGTGGCCGGGGTGAAGGAGTTGCTGGAAAACCTCTGGCATCAGCCGGTGCCGGCGGCTTTTGTGGCGAAGATCTATCAACATACGGCCGGCAATCCGTTTTTTGTCGAAGAGGTGGCGAAGGCGCTGCTGGATGAGGGGCGCATTACGCTGAAAGAGGGGCAGCTTTACTTCCCGGCCGATTTGCGGACGATTGTTTTTCCGACCAGTGTACGGGAGACCGTATTGCATCGGGTGGGACTGTTGCCGGAGGAGACGCAGTCCTTGTTGCGTCAGGCGGCGGTGTTGGGGCAGAGTTTCCATTATCTCGATTTGCAAGAGATGAGCGGTCTTTCGGAATGGGAGATGCTGGAACGGTTGGAACCGGCGTTGGAACGGCAGCTGGTGCAGGAGGCGTCGGGCGAGGGGTTATTGCGGTTCCGCCATTTTGAAATCCATCAGGTGTTGTATGGGGAGTTGAGTCCTTTGCGGCGGCGGCTTTCCCACCGTCAGGCCGGCGAGGCGCTGGAGCGGCGTTTGGGGCCGTTGCCGGGGGTGCGGGTGGAAGAGCTGGCCCATCACTTTGGGCGGGCCGGGGAAGAGGCAAAGTCGATCACCTATGGATTGCAGGCGGCCCGGACTGCGCATCAGGCTTATGCCCTGGATACGGCGTTGTTGTGGTATAACCGGGCTTTGGAGCGGGTACGCTTTTTGCCGGTGAAGAATCCGGCGTTGGAGCTGGAGATCCGGCATGAACTCGGGCGGGTGCTGATTGTGGTCAACCGTTACGATGAAGCGCTGGAACATTGTAATGCAGCCTGGGAGCTTTTAAATCAGCATCCCGAGCCGGATCAGGATGTGGCCCGGGCGGGATTCTGTTACCTGACGGCGCAGGTGTACGAGCGTTCCAGCGAGTATACGCTGGCGTTGAAGTGGGTGCATAAGGGGTTGGCCTATCTGGACGACCTTGAGGAAACTTCGGAGCTGGTGCAGCTTTATTATTTGTGGGGATTGGTGCTTTTCCGGTTGAGCAATATTCGGGAAGGGGTTCCCCATTTAGTCCAGGCGTTGGAACTGGCGCAGAAGTTGCATCTCCAATCGGCTGAGGCGGATATGTTACGGGCTTTAGGGGCGGTCTTCTGGCAATTGAACGAGATGGATCGTGCGCTGCACTATTCGGAGCAGGCGCTGGCCCTTTATCGGGAGCTGGGAGACCGGTATGGGGAATGCCGGACCTTGAATAATTTCGGGGTTTTCTATGTGCGTACCCGTTGTTATGACGAGGCGCAGCTGCGGTATGAGCAGGCGTTGGGAATTTATCAGGAGATCGGGGATCGTGCCGGAGCCGGGGGCGTTTTCCACAATCTGGCGCTGATTGTCTGGGACCATGGCGATTTGAAGCGGGCGCAATTCTATGGCCGGCAGGCTCTGGAATTGTTGCAGGGGGGGCACGATCGATTCGGCGAGGCGGCGGCGTTGGGCAGTCTGGGGGAAATCTGTATGAATTATGGCGATTATCCTCTGGCGGTGGACTATTTTACTCAGGCGTTGGGGATTCGGCGGCAGATTGGAGATCGCAGCGGCGAAGTCAATTCGCTGAGCGGTCTGGGGATGCTGGCGCTCTATCAAGGGAATTGGGAATCGGCTCTCGACGGCTTGTTGCAGGCTGTGCAGATTGCCCGTGAAGTGGAGTTTCGGTATGAATCTTCCTGTGCTTTGATCTATCTGGCTTCTTATTATGCCTGGCATGGAGATGTGGCGTCGGCGGGGGAACTCTGGCGCGATGTGTTGGAGGCGGAAGCTGACGGGGCTTATCCGGGGGTGTTAGCGCGGGCCCGGGCCGGGCAGGCGGAGTTCTGGTTGATGCAGGGTGAGATTGACCGGGCTTTGATGTCGGTGGAGCCGATCTTGATTATGTTGCAGGAACCGGTGCAGCGTTATGCGGATGGTCCTTTTGTGATCTATTGGATTTGTTGTCGGATCTTGCAGGCGGCCGGCGATGTCCGGTTGGAGATGGTGTTGGAAGAAGCGCACAATCTATTGATGACCTGGGCGGCGCGGATGGATGAAGCGATGCGGAAGCTGTTCCTGGAACAGGTTTCTGTCAATCGAGAACTGTGGCAGTGGTGGCATAAAGGTCAACCGGGAAACGATGTTACATTATGAAAGTTCGGTTGTGGGGGACACGAGGGTCCATACCGACCCCATTAAAGCCGTTGGAAATCAGGGCCAAGTTGCGCCGGGCGTTGTTGGAGTTCCCGGGCGACGATCCGCATGATGCAACCGCGGTGGATTTTTATCTGGAGCAACTCTCGCCGTTAAAATGGGGCACGGCCGGGGGCAATACGCCTTGTGTGGAAGTGCAGAGCGGTCGCGATCTGTTGGTGTTGGATGCGGGAACCGGATTGCGCGAATTGGGGTTGACGTTGATGCGCGGCGCGTTCGGGCGGGGGCAGGGAACGCTCCATTTGTTGATCAGCCATCCTCATTGGGATCACATTCAGGGATTCCCCATGTTTGTGCCGGCTTTCATTCCCGGCAATCGGATTTTCATTTACGGTTTTCACGATTTGCGCGCGGCGCTGGAAATGCAGCAGCATGCCTTGACCTGGCCGGTGTCGCTGCAATATATGTCGGCCACGATTGAATTTATTCCCCTGAAAGGGGAGACTTTCCAGATCGGCGATATCCATGTCGAATCGTTGCAGAATGAACATCCCGGGGCTTCGTACAGTTATCGGTTGAGCGACGGCGAGGGGACGGTGGTCTATGCGACCGATGTGGAATACAAGCAGCTGGATGAGGCCGGGGTTCAACGTTATATTGATTTCTTCCGCCAGGCGGATGCGTTGATTTTTGATGCCCAGTATACCTTGCAAGAGGCCTGGAAGAAAGAGGATTGGGGCCACAGTTCCGCGATGATTGGGGTGGATCTGGCCCGGGCCGCCGGGGTGAAGCAGTTGCTGCTTTTCCATCACGATCCGCTCTGTTCCGACGAGGATCTGGAGCGTATTCGGATGGATGCGGAGAGCTATCAGGCGCAGGACCCGGGGCGGCCGGGGTGTGAGATTGTGGTGGCCTATGAAGGAATGGAATTATTGCTGGAGCCTGAGCGCGCCATCGATTGGCGGTGGGCTCCGGACGGCGATACGGCGATTTTGACTTCGGCGCGGGTCTTTGATGAGCTGAGCGTCGAGCTGGTGGCCCGGCGGTTGGAAGAGATCAGCGGCAGTCCGATTATTGACCTTTCTGAGGTGGAGACGCTGACGACGGGTGGGTTGCGGGCCCTGGTTACGTTACAACAACAGCGGCCGGCTCACAATCTGGTCCTGGCGGTTTCTTCGGAGCAGGTGCGGCAGGTGATTCGCCTGACGGGATATCAGAACTGGTTTGCGGTTTACCCTTCGGTGGAAGCCGCTCTGGAAGCTGTGGCGGCGCGGGTTGCTACTCGCTTGCCGGGGCAGGTGCTGGGGAACCGTTATCAGATTGAGGTTTTTCTGGAAGAAGGTCCGTTGGTGACCGTGTTGCAGGTATGGGATCTTTCGACGCAAAAGCGTTGTCTGATGCGGTTGCTGCGACCGGAGTTCACTGCGGAGCCTGTCGATCAGCTATTAAATGAAGCGGCGGCTTTTTTGTTGCTGGACCATCCCCATCTGGTGAAGGTGCTGGCCTGGGAGCACTGCGGCGATTTGATCTACAGCATCGAAGAATTTCCGTTGGGGCAGACGCTGGCGGCTATTCTGGCCGATCCGGATCAGGCCCTGGAGATGGAAGTGGCGCAGTCGTTGTTGCTGGATTTGAGCCTGGGGCTGGAATATGCCCACAGTCGGGGCGTTATCCATGGCGATCTGCGGCCGGAGAATATCTATGTATCGGTGGCCGGCATTCAAATTGGCGGGTGGGGCTGGTGTCGGTTGCTGGAAGGCCGGAATTTGTTGGAGTCGCCGGTCCATTTCCGGGAGCCGGCTTATCTGGCCCCGGAGCAGCTGTTGGGACAATTGCTGGATGCCCGGACCGATTTATATGCCCTGGGCGTGATCCTTTACCGAATTTTGACGGGACATTTGCCTTTTGCAGGGACGGCGGCGGCGTTGGAAAGCCAATTGAGCTCAGTGCCGGTGGCGCCGATGAAGGTCAATTCGGGGTTTTCGCCTTCCGTGGACCATTTGATTTTGAAGCTGCTGGCCCGGAATCCCAATGCGCGGTATGCCAGTGTCCAGCAGATGCGCAAGATCCTTTCCAGTTTGTTGTTGCAGGTGGACAGCGAGACCTCTCCTGTGTCGCCGCAGGTGTTGGTGGCCCGGGAAGGCCCCTTGCAGATTCTGGCGGAGGGCTGGGAGAAATCGGCTCGCGGCGAAGGGCAGCTCTTTTTTATCACCGGCGAGCCGGGGATTGGCAAGTCGACGCTGGCGCAACAGGCGGCCGCGCTCAGCGGGACTTCGGTGCTGTTGACGGGGATCGGTGAGGAGCGCGGGGAGACGGCGGCCTATTATTTTTTCTCGCAGATGTTGCGTTCCTATCTGGAAACTGCGCCTCAGGAATTGTGGAATCCGCAGATCCGGCAATTGCTGGCGAATTTTATGCGGCTGGTTCCGGAGCTGATGACGATCTTGCCCGATGTGATGCCGGCTGAACCGCTGGAGCCGGAACAGGAGCAGCTGCGGTTGATGGGCAGCCTGACGCAGTTTGTCCGGTGGGCGACGCAGAAGCGGCCCTGGTTCTTTATTCTGGACGATTTGCAGTGGATCGATCGGGGCAGCCTGGAATTATTGCAATATCTGGGACGCCATTTGCCGACGATGTCGCTGATGATTGTGGGAACTTATCGGGACAGCGATTTAAGCGCCGATCATCCTTTGCGAGAGACCTTGCGGGCCCTGCATTCCGAACCGGGGTATCGATCGATCTCGCTGGAGCGGTTGGATGAGGCCGGGGTGGCGGATTTGCTGGCGAATTTTTGGGGGCAGCGGGCGCCGGCGGCGTTGGTGGCGAAGATCTATCAGCATACGGCCGGCAATCCTTTCTTTGTGGAAGAGGTGGCCAAGACGCTGGTCGATGCCGGGCAGATTGTGTTGAAGGATGGCCATTGGCGTTTCCCCACGGATTTGACCCTGATCACATTGCCGGCCAGTGTGCGGGAGACCGTGTTGCATCGGGTGGGGCTGCTGCCGGAAGAGACGCAGACCTTGTTACGGCAGGCGGCCGTGTTGGGGCAGAATTTCAATTATCGCGATCTGCAAGAGATGTGTGGCTTGATGGAATGGGAGTTGCTGGAGCGGCTCGAACCGGCGATGGAACGACAGCTGGTGCAGGAGACTTCCTGGGAAGGTCAGTTGCGTTTCCGCCATTTTGAAATCCATCAGGTGCTGTACGGCGATTTAAGTCTGTTGCGCCGGCGGTTGCTGCACCGGCAGGCGGGCGAGGCGCTGGAGCGGTTGAGTAAGGGGATGGTCGGTTCCCGGGTGGATGAGCTGGCTTATCATTTTGAACTGGCGGGGGAGACGGCGAAGGCGGTGGTGTATGGATTGCAGATGGCGCGCCAGGCGCATCATGCTTATGCTGTCGATGCGGCGCTGCTTTGGTATCATCGGGTATTGGATTGGGTGTTGAGCGGCGCTGAGGAAAATCTGGAACTGGAACTGGAGATCCATCAGTCATTGGCGGATGCCTATATGGTGGTCAGCCGACACGAGGAAGCGTTAAGCCAGGCTGTGGCGGCGTGGAAATTGCTGGATCAACTGCCCCAGGCGAAGAAGGGGGATCGGTCTAATGGGGCCTATGTGATGGCCCAGGTTTATGCCCGCCTGACTGATTACCCGACGGCATTGGAGTGGGTAGAGCGCGGGTTGGGATATTTGGACAAGGAGATCCCGACGCCTGAACTGGCTCGTCTGCTTTATTTGCGGGGCTGGATGCAGACACGTGGGACTCTGGTCGAGGTGGCGCGTACTTCGCTGGAGCAGGCGTTGCAGGTGGCCCGGCAGGTGGGATTGCAGGTGGTGGAAGCCGATGCCTTGCGCTCGCTGGGGGTGACTTGCTGGCAACAACAACAGATGGATCAGGCGTTGATGTATACCGAACAGGCGTTGCAGATCTATCGGGAGTTGAACGACCGGTATCTGGAATGTCGGACCTTGAACAATCTGGCGATTTACTATGTGACGGGCGATCAATATGAACTGGGGTTGGAATCTTATCAGCAGGCCCTGGATATTTACCAGGAGATTCGGGATCGTGCGGGTGAAGGGACTGTGCTGCACAATTTAGGGTTGTTGTATTGGGATTACGGCGATCTGGAACTGGCCCAACATTATCTGGAGAAGGCTCTGGTGTTGCGCCAGAATACCCACGATGTATGGGGCGAGGCCTTGACGCTCGACAGTCTGGGGGAGAACCATATGCGTTGGGGAGATCTGGAAAGTGCCGAGAACTATTTGAAATTGTCGCAGCAGATTACTTCCCAGGCCGGTTATTTGCGTCAGGCCGGCAGCGTGTTGGTCAATCTGGCGCGGGTGCAGGCCATGCGGGGCGAGTGGAGCGAGGCGGAAGCTACCTTGATCGAGAGCGAACGGCGGGCGCGGGAGTTGAATATCCGCCGGGATCAATTGACCGCCTTGATTTATTTGATTGAAGCCAACATCCATCAACAGAAGCTGGACAGGGCTGAGGCTATTTTCGTGCAGGCGCAGGGCCTGGCTGATGAGCAGACGCATTCCTGGTTGCGGTTGCGGTTGAAGGCTGAGGAAGCGGAATTGCGGCTGGCGCAGGGCGATTTGGAGGCGGCACTGGCGGCCATTGAACCTTTGCTGGCGATTCTTCCTCGAGAAGTGTATCGACATCTGGATGGGCCTTTTGTAGTGTACAGCATTTGCTATCAGGTTCTGAGGGCGGCCGGGAAGAGCCGGGCGGAAACGGTGTTGCAGGAGGCTTATGAATGTTTGCAGGCCTGGAGCCACCGTTTAAATCCTACGAAGCGGCAATCGTTTTTAGAACAGGTCGCCGTCAATCGTGAATTGATAGAATGGTATCAAGCCAGCCGGCGGGGGGATAACGTAGAATCATGAAAGTCCGGTTTTGGGGAACACGGGGATCCATACCTTCACCGGTAAGTCAGCGGGAAATTCAGGGCAAGCTGTACCGCGCGATTCGTGGTCTGCCCAAGTCGTTGGATTTCTATGATGACAGCGCTGTATGGTCTTATATTGAGAGTTTACCCCCGTTGGTGCAGGGAACCGCCGGGGGCAATACGCCCTGTGTGGAAGTGCGCAACGGCGACGATTTATTGGTGCTGGATGCCGGGACCGGGTTGCGTGAATTGGGGATGAGTTTGATGCGCGGGCCTTTCGGCCAGGGCCAGGGGACGTTACATCTCTTTATCAGCCATCCACATTGGGATCACATCCAGGGGTTTCCGATGTTTGTGCCGGCTTTTATTCCCGGCAATAAGATCTTTATTTATGGGTTCCACGATCTGCGGGCCGCTTTTGATGTGCAGCAGCAGCCCCTGACCTGGCCGGTGTCGTTGCAGTATATGTCGGCGACGATCGAGTTTGTGCCGTTGACGTTGGGACAGACCCAGCAGGTGGGCGGGGTGCGGGTCGATGCTTTGAAAAACCATCATCCCGGGGCCTCTTATAGTTATCGGATGAGCGATGGGCAGAGCACCATTGTGTATGCGACCGATGTGGAATACAAACAGCTGGACGATGCGGCGGTGCAGCGTTATGTGCGATTTTTCCGGCGGGCGGATGTGCTGGTTTTCGATTCCCAATATACGCTGCGCGAGGCCTGGAAAAAAGAGGATTGGGGGCACAGTTCGGCCCTGATTGGGGTGGATCTGGCGCGGGCGGCCGGCGTGAAACGGCTGTTGCTTTTCCATCACGATCCGACCTATTCCGACCGGGATCTGGAACAGATGCTTTCCGATGCGGTGGCTTATCAGGCTCAGGATCCCTGGCGGCCCGGTTGTGAGATTGCGATTTCTTACGAAGGGCTGGAGATTGAACTGGGGCCTGAGCGGGCGATCGATTGGCAGCTGGCCCCCGACGGGGGGACGGCTATTTTGACCTCGGCCCGGGTTTTCGATGAATTGAGCGTGGCGCTGGTGGCGCAGCAGCTGGAGAGTGGGGGAGCCAGCTCCATTATCGATCTTTCGCAGGTGGAGGCTTTGACGACCGGCGGCGTGCGGGCGTTGGTGACTTTGCAGCAGAAGCAACCGGGGCGCGATCTGGCGCTGGTGGCTTCTTCCGAGCGGGTGCGGCAGGTGATCCGCCTGACCGGTTATCAGGACTGTTTTGCGGTTTATCCTTCGGTGGAGGCGGCTCTGGCGGCGGTGGCGGCGCGGGAAGCGGCGCAGTTGCCGGGGCAGGTGATCGGGGGCCGCTATCAGATTGAAAGCCGGGTGGGAGAAGATTCTTTGGGGCCGGTGTTGCGGGTGTTGGATCTGGAGACGCAGGAGCGTTGTGTGCTGCGGCTGCTGGCGCCGACTTTCAGCCAGGAACGGGTGGAAGGATTATTGCAGCAGGCCCGACAGATTGTGGGCATGGAACATCGCTCGTTGATCCGGGTGCTGGCCTGGGAACGGCGGAAGGAGCTGGTTTACGGCGTCGAGGCCCTTTCTCTGGCGCCCACGTTGGAATCGCTGGTGGCGGCGGGGACGGTCTGGACTTTCGATCAGTTGTTGTCGATGGCTCAGGAATTGAGCAGTGCGTTGGAATATGCGCACAACCGGGGAGTCATCCACGGCGACCTGCGGATGGGGAATATCTATGTCAATGGACAGGGAATCCAGGTCGGCGGCTTTGGCTTAGGGCGGTTGATGGAAGGGCGGAATTTGTTGGAGGCGCCGTTGCTGTTCCAGGATTCGGCCTATCTGGCGCCGGAACAGATTTTGGGACAGCCCTTGGATACCCGGACCGATCTCTATGCTTTAGGGGTTATTCTCTATCGGCTATTTACCGGGCAATTGCCTTTTGAGGGAGAGCCGGCAGCTATTTTAGAAGGCCATTTGCATCAGGAGCCGCTGCGGCCCCGCCAGTTGAATCCCCTGCTTTCTCCGTTGCTGGAGCATTTGTTGTTGAAGTTGCTGGCCAAGAATCCCGCCGAGCGCTATTCCAGCGCTCAGCAAACCCGACGGATTTTGAGCACCCTGTTGTCGGTGGCGGGGATAGGGGGAGAGGTTCCTGCCGAGACCCAGTTATTGGATGCGCGGCAGTCTTATCTTGCCGTATGGGAGTGTAATGAACGGTTGCGGAGCGGCGAGGGGGGGAAACCTCTCCTGCCGGGAGATGACCGGGATTGGACGATTCCTTATCGCCTGGTGGTGCAGGTTTTGCAACGTCAGCTGACGACGACGCCGCGGGAAAGCTGGGGCCGGCAGGTCTGGCAGCTCTTTATGCATTTGATGGGGTTGATCCCTCAGCTTTACCGGCTTTCGCCGAATCTTTCATCGCCCTCGGTGGTGCAGTTGCGATTGGTGGGCAGCCCGGTCCGCTTTATCAAGCGGGCAATGCAGGATCGGCCCTGGTTCCTGGCGCTGGACGATTTGCAGTGGGTCGATTCGCTCTGTCTGGAGCAGTTGCGTTATCTGGGGCGCCATATTCCGGGTCTTCCCGGCCATCCTGATCCGCACACCGGTCTGGATCAATTGGTGCAGGATGCGTTGGCTGCGTTGGGGCAGGAGCCGGGGTATCGCCAGATGGCTCCGGATCGGCTGGATGAGGCGGGGGTGGCGACGCTGTTGGAGAATCTCTGGCAGCAGCCGGCTCCTGCGGCTCTGGTGAATAAGATCTATCGGCGCACGGCCGGCGATATCTTCTATACCGAAGAGACGGCGAAGGCGTTGGTGGACGAGGGCTATATTACCCTGCGAGACGGCCGCTGGCATTTCCCTGCCGATGTCGATGGGCTGGCGTTGCCGATGAGTGAGTGGGAAGCGGTGCAACACCGGGTCGGGTTGCTGCCCGAAGATACTCAGGCGCTGCTGCGGCAGGCGGCGGTGTTGGGGCAGAGTTTCAGTTATGCCGACCTGCGAGAGATCAGCGGGCTTTCGGAACGGGAGATGTTGGACCGGCTGGAACCGGCTTTGGAGCGCCAGCTGGTGTTGGAAGCTCCCGGTGAAGGGCAGCTGCGCTTCCGGCATTTTGAGATCCATCAGGTGATTTACGGGGAACTGAGCGTGTTGCGGCGACGGTTGCTGCACCGGCAGGCCGGCGAGTCGCTGGAACGGCGCTCGGGCGGCACCCGGATCGAAGAACTGGCCTATCATTTCGGCCAGGCGGGGGAGGATCAGCCGGCGATCAATTACGGGTTGCAGGCGGCCCGTCAGGCTCATCAGGGTGGTTTGCTGGATACTGCGCTATTGTGGTATGGGCGGGTGTTGGAGCGGGTTAAGTCTCCGGCCAATCTCAACCCGGCGCTGGAGTTGAATGTGCATCATGCGCTCAGTCAGGTGTTGACGATTGTGAACCGTTATCCGGAAGCGCTGGAACATTGCATGGTCGCCTGGAAGTTGCTGGCTCAGCAATCGCGAACGCTGGAGCGGGATTTACAGCAATCCGATCTTTGCTATCAGACGGCGCTGGCCCATGAGGGTCGAAGCGACTATCCGGCGGCGCTGGAATGGCTGCACAAGGGCCGCGGCTATCTGGAAGGGTTGGGGCCGACGCGCGAGCAGGCCCGATTGGATTTCCTGACCGGCTGGATTGCCATTCGGCAGAACAATCTGCGAGAGGCCTGGTTGCGGTTGGAACGGGCGCTGGAGACGGCGCGGGCGGCACGGGCTCGTGAAGTGGAGGCGGATTGTCTGCGGGCGATGGGGGTGATGGCCTGGGAGATGAATGAGGTGGCGCGAGCGATCTCTTATTTCCAGCAGGCTTTGCAGGGCTATCGTGAGGTGAATTGCCGGCAGGGTGAGGCGCGGGTATTGGTCCATCTGGCGGCGATGGCGACTTTGCAACATGAATACGAGCAGGCCGAGAGCCAGGGGCGATTGGCGCTGACGTTGTTCTATGAATTGGGTGATCGCACCGGGACCGGGGGAGCTTTAAATGGCCTGGCGCTGACGGCCTGGCAGCAGGGGAAGCTGGCGGAGGCGCGGCAATTGGGGGAACAGTCGCTGCGGTTGCGTCAGGACGGCGGCGATCGTTGGGGCAAAGCGGAGGTCTTTGCGACGCTGGGACAGATCTGGCTGAGCGGTGGGGATTATCCGCGGGCCCGGGAGCATTTCGAACAGGCCCTGGAATTGCAGCGGCAGATCGGCGATATCCGCGGCGAGGCGGCGACCTTGAAGGGGTTGGGGTTGCTGTTCTTCTATCAAGGCAATCTGGATACAGCGCGGACCTTGTTGGGCCGGGCGGCGGAGAGTGTGGCCCGGCTGGACGATTGGTATGATTGTGTGGTGGTCGATCTGGCGCTGGCCCGGGTCAATGCCAGCGTGGATTTGGGCTCGGAGGCGCAGGCGATTTATCGCCGGATTCTGGAGTTTGAGAAGGTGCGCCAGTATTACCCTTCGTTGTTGTTACAGGTTCGGATGGGGCTGGCGGAGCTTGCGGCCCGTTTCGGCAATCGGCAAGAGGCGCAGGCGGGAGTGGACTGGGTATTGGAACAGTTGCCGCAGGTGGAGTTGATCCCTCAAGACGAGCCTTTCTGGGTTTACTGGCAGGCGGCCCGGATTTTACAGCAATGGAACGATCCGCGACGGGCGGAAATATTGCAGCGGGCCACGGCGCTGTTGCACTCCTGGGCGACGGGGATGGATGAGTCTATGCAGCGGACTTTCCTGGAGCAGACGACGATCCATGCGGATCTGTTGAAGTGGCAGGGGTGAGGGAGCGGTGATGGAAACGGGGCATGAGGTGCCGTTTTTTACCGATCCGACCGGACGGGAACACCCTTTGCGCACGGATGAAATTTCGATGGGCCGGGCCATGGAGAACGGCATCGTGATTACCAGCAAGCGGGTTTCGCGGGAACATGCGCGGGTCCGGCGGGAGGGCTGGCGGACGGTGCTGGAAGATCTGGGCAGTACGAATGGGACTTTTTGCAACGGCGAGCGGGTATTGGCGCCGGTGGAGTTGCAGGATGGGGATCGGGTGATGATCGGCGATGTGACGCTGGTTTTTCACGATCCGGATGTGACGGTCTACGACACGCCGTTTCCGACCCTGGAGGTCGATTCGGCGGCCGGCGTGGTACGGGTCAATCGGGAGGCGGTGGCGCTTTCGCCGAAAGAGTTCGAGCTGGTGGTTTATCTGTATGAGCGGCGCGGGCGGATCTGTAGCCGGGATGAGATCGGACTGGCGGTCTGGCCGGAGTATCAGGAAGGGGTTTTCGATTATCAGATTGAGAATCTGGTGCGGCGGCTGCGGTCCAGGCTGGAGCCCGATCCGGCCAATCCGCAGTTGTTGTTGACCGTGCGCGGGCAGGGGTATAAGCTGGTCACGCATGAATAGGTATAGTAGACAGCAGCAAGTAGACAGTAGACAGGAAGAATAGACGTGCTGGATGGGGGGAGAACGTTTTTTTTGTTTGTGTTTTTGCGCGCATTCTTATGCGCGCAAAAACACAGGCTTTTTTCTCCCGCTTTTCCAGGCTCACCGCAGAGATGATTTATTTGTTAGCGTGCACAAGGGATGGGACATGGCCGGGGTGTTTTAACAGAAATGGTTTTATCAGGCCAGTTTAGGGCGCCCACGCAGGGGCGCCCCTACATCAGAGGGCCTTTTTGTAGGGGCGGCCCGATGTGGCCGTCCTTGATCCCAGAAGTTGTGCGCGCTAACATTCATTTTAGAGCATTTTTTGTGGGGCGCCCGGCATGGAGCGGGTTCCAGGCAAAAAATGCTTTTTTAATGGCTGTCTACTGTCTACTTGCTGCTGTCTGCTCTGGATGATGGATTTTTGTTAGCTGATTGATAGCCGACCGATAGGTATCTTTTCCCGGGGCGAGGTATTCTATACTCGTGAGCGGGAACGCTCCAAACTTCAAAGGAGGATGGATGCGATGTTACGGGAAATGATGATCGGCCTGTTGTTGCTGGGGATGCTGGTGTTGAGTGTGGGGTGCGCCATGGTCGGCGTGCGGGGATCGGGCCATGTGGTCGAGGAAGAGCGCGCGGTTAAGGATTTCACCTCGTTGGAAAATGCCACGTTTGGGGATGTGATCATCACGGTGGGGGACGAAGAGTCGCTAAAGATCGAGGCTGAGGACAATTTACTCCCTTACCTCCACACCGAAGTCCATAATGGAAAACTGGTGATCAGTACGGAATCGGGGACGATCTTCAGGCATACGCAGCCGGTGAAGTTCTATGTCACCGTGAAGTCGCTGGATGCGGTGATCCTTACGGGCAGCGGCTCGATCGATGCGCCGGAATTGACGGCGAAGTCTTTCGATGTGCGACTGGCCGGCTCGGGCGATGTCAATATCGACGGGGTGGCAGCGGACAATACCGAGATCAATCTGGCGGGGTCCGGTTCCATTACGGTGGGCCAGGTGGATGGGGATGCGCTGGAGGTTTCGATTCCGGGCTCGGGAAACGTCAATATCGAAGGCGGCGCGGTGGATCAGCAGACGGTGACGATTATGGGCTCGGGCAACTATCGCGGCAGTGAGATGTCCAGCGATTCGGCCAGCGCGCAGGTGATGGGCAGCGGTTCTGTGACGCTGGCGGTGAAGGAATCGCTCGACGGGTCGATTATGGGCAGCGGCAACATCTATTACAGCGGCCGACCGAAGGTGGATTCCCGGATCGCCGGGTCGGGGCGGATGTCACAGCTGGGAGATTAGATTAAAAAACGACAGAGTGCCGGGACGATCAAGGGAGGATGCCATGCAGGGATCATTGGAAGGACAGACGTTGGGCCGGTATCGGGTGTTGGAACCTCTGGGTCAGGGGGGGATGGCGCGGGTTTATCGAGGGTATCACGCTCAGTTGAACCGTTATGTTGCAATCAAAGTTCTGCGCGCCGATCTGGCCGACGATGAGTCCTTTTCCGCCCGGTTCCATCGGGAAGCGCAGGCGGTGGCGGCGTTGCGGCATCCCAATATTGTCCAGGTTTTCGATTTTGACGTTCAAGACGGCATGCCGTATATGGTTCTGGAACTGCTGGAAGGGGATACGCTGAAGGCGCGGTTGAATGCCTATCGGCAGCGGGGTGAGCGGATGCCTTTCGGCGAGGTGGTGCGGGTGTTGCTGGACATTTTGGATGGACTGGCCTTTGCCCATCAGGCAGGGATGGTCCATCGGGATCTGAAGCCGGCGAATGTGTTGTTGACCCGGCATGGGCAGGCGGTGGTGGCGGATTTCGGGATTGCTCAGATTATGGGCGGGACGCGGTTCACGGCGCCGGGAGCTTTGATGGGCACCGTAAGTTACATCGCTCCGGAACAGGGGTTGGAGGGGCGTTGTGATGCCCGAAGCGATCTGTATGCGCTGGGGGTGGTGGCTTTTGAGATGCTGACTCAGCAGGTGCCCTTTGATGGGGATACGCCGCTGGCCGTTTTGATGAAGCATATGAACGATCCGCTGCCGTTGCCCCGGCGGGTCTCGCCGGAGATCCCGGAGGTATTGGAGCGGGTGGTTTTGAAGGCGCTGGCCAAATCATCGGAAGATCGGTATGCGAGCGCGGAAGAGATGGCGGGGTCGCTGCGCCTGGCGGCGACGGAGGCGGGGATTGCCCTGCCGGAACGGATTTCACTGCCGCTTTCGTTTACGACGGTGGAGGCTCCGCAGGAGGCGGTGGCGGTTTTTTCGGGGACCGTGCGGGAGCGGGTGACCGATTCCGGTTTTGCGGCCGATGCGACCGATGTGGGGCTGCGGGCTCCGACTATGGTTCCGACGGAAGTGATCCCGGTGCCGGAAGTTCCCGCCGTGGCTCCGGTTCCAGCCGTAAAAGCGGCAACGGAAGCGAAGTCTGATCCGCAGGGAGCCAATCCGATTCTGGCGGGGGTGGGATTGCTGGTGATGTGCAATCTCTGCGGGGTGATGCTCGCCGGTATGATGCACAAGACGTTGTATGCGGCAGGGTGGCCGATGGAGTTATTCCTGGCGGCGACGCTGTTGTGCGGGGTTTTGTACACTACCCGGGCGCCGGGAGTGCTGATCCCGGTGGGGATTTTGGTGGGAAATGGAGTGCTTTTCTCTTATTACTCCATGACCGGCTGGTGGGATCAATGGGGATTTCTCTGGCCTTTGGAGCCGATCCTGATCGGGACGACTATCTGGCTGTCGGTCTGGTTGATGAAACAGAAAGCGCTGGTGGATCGTTGGATGCGGGTGGCGGCGCTGGTTTTGGGAGCTTTCTCGCTTTCGGCGGCGGTGATTGTGATGGTTTTTTCATTAGTCTTTTAACAAGTCTTTTAAATGGTTGTGACCGGAGTGTCGCAACGTAAGAAATCAAGGAGAAAAAAGATGGAACGCAAGGGATCGTTGTTGGTGGGTGGACTTTTGATTGTATTCGGCCTGATGGGGCTGGGGGCGATGTGGGGTTTTCCTTTCCTGGGATTTTCGCTGATCGGTTCGGCGGTTTCTTTCTTCTGGCCGAGTGTGGTGGTAATGGTCGGGTTGGCTTTTGTCGGTGGGCCTTTCTTGAATATGAGCAATCGGGGCCTGGGCGGCCTTTTCATCCCGGGATTTCCGATTCTGGCGACGGGAATGATCCTCAGCTTTACCAATCTGACGCATTTGTGGGGCGCCTGGAGCTGGATGTGGTCCTTTGAGGTGCTGGCGCTGGCGGTAGGGTTTCTGGCGGCGGCTTTCTGGATGCGTACCTGGGGGCTGGTGGTGCCGGCGATTATTATCGGGGTGAACGGTCTGATTTTCCTTTTCTGTGGATTGACCGGCTGGTGGGGCGCCTGGGCCTGGTTGTGGGCGGCGGAGCCGCTGGCGGTCGGGCTGGCGCTGCTGGCGCTGGCTTTGGGGAAGCGTTCTTCGGGATTGGTGGTGGCCGGGTTGATTTTGTGCGTGATTGCGGCGGTGGGGTTTGGGGGGATGACGTTGATCCTTTCTGATTTCTGGTGGTTGGGGAGTTTGATGGGGCCGGTGATGTTGATTGGGGTGGGGATGCTGCTGCTGGGATGGGGGGTGTTGGGGCGGCGACCGCACGCGGTGACGAATACGGCGAATGCGACGATGTCTTCTCTGGAATAGCGGTATTTCCGGCGTCCCGCAAAGGGTTGTTTTTATTCATTTTTTCGCACGCCGTCTGCGGCGTGCGAAAAAATGTTTTTTTGACCTGTGCGGTTGGCGTTTTAACGTCCCGCACAGGGCTTTTGTTTGGTGAAAAGCGCCGCGCGGTGCGAAGCAGGAGGAGAGAGGTTATTTTATCCCTGGTTGCGGTGGCTTTCTGAAGCCGCCGCAACCAGGGGCTTTTTTCCAGACCAACCCCACAGGCGGGTTTTTGCTGTCTACTGTCTACTTGCTGCTCTCTACTTCTTCTTATTCCAACAATCCCATCTGTTTGAGGGTTTCGATGAGGACGGCGTCGGCGAAGGCGTCTTTGGGGATGAATTCGACGGCCCCGGCCTGTAAACCGGCCACCACGGCTTCGTGGGTCTCCTGATGGGTCAGCATGATGACCGGGATTTCGGCGGTTTCCTGTAATTCTTTGAGATGCTGGCAGACCTGAAAGCCGTTCATATCCGGTAACTGGACATCCAGGATGATAACTTCCGGATGGTTCATCTGGGCCAGCTCAAAGCCGTCGGTGCCGTTGTAGGCCAGATCGACCGCCATCTGGGCCGTTTCCAGCAGGGTTTTCAGATGCCAGGCCTGAGTTTCGCTGTCTTCAATCACCAGTGCTAGTTTGCTCATGGGGCCCTCTTTATACGTATTTGATCAGTACAACCTGGGTGTTCTGGGATGGTAGCGGATCGACGGTCAGTTGATCTACCATCCAGGCGACATCTTTTACGGCGGAAGGCGGCAGTTCGATCGATTTGCCGTCGGTGGTGGTGCAGGTGACGCGGATGCCCCGGCCCTGGGTGTCTACGATCCATTCTATGCGGATCTGGCCGACGTGCGTGGAGCCCATTTTGAGGGCGTAGGCAATGGATGAGGTGGCCATGGAGATGCGGGCCTGATCGGTGACGTTCAGGCCGAGGGTGCGGGCTACTTCACGTACCTTTTGACGGGCATTGATGACGTCGGGATCCCCGTTGACCAGAATGATGATCTGAGGGCGGTTGTCTTCCAGTAATTGTTGGGTGATGACGATGAAATCCTGCAGATTGAAAGGTTTGGGGATATATTGGGCCTGCAATTCCTGTACTTTCTGTTCCAGATCGGGAGAGCCGAAGGCGGTGATCAGGATGGCGCGTAGGTTTTGATCGTGGCTATGGGCATATTTTAACAGGTCCATGCCATTGATCCCCGGCATACGTAGATCCGTTACCAGGAGATCGTAATGCTGGTTTTTCAATTTCTCCATGGCTTCCATGGGGTCATTGGAGATTTCGACCTGACATTTGGTCCCCAAGCGGCTTTCCAGGGCGGCACGTAAGGCCCGTGCCACCTGTAATTCATCATCGACAATTAAGACCTGTTTTTTGCCCATAGCATAGCCTCCTGGAGGGCCTCTGAATTTTTTGACAATCTGTGTGGTGGTTCGTCGGTCTGCTTAACCGCCAGTTGTTACGTCCTGCACTCGATGATTTCCTGGTAAAAAGCGCCGCGCTGGATGGGAGGAGAGAATTTTTTTTATTTATGTTTTCGCGGGCTTCGGAAAGCCCGCGAAAACATGGCTTTTTCTCTTGTTTTCCAGGCTGACCGCACAGGTCGATTTTTATTTATGTTTGGAGCGACTTCGGAAAGCCCGCGAGAACATAGTTTTTCCTCTTGTTTTCCAGCCTGGTTATTTGAGTCGGGCTACTAATTGATTGAGCCACTCGGTGATTTGGGTCGGCGCCAGAATTTCATCGACGGCATTTTGTAAGACGGCTTCTTGCGGCATTCCATAGACGACCGAACTTTCTGCATCCTGAGCCAGCGTATGGCCGCCGGCCCGATGCAGGGCGAGCAAGCCTTCCACGCCGTCGTCTCCCATGCCGGTAAGTTCAATGCCGACGGCGCGGGCCCCGTAATATTGGGCCAGGGAGCCGAAAAGATAGTTGGCGGAAGGCCGGAATTTTTTGTAGGGCGGATCTTTGCTCAGTTCCACCAGGTTGCGTTCGTTGATGCGCAGATGGCAATCGTCGGGAGCCAGCAGGACGGTGCCGCTGCGGGGCGTTTCGCCGTGGACGGCCAGCCGTACCTGCAAGGGGGTCTGGGTGTTCAGCCATTCGGCCAAGCCCTGTGCAAAGCCCGGCGTGACATGCTGGACGATCAGAATGGGGAGGGGAAAGTCGGCGGAAAGCCCTCCCAGGATGGTGGCCAGGACGCCCGGGCCGCCGGTGGAGGCGGCGATACCGATGATCTGAGGCCGTTCGTTAATGGTAGCCCGGGCGGTGGCCATGGGGAAAGCCGGGACGCTGGTCGGACGACTGTTGTCCCAGCGGCGGACCACGGGAACTGCGGACATCAATCGGATGGTGCGGATGAGATCTTCCCAGGCGCGGGTGTTTTCCAGGCCGGGTTTTTCAACGACGGCCAGGGCGCCCAGTTGCAGCGCTTCAAAGGTCAGGTTGATATCTTTTTGAACGCGCGAGCCGGAGATGAGGATGATGGGCGTGGGAATCTCGCGCATGATCTGGCGTGTGGCCTCCAGCCCGTCCATTTTGGGCATGGTGATGTCCATGGCCAGAGCATCGGGACGCATGCGCTGGGTGAGGCGAACGGCATCTTCGCCGTTTTCACCGATTCCGACGACCTGGATTTGACCGGCGCTTTCGAGCATGGCAACCAGCAGGCCGCGCATGGTGGGAGAATCGTCTACCACCACGACCCGCACCGGTTTGAGGGGGAGCGGACCGGAGTCCATTTCAGATCTCCGTTCCCAGTTGGCGCAGGGTTTCGACCAGCACTTGATGAGAGTAGGCATCTTTGGGAATGAAGTCGATGGCGCCCAGGTTCAGCAGCTCGCGCACGGCCGGCAGTTCGGTGTGCGCGGTGAGGATGATGACCGGGATTGCGGCCGTGGCGGAATTGAACTTCAGCTGGCGGCAGACGTCAAAGCCGCTGAGTCCGGGCATTTCCAGGTCCAGCAGGATGAAGTCGGGCATTTCGGTTTCTGCGAGCGAGAGACCTTCTTCGCCGTTTTGGGCCCATTTGACCTGGATGCCGTATTGGCCGAGGAAGTCCTGGGTGAGCTCTCCCTGTACGAGACTGTCTTCGATCATCAGGATGGTTAACATATTTACCCCTTATTTTTTCGGGTTGAAAACTGCTTTTTTCGTCCCGCAAATGGCACTTTTCCGGTCAAGAGCGCCGCGCTGGATGGAGAGAGAATTTTTTTGGTGTTTTGGCGCGCTTCAGAAAACGCGCCAAAACACAGGCTCTTTTTCCACTTTTCCGGGTTAACTGTATTTTTGTATTTATTATATTTTCGCGCGCGCCTCTGGCGCGCGCGAAAATATAAGTCAAATCAATTGATGGATAGTTTCCAGGAGGTTGTCCTGGTCGAAATGGCTTTTGATGATGTAGGCGTCGGCGCCGGCTTCGATGCCGCGGGCTTTGTCTTCCGGCGAGTCGAGCGAGGTGACGAGGATGACCGGAATGGCCGCGGTGCGGGGGTCGGTTTTGATGTGGCGGGTCAGTTCGACGCCGGTGATGCGCGGCATTGAGACATCCGAGATGACCAGGTCGGGCAGGCCGTTTTCCATGATGTGGGAAAGGGCTTCCTGCCCGTCGGTGGCGACCCAGACGACAAAACCGGCGGCTTCGAGGATGTTCTTTTCCAGGGTGCGGGTGGTGATGGAATCATCCACGATCAGGATCTGTTTGGTGGCGGTTGGAGAGGAAACGTTGCCGGTTTCTCCGTTGGTGGTCACGATGGCTCGCCGTTCACTGCGCAGCGCCAGTTTGATCAGATCCCCGACATTGAGGATCAGGAGGACGTCTCCGTTGCCGAGGATGGTGGCGCCGGCGATTCCGTTGACCCGTTGGATCTGACGGCCGAGCCCTTTGATGACCACTTCCTGTTCGCCGACCAGTTCACTGACGACGAAGGCCATTTTGCGTTCGACGGAGGCCAGGATCAGGATGGTGAAGCGTCCGTCGTTGTGCATCTCCCCGTTGCGGGGGATGTTGAGGACATCGCAAAGATGGACGACCGGCAGTGGGCGGCCGTTGTATTGCAGGGTTTCATGGCCGCCGACGGAGAGGATCTGTTCGCGGCCGGCCGGTACGATCCGTTCGATGGCGCCGACCGGAATGGCAAAGGATTGCTGCGCGGCTTTGACCATCAGGGCCCGGGAGCTGGTCAGGGCGAGGGGCAGGGTCAGGGTGAAGGTCGAACCGGCTCCGGCTTTCCAGGTGACGGCGATCCGGCCTTGCAGGGCTTCGACATTGCGCCGGACCACATCCAGGCCGACGCCGCGTCCCGAAACGTCGGTGACTGTCTGGCTGGTGGAGACGCCGGCATGGAAGATCACTTCGGCCAGGTCGGCGTCGTTCATGGCGGCGGGATCGCCCAGGCCGCGCTGGGCGGCGACCTGACGGATGGATTCGAGATTGAGGCCGTTTCCGTCGTCGCTGACCGTGAGGAGGATCTCTTTGCCGGCCTGTTCGGCTTTGAGAACGATGCGGCCGTTGAGCGATTTTCCGGCGGCGGTGCGTTGTTCTGCTGTTTCGATGCCGTGATCGACAGCATTGCGCAGCAGATGGATCAAGGGATCTTTGATCTGTTCCAGAACCCGTTTATCCAGTTCGACATCGCTGCCGATGATTTGCAGGGTTACCGATTTTCCGGAGGTCTGAGCGAGATCGCGCACCATTCGGCCGAAGGGGGCGGTGATGGTGCTGAGTGGGAGCAGGCGGGCCCGTTTGACATCTTCTTCCAGGGCGTCGATGGCCATGGAGAGTTGCATGGAGTCGTTGCTGTATTCGCGGGCCAGATGATTGACCAGGGAGCTCATTTCGTGGAGCCGTTCCTGGCTGTTTTCCAGATAGGCCAGCAGTCGGTCTGTGTCATGAAGGGTGAGGGTGTCGCGTTCGCCGGTGCGATTGGCAGAGCGGCGGACCAGACGGTTGTAGCTTTCGCGGACGGACAGCCATTCTTTTTGCCACTGGCTCATTTCTTCCTGGGCCTGATGGACCTGGACGGTGCGTTGTTCGGCGCGAATCCGGGCGACGTGCAATTCACTCAACTGGGCGAGCAGGGCATCCAGTTTGCTGGCATGGATGCGGATGGTGTCGTTGTTGGCGGCGGGCACGGGCGCCGGGCTGGAGGCCGGAGGTGTGGGCGGTGCCGGTGGAGTTGGCGGTACAGGGGGTTGAGCCGGAGTTTGATTGGACGGGGGATCTCCGCCGTTTTCCGCTTTCGCCGCTGGAGGGTCGCCGGCCGGAGCGGCGTTGCTTTGGAAGGGTTCCAGCGCCGTGAGTGCCTGCAGGACCTGAATCGGAGGGGTGATCGCGCCGGCTTCATAGGCGGTCTGGACCACCTGGATGGTGTCCAATGTGCGATAGCAGGCTGAGAAGAGTTCTGGTGTGGGAGTGAGCCGACGGCGTTGCAGACTGTCCAGGACATCTTCCAGGGCGTGGCCCAACTGCTCGATGGCGGTCACACCGACGGCACGGGCGGCGCCTTTAAGGCTATGGGCGGCACGGAAGAGGCTCTGGAGCGTTTCCGGTTCCTGCTCGGGAGTAAGTTTATGTTGTTCCAGGGCGAGCAGGCCGTCCGTCATCGTTTGGATGTGTTCGGCGAGTTCTGCCCGAAAGCTATTGATCAATTGTGCCCGAATTTGTGCACTGAGGGACATGGGACCCTCCTTCCTAAAACGTGAAACGTAAAACGTAATGTTTTTTTGCCTGCGGTTGTTTGTTTAAATGTCGGCTTTTTACGTCCCGCAACAGGCCTTTTTAAGGTAAAAGGCGACGCGCCAGATAGGGAAAGAGAATTTTTTATTTATGTTTTCGCGGGCTTCAGAAAGCCCGCGAAAACATAGGCTTTTTGAGAGTGCTAAAACCCGGTTTTTTATGCCCCCGCAACAGGCATTTTTTCGGCAAAAAGCGACGCGCCAGATAGACAGAGAGATTTTTTTTAATTTATATTTTGGGCGGCTTCAGAAAGCCGCCCAAAATATGGGCTTTTTTCTTGAGCCTTTCGGGCTAACCGTAAAGCTTACACTTTGTCCGGTTCGAATCGACGCGCTGGATGCCAGGCGACAGAGAGAATTTTTTATAGGGCGGCCACATCGGGCCGCCCCTACAATAGGCCCTCTGATGTAGGGGCGCCCCGGCGTGGGCGCCCTCCCCGGGGTTTGTACATGTTAATAAAATGCCTAGATTCGATATTGGGCGACGTTCTGGAGCAGGGCGCGGGCGAGTTCGTTGAGGCTCTGGGCGGCGCGCTCGGCCTGCCGGGTGCTGGCCAGGCTCTGGACGGTGGCCTGGTTGATGTTCTGCATGGCGACGGCCATCTGTTCGACGCCGGAGACCTGCTGGCGGCTGCCGGCGAGGACCTGGGAGGCGGCCTGGGCGGATTCGCTGATCACGCTGTACATCTGGTCGATGGAGAGCCGGGCCTGGGCGGCGAGCTGGACGCCCATGTCGACGCCTTTGGCGCCTTCCTCGGTGGCCATGGCGGTGGCGTTGGTGGCGCGCTGGATTTCGGAGAGGATGGTTTTGACCTGGGTGGTGGCCTGTCGAGATTGCTCGGCGAGATTGCGGACTTCCATGGCGACGACGGCGAAGCCCTTGCCGTATTCGCCGGCGCGGGCGGCCTCGATGGAGGCGTTGAGGGCGAGCATGTTGGATTGGGCGGCGATCTCGTTGACGGAGGCGATGATCTCGCTGATCTGCTGGGTCTGTTCGGAGAGGGCGACGATGTTTTCGGCGATCCCTTCGACCTGTTCTTTGATCTGGGCCATGCTGTCGATGGTGTCCTGGACGGCTTTCTGGCCGGTGCGGGAGACTTCGAGGGTGCGCTGGCCGGCGTTGGCGACTTCCTGAGCGCGGGAGGCGGCCTGTTCGGCGATGGCCTTGACCTCGTCGACGGTGGTGGTGGTCTGGGAGATGGCGGCGGATTGTTCGCTGGCGCCGGAGGCCTGCTGGGTGGTGGCGGCGAGGATTTCGGCGGCGGCGGAGGCGAGGTTGTTGCTGGCGTCGTTGAAGTTGCGGAGCATGGTGCGGAGCTGATCGCTCAGGCGGTTGAGGTTGTTCTTGAAGGTGTCGAAGTCGCCGTTGTAGCGGTCGGTGATGGGCTGGGGGATCTCGCCGCGGGCCATGCGGTCGACGTAGTCGGCGGCGACGTTGAGGGGGGTGATGACCGAGTCGAGGATGTCGTTGAGGCCGCGGACGAGGGCGTTCCAGCCGCCTTTGAAGCGATTGGCGTTGGCGCGGGTGGCGAGTTTGCCGTCGACGGCGGCGCGGGAGAGGGTGTTGACCTCTTCGACGAGGCTGCTGAGGTTGGCTTTGACGGTATCGAGTCGTTCGTTGATGAAGGCCTTCTTGCCGGGGAGTTTTTCCATGGTGGCGGAGAAGTCGCCTTCGCCGTAGCGGCCGACGACCTCGGTGATCATCCGTTTGATGCGGATGTGCTCGAAGACCTGATCGACGACGCCCTGGGCGATCTGGCGGTAGAAGCCGGAGAAGCGCTCGACATTGATGCGGGCGTCGAGGTCGCCGGCGTTCTGTTCGCGGCTCATGCGGGCGTTTTCTTCGGCGAAGAGGTTGAGGGTGGTGATGAGGGTGTTGAGGTTGTTCTTGATCTCATTGAAGTCGCCGTTGTATTTGTCGGTGATGGTGGGGGGCATATCGCCGCGGGCGATGCGTTCGACATATTCGGCGGCGACATTGAGGGGGCCGATGACGGCGTCGAGGGTGTCGTTGACGCCCTGGACGATCTCGCGGTAGCCGCCTTTGAATTTGCCGGCCTCGCCGCGGACGGAGAGCCGGCCGTCGACGGCGGCGCGGGTGAGGGTGCCGGCTTCGGCGATGAGGCCGCGGAGGGCGGCGACGATCTGTTTGAGGGCCGGAGCGATCTCATCCTGGCCGTCTTTGGGGGTGATTTCCATGGAGAGGTCGCCGTCGGCGATCCGTTTCAGTGAGCCGACCACGACAACCTGGAGGTCGTCGGCGAAGCGGTCCATGGCGCGGGCGAGCACCCCGATCTCGTCTTTGCGAGTCATATAGAGGCGGATTCCGAGGTGTCCCAGGCTCAGTTCCTGCATCATTTGGACGCCCTGGCTCAGAGGGCTGGTGATGCTGTTGGAAAGAACCCAGCCCAGGATGATGGCGGTGATCATGGCAAAGCCGATGACGGCGAGGATGAGGTTGCGGGAATTTTCAGATTGGGCATCGGCGGATTTATCCGCCAGGCCGGCCTGGGTGTAATTGTAATCGACCAATGCTGCGAGCGCCGTTTCGGCCGCCGTAAAGCTGTCATCAATGTCGAGTACGGCTGAATAGATTTGATCGTCGATTTCCTGGATGCGAGCGTCGTTGGTCGAAATGTTCCCGGCGCGCAGTTGATCTTCTTCCCGGGCCAGATCGACGATGGTTTGGTAATCGGTTTCCCAGTTTTTCCATTTGATTTCAAAGTCATCGAAGAGACTTTCTTCCTGGGTGCCGGGGAGGATGGTCGGTTCATAGATCTTTAAAGCCGCTGTGTACCGTTCGTAGGCCCTATCGATATTGGTGAATTCGGCCTTGCGCAGTTGGGGGTCTTCCAACATGGGATTGGCGAGGTTGTTGTACCCGGAGTCGATGGCGGTTTGAGCTTCGTTGATGACGCCCAGGGCATGGACGGCAGGCAGGTAGTTTTCCGTGACCATGTTGTAAGAGTCGGTAACGCTGGACAGGCTCACGTAGCCGACGGCGCCGGTGATGCCGGCAATCAGGGCGACGATGATGAATGCACCAATTAATTTGACGCCAATCCTCAGGTTGTTCATGATGTACCTCCGGGATCTGAAACGTAAAACGTGAAACGTAAAACGTAATGTTTTTTGCCGGTGCGGTTGTTTGTTTAAATGTCGGCTTTTTACGTCCCGCAACAGGCCTTTTTAAGGTAAAAGGCGACGCGCCAGATAGGGAAAGAGAATTTTTTATTTATGTTTTCGCGGGCTTCAGAAAGCCCGCGAAAACATAGGCTTTTTATCAGAGCGAAAACAGAGGCTTTTTTTTATAGGGCGGCCACATCGGGCCGCCCCTACAAAAGGCCCTCTGATGTAGGGGCGCCCCTGTGTGGGCGCCCAAAACCGGCCCTGTAAAACCATTTCTGTTAAAAGATCCCGGGTGTGTCCCATCCCTAGATCCGGTATTGGGCGACGTTCTGGATGAGGGCGCGGGCGAGTTCGTTGAGGCTCTGGGCGGCGCGCTCGGCCTGCCGGGTGCTGGCCAGGCTCTGGACGGTGGCCTGGTTGATGTTCTGCATGGCGACGGCCATCTGTTCGACGCCGGAGACCTGCTGGCGGCTGCCGGCGAGGACCTGGGAGGCGGCCTGGGCGGATTCGCTGATCACGCTGTACATCTGGTCGATGGAGAGCCGGGCCTGGGCGGCGAGCTGGACGCCCATGTCGACGCCTTTGGCGCCTTCCTCGGTGGCCATGGCGGTGGCGTTGGTGGCGCGCTGGATTTCGGAGAGGATGGTTTTGACCTGGGTGGTGGCCTGTCGAGATTGCTCGGCGAGATTGCGGACTTCCATGGCGACGACGGCGAAGCCCTTGCCGTATTCGCCGGCGCGGGCGGCCTCGATGGAGGCGTTGAGGGCGAGCATGTTGGATTGGGCGGCGATCTCGTTGACGGAGGCGATGATCTCGCTGATCTGCTGGGTCTGTTCGGAGAGGGCGACGATGTTTTCGGCGATCCCTTCGACCTGTTCTTTGATCTGGGCCATGCTGTCGATGGTGTCCTGGACGGCTTTCTGGCCGGTGCGGGAGACTTCGAGGGTGCGCTGGCCGGCGTTGGCGACTTCCTGAGCGCGGGAGGCGGCCTGTTCGGCGATGGCCTTGACCTCGTCGACGGTGGTGGTGGTCTGGGAGATGGCGGCGGATTGTTCGCTGGCGCCGGAGGCCTGCTGGGTGGTGGCGGCGAGGATTTCGGCGGCGGCGGAGGCGAGGTTGTTGCTGGCGTCGTTGAAGTTGCGGAGCATGGTGCGGAGCTGATCGCTCAGGCGGTTGAGGTTGTTCTTGAAGGTGTCGAAGTCGCCGTTGTAGCGGTCGGTGATGGGCTGGGGGATCTCGCCGCGGGCCATGCGGTCGACGTAGTCGGCAGCGACATTGAGGGGGGTGATGACGGCATCGAGGGTGTCGTTGACGCCCCCGACGATTTCACGGTAGCCGCCTTTGAATTTGGTTGCATCGCCGCGGGTGGCGAGTTTGCCGTCGACGGCGGCGCGGGTCAGCATATTGGCTTCGCCGATAAGGTTGTTAAGAGTGAGGATGAGGGTATTGAGATTGTTTTTGATTTCATTGAAATCGCCGTGGTAGGTGTCGGTGATGGGTTGGGGTATATCGCCACGGGAGATTTGCTCGACATATCTGGCGGCGACATTGAGGGGGACGATGACGGCATCGAGGGTATCGTTGACGCCCTGGACGATTTCGCGGTAACCGCCTTTAAATTTATTGCTGTCTCCACGGGTGGCGAGTTTGCCGTCCACGGCGGCGCGGGTGAGGATCTTGGCTTCTTCGATCAGGCTGTTGAGGGTGGCGATGAGGGTATTGAGGTTGTTCTTGATCTCGTTGAAGTCACCGTGGTAGGTGTCGGTGATAACGGGGGGCATATCGCCGCGGGAGATGCGTTCGACATATTCGGCGGCGACGTTGAGAGGGCCGATGACGGCATCGAGGGTGTCGTTGACGCCCTGGACGATCTCGCGGTAGCCGCCTTTGAATTTGCCGGCCTCGCCGCGGACGGAGAGCCGGCCGTCGACGGCGGCGCGGGTGAGGGTGCCGGCTTCGGCGATGAGGCCGCGCAGCGAGGCGAGGATCTGGTTCATGGCCGGACCGATTTCGTCCCGGTTGTCTTTGATCGGGACTTCGACTGAAAGGTCGCCGTCGGCGATCCGTTTGAGCGAACCGACGACAAGGACTTGCAGGTCGTCGGCGAAGCTATCCATGGCGCGGGCGAGGATGCCGATTTCGTCTTTGCGGTCCATGCGCAGACGAATGCTCAGGTGTCCCAGGCTCATTTCTTCCATCATTTTGACGCCCCGGTTCAGGGGGCCGGTGATGCCCTGGTTGATGACCAGTCCGAGGCCGATGGCAAGAATAACGCCGAAGATCCCGGCGATCAGTGAGATCAGATTGGCGTTGCTATAGGTAATTTGAGCGTTGTCGTGAGCTTCTTTGCCCAGGTCTAAATTGATCCGGATCAGTTCATCCAGGGTGTCGCCGACGGCTTCGCGGGCATTGTCGGTAAGGCCGCCTTCCTGCAGATGTTGGCGGGCGGCGGCCTCATCGCCTTCCTGGATCGATTCGACGTCGGCCAGGACCCGGTTTTGATAGGTGGTCCAGGCCGACTCGAATATTTTTAAAGCCGCTTTTTCTTCATCGACCAGATAGGTGTCTTTGTAGGCGGCGATGTTATCGTTGATGATGCCGATCTGGTCTCTGATATCGGCTTCTTTATCGGCCCGTTCTTCCGGGAAAAGGAGCATTTTAAAAAGATTGCCCCGGATGGTCTGAATGGCGGCGCGGGCGTTTTGCAGCTGGTTGACCGGAAGCATGCGGTCGTTATAGAGCGCGTCGACATTTTTATCGACGTTGCTCATGTTGAGGTAGTTGATCACTGAGACGCCGGCCAGGATGAAGGCAATCAGCAAGAAGCTGAGGATAAGTTTGGTACCGACTTTCATGTCATTTAAAGCGTTCATGATGTTCCCCCTTTTTTGACTGTTATGTTGAATGTGTTCAACAGAGTTGTGGGACGGAGGCTGTGACCTTTTGCCAGAGCTGTCCGACCTCGGTAAGGGGGTGGAAGAACGGTTCGACTTCGGGCGGCAGTTTCTGGGTGGGCTCGGTGACCAGATAACCGCCTTCAGCCAGAGCGGCGTGGAACATGTGGATGATGGCAATGCGATCGGCCGGCGAGAGGTGCAACAGGACATTTTTGCAGACAATCAGTCCAAGCTCTTCCCGGATGGGCTGCAGGGAAAGCAGATCGTGACGCTGGTAGCGGACGGTCTGCCGGATTTCTGCTTTTACTTGAAATCCTTCGGGTTGGGGATCGAAGTAGCGCGCCAAGATATCGGCCGGGATGCGGCGGGTTTCGGCTTCGTTGTAACAGCCGCGGGCGATGATCCCCCCGAAGGTGTCGTTTTCATCCAGATCGGTGGCGTAGATGCGTACATTGCGGAAGAGGAAGCGCCCCATGTTTTCCCGGAGCGTAATGGCCAGGGAGTAGGGTTCCGGGCCGTGCGCGCAGCCGGCATCCCAGATATTGATGTAGCAGCGCGTGCTGAGATCGGGCAAAGCGTGTTTGACGATCAATGCCAGCGTCTCCGGATCCCGGAAAAAGTAGGTGAAGGCCATGGGTTCCTCTCTTTACAGGCTTTCTTCGTGAATGATGAGTTGCGGATCGCGCAGCAGGGCCGGCAGATCCAGGATGACCATCAGATCGGAGATTTCATCGCTTTTTTGTAATTCGGCGACGCCGCGGACATATTGGGTGCGGATGTTGAGCGCCATGCCGGCCGGGTCGTGGATATGGTTGGCGGGAAGCGATTCGACCCGGAAGATCTCATCGACGCGCAGGGCCAGCTCCATTTCGGGGGTTTCGATGACGACCAGATAGTCGGATTCGGCCGGTTTATCGGCGTGGGGCAGGCCCAGGAAGCCGGCGAGATCGACGACGGAGAGGATCTGGCCGCGCAGGTTGACGACGCCCAGAACCCAGTGGGGGAGGCGGGGGATGGGGGTGAGGCGTTCCAGCGGGCGGACATCGAAGACGTATTGGACTTCCAGGCCGTAGAGTTCCTGTCCCAGGCGGACGACGACCAGCTGACATTGTTCGCCGAGGTCGCCCTCGGCGGCTTTGCGGGCGATTTGAGCGGCGCGTTGGGCCCAGGCGCGGTGGAGGGTTTCGGGGCTGGCGGTGCTGGTTTCGTCCAGGGCGCTTTCGACGGCGGCGATGCGCTCATGGAGTTGATCCCAATTCAAGTTGGTTTTTTGTTGTAGGGTGGACTGTGATTTGTTTTTCATATTTTCCTCTTGTAACATCCCGCACAGGGCATTTTCTCCGTAAGAGACGACGCGCTGGAGGGGGAGAAAAATTAATTTTTATTCATTTTTTCGCACTGTCAGTGCGAAAAAATGGGCTTTTCAGTTCATTGAGCCGGTAAGGCGAAGATTTTTGCTGTCTACTGTCTACTTGCTGCTGTCTACTTCTGGATGGCATGCAGCGGATCTTGAATAATGTGCCAGATTTATCGAGGTAGCAACTCGAGTTATTTATTAGTTTTTGGTGGACTGGGCGGTCCATTGTTGCTGCTGGCGGGTGACGGCGTCGCGCAGCCGTTTGACGGTGACGTTGCCGGAGCGGGGTACGACGCTGTCGTCGGAGCGGTTTTCCAGCAGCCGGCGGGCATTGTCCAGAGCTTTGAGGGCCTGAGAGTGCATTCCTCGTTCATAGTAGAGGCGGGCAATGGTGAAATGGCCGAGGATGTCGTTGTGGTCGATGTAGATTACTTTTTTCAAGGCTTCGATGGCCTGATCGATCCGCTTTTGATGTTGAAGGACCAGGCCGAGAGTGTAATAGGCTTCCAGGGCCAGGCGGTCGATTTTGACGGCTTCCTGGCACCAGTTTTCGGCTTCTTCCAGCTGGTTGAGGTTGGCGCAGGCCTGTCCCAGCAGCGTGTAACAGGCGGCACGGTCTATGCCACTTTGCTTGAGGGCGGGCAGGAGGAGATCTTTGACCTTTTGGGACTGACCGTATTCAAGATACTTGCGGGCCTGTTCCAGCAAGGAAGGCGGTGGAATGGATGCGGGGAGCGGGGCCGTCTGGTGAAGGGATGTTTTGGGGGGCTCGGTTTTTGCCGGTTCGAGGGTAACGGGGGGCGGCGTCAGGGCTGGTATTTGAACCGGGGTACTGGAGGGTTTTTGATAGAAAACGGCATTGAGGTAGTTGCGCGGGGTGAATTTGCGATAGACATTGAGGGAAAGTTCGGCATGTCCTACAATCAGCCAGCCGCCGTCGATGAGGGCGTCGTAGAAGTGGTTGACGACGGTTTGGGTGACCTGTTCATTGAAATAGATGGTGACATTGCGGCAGATGATCAGATCGAGGTACATGGTGTTGGTGGTATAGGTCGGGTAGACCGACTCGGCCAGATTGAGCGGATTGAAGGTGACCATGCGGCGGATCTGTGGGTCCAGTTCCCAGCGGGGGCCGTGGGGATGGAAGTAACGGGGGCGCCATTCGCGGGCCTGGGTTTCACGGAAGGCCCATTCGCCGTAGATGCCCTGGCGGGCCCGGTCGAGGGCTTCGGTGTTGATATCGGTGCCGAGGATGGTGATGGCCCAATCCTGGATGTCGGGCAGCAGGTGGCAGAGCAGCATGGCGATGGAGTAGGGTTCTTCGCCGCTGGCGCAGCCGGCGCTCCAGATTCGGATGGTGCGCAGGCTGCGCCGGCGTTCGATGATTTCGGGCAGGACCGATTGGGTGAGGGCGTCGAACTGGGCGGAGTCGCGGAAGAAGTAGGTTTCATTGACGGTGGCTGCATTGATCAGTCGTTCCAGTTCCAGTCCGCCGTCGCTTTGGTCAACCAGGAGGGTGTAGTATTCGGTGAGATCTTTGCAGGTAGAGGCGGCGAAGCTTTTGCGGACGGCGTTGTCCAGTTCGCCGCGGCGACGTTCGGAGAAGTAGAGTCCGTAGCGGTCCAGCAGTAACTTGCTGAAGCGGACGTAATCGCCGTATCCTAAGGACTCGGAGGCGATTTGATCAGGTGTTGTGGGCATCGGCGTTCTCCGCGGCAGGTTCCGGAGGGGCCTTTGTCAGAAAGGTCGTGGCTTCGGCGAGCAGGCCGGCCTGTTGCGGGTCGAAGAGGCGGGAGCTGTCCAGAATCAACAGGGTGGCTCCTTCATGATAAAGGAGGCCTTGCAGGACGGAGATCTGGCCGAGGGTGGCCGGGAGGATGGCGGCCGGCGCGATGCGTTGATCTGCCGGCAGTTCGAGAATGTCTAAAACCTCATCGACGATCAGTCCGATGGTTTGGGGGTCGAGACGGATCAAGATGATGGGGGTATGCAGGTCCCAGGGGATTTCGGGAAGGTGCAGATGCCGGCGGAGGTCGACGACCGGGACCAGGGCGCCGTTGACATTGATCACGCCGACAACGCTGGGATCGACTTGCGGCAGGGGGGCGATGGTGACCATTTCGATGACGCGCACGATTGTTTCAATCGGCAGGGCGTAATGTTGGGGTCCCATCCGGAACGTCAGCAAATTCCCCGAAGCGAATTTAAGTGCATCTGCTGTGTGTTTCATGATTGATCCTCGATTTGGACCTGGGGCGCCAATGATGGGCGTGACGATAATGCTATGACAACGTATGTTTAATTTTAACGGAAGAGAGGGAGGGCGGTGCTTGCAATTGTTTGCAAAAGCTTGCAGGGGGCGGCACCTGGAAGGAGGAGAAAGAGATTTCACCACAGAGGCGCAGAGATCACAGAGAGACGCAGAGAGGGATAGATTATTTTCTCTGGCTCTGCGCCTCTGCAACTTTGCGACTCTGCGTTAAAGGCCCCGGCTTATTTTCAGGACAGAAGGCCATGCAGGGGAGCACCCCGAAGGATGAAAATTCAGCGGAAGTAGACAGCGGCAAGTAGACAGCCTGCGTCGCCTGTGCGGCTCTGAAAAAGCCTATGTTTTGGTGCGCCTTCTGAGGCGCACCAAAACATCAACAAAAAAACTCTCTCTTCCGATCCAGCGCGGCGCAACTTACAGGAGAGGGGCTTTGTGCGGGTGAGGGTGATTTTCTAAAGAGGTGCAACGCACTCTGATCTTGCAAGGACAGGCGACTTGCCTTCAGATGGGTCCGTTTGAATCGGTGGTTCTAGGGATAGAAAGTGCGTCGCACCTTAGACGGGGCTATTTTCAGGACAGAAGGCCATGCGGGGGGCGGCACCCCGAAGGATGAAAATAGACGATTTGTCAGGATTGGGTACCCACAAGGGGTACCCCTACATTGGCGGCATTTGGGTAGGGGCGGCCCGATGTGGCCGCCCTCGGGGAGATTTTTGCTTCTTCGTCAGGGGAGGTTGAAGCGGTAGCCTTTGCCGCGGATGGTGAAGATAATTTCTTCGGGGGTGAGCCGGCGGATTTTTTGGCGGAGGCGGGAGATATGCGGACGCACGATCTCCTGGGCTTCCCAGGCTGCGATTTGCTCATATCCCAGCACCGTCGCGAGTTCATTGCAGGTGAGGATGGCGTTGGGATGTTCCATTTGGTAGGTAAGCAGGGTTGTTTCGTGCGTCGTCAGTTCGACGGAGAGGGGGGCAGTGTTGTTCATAGGGTTCCAGAGAAGCTGCTGACGGGCGGAATCCAGTTGTAAGGGGCTGGGGGTATGGGATGGTGGTGTTGTCGTGACGACGGGCGGCGGGGCGGGGGTTTGCAGGGCTCCCAGGGCTTCTTGCATGACTTCAATAAGTTGTTGTCTCAGGCGCGGTTCCTGGCGGCGTTGATGGGCATTTTCCACGGCGGTGATGATTTCCCGGATGCTGCAAGGTTTCATCAAGTAATCGGCCGCCCCTACCTTGACGGCTTCGATGGCGCTTTCCAGGGTGGCATAACCGGTCAAGACGATGACGGTGGTGTGGGGATGTTCGGCGCGGATATGGCGCATGACGGTGACGCCGTCAATTCCGGGCATGCGGAGATCGAGCAGCATGACATCGTAAGGTTGGGCATTGAGATATTGGAGGGCTTCTTCGCCGGAATCGGCTTCCTGGACCTGATAACCGCTCAATTGCAGGGCGCGAGCGATGGCTCCACGGGCTGTGGTTTCGTCGTCGACGACTAAAATATGAGCGGTGTTCAGTCTGGTCTTTTCTGTGATTTTCATAGTGATCATGAATGCAACTTTCTATTTAGCGTCCCGCAACTGGTACCTTCCCGCTGAGAATCGCCGCGTCGTGCGAAGCAGGCAGAGAGAATTATTTTTATTCATATTTTCGGCGGCTTCAGAAAGCCGCCGAAAATATGGGCTTTTTTCTCAGCCTAACCGCACAGGTCGATTTTTTATTGGTATTTTTGCGCGCAAAAATACAGCTTTTTTCGAACTCATAATAAAGCTATGTCTTCTTCAGACAGGGTCATAAGGGGGGGGGCGATGGGGAGCAGGATGATAAAGCAGGCTCCGCCTGAGGGAGCATTTTCGGCGAGCAATTTTCCTCCGTGTTGTTGAATGATGCTATGACTGATCGGAATTCCCAGGCCGGTTCCGTCGGTTTTTGTCGTAAAGAAGGGTTCGAAAATCTGTTGTTGGACATCGTAGGTCAGTCCGGGACCGGAGTCTGTGAAAGTGATGCGGATTTGCTCTTCTTCGGCCCGGGCGGAGATGAGCAGTTGACCGCCCTCGGGCATGGCTTCGGCGGCATTGAGGATCAGGTTGAGGAAGACCTGGGACAATGAAGCGGAAGCTCCGGAGATCTGAGGCAGATCGGCGGCCAAGTCGGTGGAAATTTGAATCCGACTGTGCTGGAGTTGTTTGCCGGCGAAGGCCAGCGTTGTTTGCAGGATGTCGGTGACCTGGACCATATGGCGTTCCAGTCGCGGCGGGCGGGCAAAATCCAGAATGCGGTGGGTGAGGGTTTTCAGCCGATCGATTTCGGTGCGGACATTGTGAAGGTATTCGGCTTTTTCGGTTTCTGGCAGGGGGAAGTCCAGGACCAGTTCCATGCTGCTGCCGATCGATTGCAGAGGATTGTTGATCTCGTGGGCCAGGGCGGCGGCCATCCGTCCCATACCGGCCAGACGTTCGGTGCGCAGAAGAATTTCCTGGTTGCGTTTGCGTTCGCTGATGTTGCGCACAAAACAGAACAGGAGCCCCTGGCTTTGGGTTTTCATGTAGTGAGCGCTGACTTCGACATCGATTTCGTGTCCATCTTTGCATTTCAACCGGGTTTCAAAGAGATCCTGACCTACCGTGATGATTTTTTCTATCTTTCGGTGGAGGGTTTCGAGCGTCATGCCATTGTCCAGATTGTGAATGTTCATGCCGGTCAGTTCTCGCCGATTGTAGCCGGTCATCTGGGCAAAGGAATCATTGAGGTCGAGGATGCGGCCCTGGGTGGAGAGTGCCACAAAACCATCGAGAGCTGTCTGAATGACGATGCGGTATTGGGCTTCCTGTTCCTGCATGGCGGCTTCGGCCAGCTTGCGTTCGGTGATATTCCGCGCACTGCTGAAGATCGCCAGCTGGTTTTCGTAGAGCAGCGTGCGGCTGTTGATTTCTACCGGGATCCGGGTGCCGTCGCGCCGGATGTGAACGGTTTCGGCAAAGATCCGTCCCTGGCTGAGGACACGGTTTAAACGGTTGGTCGTGTTGGTCTGGGCCTGGGGATCGTTGATGTCAAAGAGGGAGAGTTTCAGCATCTCTTCGTGGGTGTAGCCCAACTGTTCGCAGGCGACCTGATTGACTTCCAGGAAGTGTCCCCGGCTATCGAAAATATAGAGGGCGTCGGCGACTGAGTCGAAGAGTGTGCGGAATTTTTGTTCGGACTGGCGCACGTTTTCCAGGGCCTGACGGTATTCAGTCATATCGGTGATCATGGCGATCATGCCGTTAAAATGACCCTGTTCATCTCGGATGCCTGTGGAGGAAACCCACCCCCAGATTTCGCTGCCGTCGGCGCGCAGCAGTCGTTGTTCGAATTTTCCTGAGGCGATCCGGGGGGCATGCTGCGGGTCGTGAGCGAAATCCGGACGATCCTCTTCCGGAACGAAATGGAAGAAGGGGCGGCCCAGGATTTCTTCCGGCTGGTAGCCTAACAATTCGATTACCTGATGATTGACAAAGTTGGTGCGGCCGGTCTTGTCGAGAGTCCAGATCCCTTCGCGGGCGGTTTCGACGATGCGGCGGAATTTTTCTTCGGAGATGTGCAATGTTTCCACGGTCCGGCGGGTTTCGGTGATGTCGCTGAGCACGGCCAGGACGCCGGTCAGTTTTCCCTCGGCATCTTTCAAGGGAGCGGCGTTAACGGAAAGGAAGATCGGGTGCCCTTGAGACCGTTGGACACAGAATTCTATATTGTGGACGGGGATTCCTGTTTGCAGGACTTGAACGAAGGGCATCCGGCTTTCCGGGAAGGGCTCACCGTTGAGGGTGGTAATTTCCCATTGTCCATCGTAGTAAGTCTGGCCCAGCAGGTCGTTGCGCTGCAGTTCCAGGATGGTTTCTGCCGCTGAATTGGCAAAGATAATCCGGCCATGGATGTCGAATTTGATAATGCCGGCCGGGGTGGTTTCGACGATTTGGGAGAGCTGTTCTTCTGAAGCCTGTAAAGCCTCGAACATTTTAACCCGTTGGGTGACATCGCTGAAGATGGTGGCGAAGTGACCGGGTTTGGGCCTGTACGCATTGATTTCGTAGTGGCGTCCCAATTGGGGAACATAAGCTTCAAAATGGAAGGGCATGCCGGTTATGGCTACCCGGCCGTAATTTTCCAGGAAGATGGGGTCCAGGTCGGGAATTATTTCCGACATGAGATGTCCGATCGCGCGATCGGGCGAAATGCCGGTGAATTTTTCAAAGGCGGGGTTGATGGCCAGGAAGCGGTAGTCGCTGGGCCGGCCATTTTCATCGAAGATCATTTCATGGAGAGAGAAACCGTTGAGCATGGTTTCAAACATCAGGCGATATTGCTCTTCGGATTCCCGGAGCGCTTCTTCCATTTGTTTGCGGTCGCTGATATCCAGGGCCAGCGATTGAATTTCGACGATTTCTCCCCGGTCGTTGAAGATAGCCCGGTTGGACCAGCGCATCCAACGGTGATCACCCCGGGCATCGATATTGACATTTTCTCCGATCAACACCGGATTGTCGGGGGTTAAGGCGAGGAGTTGCTGGTGCAGGAATTCGCGGGAAGTTTCGGGTACTGTTTCGCGGTAATCGTAGGCGGCGAGCATTTCCGGGTCCAACCCGAAACATTCACAGGCAGCCCGGTTGGCAAAGGTCAATTTGCCGTCAAGGGTAAAGCGGACAACGACTTCCAGCTGATCTTCGATGATTCCCTGATAGCGCAATTCACTGGCCTGCAGGGCTTCTTCTGCGGCCATGCGTTCCAGTTCCACGCCTACGCGGGCGGCGAAGATCGAGAGCAACGTGTGGGCCAGGGCCGGATCGCTAATGGGCTTATCATGGGTAATGACCAGCATTCCCAGCGGTTTCCCTTCTGCTGAAAAGAGGGGAATTCCCATAAAACTTTGGGCGTCGATTTCCTCAGACAATAAGGACCATGAGAAATGGGCTTTGAGATTATCGGTATAAAAAGGTTGCCCGGTTTTGAACATAAATTCGGAGGGAGCACCGGCCCAGTTATAACGGCGATTGGGGATGATGGTACGGTCCAGGCAGATGGTGATCGTTTGTAAATCGCCGGTTTCTATAGAGATGGGGAGTGTTATGAAGGACGCTCGAACCTGTAATACGGTAGCCAGTTCCATGACCAGAGATTCAAAGAAGGCGCGTCCGACGGTGGCGGCGGTGCCTTTAAAGATGGCCTGAACTGCGGCTTCCGCCTGCCGGCGGGGGGCCAGGTTGGTGATGACCGATAAGACTCCGCCAGGGGCGGAGGTCGCTGTGAGGGGCGTGGCATTGACCTGGATGGGCAGGAGGGTTCCCCGGGAGGTTTTTAGATTGGTTTCGTAATAGCCGGTGCGCAGGGGGGGGCGCACGAGGATTTCGGGACGTACCTGGGCCAGATCTTGCGGCGGCAGGAGCGATTCCCAATATTGCTCGATCAGAGAATCGGGGGAGGTTTCCAGGATTTCGGCCATCTTGGGATTGACGAAGGTGATCTGCCCCAGATCGTTACAGATCAAGATCCCTTCATCCATGTTTTGCACGATTTGTTCGTTGAACGTTTTCAATCGTTCGGTTTCTTCAAAAAGCAGCGCATTGTTCAGGGCGGCGGCTACTGTGCCGGCCAGTTGATGGATCAATTGGCGATCGGATTCCAGATAAGCCGTAGTTCGGGTAGCGGCCAGGATCAAGGCCCCGATAATGCGTTCTCCGAGTTGCAGCGGAGCGATCAGTTGCGAACGGTGGCCGGCTGCATAGAGCCAGCGATCGTAGGGGAAATCGGCATTTTGGAGAAGTTCCGGGGTGAGCGAAATTTCCCCTTGCAGCAGATTTTTACCCCAGGAGGCCAGATCCAGCGGCCAGCGCAGGCCGGCGTTGAGATCGGGTTGGTTTTCCAGAAAATGCAGGATCAGGGCTTCGTGGGTTGAGTCCAGCAGACCGACCCAACTCTGGTCGCATGGGATCAAGGCCGTCAATTCGGTTGCCAAAACCTTGAAGATATCGGTGGTGCTCAGAGCCGCATTGAGTTGCTGGACGATGCGGTTAAGCGTGGCCATTTGATGGGCCCGTTGGTGAGTTTCGGCGAAGAGGCGGGCATTTTCAATGGCGGCGGAGGCGGAGGCGGCCAGGGATTCCATTAAAGACATGTCAGTGGCATCGAAACGCCCTACGGTACGATCCATGACTTGCAGCACGCCGATGATTTTATGTTTTCCGCGCAAGGGGACACAGAGGATAGAGCGGAGATCCAATCCAGTGTGGATTCCCACATTGGGAAAATAGTAGATGTTGTTTTGGGCATCGGCCACAATCAGGCTTTGTCCATGTTCGACGACCCATCCGGCGATGCCTACCCCGGGATCCAGTTTCCACCCGCGGACCTGTTCATTTTGCGGCCCGCTGGCCTGTTCACAGACCAGTTGACCGGTTTCTTCATTGAGCAGCCAGATTGAACAGGCCAGAACATCGAGGATCTGGCAGGTTTCATCCAGGATAGAAGCCATGACCCGATCCATTTCCAGGCTGGAGGTGAGCGCCTGGGCGGCATGGGTAAGGAGGCTCAGTCCCTGATTTTGGCGGCGCAGGACGGTTTCGGATTCATGTTGATGGGTGATATCAAAGCCGGTGCCGATGTAGTGGGTGATATGTTGATCGGCATCAAAGGCTGCGCGGATCGACCATTGAATGAGGGTGCGGTCGCCGGGGCCCGCGAGATACTGCGTGATTTGAGCCGGGAAGATGGTTGCGGAAAGGGGATCTGTCAGGGCGGCTTGCATCGCTTCCAGACGCGGAGATGGGGGCAGGTTTTTCCACAAGAGGCTTTCCCAGACATAATTCCCAATTAAATTCTGCCGGGCATAGCCGGTTTTTTGTTCGACTGCCTGGTTGAGATCCACAATCCGGCCCCGGGAATCGATGACAACTATTAAAACATCCAGTGCTTCCAAGATTCTTTCGGCGGGAAGTGGGGTGAAAGAATTTTGCGGGCACTCTGTTTCGTTTGAGGGGGGGAATGATGATGGCTCCATGCTATTTTCGCACGCCTCTGTATTTTATCAATGAGCACAGGGTGAAAGATCACCGGTTCTATGCACGAATGCATTTATAGTGTGGTTGGGAGTGTTTTATGGAGAGAGAAGCCTGCGCAATCTCTGATTTATTATAGCACAAGGCCGAAATTTATCGACCGATGCGATTGTTCATTTTCATAGATTAAAAACAGTTTTTACGTTCCGCAACCATTACTTTCCTGGTAAAAAAGTGACGCGCGGGATGGAGAGAGTTTTTTGTTTGTATTTTTGCGCGCATAAGAATGCGCGCAAAAATAGGGTTTTTTTCGACCTGTGCGATTAGCTTTTTTAGCGTCCCGCAACCATTACTTTCCTGGTAAAAAAGTGACGCGCGGGATGGGAAGAGTGCGTTTTAAGAGGCCGTTCTGGATTCCAACAACGTGAAGAAGAACGTTGTGCCCTGGCCCGGTGCACTTTCTACCCCTACCTGCCCCCCCAACCGTTCCACAATTCGTGAAACAATCGAAAGGCCCAGTCCATGTCCGTTATGGGCCGGTTGTCCTAATCGTTCAAAGGGGGTGAACAAGCGGGATTGTTGTTCTTGAGTCAATCCCGGTCCATGATCGCGGACCCAGAAACGGATCCACCCATCATTTTGCGGGGTGGCTCCTAATTCAATTTGAGGCGGTTGACCTCCATATTTCAAGGCATTGCTGAGGTAGTTGGCCCAGATTTCTTCGACCCAGGGGGCATAGCCCTGAACCATAGGCCATTGATCCGGCAGAATCAGCCGGGCCTGGTTGTCGTGGATTTGCGGGAGGATGCGTTGTTGTACTTTTTCCAAAATGGGGCCCATATTTACCGGATGGAAAATGACGGCCTGATTTTGTACACTGGCCAATACCAGCAGGCTGTCGATAATGTTGTTCATTTGGTCCGCAATCTGGAGAATCAACTGGCTGTCATGGGTGACGATCTGGCGCAATCGATCCACTGGCAGATCTTTACCGGCGGCGCTGGACATTAAGGAGGCATAACCGATGATGGTAGTGAGGGGATTTTTTAGATCGTGGGCCACGGTATGGGCAAAGGAATCCAGTTCGGAGATTTTGATCTGCAGATCGTATTGAAGGTTGCGAAGAGCCAGATGGGTTTGAACGCGGACCAGCACTTCTTCAATTTGAAAGGGTTTGGTGATGTAATCCACGCCTCCGACTTCAAAAGCGCGGATTTTATCGTCGATGCCGTCAAGGGCACTGATGAAGATAATCGGAATCGAGCGGGTTCTTTCGTCGGCTTTTAATCGCGCACAGACTTCATAGCCGTCGAGGTGGGGCATCATGATGTCCAGCAGGATCAGGTCAGGAGCTTTTTCCGAAATGGTATCCAGGGCATGGAGTCCATTGAGGGCTACGCGTACCAGGTATCCATGCCCGGATAGGATTTGGGAAAGGAGGCGTAGATTTTCTAAGGTATCATCGACGATTAAAATATCTGCTTTGTGAACCATAACTATTCCTGCTGTGTAGAGAATCCACAGATAATCTTTCTATAACGCTTAGAGTATAGGACTAATTTCCTATACTGGCAAATGAAGTGAGGGGTGAAAGGGGGTGTTTTTTGTTTTTCGGGTCAGTGAAGTTGTTTCTTATAGAATCGCCCGCCTGAAAAGGCGGGCGATTCTGAGTGTAAGGGGATGCAAGGTTCAGGATAATTAGACCCGGACCAGGCAGGGCCGGAATTTGTACCCATAGGTGATGGTGCCTTCCGTATTCTGAACCCGGATTTTGCGGGTTACCATTTCGACCGGCATCCCGATCTCGACATCTTCCGGTCGTACATCGGTGAGCTGGGCCGTAATCATCGGGCCTTCTTCCAGCTTGATCAATGCCACGGTATAGGGGGTATATTCTTCAAAACCTTCCGGCGCGTTGTAAATGGTGCTGAACGAGTAGACTTCACCGCGACCACTGAAGGCATAGGGTTCTTTGGCCGGCTGGCCGCAGGCTGGACAGATATCCCGGGGGGGGAAGATTTTTGCCTGGCAATGAGGACAAACCTCGCCTTCCAGGCGATAGCGCTGACCACGCAGTCTCCAATCATGTGCAACTTTGGTTTCCATTGTAAGATCCTCCCTGGCTAAAAGCCTTTTATTAACTTTTTAAGATTGAATAATCCCATGGACCACGTCTGAGTTTGTTTAAACCAGCGTTTCCAGGATGTGCGTGATAATCGTGGCCCCACTGCCGCCAATATTTTGGGTCATGCCCAGACGAGCATTGGGAACCTGGTTGGGCCCGGCCAGACCGCGCAATTGAGTTGCGGCTTCGACGATTTGATAAAGCCCCGTGGCCCCAACGGGATGTCCGCGTGCTTTCAGCCCCCCCTGGGTGGCCATGGGAACCCGTCCCTGCCGGAAGATTTCACCTTCCAGCGCCAGCCGGACTCCTTGCCCCCGTTCGGCAAAGCCTGCCGCTTCCAGGCTTAAGGCCGACATGATCACAAAGGCATCGTGCAGTTCAAAGAAATCCAGATCGGCCGGCTGGATTCCAGCCCGGTCGTAGGCCCGCCGGCTGGAAAGGATAGCGGCTTCCAGACTCAGCGGATCCCGGCGGTCGTGGATGGAGAGCGGCGCGGTGGCCACGGCCGAGCTGCGGATGAGCACCGGGGCGGGGCTCAAGGTGCGGGCATATTCGGCCGGGGCCAGAATGACGGCGGCGGCTCCATCGCAGACCGGAGCCGCGTCGAGCAATCCGACCGGGGTGGCAATCATGCCGGCTCGGGCATATTCTTCCGGGGTGATGGCATGGCGGAACATGGCGTAAGGATTGTTCACTGCGTTCTGATGGGCCGTGACGGCGAAATTGGCAAAGTCTTCGCGTTTCCAACCAAATTCGTGCATGTAACGGCGCATCAGCAGGGCATTCAGGGCCACAAAAGAAACGCCCTGACTGACTTCATATTCGGCATCGGCGGCTTGCGCCAGGGCGGCGGTGGTTTCCCGGCCGGAGGTGTCGGTCATTTTCTCTACCCCCACGACCATGGCGAGATCGACCATCCCACTGGAAACCGCCATCGTACCGACGCGCATGGCTGCGGCGGCCGAAGCACAGGCGGCTTCGACTTTCATGGCTTCGACTCCGCTCATTCCCAGAAAATCAGCAACCAGAGCGCCCAGATGTTCCTGGCCGGCGATTTCTCCGGACAGCATGTTGCCGACGTAAATAGCATCCACCCGGGAGATATTGGCATCGCGCAGGGCATTCTGGGCGGCTTCAAAAGCCAGATGGCGCAGGCCGGTGGTCCAGTGTTCTCCGACCGGGGTTTGTCCGATTCCAATAATGGCGACGTCTCTCATACGTTCGTCCTCTCAATCCATCTGTATCTTGTGACGATAGCGGGCGTAGGTGGCATAATCGATTTCCACCCGCCGGCGGATATAGTCGGCCAGGAGCGGCGCCTGAGCGCGGCGTTTTTCGAGGGCCGGGGTAACTTCCCAGATAAAAGCATCGGAGCCGGCCCCGGAGCCGAAGCTGGCGACCAAAATACGATCTCCGGCTTTGGCGATATCTAAGGTGCTGGAAAAGCCGGTGATGGCGCCGCCGGCATAGGTATTACCGATGACATCGCTGACGATGCCCTGGGCGATCTGTGCGGGTTTAAAGCCCAGCCGTTCGGCGATGCGCTGGGGAAATTTCACATTGGGCTGATGGAAGACCGCGTAGGTGAAATCGCCGGCCTGCATCTGCATATCTTCCAGGAGGGCTTCCACGGCAGAGCGGAGATGATGGAAATAGGCCGGTTCTCCGGTGAAGCGACCGCCATGGCTGGGGTAATGCTGGTAGGCCCGACGCCAGAAATCCGGGGTATCGGTGACATAAGAGAGCGAGCCTTTACAAATGGCCAGGGCCTCTCTGTCGGCCGGTCCGATGATAAAGGCGGTGCCTCCGCTGGCGGCTGTATATTCGAGTTCATCGCCGGGGCGACCCTGGGCGGTATCGGCACCGATGGCGAGGGCGTAGTCTCCCATGCCGGAGCCGACCAGGCCCATGGCGGCCTGCATGGCTTCTGTTCCGGCTTTGCAGGCGAATTCCAGATCGGCCGCCAGGAGATAGGGCGAGGCGCCGATGGCTTCGGCGACTAAGGTGGACGATGGTTTGACGGCATAGGGAGGAGATTCACTGCCGACCCAAATGGCACGCAGCAGCGACGGATCGATATTGGCCCGGGCGAGGGCGTTGCGCGCCGCTTCAATCGATATGGTCACCGTATCTTCATCGAGGCCGGCGACTGCTTTTTCTTTAATGGGGCCCTTGCCCCGACCTTTCCAGACCCGGGCCACTTCGGTGCCGGGCAGGCGGTACATTGGGACATAAGAGCCGTAGCCGATAATCCCCACCGGCCGCATGGGTTGCATTACGCGGTTGGGTTCCACGAAATTCTCCTTCCTTGATTCCATGTTTACCATCAATTGATTTTAATGTTTCTCATCGGCGGGACGACGGCGCATTTCCTGTAATAAAGCGGCGGCGCGATCGCTGCGGATGAGTCCTTCCCGGGTCAATGCTTCGGCCAGTTTTTCAATTTCATCGCCGGAGGCTCCGGCCGCCATGGCGACCTGGCGTGCATGGAGTTCCATATGGCCGTGTTGAATTCCTTCTGTGGCCAGTGCGCGCAGGGCTGCGAGGTTTTGGGCCAGGCCGACGCAGACGATGATTTCAGCCAGTTCGCGGGCCGTCTTGATGCCTAACAGTTTTAAGGCCAGCCGGGCCGTGGGATGAACGCGGGTCGCGCCGCCCACGATGCCGACGGCGAGGGGTAATTCTAAAGAGCCGGTCAGATGTCCTTTGCCATCCCGGCGCCAGGTACTCAGGCTGGTGTAACGTCCTTCTCGGGCCGCGTAGGCGTGGGCGCCGGCTTCCACGGCGCGCCAGTCGTTGCCGGTGGCGATGACGACGGCATCGATGCCGTTCATAATTCCTTTATTATGGGTCGCGGCGCGATAGGGATCTGCGGCGGCCAGGGCCCAGGCATATTCGATGCCGTGAGCGACTGCCGGCCCGCGGAAATTGCCGAAGGCCAGAGCTTCTTCGGGAATGCTGACCCGGGCGCGGGCCAGTCGATGGTCGGCCAGGTTACTCAGGATACGGAGGAAGACCGTGCCGCCCGTGAGACCTTCGATCGTGAGGGCCAGTTGTTCGCAGGCGGTATTGACGGCATTGGCGCCCATGGCGTCGCGTACATCGTAGAGCAGATGGATGATCAACATGGGGCCGGCGGGGGTTTGTTCGATAATCCGGACTTCCAGGTCCAGTGCCCCGCCGCCCAATTTGACCAGGACCTCGTCGCTTTGATTGGCCTGGTGGAGCAATTCGGTTTTGTGGGCCAGCAGGTCTACCCGGGCCGACCAGGGATCGGGGACGTTGACTATCTGGATCTGGCCGATCATGACGGGAGCATCGGCGACTGCGACGAAGCCGTGGCCGGTCAGGGCGAGTTTAGCGGCCAGCGAAGCGCCGGCTACCACCGAGGGCTCTTCGACGACCATCGGAATCAGGACTTCGCGACCGTTGATCAGAAAATTGGTCGCGATGCCCAGGGGCAGTGTATAAAGTCCCACGGCATTTTCGATCATTGCATTGGCGCGTTCCGGATCGAGGCCGCCGTTGAGAACCGCTTTTTCGTCTTCGGTTAATCCCGCCTGCCGGACCAAGATCTCCACGCGTTCGTTCAGCGGTAAATTGTAAAATCCAGGCAGACGTGACGAATGTTGTTCAGACATGTAATAGTTCTCCTTTCATTACAACCCGGGCATATGATAACATACAGCATCTCTCAAAAGCTCTCAGAGTCATTCTGGCACACTTTTCCCCTTTTTGGTTTGATCTATAATAACGTAAGGATTTACTCAGAAAGACGATTTATCCGAAAACGACAGAATTTTTTAAACTCTTTTGCCGTTTTCAAGCGAAGCTGGCAACTTACGTTATAATAGGGGATGCTGTTCTTTGCAAAAAGGACCGCCAGACAATCCGGGGGGGAATTCAGGGCTTTATGCTGCGTGAATTACATATCCGTGATTTTGCGATTATCGATGAATTAAATCTGACGCTGGAGCCGGGTTTTAATATTCTTACCGGCGAAACCGGGGCAGGTAAGTCCATTCTAATTGATGCAGTATTATTGCTGTTAGGTGGACGGGCTGATGCTACGGCAATCCGGGAAGGGGCTCCGCGTTCCCTGGTGGAGGGGTTATTTGTTCTGGATGTAAATGAACAGAACCCTCTGGTGGCGCGCCTGGAGGAAGAAGGGCTGGAAGGGGAATCTCCAGACAGCGTGTGGTTGAGCCGGGAAATTCGCACCGGCGGACGGACGATTGCCCGGGTGAACGGCTCTGTAGTTTCTCTCGGCACTTTGCGGGAAATTGCGGAATTACTGATCGATATCCATGGGCAGAGCGAGCATTTAAGTCTGTTGCGGGTGCGGGAGCATCTGCAATTGCTGGATCGTTTTGCCGGATTGGACGAGCCGCGGGCGGCATTGACGGAAACGGTGCGTCAGGTTTCGGCCATTCGGCGGGAACTGGCCGATCTGCGGCAAAACGAACAGGCGCGGATGCAGCGTCTGGATATGTTACGCTTCCAGGTGGAAGAGATCCGGTCGGCCGGATTGAAGCCGGGCGAGAAGGCTGAACTGGAAGAGGAACGGCTCCATCTGGCCAATGCCGAGCAGCTTTCAACGCTGGCCACCGGGATATTGAGTCTGTTGGAAGAAGGGGCGGAAGGCAGTCCGGCGGTGGTCGATCAGCTCGGGCAGGCGCAGCGGGAGATGCATACCCTGGTACGGATCGATGCGGGGCTGGAGCCGCAGTCCCAGGCCCTGGAAGAGGTAGGGTATCAATTGGAAGATCTGGTGCGGACCTTACGCACCTATATTGCCGGGATTGAATTCAATCCTCAACGGTTGGGGCAGGTAGAAGAGCGGTTGGCTTTGTTGCGTCGTTTGGAACGCAAATATGGGGGCGAGGTCGAGCAGGTCGTCAGTTACGGGCAGACGGCAGCCGAAGAGTTGGAACGGTTGGAGCATAGCGATGAACGGATCGCGGAGCTGGAAGTGGCGGAGGCTCAACTGGTAGCTCAGGTGGCCGAACAGGCGATGGCGCTTTCTGTGCAACGTCAGGCCGCAGCGCAGCGTCTGGCCGAGGGGATGGAATCCGAGCTGAGCGATTTGCGGATGCAAGGGGCGCGTTTTGGGGTTTCTTTTGCCCGGGAAGAGGGGCCGGGGGGAGCGCCACTGGCCGCGGCCGAGCCGGCGGTGAAGTGGATTACCAGTGCCGGCCGTGAGATCCAGGATGAGACTCCGGTCAATCCGGCGATCTTCGATACCACCGGGATCGATCGGGTGGAGTTTTTGCTGGCGGCCAATGTAGGCGAGGGGCTCCGGCCGCTGGCCCGGGTGGCTTCCGGCGGTGAAACGGCGCGGTTGATGCTGGCTTTAAAGACCGTACTTTCCCGGGCGGATCGCACCCCGACTTTGATCTTTGATGAGATCGATCAGGGGATTGGTGGTCGTGTGGGGGTCGTGGTGGGGGCCAAGCTGTGGCGACTTTCTGCTCCGGGGGATAACGGCCACCCTCGCCATCAGGTGTTATGTATTACCCATTTACCGCAGCTGGCGGGATTTGGGGATGCTCATTATCAGGTACGAAAGGGGGTGCAGGAAGGTCGGACAGTGACCCGGGTGGTGCGTTTGTCCGAGGAGTCGCAATTGACTGAGTTGGGCCAGATGTTAGGCACCCAGGGAGAGGCGGCGCAGCAAGGTGCGCGGGAGATCCTGGCGCAGGCCGCCGCTATAAAGTCCGGTCGTGAATAGCTTTTCGCGGGGTTGACATAGCCATATTTGCTCAATGACAGAAGGCGGTTATAATTGATAATACTATGGGAGTTCCCCGGTTGCTTTTTCCAGGGACGTGTGGCGTGCCGCGAGAAGGAGTCGATGCTGTAGCTTAGTGCAGCCTTGCCAGGCTGTCTAGAAATCCCTTCCGACAGGTTTTAGATTAAGGACGATGGGAGATGGCGCTTAAAGGCAACCTTAAAGACTTTGGAATTACCCAACTGCTCAATTTGATTAACCTGGCTCGTAAGACCGGGACCCTCTATCTGGAAGCTTCACAAGGCAAGGCCACGTTGAGCTTCCGGGAAGGGAAACTGGTTTATGCTACCAAAGAGGGCGAGGAGGATTCCTTACTTGCCATCTTGCAGAAATCGGGCAAGTTAAATCCGGAGCAGGTGCGGGCAATCTTACAGCACATGGCGGGGAAATCCGACCATGATATTGCCATTACCCTGATGAATGCAGGGACAGTGGCCCAGGCCGAGCTGATCAAAGGGTTGAACAAGTATGTGCTCGATCTGGTCTACCAGGTGTTCGGCTGGACTGAAGGTAAGTTCCAATTTGAACCGGCGGTGGTTCCTGGACAGGATAAGGTGACCACATCGATTGCCCTGGAAAATGTCATCATGGAGGGCAGCCGCCGGCAGAAAGAATGGGAACGTCTTCAAGAAGAACTCCCCGATTTGGATATTTCTTTGAAATTTGCTGAGCGACCCTCGACGCCATTGCGCAACATCAACCTGAGTGTAGAAGAGTGGCGTGTCATTTCGTTCATCAATCCTCGCAACACGATCCGGCAAATCGCTCAGAGTAACAATATGAGCGAATTCCAGATCCGCAAGATTATTTATAGCCTGATTCAGGCAGGTTTGGTGGAAGTGATTCGACCCGAACGGCCTTCGGCGCCGACAACGCCGACCAGAGCCACGGCCGGGGATGGCGAATCCAGCATTCAGCTTCAACGTCCGGCCGTCAAGCGTGGCCTGGTGCAAAAGCTGATTGATAAACTGAAGAGTGATTGATCGGATCCGGGAGTTATCAGATGCAGACGCTCAAAATTGTTGTTACAGGCCCTTTTTCGTCCGGTAAGACGTCGTTCATTCAGGCGATCAGCGAGATTGATGTCGTCTCTACGGAGAAGCGGATCTCGAAAGACGCGGAACGTATTAAAAGCCAGACGACCGTTGCCATGGATTTCGGGCGGATCACCATTGATGAAGAGTTGGTGCTGTATCTCTTTGGAACCCCGGGGCAACGGCGGTTTGATTTTATGTGGGAGATCCTTTCCGAAGGGATGTTGGGATTTGTGGTGCTGGTCGACAGCACGCGCCCGGAGACTTTCCGGGAAGCGCGTCGGATTTTAGAGACCTTCCGTAGTTATTCCCCTGTGCCTTATATCGTCGCTGCCAATAAGCAGGATATGGATGATGCCTGGCAGCCCGATGATTTACGAATTGCCCTGCATGTGGAGGAAGGGGTCAAAGTGGTGCCCTGTGTGGGAACGGATAAGACGGCAGTGAAAAATGTGCTGTTGGAACTGTTGTACTCGGTCCTGGAATCGATGGATCAGACCGAGGAATCGTAACCGTTTCTTAACTCAACTGCAACGGCCCCTTTGTGTTTCCCCGGGCAAGGCTGTGTTAAGATTAGTGGGAGCGGAAAATCTGGGGCTGGGGTAATACTATGAGTTCCATTGTCACGGATCGGGGAATCGTCCACTATGAAACATTTGGCCGTGGAAAGCCAGTGATCTTGTTGCATTGCTGGTTGGGGTCATGGAGTTACTGGCTTTCCACTATGGAATATCTGGGCGATAAGTACAAAACCTACGCCCTGGATTTTTGGGGGTTTGGGGAATCGGCCAAGCAAGGCTCTTTTACGGTTACCGAATACATCGAAATGGTCGATCAGTTTATGGATCGGATGGGGCTGGATCGCACTCCGGTCATGGGACATTCGATGGGCGGGACGGTTTCCTTGGGGTTGGCTTTAACCTATCCCCATCGGGTTTCCAAGGTGGCCGTCGTCGGTTCGCCGATTGCGGGATCAGGATTGAATTTCCTGCTCAAGCTGGCCGGTAATCGCCAGATTGCCTGGTTGCTTTACACCTTTCCCAATCAATTCGCCTGGGGCGTGAAGGTCTTTTCGCGTTTTTATGCCCGTGATTGGCGCACCTGGTATGCGATGTTCCAAAACGATCTTTCGCGGACTACCATGGAATCGTTTTCGGCCAGTATTCGTGATTTGCGGTTCACAGATCTCCGGCCACGGTTGCACGAGCTGCGATTGCAGGCCATGGGAATTTATGGCCGCAAAGATAATATTGTGGACCCCCATCAGGGCGAGTTGTTACGCAAGGGCGTGGAACGCCATGTGGTACATTATTTTGAAGAATCGGCTCATTTCCCGATGTTGGATGAGACCGATCGTTTCCTGAAAACCGTAAGGGAATTTTTGGCGCAGCCGTGAGTGAAGATCTGGGAACCGGAACGTACGCTTTTCCGGATAAGATTACCCGTATTTTCCTGGAAGCGTTAGATGAGGTGGTTGGTAAGGCTGGGATGAATGCGGTGATGAATCTGGCCCGGCTTTCGGTGTGGCTCAATTCACCTCCACCGCCGGATTTTAATCCAGGGATCACCTTTGCGGAAATGGCCCGCTTGATGGCGGCTTTGGAAGAATTCTATGGGCCGCGGGCCGGCCGGGAGTTGGCTTTACGCACCGGACGGGCCTGTTTTAAATATGGGGTACAGGATATTCGGGGTCTGTTAGGCGGGGCGGATGTGGCCCTGCGTTTTATGCCTCTGGGTTTGCGGATGCGCATCGGTCTGGAGGTGTTGGCGGAGATTTTCAACCGTTATTCGGATTTACACGTTACCTTAGGCGAAAATGCGGTTGATTTCTTTTGGGTGATGGATCGTTGTGGTTTTTGTTGGGGAAGGGATACCGGTCAGGTTGCCTGTGCGTTGCCCGTAGGACTCATTGAAGAAACTTTGTATTGGATTAGCGGCGGGCGGCGATTTGCAGTTGAAGAAATTTCCTGTGTAGCTGCCGGTGAATCTGTATGCACCGTGCGTATCAGTCGCCAACCTTTATTTTGAGCGGCTTAACCAGGTAGAACGATTGCGGGGATGGTTGTGAGGAAAATAATTCTGCGGGACAAGCGAAAGATCCCTCCATTCAATGAACCGGCCCGGGAGTTGAATGTGCTCAACAAGCCGCTGTGGCTGCATCAGCGGGATATTTTAGCTCCTTATATTACTGAAGAACGGGAAGTGGATTCGGTTTCGGAAATCGGTCCGGCCCGCACAGAGACGATTGTTTATAGGGACAATCTCTTCTTTGATGAGCACTTTATGCAGGCCTTTATTGCCAAAGCCCGGGAATCGGGCAAAGCTTGCCAGGTGGCCTTTGAGCTAAGCGATCCGGCAATTTCGGCGCATGCCTTGAACCTTCAGCGGGGCATTCGGCGCCAGGGCAATTATTATCTGGCCGATCTTTGGTTTTATCCCTATGGCGTTGAACCGCAGCCCCGGCCGCTGGTGATGCACACGGAACCCCGTGAAGTGGGCTATTATCATGTGCCTACCCATATGTCCAATGCTTACGGTGATCTGACGTATCAGATTCCCACCAAAGCTTTCCTTTCTATCGAGCACTGGTTGCATCTGCTGCATGCCAATGTGACCTTCGGTATTTTTGCTATCGGGGCTCGCATGGAACGGGATGTGGAAAGCAAACTATCGGTGGTGTTGCAGATGATGTGGCGGGGGATGTTGGAACGCCGGCAGGTCTTGACTTCTTCCCGGCTGGTCCATATCGGGCGCAATTGCAGTATCGATCCCAGCGCGGTGATTCAAGGGCCGGCCTATATTGGGGACAATGTAACGGTGGGCCCCGGTGCGGTGATCGGCAACTGCATCATCGGCGACAATGTTAACATTCAGCAGGGATGTCAGTTGTTGTTGAGTGTGGTCGGGAAGCGGACTTTCCTACCTTTTCGGGCTTCGCTTTTTGAGACGGTGTTAATGGATGACTGTCTGATTGCACAAAACACCTGCTTGCAGATGTGCGTGGTCGGGCGAGGGACTTTTATCGGAGCCGGCAATACCTTTACGGATTTCAACCTGGTACCACGACCGATCAAGACTCATTTTGGCGGCAAGTTGGAAGATACCGGGATGCCGGTTTTAGGCGGAGCTGTGGGCCATAATGTGAGAATCGGGTCCGGGATGATCGTTTTCCCGGCCCGGATGATCGAATCGGATGTGATTCTATTTGCTTCACCGGAACGCCGCGTGATTTCAAAGAATATTTTCTATGAGGATAGTGATCATTTGACGTTGCCGGATGGGGATCGGCTTCATCCAAGGCTCTACCCTCGGGAATGAAGGAGTAATGGATTCTTTTGCTTTTATTATTCATCCGATCGATCCCAAACGCGATGTAGCGCGCAAATATCCGTTTTTAGGGAAGATTCTACCGGAAGGAACGATTCATTTTCTTTCCCGGTTTTGGCCTCCGGTGTACATTTCGCATATTACCGGAATTCGTTCAGAAGCGACAGGGAAAGAAATTGAAGGGTGGTTGATCGCTGTACCTTATACGGCGCAACGGATGATCACCCTGCCGCCGGCGGAAGTGTATCGCAAAATTGTTGCGGCTGGGGTGATGGCCCGCGAATTGGGGGCCAAAGTCCTGGGATTGGGGGCTTACACTTCAGTCGTCGGAGACGGTGGAATCACAATTGCCCGCGAGCTGGATATTGCTGTTACTACAGGGGATAGTTATACTGCAGCCATCGCGGTTCATGCGACTCGGGATGCAGCACGACAAATGCGTGTGGATTTACCCCGCGCAACCGTAGCAGTGGTAGGTGCGTCGGGTGCAATTGGGGCGGCGGTTTCGCAAATGCTGGCGCCGGATGCGGGACGGTTGATGTTGATTGGGCGGCGGCTGGAGCGATTGGAAGAGGTTGCAGAGCGGGTACGGGGCGCCGGCGCCCGAGAAGTGACGCTCTCAACAGAAGTGGCGGATATTCGGGAGGCCGAGGTGGTGATGACGGTGACCAGCGCCGGCGGCAATTTGCTCAAACCTGAATATCTGCGCCGGGGGGCGGTGGTCTGCGATGTTTCCCGACCGCGGGATGTTTCCAGCGAGGTGGCGCAGAGCCGCAAGGATGTCCTGGTATTGGATGGAGGCCTGGTCCGAGTTCCGGGGAAGGTGGACTTCGGGTTTAATTACGGGGTGCCGCCTGAAATGACATACGGTTGTATGGCTGAAACCATGACTCTGACCTTTGAAGGGCGCTTCGAGGATTACACCGTCGGTAAGGATTTGCGCGTTGAGCAGATCCTGGAGATCGATGCGCTGGCGACTCGACATGGGTTTCGCCTGGCCGCGTTGCGCAGTTTTGAACGAAAGCTAGATGACGCTATAATTGAGGGTGTTAAAGCCAGAGCCCACGCAGGAGGGGTAGAATGAGCGAAGGTCGTATCCTGGTGGTAGAGGATGATTTCGACATTTCCAACATGCTTCAGTTGTACTTCAAATCGCAGGGGTACGAGGTTTATGTGGCCCCGCGGGGTGGAGACGCACTGGACCTGACCCGGCAAAAGATGCCCAACGTGATTGTGTTGGATATCATGTTGCCCGACATTGATGGGTATGAGGTCTGTCGCCGGCTCCGCACCAACCTGCGCACCAGCCATATCCCCATTATCTTCCTCACGCAGAAGGATGAGCGCAGTGATAAGATCCATGGCCTGGAATTAGGGGCCGACGATTATATCACCAAGCCGTTTGATGTGGAAGAGCTGCGATTGCGGGTGCGCAATACCATCCGTCGGGCCGTGGTGGAGAGCCTTACCAGCCCCAGCACGGGTCTGCCCAGCGGACAATTGATCGAGGAGCAGCTCCGGCAGTTGATGCGCCGGGACGACTGGGGCATCCTGTATATCGGGATCAATGCGCTCGATTCCTTTAACGAAGTCTACGGCTTCGTGGCCGGGGAAGAGGTGCTGCGGTTCACCGGGATGCTGATCAATGGGGTGGTTGAAGAGATGGGGACGGCGGATGATTTCGTCGGGCACATCGGCGGGGATGACTTTATTGTGATTACCCGCAAGGAGCTGTCCATGCCGATTCAGAGTGAAATGCAGAAGCGTTTCGACGCTAATGTGGGCACTCACTATGACTTCCGCACCCGTCAGCAAGGTTATCTGTTGATCAAGGATGCCGATGGCAAGCAGGTACAGGCGCCGTTGATGAGTTTGCAGGCCGGGTTGTTGACGGCTGACGACGGCCCCTTTACCGACATCCGGGAGATCACGGAAGCAGCGGCGGAGGTGCGGCGCCGGGCGGGACGCAAGGCCTGACGGTTCGTTTCGCTTATTCAGCAGGATTATCAATCGCCCGATCAACAAATTCATGAAAAACGAGCGCAGTTTGCGGCGACGGTGGACTGTCTGGGCAGCCCTGGGTGGGGGCGGTCTGGTCTTGTCTTGTTTGTCGCCTGAACTGGCTCTGACTTTGCGATTTTTGGCGTTAGCGATTCCAGTCCTTTTTGCTGTTCGAATATGGGGTCGACGGGCCGGTTGGGGAATTGCTCTGGTTTTAGGGCTATGTGCCCTTCCCGGTTTGGGAAACGGCCTGTGGACCTTTGACGGTGGAATGTTGGCGATGGGGCTGGTTTTAGGCATGGTTATTGGAAATCGTGGTCGTGCACCGGTTGAGGATGGGCGATTGGAAACCGGCTTGATAGCATTGGGTGAACGGTTAAGTGGAGTAACGAACGTGGATCAGCTTTGGGATGGGGCTCTGGCAGAGTTAAAACAGGCGATTTCAGCAGATGGAGTGGCCTGGGTGGATAAAGATTCCGAGGCCCCGCTTCGTTCTCAAGGCTTAACTTTAGAAGCTGTTTCCTGGTTTGCCCTGGCTCAACTGGTCAGTGATTCTCCGGTGATGGAACATGGTCCGGTCGTGGCGGCCTGTGGCGTTTCCAGCGCGATGGCCATCCCACTTCAAATCACAACCCGTTCCGGCACCCTGGTGTTGGTGCGTTCCAGTGAGCTTTTTTCGGTTGCAGAGTTTTCGCTGGCGCGGGCGTTGATTTCAGCTTTGCGTCCGGCGTTGGATAATGGTGATCGGCTTTCGTTGATGCAGCAGACCGCCAACTGGCGACAACGAGAGTTGGAAGCCTTGCATGAAATTGGCCGTCTGATGGGGGAACGTCTGGATCCCGAGCAGGTGATGGATGAGATTCTTAACCTGCTGCGCATTTCGATCCCTTATGAGATGGCGGAGATCAATCTCTGGGATCCTGACCGTCAATATCTGACCTGTTGGGCCGTTTCACAGGATGAAGCGACCCGGCGCTATGAGGCGGGGACGGGCCAGATTTATTATCTGAATGAAGGATTGACCGGGTGGTTGACACGCAATCGTCGGCCGTTGTTGTTGCAAAATGTGGCCGAATTTGAAGAAGCTCAGCCGAAGTTAAAGCTGGTAGAGTTATCGGTTCAGTCTTTTATCGGGGTGCCTTTGCTGGCCCGGGGAGATTTCCTGGGGACGCTGGAGATGGCGGCTTTCCGTCAACACCAGTTCACTCCGCAACATTTGGATCTTTTGCAGGCGGTCGGGATCCAGGTGGCGGCGGCGATCGACAATGCCCGGCTATTCCAGGCCGAGCAACGCCGGTTGCAGGTTTTGGAGCAGTTGCGGGAGACGGCGGGGGCGGTAGGGCGAGCGGTAGATGCCAATGCACTCTTTGCTGAAATCAGCCAGCGGGTTGCCGATCTCTTTAAGGTTGAAATTGCCGGAGTGTTGCTTCTGGATAAAGAGCGTCAACAGCTGAGTGCCCGGGCGCCTTTCTTTGGGGTCAACGCAGCCTGGGTAAGCAATTATGTGGTTCAGCTGCCGCGAAACAGCCATCGGGAGCAGGTTTTTCAGCAAACGCCTTATTGGATCATTGAGGATGTTCCGCATAGTCCGGATGTGGAATCGTTAGGGTTGTTGGAACTGGCGTTTGTGGCGAAGATTCAGCAGACTTTGCTGGTGCCTTTAGAGGCCAGCGGTGAACGGATTGGGTTTCTTCAGATTGCCAATCCTCGCGGGCGAAGGCGCTTTACGGCCGATGATGCCCAGATGTTGCAGATGCTGGCGTCGCAGGTGTCCGGAATGGTGCGTTTCTCTCAGTTGTTAGAGCGGACCGAAGGCCGGGCCCGTCATATGGAGGCCCTGGTTTCGGTGGCCTCGGCGATCGGTGGGTCGCTGGACCAGACGATGGTGTTAAATGCCATTGTTCAGGCGGTTTTCGATGTGATGTCCTGTCAACGTGCGGTTATTTTTGTGTTGGATCCTCGCACGCAGGTCCTCAATCGCGTCGCCATGGTGGGCCAGGAAAACAATCGTATTTTGCCGGAGATTCCTTTAAGCTATGGAGCTCAGGCCCGGGCGATTGCCAACAATTCCGTGATTGTGGTGGAAGATTCACTAAATTCAAACCCTACGGGGAAATCCTTGTCCAACATCGATCTGTGCCGGGCGTTTGCCGATGTGCCCCTGCGACGGGGAGAAAATCCGGTCGGGTTGCTCTCGGTGCAATTTAGTGAACCGCATCACTTTACGACAGAAGAGATGGATCTGCTGCGGATTTTGGCCGAAGAGGCCGCGGTCGCCATTGAGAATATCCGGTTGTTCTCGCAGACCGACGATGCTCTGCGCCGCCGGGTGTATGCCCTGGAGACCTTGCAGCGGATCAATCGGGAGATTATTGCCACTCTTGATCTGACGGCGATTTTGCAGGTGGTATTGAGAGAAGCCGTGCAGTTCGGAGGGGCCGAGGCTGGGGTGGTTCTCTTACAACAGGATCAGTCCTGGATGGTGGGGGTGGCGCAGGGGTATACAGCTGAGGATTTGGCGCAGGTCAAAGCTCTTATTACAGAGAATGGGCCTTTTCCTTTCAATGAATTTTTGCAGCGTCCGCAGGTCACCCTGATTCCCGATCTATCGATTGAACCCGGCTGCACCTGGCCTTTATCGAATACGCATACATTCCTGGTCGCGCCAGTCTTTTTTGAAGAACAACTGGCTTCGGTGATTTTGTTGCACAGCTCCCGTTCGGACGTTTTCGACGCGGCTTTCCGTGATTTTATGCAGGGCGTGGTCGGCCAACTGGCTTTTGCGATCAGCAATGCCCGGCAGTATCGGGAACAGGTGGAACGGGGTGAGCTGATGCGTCGCCGGGCGGAGCAGGTGGCCCGGTTGTTGGAAGTGATCCGGACCATGCGTTCGGATCGGCCCATGGACGATGTGTTGCAGGATGTCTCTTACGCGGTTCAGGAAGGCACGGAATACGATCTGGTGCTGATCAGTATCCTTGAAGGGGATACGTTGCGCCGGGTGGCCGGAGCCGGGATGCCGTTGGCTGATCTGGATCGCTTGAAGCGCGTGCGTTCGCCCTGGTCGCGGGTAAAGTTGTTGTTCCAGGAACGTTTCCGGTTGGGCCGTTGCTATTATATCCCGGCCGAATGGGCCGATGTGGCTCAGAATCTGGATCGTTTTACGTTGGATCCGGGCGGGGTGGTGCGAGAGGCCGGTCACTGGCATCCGGCGGATGCTTTGCTGGTGCCGTTGCGCAATACGCGGGGCGATGTTATTGGGATGATGTCGGTGGATAATCCGCGCAGCGGGTTGATGCCGACGACAAACTCGGTGGAAGTGCTGGAGCTTTTCGCGGCTCAGGTGGCGCTGGCGATCGAGAACAATGTCCTGTTTGAAGATTTGCGCCGGCAGTTGAATACTTTGCGGTTGTTCAACGAGCTGAGTCGCTCGATCACGACCAAGCTGGATTTGAATTTGTTACTGGGGACGGTGGCTCAGGCGGTAACCCAGCTGCTGAATTACGATTACACCACGGTCTTTATTCAGAACAAAGAGACTCAGCGCTTTGAGGCCCGGGCTTCTTCGGGATATCCGATGGATATGATTTATGAGTATTCCTTCGCTCCCGGCGCGGGCAACGATGGGGTCATCGATGTGGTGGCGCAAACCGGGATGCCACTGGTCCTGGACGACACGAGTGCCGATTCGCGTTTTAAACCGGGCCCCTTGCCGATCGGTTCATCCGTACTGGTTCCCTTGATTGTGGATGCCCGGGTGGTGGGTATTTTAACAGCCGACCGGAAGCAGGTAGGGGATTTCTCGCCGACAGAGGTGGCAACCCTGACGGCTCTGGCCGATCAGGTCGCGGTGGCGGTAGAAAATGCCCGACTCTTTGATGAAGTTACCCGCTTTTCGAATGAAATGGAGAAACGGGTGGAGCTGCGGACGGCAGAGTTGGGGAGTGCGCTGGACGAGCTGCGACGAGAACGCGATCGTACAGACGTGCTTTACCGGATTGCTTCCGAGCTGGTTTCCAGCCTGGATCTGGACCGGGTGCTGGACAAGGCGCTTTCGTTCCTGCGGGATGCCGTCAAGGCCGAGCGCGGTTCGGTTCTGTTGCTAGATCCGAATACGAACAAATTGATCTATCGTGCCGGCATTGGCCATCAACAGCGGGTGGCTCCGGGCGGAGTTCCGGCCCGGTTCAAGCTGACCGAGGGGTTGGTGGGGTGGGTGCTGAGCAAGCGCCAGTCGGTGGTGATTGAAGATGTGGATCAGGACCCGCGCTGGATTAAGGAAGAAGATGATGTTACACGTTCCGTCCTGGCTGTACCGATTAAGGGCACGGCAGGCGAGGCGTTGGGGGCTATTTTCCTGCATTCTTCCATGATGAATGCGTTTGCCGAGATCGATGCCCGGTTGGTCGAAGCGGCCGCCACGCAGTTGGGCAATGCGCTCAATAATGCGGAGCTTTACCGGTTGATCCGGGAACAGGCCGAACGGTTAGGCGTGATGTTGCGTACCCAGCAGGTGGAATCGGTCAAGAACCAGGCTATTCTGGAAGGTATTGCGGACGGCGTAATGATGGCCGATGCCAACGGCCGTGTTATCCTGTTCAATGCGGCGGCGGAGCGGATCTTCTCTTTGAACCGTTCGCAGGCGTTGGGCCGGATGCTGGATGAGATGCTGGGCCTGTACGGTTCGCGGGCACGGGAATGGCTGGATATTGTCCATCAATGGAAAGAGAATCCCGATGCTTACGAGGCGGGGCAGTATTTCTCCGATCGGCTGGATGTGGATCGGCAGATGATCAGTGTGCACTGTTCGCCGGTCTTCTCCGGTTCGCATGAGCTGTTAGGGGTGGTATCGGTCTTCCGGGATGTTACGGCTGAGGTGATGGCGGATCGGGCCAAGAGCGAGTTTGTCTCCAACGTTTCGCATGAGCTGCGGACGCCGATGACTTCGGTGAAAGGGTATGTTGATTTGCTGCTGATGGGGGCCACCGGGCCACTGACCGATATGCAGCGCAATTTCCTGACCGTTATCAAGACCAATGCCGACCGGTTGACTGCCCTGGTGAACGATATTCTGGATCTTTCGCGGATTGAGACCGGCAAGGTAAAGCTGGATCGTTCGCCGGCAGGGATTGAGCCTTTGATCGAACAGGTAGCTGCTTCTATGCTGCCGAAGATTCAGGAAAAGAAGATGCAGTTGACGACGGTCGTTCCGGAGGGCTTGCCGAAGGTTTTTGGTGATCCCAGCCGGATGATCCAGATCCTTACTAATCTGGTAGGAAATTCCTACAAGTATACGCCCGAGGGGGGCGCCATCATCATCCATGCGTATGTTCGTAATGGGATGATGCATGTGGGAGTGGAAGACACCGGGATGGGGATTTCTAAAGAAGATCAGCAGAAGATCTTCGATCGGTTCTTCCGGGTGGACAATCCGGCCGTCCATGAGGTTTCCGGGACCGGGTTGGGGCTTTCGATCACGACCTCGCTGATTCAAATGCACGGGGGTGATATCTGGGTAGAAAGTGAATTAGGGGTCGGCAGTATTTTCACTTTTACCCTGCCGCTGGCCGAGGGCGAATTAAAAGAGGATGTCGGGACGCCGCCTCGGAAGTTTGGGGAGCCCTTGACCACTATTCTGGTGGTGGAAGATGATGTGGACGTGGCGAGGCTGATTCAGCTGACGCTGGAGACGCAAGGGCGCCGGGTATTGATGGCCACTTCAGGAGAAGAGGCTTTGCGGGTGGCGCGTAAAGAGCGCCCCCAGCTGATTTCTCTGGATATCCGCTTGCCGGATTTGGATGGGTTCGAGGTTCTGCAGTTGTTGAAGCGCGATCCGGAAACTGCGGATATTCCGGTGGTGATTGTCTCCGTCGTGTTGGATGTGGAGCAGGGCTTGCGATTGGGGGCGGCGGAATATTTGACCAAGCCTCTCGATGAAGCTCAGCTTCAGAGTGTGGTGGATCGGGTGCTGACGCAAAAGGGATTGGTCCTGATTGTGGATGACGATAAGGAAACTCTGGCCCTGATGCGGGAGGCCCTGCGCACGCAAGGATTGGGTGTGCGGACCACGGCGCGAGGTGGACGGGCGTTAAGCCTGGCTCGGGAATTGAACCCGGCTCTGATCCTGCTGGATCTCAAGTTGCCCGATATCGATGGGTACCAGGTATTGGAAGAGCTGAAACGCGATACTCAAACGGCCGATATTCCGGTGATTGTACTTACCGGGAGCGTGTTGGATGAGGGCGGCAAAGCTCAGGAATTCCAAGCCTTGGGGGCCCTGAGGTTTTTGACCAAGCCTTTCTCGGTGGAAGCGCTGGCGTCTGAGATCTCCAGTTTTGTGGATCATCAAGCAAAGATTTAGGAGCGGTCGAATGGTAAAAATCCTGGTAGCAGAAGATGAACGCGATATTCGGGAGCTGATTGGCTTTACATTAAGGGACTTTGCAGGTTATAATGTAATCCTGGTAGCCAACGGCGCCGAGGCAGTCGAGCGCGCCGAGCAGGAGAAGCCGGACCTGATTTTGATGGATGTCCGCATGCCCCGGATGACGGGATATGAGGCATGTCGTAAGCTCAAGGAAAAGCCGGAAACGAAGGAGATCCCGGTGGTTTTCCTTTCGGCCAAAGGGCAGGAAAGCGAGATCAATGAAGGTTTGGAAGTGGGAGCGACGGAGTACATTCTTAAACCGTTTGCCCCCCTGGAATTGACCGAGCAGGTCAAGCGGCTGTTGCAGAAAATCGGTAAGGCTTAACTACACTATACAAGGGGACTCGCTTATGAGTGCCATTATCCTGGAAAGCAGCTTGGTTCATTACGAAACGCTGGGGCGTGGAAAGCCATTGCTCTTCCTCCACGACTGGTTAGGCTCGTGGCGGTACTGGGTTCCTACCATGGAAGAGATGTCCTCCAACTACCGGGCTTATGCGATGGATTTCTGGGGCTTTGGGGATTCCGACAAAGTCCGCAATCGCTATACGGTGCCGGGGTATGTTGCGCAGGTCGCTCAGTTCATGGATCAAATGGGAATCAATAAGGTACCTTTGATCGGCCACGGTTTGGGAGGGATGGTTGCGATCCTGTTTGCCGCTCAGTTCCCGGAGCGGGTCGAGCAGGTGATGGCGGTCAGTACGCCTATGATAGGCGGGCAGATTGCCCGGTCCTTGAGCACCTATGCCGGCGGAGACAATGTGGCTTCCAAAGTTTTGGGACGGAAGCTGAACTCCTATCAAGAGGTCGCCCTGGAAGCTGTGAAGATTGACGCCGATGCGGTTACGCTGAGCGTGAAGACAGCTTTGACGGAAGATTTGGGGCGGGTCCTGGAGAATGTGGAGTTGCCGGTGATGTTGGCTTACGGGCAACAAGATCCGGTGGTTACGCCGCCAGAACAATCTCTTCTGGACGATCTGGATTACAATGTGAATCCTTTCCCCTTCAACGAATGTCAGCATTATCCGATGTTGGAGGAGACGGTGAAGTTCAATCGATTGTTGCTGGACTTCCTGATTCACAAAGACAATTGGGATGCGATTCAGGTTAAGGAAGAGTGGCGTCGTCGGATGCGCTAGCCGCCCGGCGTGGATAAAACGCGCCGGGCCGGCTGGAATGCCGGTAAGAATTTTCAGTGATAGGTGCGAGTGTGGGTAATGTTACGGGGGAATCCGATCCGTGGGCTGTGGGATACGCTGTCCGGGCGCTGGTGGTATTGGCGCTGGCGGCGGCATTCTTCGTTTCCCTGGGATGGGTTCCGATTGTTTCCTTGCCCCCTGTAGCAGGCGGTACAGGGTCTGATACAGGCGGGCCCGTGGTGGTGGCGTTGGAGAACCCTACCCCGGTTCCAACGCCGGCAGCGATTCAGCCAACTCCCAGTGCGCCTCATATCGGGATCATCGCCGGGCATTCCGGCAATGATAGCGGGGCTGTTTGCCCTGATGGATTGAGAGAGGTGGATATCAATGCGGATGCGGCGCGTCGCGTGGTGGCTTTATTGACCCAACGCGGCTGGCAGGTAGATTTGCTCGATGAGTTCGATCCCCGTCTGGAAAATTATCAAGCCCAAGCAATTCTTTCTATTCATTCTGATTCTTGCCTCTATCCCGGAAAATCCGGGTTCAAAGTCGCCCGGGCCGAATCCAGTTATATTCCTAACAACGAAGATCGGTTGGTACGTTGTATTATCAAACATTATCAGGAACGCACCGGGATGGCTTTTGATGCGAATACCATTACTTACGATATGACCCGCTATCATGCTTATTATGAGATCGATAAAAATACGGCGGCGGCGATTATCGAAATCGGTTTTATGTTGGACGATCGGGAGATGTTGACCGAACGGTCGGATGTGGTGGCGTTGGGTATTGCTGAAGGATTGATTTGTTATATCGAGGGGGAATCGCCATGAGAGAACCTTTTTATGCAGGTATTGTAGCCCCTCCCGGCCCCGCCCAAGAAGCTGATTTTTCATCCTTGACGCGGGGCCGGTTGCATTTAGTACGCTTGAACTGTGCTGACCATTCGGTGGAGGATTTGCCCCGTTGGCGCAGTTGTGGTGCTTTGGAATTTATCCTGCAACTTCACAGCTCTTTGCCGGCTCAGGTCTCCACTTCGGCTTTGACTTTTGTCGAGGCGGTGGTGGAACTGGCGCGGCCGTTTGTGGCGCAGGGGGTGCTGTTGTTGGAAATCCAGGATGGGCCGAATCGTCCCGAGCGGGGTATGGGTGTTTCGTGGAGCGATGGAGCCGGTTTCTGTGCCTGGTTTATTGAAGTCTCGGCTTTGTTGCGGGCCCGGTTGGGATCCGGCGTGCAGATCGGATTTCCGGCTTTGGATGAACGATTGGGAGACTGGCAGCTCTTTAAAGGCGGCTGTACGACTGCCATGGAGCAGGCGGATTGGGTGGCTTTGCATCTCTCTTGGACCACGGCGGCTGAAATGTGCGGCTATGAGGGGATGCTTTGTTTTTTGCGGCGCTATCTGGAAGTTTTTCCGGAACAAACTTTCTGGATTACTGAATGCGGCAATTTCGATGTCGCCACGACTTCTCAGGCCCGCGGGACGCAATATGCGGATTTGATGACGCTGCTTTCTCAATATGATCAGTTGGGCGGGGCCTGTCTTTATCCCTGGCGTAGCTCTGATCCGCAGCTGGAGCCGTTGGGCTGTCTGGCTGCGGATGGCACATCCCGTCCTGCTTTCACGGCCTTGGCTTCACGTCCTGTTTTACTTGATCCGTTTGCGGCGCGGATGGTGTGGCCCAGCGAATACAGAAAGTACAATCAATATTTCGGTGAAAATCAGGCCTGGTATCAACAGACCAGCCATCTGAATGCCGGTCATAACGGTGTGGATCTTCGTGTCAATGGCAGTGCGCCGCAACAGTCGCCGATCCGTGCGGCTTTGGCGGGAAGTGTGATCCAGGTGGCTTTTGATGAGACGGGCTACGGCCACCATGTGCGGGTGCGCAGTTACGGCCCGCAGCATGAAGAGATCCTGTTAATTTATGGGCATCTGTCGGATATCCACGTATCGCAGGGGATGCTGGTACAGGCAGGAGATATTGTGGGCATGGCCGGTTCGACCGGAATGAGCACCGGTCCGCATTTGCATCTGGGGATGAAAGTATCGACTGTGCCTCTCCCGGTGACGAATGGGTGGTTAAATCCACGGCCTTATCTGGAGGCCCCGTTGCGCGGTCAGCCACGGGTGCAGTATGCCCGGACTTATCTGTTGTTGCCGCCGGCGGCCGGGGCTGAGTGGGCGGGAGCGGTGGTGCGCAGTGTTTGGGAGCGGTGGCGCTTTACCGTGGGGGGGAGTGCCGATGATGCGGGGATCGGGGCGTTGAATGCCCGGCGTGTCGTGGCGATCAATCCGGGCGGCTGGAACGGCGATCTGGCGGCTTTTTTCCAGCAGTTCTATCCGGGGGTAATCTATCTGGCGGTGGAGGCGGTCACCCCGGACGCCCTGGCAGCGCAGCTGACCGCGATTCCCGATTGGGCGGTTACGGGAGGTACTGAGCCTTTACCTGGAGGGGGCGGGAGTCCGCGGGAAGCCTATGAGCGGAGTTATGTGTTGTTGCCTCCCGGGGCCGGCGGAGTGTGGGCCCAGGCGGTTGTGGAAACGACATGGGAAGGACGCCGCTTCACGGTGGGGGGCAGTGCCGATGATGCCGGCATTGGAGATTTACCGTTGCGGCGTGTCCTGGCGGTCAATCCGGCGGCGTGGGGGGATGACCTGCGAGCTTTTTTCAGAACTCATTATCCTGGTGTGGAATATGTTCCATTGACCGCCGCAACTCCGGATGCGTTAAGGGGGCAATTGTTGCCCTTTTCCCAATTTGATATACACTGAGGCGAGTCCGTTAGCAATCCGGAAAGGATTGCAACCACTCTTAAAGGAGGCGGTATGTATCATAAAGTAATCATTGTCGGCAACTTAGGGCGGGACCCTGAAATGCGTTACACACCCGATGGGGCGCCGGTGACCACTTTTAGCGTCGCAACCAACCGGAGATGGAATAATCCCGACGGTTCGCAGGGAGAAGAGACGATCTGGTTCAGAGTTACGTGCTGGCGCCGCCAGGCCGAAATTGCCAATCAATATCTCAAAAAAGGCAGCAAAGTTTTGGTAGAAGGCCGGCTACAGCCTGACAAAGAGACGGGCGGGCCGCGGGTCTGGACCGCCCAGGACGGCAAGCCGCGTGCTTCTTTTGAACTGACGGCAGAGAATTTGCGACTGCTGACCGGTAAGGGAGAAGGCGGCCCCGAGGTCGGTGGTGGAGGCGGAGGTGGCGGTCGGTCTTCCGACGATTTCGGGTCCGATTCTTTGCCCGACGAAGACAATATCCCCTTCTAAAAATACCCGGCAGGCTCTCAAGCCCGAGCGAGGATAAAATCGAGATGTTTGCGCCCGGCAAATTGAGTCGGGCGCAAACATTTATATTATTTTACAAGGAGTGACCATGGATGCTCCCAAGCCCAAATCCTTGAACGTGGAATTGCCCGGCAATCTTGAGCCGGTCTACTCTAATTTTGCTTTGATCACCCATTCGCCTTCTGAGGTCATCATCGATCTGGCTCAGACGATGCCCAATCATTCTCAAGTACGGGTGAAAGCCCGGGTAGTGATGACGCCTCTCAATGCCAAGTTGCTGTTGCGGGCTTTGCAGGAGAATTTGACCAAATATGAGAGCACGTTTGGGGAGATCGTTATTCCTGGAGAACCCGGGGATGATCTGGCCCGGGCTTTCTTTGGGGGGGTCCGCCCTCCGGGAACTCCCGAGGGGTGATTGATATTTTCGGGCGATCCGAATGCGAAAATATCATCAGGAAAACGGAGAATTTATGGAAGCTCATCTGGATACATGGTTAGAGCAGCTGGCACAGGCTGCCCAGCGGGATTTTGAAATTCGTAACACCGCCCGGGATCAGGCCCTGGTGCAAAGTCGAGAGTTGATCCGTTTCTGTTCGACGGCTATCCGTTCGGCGCATCGGGATGAATGGCCGGAAGCCCGGGCTTTGCTGGCGCAGGCCGATGCTGTGGGCGCGGGACTCCGTGCTACGCTGGAAACCTTTCCCGATCTTTTCTTTGCGGGATATACGCAGGATGCGTTAAAGGAGCTGGTTGAGGCCCATGTCACGCTGGCGCTGGTGGCGGGGACTCCGCCGCCTTTTCCTGAAACGCTCGGGGTGCCTTATTCCACTTACTTAAATGGGGCCTGTGAAGCCGCCAGTGAATTGCGCCGCCGTTGTCTGGATGCCATGCGACAATCGCGGATGGATGAGGCGGAACGGTTGTTGACTGCTATGGATGCGGTGTACGATCTGTTAATTTCGTTTGATTATCCGGATGCCATTACCGGAGGCCTGCGCCATCGGGTCGATCAATTGCGGGGCGTTTTGGAACGCACTCGGGGCGATTTGACCAATGGGTTGCAGGCGGAACGTCTGTTGAAGGCGTTGCGTGTAGAACGGCCGACGGCAACGGCTGCTGAGACAACCGAATGAGTGAAGACCTTCCTGTCGAGCGGCCATTACGGGCCAGTGAAGTGGGCCAGTATGTTTTTTGTGCCCGGGCCTGGTGGCTGGCTAACGGGATTGGGGCTGAGGTCGACAATCCGGCGGCACGAGAACGTGGTAAGCGTTTTCACCGTCAGCATGGGCAACAATTACGGGTGGTCTGGTTGTTACAGGGGCTGGGGTGGTTCGTGCTGGCGTTAGCGGCAGGAGCCGCCATCCTGGCATTTTTGCGTTTTTGACCCGGGTTTTGTGGTACAATAGCCCCGCCCGACAGGGAGAGTGGCCGTGAGGATTTCTCTAATCTGGGGTCGGGCCAGGGGGAGCGATGAAGACGACCCGGATGTTGACCCTTGATGCGGAACAACCGGCGGCGGCCCTGATTGAAGGGGCCGCCGTTGTTTTGCGTTCTGGTGGATTGGTGGCTTTTCCGACGGAGACCGTCTATGGTCTGGGAGCCGATGCTTTCAATGTGGAAGCGGTAAAGGGAATTTTTGCGGCGAAAGAGCGTCCCTCTTTCGATCCGTTGATTGTACATGTAGCCTCGCTGAACGATCTGGAGCGGGTGGCGGCGACGGTTCCGCCGTTGGCCTTAAAACTGGCGGCGCAGTTCTGGCCGGGGCCGTTGACTCTGGTGCTGCCGCGCCATTCCAATGTGCCGTTGGCGGTGACGGCCGGCGGCGAGACGGTGGCGGTGCGGATGCCGGCTCATCCGGTGGCTCTGACTTTGATCAAGGCGACGGGGAGGCCGGTTGCGGCGCCGAGTGCGAATCGTTTCGGTCGACTCAGTCCGACGCGGGCGGAGGATGTGCTGGCTGATCTGGATGGGCGGATCGATATGATTCTGGATGGCGGGCCGACAGCCATCGGGGTCGAATCGACGGTATTGTCGCTGGTCGAGTCGCCGCCGGTGGTGTTGCGGCCGGGCGGAATCGGCCGGGAAGCACTGGAGGCGGTTTTGGGGCCGGTCATGCTGTTGGAACGGCCGGTCGTGCCTTCTGAGGGGGGGGGAGCGCCCGCTCCCGGGACTTTATTACAGCATTATGCGCCCCGGGCGGCTCTTTATCTTTATCAAGGCTCTCGGAGGGCCCTGTGGGCGGCGCTGCGGGCTGAAACGTTGCGGTTACAGGGTGCAGGTGTGCCGGTCGGTTTGCTGTTGGCAGAAGAGGATCGGGAGGTTTTAGGCGATTTGGCGGTGCCGATGGCGATTCCCGGAGCCGAAGCGGCAGTTGAAGCTGTGGCCCAACAGCTTTTTGTCTGTTTGCGCCAGTTGGATCAGGCCGGGGTTCAGGTGATTCTGGCCCGGGATTTTGGGACTGTCGGGTTGGGGCTGGCAGTACGCGATCGTCTGACCCGCGCGGCGGGCGGTAAGGTGATCATCCTTTCAGAAGGTTAGAATGAGTTTTTTCCTTGTCTTTGGGGCTAACCATGCATGTCGAGATTAAAAAAAGACGCTCATGTGAGCGTCTTTTTTTTAACTTCTCAGGAAATCCCGAAGTCGGCGGGCGTGGGCGGGATGGCGAAGACGGCTTAACGCCTGCGCTTCAATTTGTCTCACCCGTTCGCGGGTGACGCCCAATTTTTTACCTACTTCTTCCAGAGTGTAGGTCTGTCCGTCCAACAAGCCGTAGCGCATCTGGAGGATTTTGACCTCCCGCGGCGGCAATTCGGTCAGGATTTCCAGCAGCAATTCCCGTAGCATGGCCGAGCTGACTTCATCGGGGGGGGCCGGGCTTTCCGTATCTTCGACAAAATCGCCGAGGGTACTTTCTTCTTCGTCATCGGTGGGCATTTCCAACGACAACGGCCGGCGGGCCACATCCAGCATTTGTTCGACCTTGCGCAGCGGAATATCGAGTTCCACTGCCAGTTCTTCCGGTGAAGGTTCTCGTCCCAGACGTTGGGTTAATTGATGCGAAACTCGCAGCAATTTGTTGATTTGATCGCCCATATGAACGGGAACGCGAATGGTGCGGCTTTGATCGGCGATGGCCCGGGTGACTGCCTGGCGAATCCACCAGGTAGCGTAAGTAGAGAATTTATGGCCACGTTGATAATCAAATTTATTGGCCGCCCGGATCAACCCAATGTTACCTTCCTGGATCAGATCCAGGAAAGGGACTCCGCGGCCGATGTATTTTTTTGCCACACTGATGACCAGGCGGGAATTGGCGCGAATGAGATGTTCGCGCGCCGCGATCCCGTCTTCGTTTTGGCGTTCCAATTCGCGACGTTCGTCGCGCGAGATTTTGCGATCTTTGAGCTTGGCTTGAGCGCGTTTCCCCTGTTCCATTCGCTGCGCTAAAGAGACTTCCTCTTCGGCGGTCAGCAGGGGGACTTTACCGATTTCCTTGAGATAGAGCCCAATGGTATCATCGATTTCGATGGTGCGGTAGATATCTTCTTCATTTTCCGCATCTTCGATTTCCAGCTCATCCAATTCATCGCGCAGGCGCAGGGCCGCGGGGCGTTCCTCATTGGGGCCGCCCACCGTGATCCCGGCGTCCACGAGCGCGCTGATAATTTCATCGAGGCGATCGATATCCTCTTCCACTTCGGGGAAGATTTTAAGGATATCCTCGTAGGTTACAAACCCTCGCTCATAACCCAGGGCCAGGAGATATTCTTCGCCGGACTCTTCAGCCAACCCAGGTAAAGGCGCCGCTTCAAGGGGTTCCTCGAGCGTTTCTTCGCCTTCGATGGGCTCTTCATCCAGCAGATCGCTTTCCAGAATTTCTTCCTCGGTCAAGTCCGGTTCCTTGTCAACCATTAAGTTACGACGTTTCACCCTCGGTGTGCCTGCCTTCTAGAGAATAGTTGAATCCATTGAGTTGTCAAATGGGTCAGGCCAATGGCCAGGATCGACCACTCTGGGTCGGTCCGAAAAAATGAGCACGGGCGGGTTTTCCCCGCCAGTGCTCTTCGATGATAATATAGCACGAAACGGGGAGTTTTGTCAAGTGTTGGTTGGACTGCGTTGGATTTTTAGTGCTCTTCTTTTTCCAACGGCAGCGTAAAGGTGATGCGCATCCCCCGCCCGGGGGTGCTGTCGAAGGTGATGCGACCGCCCAACATTTCGATGCGTTCTTTGAGGGTCTGCAATCCCAGGCGCATGGCGTCGGCGCTGGTGAGTTCTTCGTCCAGATCGAAGCCGCTGCCGTTATCTTCGACGACGACGCGGGCCTGGGTTTCTCCCATATCCAGGGCGATTTTGATGGTGGAGGCCCGGCTGTATTCCCGGCCGGTATGGATGAGTTCCTGGATGACACGGAAGATGGTGACTTCTTTATGAGGGGCGATACGGCGTTCCCGGCCGGTGATGGAGAGGGTAGCCCCGGAGAATCCACTATCGGTGACGCCTTCGACGTAGCGTTTAAGCGTGGGGACCAATCCCAAATCATCCAACATCATGGGCCGCAGATCGAAGATGAAGCCGCGGACACGCTGGAAAGTGTTGATGACACTGGTGCGTAGTTCTCCCAGTTCAATTTTGGCCCGTTCCGGGTCGCGATCGAAGAGCCGTTCGCAGATTTCTGCCTGCAAGGCCAGATTGGTCAACGATTGGGCCGGGCCGTCGTGCATCTGGCGGGAGAGGCGCTGGCGTTCGCGTTCCTGGGCTTCGATGATGTTGATGACATTCATCTGGACCTGAGGACTGGGGGCGGGAGCACTTCCAGGTGTCGGTTTTTCCTGGGGATCGAAATTATCCAGGAGTTTCTGGTAGACATCGGCCAGCCGGGTCAGGGATTTTTGTTCGCTGAGGAGTTTTTCTTTCTGGCCCTGCATGGTAAAGAGCCGTTGTTGGTTTTCCAACAGGCTGTTGTAAGCACTTTTGATGTCTTCACGCGGTACCGTTTCAAATTGGGATTCAACCTGCTTAACGCGCGTTACGGCGCGGGCGTTTTGGGTTTGCAAACGTTCCACTTCGGAGGTGGTTTGTTGGATGAGCATATCCACTTCTTTGAGTTCGCGTTGAACCAGCTCAGCCGCTTTGCGGTGGGGTTCCAGTAATTGTTGCCGCTTGTCGTCCGTCATGCTTCTCCTTCAACGTACTGCCGTTAGGCTGAAATGTGTATTAAACCGACCTGCCACCTGAAAAACGAGGGGCGAGTTGCTGCTAGTGATCTGTCTTTTCGCGGGCCTGTTGTGAGGGTAACCGCACCCAACCGCGTTGCAGAGCATAAATGGCCGCCTGAGTACGATCGGACAGATTGAGTTTAGAGAGGATGGAGGTGATGTGGTTTTTGACGGTTTGTTGGCTGATTCCCAGGCGATAGGCGATTTCTTTATTGCTCATTCCTTCGATGATGAGTTCCAGAATTTCCATTTCCCGATCGGTGAGCGGAGAGAAGGAATCGTCATCGGGTTCCACGCCATAGCGGCGATAGCGTTCCAAAATCCATTTTTCAGCTTCAGTGGGGGTGAGTGATTGGTTGGCGATGACAAAATAGCCCTGGGCGACGGTACGAATAGTTTCTACCAGGCGTTGGGGATCGACATCTTTGGAGAAGTAGGCGGAGGCGCCGATACGAATGGCATGATAGATTTGTTCGTCGTCATCGTAAGCGGTCAGGATGATGAACTGGATTTCCGGGCAGCGGTTTTTGACCTTTTTTGTGACCTGAAGGCCGTTGAGCCCGGGCAAATTGACATCCATCAAGGCGACGGTAGGACGAACGGAGCAAAGCAACTCAACGGCTTCCTGCCCGTCTCCACTTTCGGCCACCACATTGATATCCGACTCAGCACTGAGCACATCGTGCAGACCCTGTCGGAAGAACGGGTGGTCGTCAACAATTACGACTTGAATGGTGGTCAAACTTTTTTCCGCTGGCGCTGTCATGGCCTTTCCTTAAAAATAAGTAATTCAAGTTTCCATGATTGGAAATCGGCATTGTTTTCCAGGAGTTTCTGGCGGTTCTTTTATGGAAAATTGGAAGAAAGGAAGGCTGGAACCAAACTCTTATTATCTTCTATTCTTCCAGCTTCCCTGCGATTCAGTATACCACAGGAGTGTCCTAAATGGTTAGTCAATCTTGACGAAAGCGATTAAGCGACAACATCCCGGGATCTTCCTGTGTAAGAATTAAGTCGACCAGCTTTTCGGCTGCGATGAGCGACCAGCTGAGCCCCCATGGCCCCAGGCCGGCGATGAAATAGCCGCCGGGAAGATCGGGAAGTGCGCCGACGATGGGTAATCCATCCGTACTTTGGGTGTTCCAGCCGCTGTAGCGATGCAGGATGGGGGCTTCCGGGCAGAAGTGTGCGGCGGCGCGGGAGAGCAACGGCCAGGGATCTGTTTGGGTGTTACGCGGCAAGGCGACCAGCCGCCATTGAGAATCCCGGGCCTGGATGAGAATTTGACCTTCTTCCAGTACCCAGGGGATGGTTAAGGGGCCCGGAGCGGGGCAATCGACGGCCTGGATGGAAAGGGTTTGCAGTAAGGGAGCCAGGCGGGGACTGAGATGCAGGATATGAGCGTTTGAGGTCAGGATGACCTGTTTGCTCCAGAGATACTGCTTGTGAATCCAGATGTCGATCTGATCCGGAGCGCGGAGATTGAGTTCCTGGACTTCGGCGTTGCATTGCAGCGTGATGTTGGGATGGTTGAGCAGCGCCCGGGCCAGGGTGGCCGGCGCGAAGGCCAGATCTTCGCAGGTGTGCAGGGCGACCAAAAATCCCTGTTCTGTAGCATCATCCAGTTCGACGGCGAAGCCTTCCCGTACCAGCAGGCTTACGGAACGGTTGAGGATTTGGGCGTTTGAGCTGTCGCTGACGGGGCGGAAGCTACCGACCACTTGAGAGGTGATGCCGGCTTTGGCGGCGGCGGTGGCAAGCAATTCCAGATTTTGGCGGGTGAGATCCCAGGTCTGCCGGGCTTTGTCTGCGCCAACCCGGGTGATCAGGTCGGCGTAAGGTTCTGCGGTTCCTAAGAGTGCCAGGCCGGCGCCGCGGGCTCCGGCGCCGCCGGCCTGCGCCGCGGCTTCCAGGACTACAACCTTCAGCCCATTATCTGCCAGCCGCCGAGCTACATAAGCTCCGGTGAGGCCGGCACCCACAACTACGATATCGCACAATTGAGGGGGCATTGCCATGATTTTATCCTTTCTACGGGCGAGGTTGCGCAATGATCAACGCGGCCTGATCAAAGAAGGCGGCGTTGTTGATATCGGCATAGCGGGGTTCGGCATAGAAACAGACCGTGACCTGACCGTTTTTGCCGGCGGCTACACGCGGAGAACTGAGTTTTACGACGCCATCGTCCTGGTTGATGGCTTTGGCTTCTCCCCAGGTGGCATGGTCGCAACCATCGCCGCCATTGGGATCGATGCCGGCTTTGACGATAATTCGTTCGATGGAAGAGAAGGCACTGGATTTGATCTGGAACTGAATATTTGAACCGGCGGTAACGGTGATGGTCTGGTAGATCCAGGTGCGGAATTTTAACCAGCGAACGGTTTCAATTTTCAGGGTTGAGTTATTGATGTACCGGGCGGGATCATCTGCCAGGTTGAACATCGGTTCAGCAAATGAGGTGGAGGGATCGTAGGCGCCGCCGGGCTTGTAATTGACATCGGCGCCCCATTTCCAGCCGGGAATGCGGTTGGGCATGATCATATCGAATTCCGGATTGATCAATTCGACGGGGACCGGGGTGGCGGTGGGGGTGGGAGTGCGGGTGGGGAAACGGGTCGGCGTCGGGGTGGGCGTACGGGTTTCCCGGGGCAGTGGGGTGGGGATCGGGGTGAAGGTGGGGGTCGGGGTCCAGGTGGGAATGGTTGCCGGTACGGGGGTGTTTTCGGCGATGACCATGGTAGGGATGACGGTTACCTGAGTGTTGAAATCTTGCCATACTACAAAGATCACGGCAATGGTCGATATGAGGACCAGCAGTGTAACGCCTGTCATCGCGCCCAGAATTATCTTTTGTTGTTTTGTGAATTTCAAAGTAACCTCCAACCTTACCGGTTATGATCTGGTGTCTGGTTTTTTTGTTTATGTTTTCGCGGGTATTTTTACAGGTACGAAAACAAAGGTTTTTCTGTTTTTCCGGGCTGACGGCCGGTTCAGGTCAGCCGGGAACGGATTCTATTTAAAAGGTCGTTACAATCTGTCCCATGGGGGCCGGATTGTAACCGGGGACCCCGGCTACTGCAGCGCGGAACTGCGGATTTTGCAGCAGGGTGTGCAAGGGAGCCAGCAGTTCGGATTCCCAAAAATGGCGCGGGATGACCAGATCATAGCGTTCCCAGGCTACGGGTATAAAATCAAGGCCGAGGGCCGCCGCAGCGCCCCGGACTCCCAGGCCGCAGTCGGCCCGGCCGGTAGCGATCGCCACGGCAACGGCCAGATGGGTCACTTCTTCGCGGTCATATCCGCGGATGTGCGTAGGGAGAAGGCCCATTTTTCCGAGTTCATAATCCAACAGGATTCGGGTGCCCGATCCCTTTTGCCGATTGACATAGGTCAGTTCCGTTCGATTTAAATCGTGCAGTCCCTGTATTCCTTTAGGATTGCCGGCCGGTACGATCAGGCCCTGTTCCCGTAACGTCAGCGTGACGACGGTGACGGGAGTGTCCGGCAGGGTACGTTGGATATAGGGAAGGTTGTATTCCCCTGTTTCCGGGTCGAGCAGGTGGGAGCCGGCCAGATGGGCTTCTCCGCGGCGCAGGGCGAGCAATCCACCCAGACTGCCGGCATTGGCGCTGACCAGGCGGCGGGGTGGTTCGGCTTCGGTCAGGAATTGGGCCATCAGGTCGAGCGCCAGGTCGTGGCTGCCGATGGCCAGCAGGGTCTGGTCGATGGCGTGGGGAGCGCGGGAAAGTTCGACGGTTACCGTGTCGCCGATATTTACGCCTTCAGAAAAACGCGGGATACGGACGACGCCATCGGCCCGGACCAGCGAGTTGAGAACGCCGGCGCCGCGGGAGAGCGGGGCCGCCAGGGTGCGCTCGCCGACTTTGCCGACCACCACGCGGACAAATTCGTCTTCGCCGGCCGGCGAGAGCAGTTTGCGGGTGATCTGGGCTTCGAGCGTGATCGGTTGATAAGCGGGCAGGCCCTGCCAGCGGGTCAACAGCGGACGCACAAAGAGTTCGGCTGTCAGGAAGGCGGAGACCGGGTAGCCGGGCAGGCCCAGGATGGGGATGCCGGATTCCAGCATGCCGATGACGACGGGATGGCCGGGACGAATGTTGACGCCGTGGACCAGCAAGCGGCCCAGTTGTTGGACGACGCGGGCGGTGAAATCTCCGCGACCGGCGGAAGAGCCGGCGTTCAGGATGATAAGGTCGGCGGTTTCCGCGGCAGTGCGAACTGCGGCGAGCAGGGTTTCCATATCGTCCGGCAGGATGGGATGACGGAGGGCTTCTCCTCCCCAATCTTCAATTTGGGCGGCCAGGACGAGGCTGTTGTATTCCACGATGTCGCCCGGTTTGGGCGGCTGGCCGGGTGGGATCAATTCATCGCCGGTGGGCAGAACGGCTACACGGGGCCGGCGGCGGACTTTTAATTCGGCGTAACCGGCTCCTGCCGCGGCGCCAAGATCGGCCGGGCGCAGGCGGTGATTGGCCGGCAACAGCAACTCGGTCGCGACGATATCTTCTCCTACGGAGCGGATATTTTGCCAGCGGGCCAGCGGGGCGCGCAGGAGGAGATGCGGGCCTTCCAGCTGGACATGTTCGACCATGACGACGGCGTCGGCCCATTCCGGTAGGGGATCGCCTGTATCCACCGGTTGGGCCTCTTCTTCAAGGACAAGCCGAATGGGGTGGTTTTCACTGGCTCCCAGCGTGCTGTCGGCACGCAAAGCATACCCATCCATTGCACAGGCGTGATAATGGGGGGATGACAGACGCGCCCAGAGCGGTTCGGCGGTAAGGCGCCCTAAAGCACGCTCCAGTGGGATGGATTCCCCTTCCAGGGGGGCCCACCGGTGGGCGGTTTCCATGGCGTTTTGGAACCGATTCCAGGCTTCTTCGAGTGGCACTTCAGCCAGGTAAATGTCGCGGTTATGGAGCATCCAACCTCCCCGTTGCAGTCATTCATATGATACCCCAAGCTGGGTGGGTGGCAAGCGGGGGCAATTTTTCTTTATTTTTAATGCGGCTTATAATGGAAACAATCAAGTTCAATGCCAGAGTTGTGATAATATGGTTTGTAACTCAGGACGGGAGGTAACTGAATGGGAATGCTAAACTCGCGGATACAGTTAATCGCCGGGGACCCGATTGAAATTGGGGGGCGGCGGTTCCTTCCTTCAGTGCTGGTCGAATCGACAGAGATTCCGGGGAATGCGGCTTTTACCGCGAAGTGGGTGCAGATCCGTCCCAGCTCGGTCGTCGAAGAGGGCCCGGATGGAGCCCGTTGGTTGGCTATTCGGGATGTGACCACCGAGGCGTTGAGTGTGATGGGGGCGGTAGCCGTTGGCGTGGCGGTGGTAGGCTCGTTGATCTTGCTGCTTAACCGCTGGGTGCGGAAATAATTTACAAGGAGAGAGCTATGGATGAAAAACATAATCCTCAAGAAGAGATGAAAGCTGCTTTGGATAAAGTGGCTGAGATGACCCGGCAGGCTCATGTGGATGCTGTTTTCGGCAAACCTCAGCAGATTGGGGATCGCACCGTGATTCCGGTGGCTTCAGTGTCTTATGGGTTTGGCATGGGGTATTCGACGGGGGATGAAGAAGCTCCGGTTGAGGATGAAGCCTGCAAAGAAGAATCGGGTGAGGGCGGCGGTGCCGGCGGCGGGTCGATGGCCCGGCCGGTGGCCTTTATCGAGATTGATGCTGAGGGGACGCATGTGGAACCGATCGTCGATGAACAGATGGTGGCGATGGCCGGCATTTTGTTGACCGCCTGGATCGTGGGATGGGTCGGGCTGGTAATTAAGTTCCTTTCTCGCCGCTAATGCAGTGCCGGCAGAATGAGGGGCTGGTCTGGTATACTTTTTCCGGACCAGGAAGTAAGTTGCGCCATGCCGTGCTGACCCGTCAAGGCGGCGTAAGCAGGGGGGATTTTTCCTCGCTGAATCTGGGCAATACGGTAGGTGATGATCCGGCGGCGGTTCAAGAGAACCATCGCCGGGTTTTTACGCTGTTGGATGTGCGTCGAGAAGCGGTGGTGAGTCCGCATCAGGTCCATGGGCGTGAGGTGGTGCGCGTGGACGCCGGCGACGGTGGGCGGGTGATCCCGGGCACGGATGCTTTGATGACGAATCGGTCGGGAGTGGCGTTGATGCTGCGCTTTGCCGATTGTACGCCGGTGTTGTTTTTCGATGCGGTGCATGGGGCAGTGGCGCTGGCCCATGCGGGTTGGCGTGGGGTGGCGGCCGGGGTTCTGCCGGCGACGATTCGGGCTATGGCCGAGGCTTTCGGTACGCAGCCCGGAGATCTCTGGGCCGGGATCGGGCCGGCGATCGGGCCGGAGCGATATGAGGTGGGACCTGAAGTGGTTGAGGCCATTCAGGCGGTGACGCCGCCGGGAAGTACGATTGCTGAGCAGCGGCAGGGAAGCTGGTATCTGGATTTGCCGGGGGCGGTAGCGCTGCAATTGCAGGCTAACGGTGTAGGGCAGATCGAGCCGGCGGGCTTTTGTACGGCAACGCGGACGGATCTATGGTTTTCACACCGGGCGGAGCGTGGGAAGACGGGCCGCTTCGGAGTTTTGGCGGTTTTGGAATAGCCGTGGAAGAGGAGGGTTTGTAATGTTTGTTCTGTTTTTGTATTGGATCAATACGGCCGTTACCTGGATTGTGGGTTTGGTTTCTCTGGCCCTGGTCCTGCGGGTAGTTTTGACATGGGCTCATGTGGCCGCCAACAACTCATTTATGAAGTTGTTGATTCAGATTACCGAGCCTTTGCTGCGGCCGATCCGTGGCTGGTTGGGATCGGCGACCTATACCCAGATAGGACAGGGGTATCTGGAAATCGCGCCGCTGGTGGCGTTGATGATGTTGCTGCTGGTTCAGTGGGTTTTTTCGCAGTTTCTGGGAACACTGGTCGAACTTTCTTATCTGTTTGGTCCATCTGTGAGCCTGGGATCCAGGCTGGCGACTTTGTTGAGCGTTTTGACGGATCTGTACCTGATCGTATTGATGATTCGGATCGTTTTTTCCTGGATGCCGAATGCTTTTTCCAGACATGCGGCTTTGCAGGTGGTGTGGAATTTAACGGAGCCGGTGCTGGCGCCGGCGCGGCGGTTGATCAAGCCCTGGAATGGGCTCGATTTTTCGCCCATTATTGTGGTGGTGGTTTTGCAGTTTGTGGTGATGTTGGTGAGCGGGTTTCTGGTGGCTCTTTTCTAGATTTTGTATTTTCGGCGGCTTCAGAAAGCTGCCGAAAATACTTTATCTGTGTGGTTAGCCTTTTTGCGTCCCGCACCAGGTTTTTGTTCGGCTCGAAGCGACGCGCGGGATGGGGGGAGAGAGTTTTTTTGTTTG
>CAZCTC010000023.1:0-19867 GCA_964501335.1 uncultured Anaerolineales bacterium | reverse complement strand
TTTTTGTTCGGCTCGAAGCGACGCGCGGGATGGGGGGAGAGAGTTTTTTTGTTTGTGTTTTTTTCGACCTGTGCGGTTGTTCGTGGATTTGGTTAACAACCTTTTTTGCGTCCCGCACCAGGTTTTTGTTCGGCTCGAAGCGACGCGCGGGATGGGGGGAGAGAGTTTTTTTGTTTGCGTTCCGCGACCGGTTTTTGTCCATATTTCCGGCGGCTTTAGAAAGCTGCCGGAAATATGGACTTTTTTGTGTCGTTCGGGCTGACCGCAGCGAGCGATTTTTATTGAATGGGGGAAGTCGCTAGTCGCGGCGACCCCGGGGGCCGGCGGGGCGTTCGGCAAAGAGATCGCCGAGGGTTTCGCGGGCGTCCTCTTCGGCCTGGCGGAAGAGCTGGATGTGGTTGCGGCGGTCGTAGAGCGTCATCAGGCCGATGGGGAGGGGGACATCGGGGGCCACGAAGCGAATCCATTTGAGTTGAGGATGGAGGCCCAGCTTCAATTCGGCCTGGAGCAGTTGATAGTCTTTCCAGACAATTTCGGTGAGCAGCATATCCAACGAGGGTTCGAAGGTGCGCCAGAGTTGTTGGGGGATTTGGAGCAGTTCATCTTCGACGGGGGCCAGGGCGTGATCTGCTTCCCAACTGCGGATGGGGCGGCCGGGCCAGGGAGCCATCAGGACGACGATGATTTCGGTGGCGCCGGCTTCCAGGGCTTTGCGGAAGGGGGTGTTGGCGATGGTTCCGCCGTCGAGATAGGCTCGACCATTCAAGAAGGTGGGATCGTACCAGAGGGGGATGCTGCAACTGGCACGGACCATATCGGCGGTGATCCCGCTGTTGCTGTGGTTGTGATAGTAGGTCAGCTCGTGGATATCCCGCTCAACGGCGGTGATGTAGATTTCGTAAGGCGAGGCGGGGCCGTTGAGAACTTCGGGGATGATCCAGGGGCGATCTTCCCATTTTTCGCTTTTACCTTTGAGGGTGGTGAGCAAGGGGCTGGTGTCGAAGACATGATTGCCCTGTCGCAGAACGTTGTCGACGTAGACATCGCCGACGCGCATATTCTGGACATCGGCCGTGGCGAGATCGAGCCAGCGGTCGCGCAGGGCGGTGAGGGGGAGCCCGGAGCCCAGGGCGGCCGCATTGACGGCTCCGATGGAAGTCCCGACGATGATATCGGGCTGCCAGAAGACCTGTTCCAGGTAGGCCATGACGCCGATATGGTAGGCGCCCCGGCCGCCGCCGCCGGAAAGGATCAGGGCATGGCGGTTAAAGTCGTCTTCGTTGATCTTTGTGGAGTTTTTCAATAAATCGTCGGACATGAATGGCTCCTTACTGTGTGTGATGTCATCTTTTCTGATTTTCCTGGCGGGTGAGGTTTAGGTGATAGGATTTGCCTCTTTTATTTCCCTTCCCCTTATAGCAGGGCGTTTTGATGGTAAGGCCTGGACCTCGTAGCGTCCCGCACCGGGTATTTTCCCTGTAAGAAGCGATGCGCGGGATGGGGGAGAGACTTTTTGTTTAATATCCCAGGGTTTTATCGATCTGATTCTGGAGCGGTTCGCCGTTCAGGTAACGCCGCAGGTTTTCCAGGAAGAGTTCAGCCTCTCGTTTTTCGAGATAGGGAGTGCTCCAGGATTGGTGGGGGGTGAGGATGACGTTGGGCAGATCCCAGAGGGGCGAGTCGGCGGGTAAGGGTTCTTCGGTGAAGACATCCAGGGCGGCGCCGGCGATCTGTTTTTCCTGGAGGGCGGTGATCAAGGCAGGTTCGTCGACGATGGCGCCGCGGGCGATGTTGATCAGCCAGGCGTCGGATTTCATCTGTCTGAGTTGAGCCGGGCCGATAAGCCGGCGCGTCTCGGGGGTCAACGGGGTGGCCAGGACGACGAAATCGGAAATGGCGAGGAGTTCGGGCAGCTGTTCGGGAGAGAAGAGTTCGTCGATATAAGGGACGGGGCGTTCCGGATGGCGGCGGGTGCCGATCACATGCATTTCCAGCCCTTTGCAAAGGCGGGCAATTTCCTGGCCGATATTGCCGGTGCCGATGATGCCGACCGTGAGCCCGGTGGTTTCGCGTTGGGGCAGCCGTTTCCAGCGATGTTCGCGTTGAAATCCGGCATATTCCGGCAGGCGCTTGAGGATCATTAAGATGTAGGCCAGGACAGTTTCGGCGATGGGCCGGTCGAAGACGCCGCCGGCGTTGGTGAGGATGACATCCCGGGATTGGAGTTCGGCAACGATGCTTTGATCCACGCCGGCGCTGACGGTTTGGACCCAGCGCAGGGTCGGCAGGCTCAGGAGTTGGTGTTGTAGTTCCGGGGGTGTGCCGAAGGGCAACAGGATGATTTCCGTGCCTTCGGGCGAGCCGTTCATTTCGCAGGTGCGGCTGAGCGTGACGAAGTCGCAGATGTTGAAGTCGGAGCAACTTTGCGCTGCCAGGGTGGGCAGAACGAAATCCGGGACGATTATTTTCATAACCAGGCCTTATTTTTATTTATGTTTTCGGCGGCTTTTTGAAGCCGCCGAAAACATGTTTTTTGTCTCCTACAGGTTGACCGCAGTGAGCGGATTTGTATTTACTGTTGCAGCAGATTGGTTACGCCTTTGATCAAGGCCCCTTCATCCGTGCTCTTGCCGCCGGCGGAGGGGGCCGACTTGATGATGCGGTCGGCGAGCCGGGAGAAGGGCAGCGATTGCAGCCAGATCCGGCCGGTGCCCTGGAGGGTGGCCAGGAAGAGCCCTTCGCCGCCCAGCAGCATGGATTTCAGATTGCCGGCGCGCTGGATATCGTAGCTGACCGACGGCTCGAAGGCGACGATACAGCCGGTATCGATCAGGATTTTTTGGTTTTGAAGGCGCTTTTCCACGATGGTGCCGCCGGCGTGCAGGAAGGCCATGCCGTCACCGCGTAGTTTTTGCAGGATGAAGCCTTCGCCGCCGAAAAGGCCGGCACCTAGTTTCTTGTTGAAGGCAATGCTGATATTGGTGCCCAGGGCGGCGCAGAGGAAGGAGTCTTTCTGGCAGAGGATTTCGCCCCCGCTTTCAGAGAGATTGATGGGCATGACTTTTCCGGGGTAAGGAGCGCCGAAGGCCACGTGTTTTTTGCCCTGGCCGACGTTGGTGAAGTGGGTCATGAAGAGCGATTCTCCGGTCAGTACGCGGCTGCCGACGCTGAGCAATTTATCCATAAAGCCGGCCTGGGGTTTGGAGCCGTCGCCCATTTTGGTATCGAAGGTGATGCCGTCTTCCATGTAGACCATCATGCCGGCTTCGGCGATGACGGTCTCCTGGGGATCCAGTTCGACCTCTACGAATTGCAGGTCGTCGCCAAAAATCTGGTAGCCGATCTCGTGACTTTTCATGCCGTATTTTCTCCTGTTACGTTTCTGTTAATTTTACGGATAGGTTTGGGTTACTTACAGGTAATGGGAAAAGTTACTTCTCAATTATACTCATACGCCCGTTTATGGGAAAAGTTTCGAGGGAAGTAGATAGTATAAAGTAGACAGGAAAAATCGACTTGTGCGGTTAGCCCTGAAAAGCGGAAGAAAGAAGCCTATGTTTTCGCGGGCTTTCCGAAGCCCGCGAAAACATAAACAAAAAAGTTTTCTTCTTCCATCCTGCGTGTCGCTTTTTTACCAGGAAAACAGCTATTGCGGGATGTAAAAATCGGCTTTTAAGCAGGCCAACGAACAACCGCACGGGCAGGGGAAATTTATTCATTTTTTCAGCGGTTTTCTGCTACCGAAAAAATAATCTTTAAAGTTCAGATGGGGCGTGATGAAGTGAAGGACGAAGTGGCCGACGGCGATGCCGAGCAGGGCGCCGCCGAGGATATCCAGCGGGTAATGGAGTCCCAGATAGACGCGCGAGAAAGCGATCAAGCCGGCGATGAGGTATGCGGGCCGGCGGGCGCGCGGCCAGAAGGCGGCGATCAAGGTTGCGTCGGCGAAGGCTCCGGTGGCATGTCCGCTGGGAAATGAAGGATAGTGAGGGGGAGGGATGAGCTGGCGGGTGTCGATCGGGCGAGGGCGCTGGATGAGCAATTGCAGTCCTACGGCCAGCAGGGTGGCCAGTCCGATGCCCAGGATTAGAGAGAGGCTTTCCTTTTGGTAGCGGCGCAGCAGCGGCAGGGGGAGCAGGGCCAGAAATTCGGGATACCCTATCAAAGTAAAGGCGAGCATTACGCCATCGAGCCAGGGGGTGGCCAGACCGCGGTTGATGAGGATCAACAATTGATAGTCTAAATTCATTTTTTATCTAACCATTTTTGGTGATTTTGCAAAAATTTGATTCTCCGCTATCCTGGAGCGAATGGGCTCAGGAAAGAGGATTTTAACACAAAAGGCCATGTCGGGGGCGGCACCCGAAGGGGAAAAGAGATTCCACCACAGAGTCACAGAGGGCACAGAGAAGAAGGGATGAGAATTTTTTTAGAAAGTAGATGGCCTGCTTTGCCGGGACGGCTTTGGAAAAGACCTATGTTTTGGTGCGCATTCTGATGCGCACCAAAACATAAACAAAAAAACTTTCTGCCGGCTTCGCACCGCGCGGCATATTTGACAGGGAAAGTGCTATTTGCGGGAGCGGGAACTTGTTCCCACCTGGGGCCGTTTGAATCGGTGGTTGTATGGATCGATAGTGCGTCGCACATTTGGGATCTCTATTTTCAAGATAGAAATTTCAGGAGAAGTTATGTTAAGTATCATTCGGGATGCTGTAACGAAGGCTATTTTTGGGGGATTGATCCCAGAGTTGATCTATGGGGTGGCGGCGGGCTATATGATGGCGGTATTGGTTTGGGGATTGACGCCGGAATTACGGCGGCGATGGTTGTGGAGTGTTCTAATCCTGGCGCTCTTTTTGGGGCTGGATGGGGTGGTGTTGGCTTCGTTGCCGGTTTGGGGGATTTCTTACGGTGATTTTAAAGTGTCTTTATGGGCTGTCTGGGGGGTACGGATAGCGGTTTTTCTGGGAAGCGGGGCTCTTGGGGGCATGATGCGGGTGGGGTTCAAGCGGGTGAGGATTCAACGGTTTGCCGATCAGTTACTGGCGCTGACGGTGGTGCTGAATTTTATCCTTTCCGCCGGGCTGATTTATTGTTTTTGCGTGGAGCCCTTTTCGTTGGGGGTGACTCGTTTAGAAGTTCCGTTCGAGAAACCGGGTTCAGCGGTTCGGATTGTGCAATTGAGCGATCTCCATGTGGAGCGCACGACCGCCCGGGAGCGGGCGTTGATTCCTTTGCTCGATGAGTTGAAGCCGGATTTGATTGTGTTGACGGGGGATTATTTGAACTACTCCTATCTGGATGACCCTGCGGCTGCGGCTGATTTACGGGCGCTGTTTTCGCAATTACACGCTCCCTATGGCGTTTATATGGTCAATGGGACGACGGAAAGTCCGGTGCGAGCGGCGGAGCTTATTCAAGGGTTGCCGGAAATCACTTTGCTGAACGATGAAGTGCGGGCGGTGGAGGTGCGGGACCGGGTGATTTATCTGGTCGGTGTGTCGAATATCGATCATGGGGGGCTGCAGGATGCCAACAAGGTGGGCCCGTTGATGCAAGGGGTGCCGGCGGAGGAAATGTCGGTGCTGCTCTATCATATGCCGGATTTGATGGAGAGCGCGGCGGCCTCGGGGGTGGATCTCTATCTGGCGGGACATACGCACGGCGGTCAGATCCGGCTGCCGCTCTATGGGGCGCTGCTGACATTCTCCCGGTACGGCAAACAATACGAGCAAGGGGTCTATACTTCCGGTTCGACCCGGCTTTATGTCAGTCGAGGCCTGGGGTTGGAAGGCGCCTTTGCGCCGCGAGCGCGTTTTCTTTGCCCTCCGGAGATTGTCGTTGTAGATTTACTGAATCAGGAGTAAGGACGATGTTCGTTTTCGTTTTTGTTTGGATTGTGGTGATGGTGATCTGTTGGGTGTTGGGCGTCCGTTTTATCGTAGGGAGCTGGCATTCAATGGAAGATTTGCGCTTGTGGTCCCGGCGAGCGGGGATGGCGTTGACCCTTTTTGGAGGAATCGATCTGGTGTTGCTGGCGCTCTTGCCTCAGTTGGGGATCTCTTTTGGTCCGCTTTATTCTACCTGGATCTGTTTGTTTGGGTTGAGAGTTGTGCTGTTCTTTGCTGTGATCCCTTTTTTTCGGGATCTGTTGCGTTGGCGTGTGAAAATTACTCCCCGTTGGCGGCGGGGGACGCTGGGGTTGTTGTTGATATTGAACCTGAGTCTCTATCCGGCTGAGGTGGATGCTTTTTATGTCGAGCCGTTGGCTTTGCAGACGACGCATCTGGAACTTTCTTCGCCGAAACTGGAGCCGGGGACGCGGCTACGGATTGTCCATTTGACGGATTTGCATATGGAGCGGACGACGGCCCGGGAAAGAGAGATGATCGAACGGGTCAATGCGTTGGAACCGGATCTGATTCTGGTGACGGGCGATTATTTGAACCTTTCTTATTTGCAGGATGCCAGGGCGAAAGCGGATTTGCGGGAGGTGTTGGGGGCGTTGCATGCGCGGTATGGTATTTATGCCGTCGATGGGACAATAGAAAGTCCGGAGGAGTTACGTGAGCTGGTGGCCGGGCTGGATATCACTGTATTGGACGACGAAGTTAAGCCGGTGCAGGTGGGAGAGAATCGGCTCTATCTGGTGGGGATTTCCAATCGCCGGCCGGCGGAGCTGGATGTCGTGGCGTTGAAGGCGGTGATGGCCGATGTTCCGGCCGGCGCGCCGACGGTTTTGTTCTATCACACGCCGGATTTGATGCCCGAAGCGGCCGAACTGAAGGTGGATTTCTATCTGGCGGGCCATACGCACGGTGGTCAGATCCGGCTGCCGTTTTATGGGGCGCTGTTGACTTTCTCCCGGTACGGCAAGCAGTATGAAATGGGGGCGTATCTTTCCGATTCCACGCACCTATATGTCAGTCGGGGTATCGGGTTGGAAGGGAGTATCATGCCTCGCGTGAGGTTCCTTTGCCCTCCGGAGATCGTCGTGGTAGATTTACAGAATCAGGAGCCATAGAAGATGGAGATTTGTACCGGGATGACTTGGGGGTGGTGGCTGTTATGTCTGGGGGGTATCTGGCAGATTTTTCGTTCTGTGTCCCAGTTGAAGCCCTGGGGTATGGGTGCCTCTATTGGTTTTGGGCTGATGACCGGAATTGATTTGCTGATTTTCTGGTTGTTGCCTCAAGGGGGGATTTCGTACGGAGATCCTTTCGCTACCTGGGCCCTTATGCTCTGCCTGCGGATCGTCATCGTTCTGGTGGGAATATGGATTTTACGGGCGGTGTTGCGTCGGCGGCCAGGGCTTTCTCCTCGCTGGTTGCAAGGTGGGTTGGGATTGCTGGTGGTGTTGAATCTGGTTGTGTATGGTTTTCTGGTGGATGCCTTTTATGTCGAGCCGTTGGCTTTGCAGACGACGCATCTGGAGCTTCCGTCGGCAAAACTGGAGCCAGGAACCCGGGTGCGGATTGTCCATCTGACGGATCTGCATGTGGAGCGGACGACGGCCCGGGAAAGAGCGCTGGTCGAACGGGTCAATGCGCTGGAGCCGGATCTGATTTTGTTGACGGGCGATTATTTGAACCTTTCTTATTTGTGGGATGAGACGGCCACGCGCGATTTCCGAAGTATGATCGGGGCTTTAAAGGCCCGTTATGGGATCTACGCGGTGGATGGGACGGTGGAGGATCCGACGCGGACGCGGGAGTTGTTTGATGGATTGCGAGTTGCGGTTCTGGACGATGAAGTGAAAGCGGTGCAGGTGGGAGAGAACCGGCTTTATCTGCTGGGGATCAGCGACTTTAACCATAAAGATGCCGATCCGGAGCGGCGGGATCGGAAGGCTTTCCAGGCGGCGAGCGCCGAAATTCCGGCGGGAAGCGCGACGGTGATGCTTTATCACACGCCGGATCTGATCGAAGATGCCGCGGCCGTCGGGGTGGACCTTTATCTGGCGGGCCATATGCATGGCGGGCAGATCCAGGTGCCGCTGATCGGGGCGCTGTGGACGCCTTCGATTTACGGGCGGAAGTATGCGATGGGCTTGTACAAAGTCGAGGCTATGACGGCTTATGTGAGCCGGGGGGTGGGGATGGAGGGGCTGATTGCGCCGCGGGTGCGGCTTTTCTGCCCGCCGGAGATCGAGGTGATCGATTGGGTGGGGGAGTGAAACGTAAACCCTGACAGGGAATGATTTGTTGGTCGGGGAGATTGGTGCGCCGGGGCGGTTCTGGAAAAGGCCCTGTTTTTGCGCGTTGGCCCCCTCCCCATCCCTCCCCCATGCCGTGGTACAGGCCCGATGCGCTTTCAGGAGATTCCTGGTGAAGATATCTGGCCGGCATGGAGGTGAGGGGGCGGGCTCAGAGAACGTCGCCGGGGCGGTTCTGGAAAAGGCCCTGTTTTTGCGCGTTGGCCCCCTCCCCATCCCTCCCCCATGCCGTGGTACAGGCCCGATGCGCTTTCAGGAGATTCCTGGTGAAGATATCTGGCCGGCATGGAGGTGAGGGGGCGGGCTCAGAGAACGTCGCCGGGGCGGTTCTGGAAAAGGCCCTGTTTTTGCGCGCCTCAGAAGGCGCGCAAAAACATAAATAAAAAACTCTCCCCCGATCCAGCGCGGCGCACCTTACAGGAAAAGTGCTATTTGCGGGATGCTACAAAGCCCGGGGTTTTATTTTCAAGAAGGTTTTTTCGGGAGTTCGGGAGGGCGTTTGCCGCAGGCCGTTTTTAATCGTTCGGCCAGGCGGGTGTTGCGTTCCGTGACGCGGTGGTTTTTGACGGCCATGGCGACGGCCTGCCAGCTGCCGACCAGGACGACGCGCTTGCGGGCCCGGGTCACGCCGGTGTAGAGTAAATTGCGCTGGAGCATCATGTAGTGTTGGGTCAGCAGGGGGATGACGACGATGGGAAATTCCGATCCCTGGGATTTGTGGATGCTCAAGGCGTAGGCGTGCGTCAGTTCGTCCAATTCGCTGAAGTCGTAATCCACGTTGATCCCCTCGTAATCCACGGTGGCCAGTTGTTCCTCCAGGTCGATGGCGATCATTCGCCCTAAATCCCCGTTGAAAATCTGTTTGTCGTAGTTGTTGCGCAGCTGGAGCACCCGATCTCCGACGCGGAAGAGGCGGCTGCCGTGATTGATTTCGGCTTTGCCGGGCCCGGGGGGATTGAGCCGTTCTTGCAGGCGGCGGTTCAATTCGGCGACGCCGACGATGCCGTGGTGCATCGGACTGAGGATCTGGATGTCGGTCTGCGGGTCGGCGCCGAAGCGGCGCGGGATCCGTTCGGCGACCAGATCGAGGATGAGGGCGGCGGCTTTTTCGGGATCGGGCTCCTTGAACATAAAGAAATCCTGGATCTCTTTGGAGGTCAAGGGCAATTCGCCGCGGTTGATGCGGTGGGCGTTGAGGATGATGGCGCTGTCTTCGGCCTGCCGGAAGATGGTTTCCAGCCGGGTCACGGGGACGACCTCGCCGGCGATCAGATCGTGGAGGACGTTGCCGGCTCCCACAGAAGGCAACTGATCGACATCGCCGACGAAGAGCAGGTGGGTGCCGTTGGAGAGCGCTTTGAGCAGATGGTTGGTGAGCAGCAGATCGAGCATGGAGGATTCGTCCACGACGACCAGATCGGCGTCGAGGGGATTTTCGCGGTCGCGCAGAAAGGTATTGCCGTTGTTGGGGCTGAATTCCAGCAGGCGGTGGAGGGTTTGGGCCTCCAGGCCGGTGGTTTCGCTGAGCCGTTTGGCGGCCCGGCCGGTGGGGGCGGCCAGCCGGACGATGCCCTGGCGGGTCTGGAGCAGCCGGATCAGGCTGCCGACGATGGTGCTTTTTCCGGTGCCGGGGCCGCCGGTGATGACGCTCACCCGGGAGGTGAGGGCCATTTGCACGGCGGCTTTTTGGGTATCGGTGAGACGCAGCGGATTTTGTTTTTCCAGCCAGGCCCAGGCGCGGTCCCAATCGGTGTTCTGGAAATTGCTCAGGCGGTCCTGGGAAGTGGTGAGCAGTTGGGCGATGCGATTGGCGACGTTGCGTTCGGCATGATAGAAGGGCGGCAGGTAGATCGCGTCGTCGTCGGCGATCAGTTCTTCCATGGTCAGCAGGGTGTCGAGGGGAACGGCGCATTCGGCCGCCGGGACTTCGAGCAGTTCAGCGGCGGCCAGCAGCAGTTGGTCGCGGGTGGCGAAGCAGTGGCCTTCGTCGGAGAGGGTGCCCAGGGCGTGGCGCAGGCCGGCTTGCAGGCGTTCCGGGGCGTTGGGAGCGATGCCGAGCTTCTGGGCGATCTTATCGGCGGTTTTGAAGCCGATGCCGTAGACATCCCGGGCCAGGCGGTAAGGATCGGTCTGGACGATGTGCATGGCTTCGTCTTTGTAGTGGCGGAAGATTTTGACGGCCAGGCTGGTGCTGACGCCGTGTCCCTGAAGGAAGAACATCAATTCTTTGATCTGTTTCTGTTCTTCCCAGGCGCGGGTGATCCATTCGATGCGTTTGTCGCCGATGCCGGAGACTTCATGCAGGCGTTGGGGGGCGCTTTCGATGACGGTGAGGGTATCCATGCCGAAGTAGTCGACGATGCGGCGGGCGGTGGCCGGGCCGATGCCTTTGATCAGGCCGCTGCCGAGGTATTTGCGCATTCCTTCAACGGTGGCGGGGAGCTGGACGGTGAAGAAGCGGATTTCAAACTGGCGGCCGTAGGTGGGATGTTGAATCCAGTAGCCGCGCAGGCTGACGGATTCTCCGACGGAGACGCCGGTGAGGGTGCCGATGACGGTGACTTCGTTGCCGTAGCCGCGGGGAATGAGGCGGGCTACGGTGTAGCCGTTCTCTTCGTTTTGGAAGGTGATGCGTTCGATGACGCCTTCCAGGGTTTGCAGCGGCGCGGCCGGGCGTTCGGGCGACGATTTGAAATCCATGGGGGCAAGTATACCACGGGAAGGTAGACAGTAGAAAGCAGACAGCAAAATGCCTGTGTTTTCGCGGGCTGGTGTTGGCCCTCATCCTGTCGGTTGGGTTTCTGGAAAAGGCCTATGTTTTCGCGCTGAGCCCTCACCCCTGCCCCTCTCCCATGCAGTTGTAAAGGCTTGCCGTTGTTTTGCTTGAGATGTCGTTGTGGCGAACCGTTTGCTGTAGGGTGAGGGAGAGGGGTTCAGAGTGCGTTAATTGGAGGTTTCTGGAAAAAGCCATGTTTTCGCGCGCATTCTGATGCGCGCGAAAACATAAATAAAAAATCTCTCTGCCTGCTTCGCACCGCGCGACGCCTTTGACCGGGAAAAGATCATTTGCGGGGCGTAAGGTGTTTGTTAGCGCTCATAAGGGCGGGACACGCCAGGCAGGTTTTAACAGAAATGGTTTTACAAGGCTGGTTTAGGGCGCCCACGCAGGGGCGCCCCTACATTGGGGGTGTTCGCGTAGGGGCGGCACCCTGAAGGATGAAAATGGGTTGTCAGGGCCATCTTGTTGGCCCTCATCCTCCCCCCGGCCCCCTCCTTCCCCCAACGAACATGCGGGAACGGGGATCCGGTTTCCGAATGACGACTGCTCTGTGGGGGAAGGAGGGGGTAAGAGATCGTGCCGCCCGTGCGGCTCTGGAAAAGGCCATGTTTTCGTGCGCATTCTGATGCGCGCGAAAACATAAATAAAAAACCTCTCCCCCGATCCAGCGCGGCGGTTCTTATGGGGAAGGCATCATTTGCGGAACGTTACAAAGCCGGGCTATTTTCAGGACAGAAGCGTATGCTGGGGGGCGATATTCTGAAGATGAAAATCGATATGGTGTGTTTTCCTGGGATGAAATCCCAGGCTTACTTAAAACGCCCTGTCTGGGCTTAAGAAAGTGCCTGCAACGCGACGGAGGTAAAAAAAAGGGGGATTTGCACGCCTTCTGAGGCGTGCAAATCCCCCAAAAACAAATTTTCTCTACCTGCTTCGCACAGCGCGTCGCATCTGACCGGGAAAAGATCATTTGCGGGACATTACAAGGCCGGGTCATGCTATAAAGACCTATTTTCAAGACAGAGGGGGTTATTTGAGAATCAGGGGCCTTAAAAGCCCTCTTTGTTGACGAGGAAACAATTAGTGCTATACTGCTGACTTGTTAGGACTGCCCACGGCAGCCCTGGTGAAAAATAATTTTACTCTTGGTGAAGAGGCCCGCTGCACTTTGTGTAGCGGGTTTTGCTTTTGCCTGGCGTCCGGCGGTGGAAATCCCCGGGTTTAAGTCAGGCGGCTTTCCGGTGACGGAGGGTTTTAAGGAGCGAACGATGATGGAGAAAAATGGGATGGATGAAAAAATAGTGCGCTCGAACATTCAGGCTTTGCCGGCGGATCAGGTCTATGAGGCTTTGGGCAGTCGGCCGCAGGGTTTGACGTCCGAGGAGGCCGCAGAACGTTTAAAGCAATATGGGCCCAATGCACTGAAGGAAGAAAAAGGGCAGCCGTTGTATTTGAAACTGCTGGCCAATTTTACCCATATGATGGCGATTTTGTTGTGGGTGGGCGGGATTATGGCGTTTGTTGCGCAAATGCCGCAGCTGGGTATCGCTGTCTGGATGGTCAATCTGATCAATGGGGCTTTCAGTTTCTGGCAGGAGTTCCGGGCGGAGAAGGCGACCGAAGCGTTGAAGAAGATGATTCCGCACAATGTCCGCGTTTTGCGGGATGGGTCGGAACAGAAGATCGAGGCGGAAAATCTGGTCCCCGGCGATGTGATCCTTCTGGAAGAAGGGGATCGGGTGTCGGCGGATGCCCGGTTGGTGCAGGAAGCCGAGTTGCGTGCCGATCAATCGACGTTGAGCGGGGAATCGCTGCCGGTCCGCAAGATGGATGAAGCGGTGCTGCGCACGGATCTGTCGCACGTCGAGCTGCCCAATCTGATCTTTGCCGGGACGAGTATCGCTTCCGGGACCGGCAAGGCCGTGGTGGTTTCGACCGGGATGGAGACGGAGTTCGGCAAGATCGCCCATCTGACGCAGTCGGTGGGGACGGACCTCAGCCCCTTGCAGAAAGAGATGATTTACGTCACCAAGATCGTCAGTATGATCGCTATCGGGGTAGGGATTCTCTTCTTTATCCTGGCGATGACCATGACGAAGATTCAACTGGTGGAAGGTTTTATCTTTGCTCTGGGTATGATCGTGGCTTTTGTGCCGGAAGGGATGCTGCCGCTGGTGACGCTTTCGCTGGCGATGGGCGTGCAGCGGATGGCCAAGCGTCACGCTCTGGTCAAGAAGCTTTCGGCGGTCGAGACCCTGGGCTGTACCAGCGTGATCTGTACCGATAAGACCGGGACGCTGACGCAGAACGAAATGACCGTTTCCGATATCTGGATGGACGGCCGCCGGATTACGCTCAGTGGGGTGGGATATGCGCCGGAAGGTCAGATCCTGGAAAAGGGCCAGCCTCTGGCGATGGGACGCGATCTGCACGAGTTGATGACCGGGGCGGCGTTGTGTAACAATGCCCGGTTGCTGGCTCCGAACGGCGACGGTCCTCGTTGGACCATTCTGGGCGATCCGACCGAAGCGGCGCTGTTGGTGGCGGCCGGCAAGGGGGGGATCAATCTGGAGGAAGAATCCACGCAGTTGCCGCGGGTGCGTGAGTTGCCCTTTGAGTCGCGCCGCAAACGGATGAGCACGATCCATCAACTGGGGCGGCAGCGGATCGCCCTGGTGAAGGGGGCGCCGAAAGAGGTCCTTTCGTTGTGCGGGACGATCCGGCACAACGGGCAGGCGGTAGAGTTGAGCAATGAGGTGCGGACGCAGATCATGGCGGCGAACGATGAGTATGCCCGCAACGGTCTGCGGGTGCTGGCGATTGCGACCCGGGCGCTGCCCGACGGTTTCAATACCTTTACGGCTGACGCCGTTGAGGAAAATCTGACCTTCCTGGGGCTGATGGCGATGATGGACCCGCCGCGGCCGGAAGTGGCGTCCGCGGTCGAGAAGTGTTATCGGGCCGGCATTCGCATCGTAATGATCACCGGTGACTATGGGTTGACGGCGGAATCGATTGCCCGGCGTATCGGCATCATTCGTACCGATCAGGCCAGAATTGTCACGGGTGCCGAACTGGATACAATGGATGAAGCGGCTCTGCGCGAAGCGTTGTCGGGTGAAGTTGTTTTTGCCCGGGTGGCGCCTGAGCATAAGCTGAGAGTGGTGAGCGCGCTTCAGGATTTAGGACAGATTGTGGCGGTAACCGGCGACGGCGTGAACGATGCGCCGGCTCTGAAGAAGGCCGACATCGGCGTCGCCATGGGCATTACCGGAACGGATGTGGCCAAAGAAGCAGCCGCCATGATCCTGACCGACGACAACTTTGCTTCGATTGTCAATGCTATCGAAGAAGGTCGCGGGGTTTATTCCAATATCAAGAAATTCCTGGCTTACATTTTTACCAGCAACACGCCGGAAGCCGTTCCTTTCATTCTCTATGTCATGAGTCGGACGCAGATCCCGCTGGCGTTAACCGTCATGCAGATTCTTTCGATCGATCTGGGAACCGACATGGTTCCGGCGTTGGCGTTGGGTGCGGAGCCACCCGAACCGGGTTTGATGGACCGGCCGCCGCGGAATCTGAAAGAACATGTCATCAGCAAAGAGCTGTTGATTCGGGCCTATCTCTGGCTGGGGCCGGTGCAGAGTCTGGCAACCATGGCGGCATTCTTTTTCCATTACTGGGTTACCGACAGCCGTTACTGGGGGCAGTTCCTGGGATTGCCGGGCACGGGAGAGATCTATCGGGCTGCGACGGCGATGGCATTGGGGGCCGTGGTGACGACGCAGATCGGCAATCTTTTTGCACAGCGTACGGAACGGGCTTCGGCTTTCCGCATCCCGTGGTTCAAGAACCGCCTGATCTGGATCGGTATAGTCAGTGAACTGGTGGTCGTGGCGCTGTTGGTTTACGTGCCTTTCCTGCAGGGTTTGTTTGAAACGGGGCCTTTTGCGATTTGGGAATGGGCTTTCCTGTTCGCCTGGGCGCCTTCGTTATTGCTGATGGATGAAGCGCGCAAGTTTTATCTGCGCCGAAAAGATCGCCGGGGGACGGCTATGCCCGCGGCCCGGCTCAACCTCAGTGCTGAGGTAGGAGGTAAAGCATCATGAAAATCATTGTGATCGGTTGTGGTCGGATGGGCGCGGCGTTGGCCAGAACCTTAATTTTACGTGAGCATTCCGTAACGGTGATCGATCGGGATCCGGATGCCTTTGCCCGGCTGGGGCCGGCTTTCAAGGGGCGGATGGTGACCGGGGTGGGCTTCGACCGGGATGTTCTGGTCGAAGCCGGGATTCAGAAGTGCGACGGGCTGGCGGCGGTCACGGCGAGCGATGAAGCCAACGCGGTGGCCGGCCGGGTAGCCAGTCAGATGTTCCGGGTGCCGCGCGTGGTGGCCCGGCTTTACGATCCGGGGAAGGCTGAAATTTACCGCCGGCTGGGCCTGCAAACTATCTCGCCGGTTACCTGGGGCGTCAATCGGATTGCCGATCTGCTTTGTTACTCCCAGTTCGATGCGGTGAGCACGCTGGGAGCGGGACAGGTGGATATGGTGGATGTGGAAGCGCCGCAGCTATTGATCGGCAAGACGGTCAAAGACATTACGGTGATCAATGAAGTGCAGGTGGTGGCCGTGACGCGCGGCGGAAAGACTTTTATTCCGACGCTGGGAACGGTCTTCCAGTATGGCGATCTGTTGCATCTGGCTGTCGTGGCCACGTCGATCGATCGGGTCAAGTCCCTGCTGGGATTGTAGGCCGGGGCGTAAGGAGAAAAGCGATGGATACGAGTGTGATTGTAGTAGGCGGTGCGAAGGTAGGGACGCATGTGACCCAGCTGTTGCTCTCGCAGGGGCACAAGGTGCGGGTGATTGAAGAACATTCCGACGATCTGGCCCGGCTGCGGCGGGAATTGCCCGCGGAGGTGGTCATCGGCGGCAGCGGGACCGATCCGAATGTGTTGGAATCGGCAGGCATTCGTCAGGCCGATGTGCTGGTGGCGGTGACCGGTTCGGACGAGGTCAATCTGGTGGCGACCAGCCTGGCGCGCTTTGAGTTCAATGTGCCGCGGACGATCGGTCGGGTCAACAATCCGAAGAATGCCTGGATGTTCACGCCGGCGATGGGGGTGGATGTGGCGCTCAATCAGGCCGATTTGATTGCCCATCTGGTGGCGGAAGAGATGTCGATGGGCGACATGGTGACGCTGTTGAAGCTGCGTAAGGGGCAGTTCTCGTTGGTTGAAGAAAAGGTCGATCCGGCGTCGGTGGTGGTAGGCAAGGCGGTGCGCGATCTGGCCTTCCCGAAGCAGTGTGTGTTGATGGCGGTGATTCGCAAGGGCGAGTTGATTGTGCCGCACGGCGAGCTGGTTTTCCAGACAGCGGATGAGGTTTTGGTGCTGGCGCATTCGTCGGAGATGGAGAAGCTGGCTGCTTTGTTGGGGCCGGCGCGGTAAGTTTTTCAGTAAAGATAAAAAACGATCTGCGGGCACTCCGAAGGAGTGCCCGCAGATCGTTTTTTATTTACCTGTGCGGTTAGCCCGAAAGACAAAGGAAAGAAAAGCCCATTTTGTCGGCGGCTTTCTGAAGCCGCCGACAAAATGAATAAAAACAACTTCTCTCTGCCTGCTTCGCACAGCGCGTCGTTTTATGCTGAACAAAAGCCATTTGCGGGGCGCTAAAACAGGCCGCACAGGTAGAAAAAAAGCCGTGTTTTTGCGCGCATTCTTATGCGCGCAAAAACACAAACAAAAGAAGAGGTTTTACAGGTTTGCGACAGATCCGCGATGGTTGTGCGACAGGTGCGCCGTATGATCAAGAAGATCAACCTGAATTTTCGAGGAGGTCTGATATGCCACAACTAAAGATGAGCCGCCGGAGTTTTCTCAAGACGGCTTTGATCGGTGGAGCCGTTCTGGCAACCGGAGCCGGAGTAGCTACGGTGCTCAATCCGCCTAAACCGGACGACGGGACCGCGGCTACTTATTACGGAGCGCGGCGAGAGCAATATTTTGTCGATTTCGACGATCTGATGACCGATATCCATACCTCTACGGCAGTTCGGGGGGGCGTGGATCTGGCTGATGCCGTGGTCAAAAGGGCGCGGGAAGAGTTGAACGGGCTGTTCGGGCAGCTGCCTTACATCGGCGGGGATAAGAATGAGTTGACCGGGAATCTGGTCCAATCGGCGGGGGCGCTGGCCTTTTATCGGGCCATGAAGGAGCGCGGCCGTACGGTCGAAGAAATCGGGGAGGTGCTTTATGAGGGCTTCAGCTCTTATATGGCGCGGACGCCGGGCTGGATGGTTGGGATCTATACCGGTCTGCAATCGATGGGGATTCGTCCCGGGGATCTTGAAGCGGCTGCGGTGACTTCCCAGAAGCAGCAGTATCCGGAGGATTGGGTCTTCTCTTACGTCAAGGGCGACGGGACCGATTTCGATTGGGGGGTGGATTATACAGAATGCGGCGTCTGCAAGTTTTTCCATGCGCAGGGCGCCGATGAATTGACCCCTTATCTGTGCGTTTTGGATTTTCCCATCAGTAAGACTTTCCAGATGGGACTGGCGCGCACCGAAACCCTGGCGATGGGCGGGAAGCGATGCGATTTCCGTTATAAGGCGGGGCGGGAGACACCGGCGGGATGGCCGCCGCCGCTGACAGTTTCTGAATTCATCGGGAGGTAAAAAATGGAATCCTGGGCAGTTTCAACGATAGGATTGAGCCGGGGATTTGGTGAGGTGAAGGCGGTCGATAATGTAGCGTTGCAGGTCCCCCGGGGTTGTGTTTATGGCTTTCTGGGGCCTAACGGGGCGGGCAAGACGACGACCATTCGGATGTTGTTGGGGCTGATCAGGCCGCATGCCGGGGAGGTTTTCCTTTTCGGACAACCGTTGCAGAAAGATCCTCTGGGGGCATTGCGACGGGTGGGCGCGTTGGTCGAGAGTCCTTCGCTTTATCCGCATCTGACGGGGTATGAAAATCTGGAATTGACACGGAGGCTGTGTGGGGCGCGGCGGGAAGCGATCGATCAGGCGTTGGAGATCGTCAATTTGAAAGAGGCGGCGCATCGTAAGGCGGGGCAGTATTCGCTGGGGATGCAGCAGCGGTTGGGGCTGGCGCTGGCCCTGCTCAACAATCCCGAGTTGTTGATTCTGGATGAGCCGACCAACGGCCTGGACCCGGCGGGCATTCATGAGATGCGGGCGTTGATCGGGCGGCTGGCGCAGGGGCAGGGGATTACCGTTTTTATTTCCAGCCATCTGTTGAGCGAGGTGGAGCAGGTGGCCACGCATATCGGGATTTTGCAGCAGGGGCGGTTGCTGTTTCAGGGGACGCTGGAGGCGCTGCATGCCGAGGTGGAGGTCTATGCTACCCTGGAGGTCGATCAACCGCAGCGGGCGACGACCGTGCTTTCGCAGGCGGGATGGATCGTGCGTCCGGATGGAGCGCATCGGCTGGCGGTTACGGTCAATGGGGTGTCGGATGCCGCGTTGCTCAACGGGCAGCTGGTGCGGGCCGGCGTCAATGTCTATCATCTGGTTCTTTCGCAGCCTTCGTTGGAGGATATTTTCCTGGCGTTGACGGGATCCAATGCGGGGAAGCTGGAGCCTCGTCCGGCCTGATTTTTTATATTTTCGCGCGCCCCTACGGGGCGCGCGAAAATATATCTTTGGGGGGTAAGGAGGTCTGTGATGAGCTTAACGATCAATGAAATCAAAACGCGAGCGCCGCTGGCGCCGGGTTTAGTTCGGGCGCTGGCGGCGGAAGTGTTGAAGTTAAACCGGACCCTGGCGCTGGCGTTGACCGTGATCGGTCCTTTGGTTATTGCGACTTTGCAGGGGATTATGACCTACGACCGGGGGCAGGCCTGGTTGCAGGGAACGGAACATCCCTGGTTCTGGTTTGCCAAACAGACGATGGTTTTCTGGGCTCTGTTGATGATGCCGTTGTTTATTACATTGCAGACGGCGTTGGTCGCCAATCTGGACCATGGGGCACGGGCCTGGAAACATCTTTTTGCCCAGCCGGTATCGCGGGCGGCGATCTATGCGGCGAAATTGATCACCAGTACCGCTTTGATCGGATTGAGTTTGTTGGGTCTGGTCTTTTTTACCGCGGTAGCAGGGAGCATTCTGGGATGGCTGCGGCCGGATTTCAATTTCGGGGTGATCGTTCCCTGGGGCCCGCTTTTGCAGATGGCCGGCCTGATTTTTGTGACTTCATGGTTTATGGTGGCTCTGCACAACTGGGTGGCCTTGCGTTGGGCTAATTTTGTGGTGCCGTCGGCTTTGGGAATCACGATGACGATCATTGCCGTCGTGGTGTGCAATTCGGATCTCTGGATACAGTTTTATCCCTGGACGGTGCCGGCGTTGTTGATGCAACAGTTTGGGGACGGCCTGGCTTTTCCCTGGACCTCGTTCTGGATCGGGTTTGGGGGCGGTTGGGTTGTGGCCTTGTTGGGCGGGGGGCTGTTTGTCCGGCGTGAGATTTTATAGAGAACGTGAACCTGAAACGTGAAACGTAATGATCTGTCGGCTGGGGGCAAATGAAAGCGCATTGCCGGGGGCGGCACCCCGAAAAATGAAAATTCAGCGGAAGTAGACAGCGGCAAGTAGACAGTAGACAGCCTGCGCCGCCGGGGCGGCTCTGGAAAAGGGACATGTTTTGGTGCGTCTTCTGAGGCGCACCAAAACATCAACAAAAAAACTCTCTCTTCTGATCCAGCGCGGCGTATCTTACCGGGCAAGGACTATTTGCGGGACGCTATAAGGCCGGGGCCATGCCATAAAGGCCTATTTTCAGGACAGAAGGACATGAAGGGTGGACACCCCGAAAAATGAAAATGGTTTTCAGGCGAGAGGGCGCCC
>CAZCTC010000022.1:0-102393 GCA_964501335.1 uncultured Anaerolineales bacterium | reverse complement strand
GCGACGACTCTATCCAGTTATTAAAGAGCAAATTCCTGGCTAACACGGCACTAGGATTAGCAATAAAAATGTAAGGTCTACCAACACCTTAGAGCCTAAATTTCTTACTCCCCTACATCCCCCCACCCCGCCAGCCATGCAATCTTGCCACCGGGCCGGGGAACTCCCCCGGCCCGGCTTGATAGCACATCCTTACCCGGCACTCTCCGAATCCGCCGGCGGCAGGCCGAATATCTCCGCCATCACTTCAGCTCGTCCAATGGCAATCAACGGAGTGCGCCCGGGATACCACCAGGCTTCCTCGTAACTGATCCAGCAGGCCAGCGCCCGTTCCTGGCAAAATTGCTCCAGGTCCTGGAACTTTTCCAGGTAACAACTGTAAGGTTGGACGGTCAGAATATAGCTCCGTCGTTGAGCATCGTAGAACATTTTGGGATGGTCCACACATTTCAAGCCTTTGGGGCTTTCATTCATATCGTCATTGATCGTCCACTGCCGGTGCATGCCCTGGATTTTTCGGCGAATGGTGTGACCGGTCATGATGCGGACGATCGACATTCCCCCATGGGCCGGGACCAAATGATATTTGGACATGAAAGCGGCCTCCTTTTGGGCCAGGACTTGCGGGTCCTGGTGGAGGATCAATTCAGCATCCTCGAAATACCATTGGTCGTGATGAAACCGGAGATTGAGTCCTCGATACTGCATAGCTTGCTCCTTTCACTTGAATAAGATTACGGTTCCACAAAGCGTAAACGCAAATATTTGCATTTACGCTTTTGCCGTTAAGGGTATCCTTCGCACATCTCCCACGGTCGCTACTACCGCCTTGACCAGGGTCCGATCCGACAATCGGGAGCGGAGCCGGGCCGGCAATTTCTCCAGCGGCAGGTTCGTGGCGATGGCCGTGGGGAGTTCCCAGTTGTAGCGATAATTGAGCAACTGGAAAAGCTTCTCTTCCGCCCAATCGGTGGCCGATTCGGCGCCCAGGTCGTCCAGCAGCAATAACGGGCTCATCCGCAGGGCGTCAAAGCGGACGGCATAGGAGTCATCGTTGTAGCCGGTGCGAAGTTCGTCCAGGAGATCCGGCGCGGTCAAAAAATGGCTGGATCGTCGGGCTGACTGGGCGATCGCGGCGAGCAGATGGGTTTTTCCGGTGCCGACGCTGCCGGCCAGCAACAACCAGCCGTGGGGATCGGCGGCAAAGGCGCTCGCGGCGGCCTGCATGGCCCGATTCGAGCCCCGTCCCTGCGGCGGTGGGGCTTCATCGACAACGATGAAGCTGGCGAAGGTCTGCCATTGCAGGCGCGGCGGCAGGTCGGAAGCGGTATGGGTGGGCGCAGCGGGATTGCAAACGCAGCGCACCAGGCGGCCAAAGTCGGGATCGCCGGGTCGGGCGGCGGGCATAGACCGCACCCAACCCAATCCCTGGCAGGCAAGACAGGTTATGGTGTTCATACGGCATCCTCTCCGTAAGAATTGAGATAATCCTCGGGGGTTAGTTGATCCAGGTTGACCCGGCTGCCCCGCGAGGTTTTCTCGGCGCGTTCCCGGGGCTTGTGCTCTTGCAGTTGATTCTCCAGGCTGACCCGCAAATAAGCCAACGGATCGCGGGTTCCTTCCGGCAAGCGCCCCGCCACAGCAAAGGTCGTTTCCAACACGGCTTCAGCGCCGAAGAGCTTGCAAAGCTCCCCTACCCGGGCATGATCGGCCCGATCTGGTTTGCGGCGCGGTAGGCCGGTGGTATCGAATCCCAATCCCAACAGGCGGCCGATAAATTGGGCCACGATGGTATTTTGGGTGGGCACCCGGCGGATGCGGCGCAGATCGGCCAGGGCGCGCTGTTTCAGTTGCGGCAGCGGGAGGTCCAGCTCCACCGTGCGCGGACTGCTTCCCTGAAGCGATTTCACTTCTTCCGGCTCACAGAACTCAGAAGGTGAAACCGCGACGACTTCGGGAGCATCGGGCAGACTGTACCCGACCTCGTTCAGCGATCCCGAACCGCCGCAGACGAGCGAGGCGGATTCGGGGGCCTGAGAAGTCGCCGGGGAACCGGCGTCGGCGGCGCCAGAGACGATAGTCTCTGTTACTGTTAAGTTATCCGAAGGTCCCGTGCAAATATTTGCGTTTACGCCCCGTAAAACCCAATATTTGCATTTACGCCCTTCATTTTGGGAAGCGTAAACGCAAATATTGGAGTTTACGCCTGGACCGTAAATGCAAATATTTGCGTTTACGCTTTCGGGTTGGGCAGCCTCTACGGCCGCATGGAGCGCCTTTTGATCCTCGGGTAAGAGCGGATCATCCAGGGCGATTTCAAGAATGTAGCCGGTGCGCAGGGTTTTTCCCGTTTCCCGGTCATAGACCGAGGCATAGCGCAGACGGGGGATGAAGTGCCGTAAAGCGGCCACTTGATCGGCGACATAGGCTTTGTATTCTTTCCCGATGGGACTTTGCAGCCGACGCCAGGGAGCGATCTCCGGACCGGCTTCGCTTTTCAGCAGGGCCTGTACCTGCCGGTCCGTCATCCCGGTCATTTCGGCCAGCCGGGCTGCTGTGATTTCGAGACGTTGTAAGGAGGCCTCTTTTTTGTCGATTTGCGTAACCAGGTAGCGCAGGGCTTCGACCAGGGCGGTGCGTTCCGGTCCCAGCCGGGGCCGCCAATGCAGGAAGAAATACTCGGTGCTGACGACCACGCGATCGGGGCGTAGGAGGGCGTTGGCGCGTTGATGAAAGACCGGTTGGGCCAGCAGGTTCCGAGTTTCATTGGTAATGTCAGGCATAGGAATCAATCTCCAGCCGGGCGGCGCCGACGAAATCCTGTTCCCGGGCGCGGAAGATGGCATGGACCATGCCGGTGGGGCCGTGACGATGCTTGGCGACGAGCAGCTCGGTCAGGTTAGTCGGCTGATCCTCACCGTAGAGGCCGGGCCGGTGCAGGAAGATCACCTGATCAGCATCCTGTTCCTGGGATCCGCCTTCCCGCAGATCCGAAAGGGTCGGTCGTTTGTCCTGACGCTGCTCGACGCCGCGGTTGAGCTGGGCGGCGGCCATGATCGGCACGCCGATCTCGCGGGCCAACGCCTTGAGGCCGGCGGTGATGATGCCGATCTCTTCGGTGCGATTCCGGGCATTGCCGCCGGGTTTCACCAGTTGCAGGTAGTCCACGATGACCAGGTCCAGGCCTTCGCGCAGGGCCAGGGTGGTCGCGGTGGTCCTCAAATGAGATAAGGAGACGGCGGGGGTGTCGTCGATCCAGACGGGTAATTCGTCCAACCGGCGCAGCCCGCCGGTCAATCGCGGCCAGGCGGCGGATTCCAGCGGACCGGTGCGCAGGAGGGCGCTGTCCACTTCCGCGGAGCCGGCCAGCATCCGGCGGATCAACTGGCCGTTCGCCATTTCCAGGCTGAAGAACAGCACCCGTTTCCCCTGATACGCGGCGTTATGGGCAACGGTCAAAAGGAAGGTGGTCTTGCCCATGCCGGGCCGGGCGGCGACGATGCTGAGGTCACCGGGAAAGAAGCCGCCGATCAGGCGATCCAGGTCCAGGAGGCCGGTCAAGACGGCCGGCGGCAGCTTTCCCTGGAGCAGGGCCTGGAGTTCTTGCTCGACGACGGGCGTCAGTTCGGCCAGGGAGTGGGCGGCCCGGCCGGTGGTAAAGCGTCGGGCGACCTCGGCTATCTGGCTGCTGACCTGATCGAAGAGGGCATCGGGGGCCAGATCCAATTGGGCCAGTTGGGCAATCCGAGAGGCCAGGGGCAACAGGGCGCGCCGGGCGGCATAGTTATGGATTACATGGGCATAATGTTCGGCATGGAGGGCGGTAGGTGTAGCGTTGATCAGTGTCGCCAGATAGGCCATATCTCCAACGGCTTTCAACATCCCGGCGCGTTCCAGGGTTTCAGCCACGAGCAGCAGGTCGATTCCTCCGGCGCGGGCGCAGGCTTGCAGCGCCCGCCAGATATGTTGATGGGCGGAGAAGTAGAAATCTTCCGCCGACAGGCGTTCGAGCAAAGCCGGGGCCATCGGGGGATCGATGAAAATCGAACCAATCAATGCCTGTTCCGCTTCCTGGGAATAAAGATTCGCCAGATCCACCATGGGACACCTCCGATTTTTAGAGATTAGGTTTTTTGCGGGAGAAACCGTTTACCTGAGCGTAAATCCTGCCGGCGCGTCGGCCCGCGACTGAGCCTTGGCCGGGCGCGCCTGGGGGAGTCCTGCGACAACGCCCAGTAATCCTGCCAGTCCGCCGCCGGCGAGCAGAAAGGGACCGGCCTGGAGGGCGGCGGCCAGGATCACGACGGTGCCGTCCAGCCACAGCAATCCGAAACGGGTGAGTAACTCTTCAATCCGCATGGGGTTTTCCTCCCTTATGTTTGAAATGGTGCCTCGGGCGAACGGCTTCGGCCGGGATTTTCACCGTTTCGTCTTTTTCCTTGCCCGGCTGAAACCAGCGGTTGATCTGCGCCGGCGACGGCAACCAACGCCCGGCCAGGTCGTCGACGGTGAAGATTGCCAGGAAGGCCCGGTCGATGGCTGTCGGGTTGTCCTGCAAATCGGCCGCCAGCTTGCGCGCCGCGCCTACGATCAATTGGGCGGCGTCCCGGTCGGGGGCGACGTAGTAGATCCCCTCGAAGCCGGCCTGGGTGTAATCCAGCACATTCTTCACCAGTTTGGACTTGAGCTGGGCAGCGGGATATTTCGCCCGTTCGCATTCGATGCAGAACCGCAGGGATTGGCTGCCGTGCGGATGCAGCACCAGGATGAGATCCGGCTCGCTGTTGCCGTAGCGTTTTTGAAACCCGGCGGGCAAAGGGTCCTGAGGATCGTAGACTTCGTAAGTAAAGGACCCGCGTTGCGGGAAATCATTAGCTTCCAGGATCAGGGCGCGAGTCAGGCGGATCAGCCACCAGGCTTCGCGGGATTTGTACCGTTCGTTGATGAAGTCGTTCAGCGCGATGGGCGCCAGCCCGGTGCCGACATGCTCCTGATAGGCCCGCCGACCGGCGGCGGTCAGGGTGACCAGCCAGGGGCGATAGCGGCCGCTGAGACGATCAGAGGCGGGGACCCGGATGATTTCGATCCAGCCTTTTTCCAGCAGGGCGTCGAGCGTTTTGGTGTAGGTGGCTTCGCTTTTCTGGGTCTCGGTTTCCCAGCGCCGGCGCACCACTTCCCAATCCGGCGAGCTGCCCAGGATCCGCAGGGCGGTCAACGTGTCGGCGCTTTCCTGGACGGGCGCTGGCGGCGGGGCGCTGACGGTTTCCTGGATCTTTGCCGTTCCCACCTGGGGGAGCAACTGTTCCGCCAGCTCCTGGATGGCGGTCTTTTGCTTGATCCCCTGGGCATACTCGGTCGGGAACAGCGTCTCCAGATAGCGGGCCAGCAGAATCTCCGCGCCGGCATTTTCCGAAGCCTGCACCCGGGAAATCGCCTTGAACATTTCCTCGGCAAAGGCCACGACGGAGACTTTGCGGGCGCGGGCCTGCGCATAGGCCACTGGATAGAGCGTGTTCAGGTAGCGGGCGAGCAGCTCTTCGGCCTGGCGTTGTTGATGGGCGGCGGTGAAATAGCGCTCCTGCGTGCGGTCCAACTCGGAGCGCAGCAGCTCCAGATCGGCGTTTTGGGTAAACTCAGCGTCGGTCACGATTCCAGACCTCCCGGCATAAAGGATAGCGCAGCCCGGCCACGGCTTGCGTCAGATCGGCCTGCGAGGTGTCGGCCAGCGTCAGAGCATCGCGGGCCTGCTGCAAGTCTTCACTGCTGTTGTTGCCCAGGTAGGAGAGCAACTTTTCGGCGGCCAGGCTGTAGGTGTCGCGGGTTTGATTCAGCCGTTCGCTCAGCAGTTCATAGATCACCGGCGATTCGGACAGGGTGATCTGCTCCAGCCGGGCGGCCAGGTCGGAGACTTTGCCGGCGCGGCGGAAAGACTCTGCCATGCTGGCCGGATCGTTGCCGGCGGCGATGGTGTTCAATTCGGTGGAAACCAGCGTCATCTCATCGAGGGCGGCGGCGCTTTTTTGTAAAAAGGTCTGCTGCTCCAGGCGATAGGGCGAGAGAGCCAGCGGCCGGCCGGTCAGTTCCTCGCAAGGGGCGGTCGCGTAGCCGACCGTGGGGGGGATGACCAACATCATGAAAGTGATAATTCCGATAATCCAATTGCGCATTCTTACCTCCCGTGATAGAATTTGAGCAGGTCTGAGCTTGTCCAGAGCCGGCTGTCCAGGGGTGGCCCTGGATGTAGGAGCGTCGGAGCTGCTGCCACCGCTGAAAGGAGTCTTCGGACTCCTTTTTTTGTTGCCCCAAATGCCGTCCTGCCGCGCTTCCGTTTTACCTTTCCTTGCTTTGTTAATCGGCTTGCCTCAGCGGCCTGCCGCAATTCCGTTTTACCGTGGCAAGCCGTCGTTTCTCTTTGCTTCGTCGTGGCGTTTATGCCGTCGGCATTTCTCCGTATCCTCGAAGTTCCGTCCTTTGTCCGATCTTTCGTCTTGCCGTGGTTCGTGTCGGCCTACGGGCTGTGCAATCCTCGGCGTCTGCTCCAGCGGGTGTGTCCACGCCTGGCCCTCGTCATGACCCTCTGTTCCCGGCGTTCCGTTCTGCCGGCGTTGATTCCGTGGCTGGCCCGTGGATTTCCCCCGCCGGCGGGAATGGCGGCCTACCCACGCTATTTCTCCCTCTTTCCGTTGCTCCGCCCTGCCCGTGGGTTCTCCGGCGTCCTACCCTCGTGATTGCACCCTGCATTGGCCGGGCTGGGGGTCAGTCTTTTTCCGATGGGGCGCAGCGGGCTTCAATTTCTTTGCGTTGGATATCGATGGGGCGGCGTTGGCCCTGCTGTTCCCAGAAATATACGCTGAGGGAGCACAGGTTTTGACATTTGCCTCCAAGGTTCGGTCCGCAGGGACAGAAAGGGCAGAACCCGGCGGCCGCCAGGAGTTCTTGCGTTTGTTTCAAGGCCATCTCCGCTGCCAGGGCCCGGGTTTGTAACTCGGTGAGAGCCCGGGTAACGGCTTGGGCGGTGGTCTCCCCCAACTAGCCGTCGGCGATCTCGTGGATAGCGTTCAATTCGGCCTCGAATCGGCCGGCTAATAATTGCCATTCCTGGAGCCGGCGGCGGAGATCCTCTGTTTTTTCGGCGCTGTTTTTCAGGGTTTCATTCATTGAATGATCCATTGCCTTTATCCCTCCATTCCTGCCGCGTAAGCCAGCAGCGGCAACCGTCGGGCCGCGGCCGCCGGCGAGATCCACAACGATTCGACCGCGCTGCCGGGGCCGTTGATCCGGGTCTCCCGATCCCGCCGTTCCCAATCGTTGTATAAAGCATCGTAAAGTTCACAGCGATAGCCGCTGATGAGGGCCATGCCCTGGATACCATGTAAGGACTCGGCCAGGGCGATGTGTTCGGCATCGGTCATTTCATGGCTGTAAACCTGGCGGGCCCAGGGGCTGCGGATCGAGCCGGGGTAGGGTGGATCCAAATAAAATAAGGTCCCGGCGCCGTCGTACCGCTGGATAATCCGCAGCGCCTCATCGTGCTCGATCTGCACCCCCCGCAGCCGGCCGGCTATCGGGTAGAGCTGGGTCGTATCCATGAAGGCGACGGCGGCCGGCGTGGCCAGCTTGCGCCCGTCGGCGGCTTGAGTGACCACTTTGTTCCGTCGCCAGCCGGCGCCTTGAGTAGCCGTCGGGCCGGCCCGGTTCTGGTAGGCCCGCACATAGAACTGCCGGGCCGCCTCCAGGGGATCGTCCTGTATTTCCCTCATGGCCTGTTGCCACTCTTCCTTTGCATAAGGCGTCAGTTCGATGGCCCGGATCAGCTCGTCAGGTCGCTCCCGCAGGACCCGGAAGAAGTTCACCACGGCGCCGTCGAGATCGTTATAGACTTCCAGCCAGGAGCGCGGCTTTTGCAGGAGTACGCCGGCGCCGCCGCCGAAGGGTTCGACGTAACATTCATGCGGCGGGAAGCTTTCGATGATCCAATCGGCCAGCCGCCATTTCGAGCCGTGGTAGCGGAACGCCGGGCGATGCAAAGGAGAATCCATTGGTTTTTCCATGGTCTCAATCCTTCGGCTCGCTCATTGCGGCGGGACGACTTCTCGATCCACCACCGGGATGAACCGACAGCCGTGGATGCGGAGCGAGGCACCGTCCCCGGTGATCTGGCAGTAAGCAATGAAGGAATCGCCAGGCAGGAGCATGGCAGCGCGGGCATCGTCGGTTTCCATCACAATTTCCGGATGGGCCAGCACGTCGATGATGTCCCCCAGGCCTGATTCGCCCGATTCCAGCACCTGCGCCCGGACCAGGCCTGCGTGGCCCTGGATGTAGCGGCCGGCGATCGGAAAGCCGGCGATCCAGCGGAAGCGCTCGGGAAATTCACGGGCGATCAGCAGGCCGGCGACGAAACTGCCGGCAATGGCGACCAGACTCAACCCTATCAAAATACGTTTCCAGTTCATCGGACTCCTTTCGTGACTCCGGCCCTCCGCCGGAGAAATTGGATTTTCTACAGCGGTCAGCGCGGACTCGATCCGCAGGCTCCGGGCCAGGGCCAGGAATTCCACGGCGGCCCCTTGTTCGATCAGCGCGGCGATCCACCGGTTGACCGTGGTTCCCAACAGGATCGAGCCGCCGGGGAGCACGGAGTAGGCCCGCGTGGGATCGACGTACCCGGGCGGGGCCTCCGACGGCGCCGGGGTCAGGCCGGCGATGAAATCCTCGTACATTTCCGGCTCCGGGAGGTCGATCAAGGCTCGGCAGAGGCGGAGCACTTCCTGCCCGGTCAGGTAAACCGCCGGCGGCCGGATCTCCGGGTGATATTGGTAGAGCGATGTCAATTCAAGGCGGAGCAGCGTCATTTAGTCTTCAGTTCCTTCCCATGGCTTTGAGCAAGAGTTTCAGCATGACTTCCCGATCGTGATCGTCCAGGCTTTCCACGATGTCCACCAGCGAGCCCCGGCGGGTCAGCCGGCCCTGGTCCTTGGTTTTCAGCCGCATGATCTTCTGCGCGACCACCGAGGAATGGAATTTGCCGTCGTGGACCTCGTTCTCGATGTAGCCTTCGACCATAATCAAATCGCCGGGGGCGGCTTCGGCCAGGATCTGAGCGCGATCTTCCCAGGCCTCGATGGTGTGAAAGGTCGTTTTCTCCTGTGCCATTCCGTTGAGATCCCGCCAGCGCCGTTTGGTGCTCAGGCTGGTCGAGGCAAAGTGCTTTTCTCCACTGCCGGGCTGCTTCAGCTCCGCCGGCCGCACGATCCAGCCGATCAAGAGCACTTCGTTGTACATGCGCCCTCTCCGATGGCCGTGACGATCACATAGGAGGCTTTCACGCCCTCCGCACAGAGCCGGCCCTGGGCCCAGACCTCATTGCCCCGCACGATCTGTGCCAGCCGGCCCGCCGGCCCCCAGACTTTGAGGGGCGCCTCATCGGGCTCGGTTTGGACCAGTATCCAGGCTTCGGTCAGGTTCAACTCGACCACCGTGCCGATCACGAGCCCGAGACTGGCGCTCAGCGGAGAATCCCGCCCCTTGGGAGCCATGAGGATGATGTAGAGGTTGTCCGGCGTTCTTTGGACCATGATGTTGGCCTGCCGGTCCAACCGGGGCAGGGAGCAGGTCGCCGGGTCGGCGCCGGCGTGGGCCAGGACTAAGCGGATTGCGTGTTCGGCAACGGATTGAGCCATGGGTGTGTGCCCTCCTTGAAAAAAACTGTCATTAAAATGTTAAGGTGCAGCCGGAATAATGATAGGAAACTTTGCCCAGGTACACCGGGTACTCCAGGTACCCCCCGCGCAAAACCCTTATATGTCTGGTACCTGGTGTACCTGGGGAATTTATTTAGACATGATTTGCTGTATTACTCCTGGTTTTATTGCGATCTTTACTCCGCGTCGGAGCGGAGATAGTCCAGAATGACGGGCTCCAGGTCGGGGAAGGCTTGCAGGGCGCCCCGGACCAGGCGCAGGCTGATTTCCCGCCGCCCCCCTTTGATGGCTCGCCAGAGCGGGCGGCTCAATCCCAGGAGTTGGGCGAAGTCGGCGTCGTTCAGGCCCAGCTGCTTCTGGCAGTCGATCAAGACTTGTAAAAATAGTTCGTTCATTCCTCATCCTCCTCCAGCATGAGCCCGGAGACCATATGGGTCAGCAGCGAGGATTCCTCTTGGGCCGGCGCCGGCGTGGTTTGAATGATGGTGGCTCCTTGCCGGGTCAAGGCTTGCAGGAAGCCGCTTTGGACGCCGGCTTCGACCACGGCCCGGATCTGGTTCAGATCCAGGTCGGTTGAGGGTGTGGTTGCTCCTCGTCCTATCCCTTGCCGTAAGGCTGTTTTGATAGCCAGGGTTTTCTGCCCGTATTGTTGAGTTTCTAAGCTTTCCAGCCATTCGATCAAATCATTGTCCTCGCCGGGATAAAGCCTGAGTCCCAGCCGCGTTGGGTCCTTTTTTCGTTTTGCCATAGCCTACCTCATTTCACTGCTGTCAAGTGGCGTCAACTGTTGTCAAGTGGCAGCACTTCACTTAAAGAGCCCCATGGCCGCCCGGGCGAGGCCTAAAGCGTTGGCCTGGACCGGATTCTCCAGGATGACGCCGTGGGGATACTCGCGGACCAGGGCTGCATGGATAGCTTCGGCCCCGCCACCGGTGAAGATTAGCCGGCGGAACTGCCGGCCGTTGCCCCAGCGGTTGGAAAGGAAGGCCAGGATCTCACCCGTGGTCGAGTTCAATGCGGCACCGGCGGCTTCGCTCAAGTCTTTGCGTCCGTCGGCGGTAGCCAGGAGGGGCTTTGTCTGGCGGAGCAGGGCGTCGGCTTCATGGAGCGAGAGCGCTACCCCGTATTGCTTCTTGACCATCCGGGCCAGGGTATCGGCCGCTCGCCGCATCCCCACCACATCGCCGCCGGTGAACTTGGCCTTGACCTGCCCATCTTCCACGGCGAAGAGATCAAGGGTATTGAAGCCGATGTCGCAGATGGCGGCCGGGTCCTGGAGATCCTCGGGAGACCGGGTAGGCCGGCCGTGGTTGTCGAAGCCCCAGGCGAAGTAAGCGCCGGCGGGTTGGGCCAGCACCTGAAGCTGTTCGACCTGGAGTTGAGTCGTGACGGTATCGACGGTGAAGGTGTGATCCCCTATGAGCCAACCGCGCAGGGCGGTGCGAGTCTCCTTTGCCAGCTCCTTGTTTGCCATGACTTCCACGGGGAGGCCGACCATGAGGGCGGCGCGGTGTTCCCCGCCTTCCAGCAGTTTGCCCAGGGCGGCGTAGAGCAGGGCTCGCAGTTCAAAGCCGTCCCGCAGCCGGTTGAAATCCATCCGTTCGACGACGCGGGCGTAGTCGCCGACGTGATCCCCGACCAGGTAGGAAACGCCGTCCCAGGCTACAGTGATGGGCAATTCGCGCTTGCGACGGGAGGCGCCGTTCAGCGAGAGCAGCCCCAGATCGGTATCGCCGATCCCCACGACGGAGGGGACATGGACGCTTTTCTGTTGGCCGGCGCTTTCGATCGCCGCCATCTTGATCCCCCCGAAGCCGGGGTCTACGCCAATTCGTAACATCGTCGCTGTCTCCATTTCTCCGCTCCTTTTTCGGTTTGTCGGGTTTGTCACCCGGTTTGTCAGGTTTGTCGCCGGGTTTGTCGGTTTGTCAGGCTGTTTTCCGCTCTGCTGGCGGTTTGTCAGCCGTGTGTCGGTCGGTTTGTCAATTCTCCCGCCGGTTTGTCGGGGTTTGTCAGGTTTGTCGCTTTGTCAGCCAGAGCCGCTAAAACCTCAGTGATTTTTCGAGCATTGGCGGCTCCGGGGTCCTTTTGTAACCACCCACGCAAACCCCATTCCTCAGCCAGGCGTCGGGCCGGTCGTTGACCGATGCCGAGACGATCCTGAATTTCTGCCAATGTCAGATAGCCGTTGCGCTCAGCCAGAGCCCAACGCACCAGCGCCAGTTCGGAATCGGTCAAGGGCGATTCCGCCAAGGCATTCTCGCCGGCCAGGGCCACCAGCAATTGCTTGTCCAGCCAGAAGGTTTGCACTGGTCCCCAGCGGTCGGTGATGGCGAGACCGGGCCGGCTGGTGGGGATACGGGAGGCCTGGGGGATACCGATGGCGTCGGCGATCTCGGAGCTGCGCACGCGAAAGCCGAAGACGGCGCCCACCTGATCCCGCACCCGGCCCACGACCCCTTTGCTGAAATCCTGCGCGGCGAAGATCAGGGTGATCCCGAACTTCCGCCCGCGCCAGCCCAATTCGGCGGTGGAGCGGGCCAGGAGTCCCTGCGCGCCGCCGGCCGCCATGACCGTGGCGCTGAATTCGTCCAGGATGACCAGCCAGCGCGGCAGCGGCGCGAGGCCGGCGGCGACAGCCAGAGTGTTGTATTCTTCCAGCTTTTCGGGATAGCCGGGCAGTTCGCGGTAAAGCACGGCCCGGGCGTTGCATTCCCCGATGGCCCGGTCTACGAGGGCCAGGGCTTCTTCCGGGGTATGGGCAATGGGGGCGATCAGGGCCGGGTGCTGTTCCAGCATCGGGAAGGTCGCGCCGTCCATATCACACAGGAGCAGCGCGCAGCCTTCGAGGATGGCCTGATAGCCCAGCAATCGCAGAAACATCGACTTGCCGGAGCCGGTCATGCCGGCGATCAGGAGATGGCCCAATCGTTCCCAAGGGACCGCCAGCTCTTCGCCGGTATAGCGGCGGCCCAGCAGGACGGTCCCGCGTTGGAAGCTGGGAAAGGCCGCCTTGGCCGGAAGTTTGGGCATGGGGGAGAGCAATACGGCGTAGCGCAGGCCGGAGTGGTTGCTTACAAAGATGGAGCGGCCGCCGATAGCCGTGGCGAGATGGTGGAGCAGCTCGTCGGTGCTGTAGGCTTCGAGTTTCTCCAGGCGGGCGACATCGAGCAGCCCGAAGAGCCAGACCAGTCCCCGATCCCAGGTGATGAGCCAATCGGAGAAGGCCGGTTCCAATCCGCGCTTCTCCAGCGTGTTGATGATGTGGCGCGAGATTTCCTCCGCTTCAAAGAGCCGGGCTTTGGGGATATGCAGCGCCAGTTCCTGCGGCGGTTGGACCAGGGCCGGGAGTAGTTCGCGGTTCATTCCTCATCCTCCACGATTTCGCCTTCGATGACGTTTTTCAAGGCCTGCTGGGTCACTTCATCGAGCCAGGCTCGAGCTTCCTGCGGCGGGATGATCCGCACCTTGCCGCCGGGCAGGGCCTGCACCGGAGCGGGCGGCGCCATCATTTGCGCGGCTTGCTGGGGCGTAGGAGCCCGCCGGCGGGCTGGTGTGTTACCAGGCAATCCCCGATGGGCCAGATCCACGGCCTGATCCCGAGCGGTAACCCGTTCCTGGTATTCGAGGGGAGCCAGGGCCGGCTGAGTTACCTGGCCGTCGATCACAGTGGTCGCGGGTCCCAGGGAGCGATCCGGATCCAGGATGATCTTGCGGCCCTGATCGTCGGTGAAGATCAGGATCTTGGCATCGCCGCGGGCATCGCGGGAGACGGCGCTGAGCCGGGGTCCCAGTTGGCGGACCAGCCAGACTCCCACCCAGAGCAGGGTCAGGAACAACGTCCCCCCCAGAATCCAGGGACCGTAGGCTTGCAACGGATAGACCATGCGCTCGCGTTCGGCCGCCAGCCGGGCCCGTTCGGCGTCGGCGGCCTGGACCGTGGCCAGGGAACGCAGGGAATCAGCGGTGGCGGTGGCATTGACGGACCAGGCGGCAGTGGTAGCGGTATTGGCATGGGCAAAGAGCATGGCATTGGCGGTGGCCGTAGCGCGGTGCGCTTCGGCAGTCGCTGTGGCGTAGGCTTGCGCTGCTTCGACGGTGGTGCGCCAGGCGGCAGCGGTTGCGGTAGCCTGGCGGGATTCAGCCGTAGCGGTCGCTTCGCGGCTTCGTTGTTCCAGGGCTTGCTTTTCCTGTTCTTGTCGGGCGGCGGCCGTGGCCGTTTGCTGAGCATAGAGCGATTCCAGGGTGAGCTGGAGTTCGCGCTGCTGGCGTTCCGTGCGGATCGTCTCCAGGTAGACTTCCACCTGGGCCTGTTCCAGCGTGGGCTGCAGGGCGGCGGAGGTGATCGGCGGCGGCGTGGTCTGGGTTGCCGGCGGCGTGGTGCCGTTGCAGACCATCGTCAGGACCAGGAGTCCGCCGAAGGCGAGCCAGGGCAGCCAGCGCGGGAGATCCATCTACCACCCCCATCCTTGCGGCAGGATCGGCAGGTCAGTGTCCTCATCGTCTTCGTAGTCATAGGAAAGGGCCGTTTCGTCGTCGGGATCGGGCAAGGCTGGTCGGCGGTTTTTCAGCGTCAGTTCGGTCAGCAGGGTCAGGTTGGCGGCCAGAAGGCGAGCTATGTGTAGATCGGCATTCCCGAGCTGATCCTGCTGATTCCGCTGGTGGAAAATCAGGTATAAGAGCGCCCCACTGGCGCCCAGCAGGAGCAGCGTCAGCAGGCCGATGATGACCATGCTGAGGGTTTGGGATGTAACGGCGATCAGGGCGGTGGTCTGAGCCTGGAAGACCGAGCCGGCCAGCAGTAGGATCACAGCCAGGCTTAGCAACACGGCGATGATCCACGCCGCATTTCGCAGGGTTTGGAGCACGGCCCGGCCCAAAACTAACGCCAGGAGTATTCCTGCCATGACTGCTACCGCGATTCCGATCGTCGTGGCGTCCATGGTTACACCGGTTCGGCGATGAGCAGAGGCAAGAGTTCAGGCTCCGGCAGGGGCATGGGAACTTTGTGCCGGCGCACGACTTTGGTGCGGCGAGGGGCCGGTTGCCAGTGCAAGACCCGGTTCCAGCGCGGCGAGGTCAGGGTGATGGGTTCGGTGAGTTCTTCCCACCGGGCTTCGGGCTCCGGCATCGTCTCATCGACGATCACGATGATCTGCGCGCTCCAGCCGCGCAGGGCAGCGATCACAGCGGGCAGCACATGAGCGTAGCGCGGGGAAATGTCGCCTTGTACAGCCAGGGCGATGTAAGGATAACGGTGCAGATCGGCGCTGTCAGCCCCAGGGCGCAGGTCAAAGATGGCGGCGCGCCAGGCCGGCCGGGCACCGGCGCGGTAAGGGTGCAGGGCTTTCATCCAGGTGCCGGCTTCAGCTTCGGAGGTGTACAAGGTCAGGCCGGCGGAGCGCGGCGGGCGGATCGAATGCTGCACCAGGTCCAGGACCCGGACTTCGGCGGCGGTGGGATCTCCGAGGGTTTCCGTTAATTGCGTCCACAGGCGTTCTGAGAAAGCCAGCTCCAGTAGGGCCGGAATCCGGCCGCTGTGCGCCTGGGTCCCTATCTGCCGGGTCCGGCTCAGCACCTGCTTATTTTTGGATCGGTTCATGTGCACCTCTCACTGATTGAACTGCTCGACCTTGCCCTACCCTCTGCGGATGGCGGAGGGCAGGAAAAGAGCGGGCAGGCTTAGAACGGAATCTTGTCTTCGTCGGGAATCGCGCCGGCGTCTTCATTGCCAGCATGACCGCTCTCAGCTCCGCCATTGTGTCCGCTGAGGAGCCGGAGGTTTTCGGCGGTCAATTCAAAGGATGCGCGGGGTTTGCCGTCCTGGCCGGTCCAGACCCGAGGGCCGCCGGTCTCTTTGTCCGGCTGCAGGCGGCCTTCCACCAGGACCTTGCTGCCCTTCTTCAGGTATTGATTGGCGATCTCGGCTTGTCGGCGCCAGCAGGTCACGCGGAACCAGATAGTTTCCTCGCCCTGCGAACCGTCAGGGTTGTTCCATTTGCGATTGGTAGCCACGCTGAAGGTGGTTACGGGAGCGCCGTCGGGCGTATAGCGCATTTCGGGATCCCGCCCTAAGTTGCCGACAATGATAACTTTGTGATACATAAACTTCTCCTTCTTGTGATTTAAGCGGTATGGGATTTGAGCCAGGCGATCCGTTGGCCGACTCTCAGGCCAGTCAGCGGTTTTTCGACGGTTCCGGTCATGGTCAGATACCGGCTCAAGTGGCGGGCATACATCTGGCCGGTCAGGAAGATCCAGACGGTGGAGTCTTGAAGCAGGTGGAGTTCGGTCAATTGCTGGGCGATTTGGGTCGTCCACAGGGTGCGTTCCAGCGGGGATTTCTCGGCCAGGCTGGCGTTGTACGGTTCGATGATTCGATCGGGGAGCACCAGACCGTAGTGAGCCGAGAGGATGAACCAGCGATCGGCATGGGTATCGGCGTAATCCCGGGCGGCCTGAAACAAGGGACTGGTGTACATGTCGCGGGCCGGAGCGGGTTCGGTCAATTTACGGGAGCTGCAACCTACCAGAGCGATTTTCATACGCCCTCCTTATTCATCGGAATCTGGGGATACGCTTTCCAGCGCTCGCAATGCGGAAAGCGCCGAGACCATGGCCAACGCCAGCCGGCGCAGGGTTTCGGTACGGTCGAATTGCTCACCCTGCACGATCGGCATGAGCAACCGGACCACTTTCTGGCTTTCTTCAATGGCCCGCTCCCGGGAATCCCGGGCATTGTTAGGCCAACCCCGCGGTCGCGTCATTTTTAACCTTTCTGTTCCTGAGAGGGATTGAACTGCGCCATGTGCTCTTCGGTGATCTTTTGCAGATCCTCCTGGCTTTTGCGGCGCATCTGAACGTGTTCCCACCAGGAGCCGATAATCATCGGGGTCCCGGAACAGACAAAGGCCCCGGCGGTCAGCAGGGCATGGTTAAAGTCCAGGATGGCTACGCCGGCCAGGGTCCAGGCCACGCCGATGACCACCAGCATCGCGGTGTACCCTTCGTCGTAGCGGCGTTTCTTCAGCCAGGCGACGAGCATTGCATAAAAAATGCCGGCAATGAGCAATCCAGCGAAAACTGCTGCGGCAGTCACGCAATTGATGGCGGCGTTCAGGTCGATGGAACAGTTCATTTGACTAAGCTCCACGATACATTCCATAGGTTCTCCTCCCTGGGGATAACTGCCCTGAAGGTGTGGATAAGGTCATGGGCAGTGGATAAGTGGCGCTGAGAATCTCCAAGAGGAAATACAAGGCTACATTGAGGGAGGCTTTAAACGATCAGCTCTGAGAGGATTCAGAGCGCCGGGAAACGGAATGTTTTAATGTGCAGGGGCACGCTATGGGAAATCCGCCGGCCGGCAAAGCCGACGGTCGATCCGAATTTACAAAAGGGCTATTTACCGATATACTAAAGACGCCTGGGAGTTGACCGCTCCTCGGGCTTTGTCCCCGCTCTGCCTTCCAAGAGAGGGCGGGGACATCTTTTTTGTTTTGCAAGAGTCAATCCGTTGAGGAAACCGGGGCTCCTGGAAAACTGATTAGAGTATAATATCACTCCTAGATGTTGTCAAGTTACAGTAGTTAGAACAACAAAAAAGGCAGGGTTTCCCCTGCCTTCTTAATTATCGAAACTCTCTTATGGTCTAACAAGAACTGACAGCTCTTGCTTTTTAGGAATCAATCGACTTCCTTGTCGAGTTCGTTCTTGATGTAAACGGCCTAAAGTTTGTGCGTGACTCCAAGATATCAACTTTGCTCTCCGTATCCCTGTCCCTAAAACAGGCAACCAACCATGTTCGTACCATTGAAAGACTGTACCAGAGGAAAGTCCTAAACGACGAGCCGCCTCACTAATAGATACCAATTCATCACCTTCTTGTTGCTCATGCAACTGTAAAGCAACAATCGACACATCCGTCTCGGAGACTTTAACAATGTTTCCAACCCGAACGGCCTGAATTGCACCTTTATCAATGGCTTCGATCAATACGCTGCTCGGGATATTATAGCGTCGAACAGCCTTCTCAAGCGAAATGAATGTAGGGGGCGTCTTTGTAGGCTTTTGAGCCATAGCAGCAACATCATCCTCAGCTACACTTAATTCCACATCCGCACCTTCGGTTTCTTCGCTGGACAAAATTGCCCGCACAAAACTATTCTCTGCGGCGCGCCGCAAAGTTTCCAACGGAATATTATACCGCTCAGCAGCTTCTTCTAATGTAATATAGGTCGGCAGGCTATCTTCTACCATGTCGTACCTCCATACTTCTTACCATCCCGGCAAACCGGTTCTTTTCAGAACCTTCAACGCTCCGACTCCTGGATCAACCGCTCCAGGAAAAAACGTAACTGCGGATCGTCCACCTGCGCATCAACCCTAATCGATTCAATCGGCGGACCGAAAACCCGGCGATACTCAAGCCTGATTTTCCCCTGGCCTGCCCAATTGATTACTACCAAAGGTTTGTTTCTCCAATCCGGCCAGGATTCATAGACAGAAATGCAAACCGCACTCATCGAAGTATGGGCAAAAAGCTCATAGCAAAGCTCAGATTTCCCCAACTCGCCGATGAAATTCCCAAAATCCTCATTGCCTTTCGATAGCCCTTTTAAATAGGCTACCGTCCCCTGCCAGGATTCTGCCGGAGTTTCCAAGGTCGCCTCTTCCTGGATAACAAAAAAGCCCGACTTTTGTGCCGGGCCTTTTTATTTTTGTGTTAAACGGATGGTGGGCGAGATAGGGCTCGAACCTACGACCTCACGGATGAGAGCCCAAGCGCATACCTACCTCTTCAGAGAGGTAGGTATTGCGCTTAGATCGCACCTAAAAACACCAAAATAAAAGGCGCCAGACGGCCTTAAAAGGGCTTTAAAAGTTCTTAACCAGAGTATACCACAATCACGAAGAACAAGAATCAATAATACGAAATATTAACATTAAACCCAGAATAATTTTCACTAATGTCATCTTCTGAACTTTCATAATTCACTCTTGTAGTCATACGTGAAACTGAAACGTTAAACTCAGAATCATCTTCACTAATATCATCTTCCGAATTCTCATAATTCACTCTTGTAGTCATACGTGCAACTGTAACATTAACATCTCGGCCTTCAAGTAATGCACGTTTCACTTCTTTCTCATTGTTACTATCAATATAACCAACATGGAACCACGTTTGATCCGCCAGAAACCACAATCCTACGGCACAATCATTTTGAGAATTATATGGTTCCAGTCTTGGAATTAATTTACATTTTGATGATAGGCGTTCCTGTATAATCCTCTGACGATTAACCTTAGTGTTCGGGCAGCTTGAAAGAACATCTTCAACAATGGAAGTTAGCTTATGTTTTTCTTTCTTGGTAGGTCTATTCGGAGGGAGAAATTCCAGCTTTTTTGGCTTTTTAACTTCAATTTCCTGATTCTCCAATGCTCCCCTAACAGATTGGATGATGTCGGCTATAGGAAGATTGATAACAGCAATATGCAATTGCTCATAAGGAATCATAGTTTCAGCCGCCGCAATTGCCGCCTCAGCATGCTGCTTTTTGCTATCGAAATTACGGCATCGATTAAATGAATTTAATTCCTCGTAGACTTTCTTTTGTTTTTCAGAAACATGAGAGTCAATTATAGCAGTACAATCCCTACAAACCCCATAATAATTCAAGTCTTCATTTTCCTTTTTGCACCATTTACAAGTTCCGACTGTAAGTTTTATATCATCTTCAATCCATCCCCAGATCGGCAATGATAATTCTTGAATTTCCTTCTTTTTTATCTCTGGCTTCTCTTGGAAAAATGAAATCCTGAAGTTTACGCCATAGCTTTTATTATTTTCTCCACCGGTAACCTCAATCACTACAATTTCTACTTTTTCTCCCTCAAGAAGCGGAGATAAAACTTCTTCGGCAACATCATGGCCTAAATAACCAAGATGAAACCAGTGGGTACCATTATGAAACCATAATCCTATGGCGCTATCGCCATATTCACTGTGAGGTTCAAATTTTGGGATCAGACGGTCTCCTGTATGTACCCAGTTCTTAATAATATATTGCCGCTGTACTTTTGTATACGGGCACTGGAAAGTAACCCCCCGTACCTTTGAAGGGAATGTGATCCTTTCTCCCTTCTTTTTACGCCCAGGAATAGGATTATCCAACAGTTTAGGCTTCACTACTGCTACAGTTTGATCTTCCAAGGCTCGTCTTATAGATTGAATCACGTCCGCAACTGAGGGCTTAATCAAAAAGATTCGTTCTTGCTCATAAATAGAGAATGATTCTACGGCTTCGATTAAAACTGGTGCGCGATTTTCTTTTGACTCTTTCGTTTTACTTCTATTAAATGATGTCAATGCTTCATGGATTTCATTTTGTTTTTTTAACGCATCTGAATTTATCTCATTTACACATTCAGCGCACAATTCGTAATAATTTATACTTTCAACTTCCTTTTTGCACCATTTACAAAGTTTCATTTACCCATGCCTCCATTGAAGTTTACCTTTCTTCTCTAGACAGGATCCTTTGTTAAATCAAGTTTCTCTTCTCCAACCAGTTTACGCTTTCTCGATCTAACTTCCGTTAAATCCCTAGCTATCACAAGTAGATGAGATTTAGTTTCTGTATCAAGCAACCGAAACAATTCCAACATTTCATCTTCTGCTGGATCATTAAAAGTTTGTTCTGGTAACCAACCGATTAATCTAAAAACATCTTCCGGAGGTACGGAAAAAGCGAGCGCCATTTTTTTTGCCAGTTCTGGACTTGGATTTATTTCAGAATTAGCAATTCTGGATATATGACTTGGACTAACATCCAATTTTCTGGCAAGTTCTCTCATTGACCACCCTGTTTCAGTAAGCTTCTTATTTATCCACTTGGAAAGATTGTTGTTCATTACTCATCACCCCTCCGGATAGGGTAGTATGAAAGCTGTTCTTTTTCAGAAACAAAATTGAGTAAATGTTGACTTTTAGTTATTGGGCCGTATAATGATTACTAATTGACAACATTTTTATTAAATCGTTCCTTAAAAGTTAATACTGGTAATAAACCATTATCAAATTAGTCAGTTTCAATGACAGGAGGTCACTATGGCCGAGGTTATTTTGATCCGCATCGAGACCCAAAACATTATCGACCAGCTCCAGGAGCTGGCTGCATTGGACCGCAGAAGCCGGACCCAAGAGGTTTTGTGGCTCATCGAACAAGAAATTTACCGCCGCAAGGGTTTGAAACCTGCTCCAGAAGAGCAACAGGTTGAGGACTGCATCGAGGCATAGCAAAGGCCGCCAGCATACCGCTGGCGGCCCAGGGCAGGCGAAGGTCGAAACGCCTGTAAACCTATTTTAACACACTTTCGTCAGTCGCACTTTAACATAGCGAATACAATCAACCGTTGTCCTGTTCACGGGAACAGGATTTTAAGGTTCTATCGCCGGGTCCTGACCTTGGACTGGAAGAGCGAGTCGGCCAGCCGGCTCCCATCTTCGCCCGGCCGTCTCCGGCTCATCGCCTTGAGCGTGATCGCTACTGAATCCGACGGCAAGTCGCCATAGATTGACTCCGTGGTGACAACAGATTCATGCATCACATTCTGGCTCACGGCTTTGAGCTCGTCCATTGAGGTACAAAGGCTCATCGCATAGACGACGTGCCCATGTCTTATCCGGTGCGGGCTGGCGTAGTCAATGCCGGCGCGCTCGCAAAGGCCCCGCAGCCGGCGGGCCAGGTTGGAAGAGCGGTGCTCGCCCGGGGCCTGGTCGGCGCTGATCTCCCCAGAGATCGAGTCGATCAGGGTGTAGTACATGCCCCGGTCCCCAATCACCGGCTTAACCTTCTCATACCAATCCCGCGCAACCGCCCGCAAATCGGCCAGATCCTCATGGGGAAGCAGATAGGTGTTGGCGGCCTTCCGCTTCTTGGTTTTCACACCCCAGGAAGGCCATTGCCTCACCAAAACAGGATCCTGGTTCCAATCCAGCGACCGCAGCGGCAAGGTGCAAAAGGCCCCGTCCCGCATTCCGCTCAAGAAAAGCATGGCCACCGCGGCAATGTCTCGCTCTTCGGCCAGAGACTGCGGGGTCAAGGCCGTGATCGCCCGGACCATCTCCAGCGTAAAAACCGGGGTTTTCTCCACCAGCTCCGGCTCGGTCAGCTTCGAGTGGAGGCTGTCCACCCAGGACTTCTTGATCCGGCCATACCGCTCCGGCTCCTCTTCCCTGGCCCACATAAAGAAGGCCCGGGCATACTCCAGCATCTTGTTCCGGTACGCCGGTTTGATGTCCAGTTGATCCATATAAGCCGGCAGCACCGGGCGGATCTCCGGGGCGCTGAGCAAGGAAGTCTCCGTCGCCCAGCGCAGCAAGTGGTCCATCCCCAGGCGTACCGACTCCACCGTACGCTCTCCGTTCTGCTTCACTTCGACGCAGTACTTCACAAAGAGGCGAGTGTCCCGCCAATTCGACCGATTTATCAAAGCGTCGGGGCGTCGTTTGATCGTCATTCCGCCGCCTCCGTCGATTGATACCGGTTTACCTTTCCGCCGCACTTGGGACACTGGCCTTGCTCCTGGATAACCCGGTTTAACTGGACCGTCGATGTGATGGAATCCGGATCAGGGCGCACCCTGGCTTTACACGACAAACAATAGAACTCCCCCTTCGCCAGCCGGCGCTTGCGGGAGTCCCGATGTTGGTTGTACCACAAGCGGAACTCATCCCCAGTAATGTACACCACTTGCTGAAGTTTTCGATGCGGGCACCCAACGTCAATCGCATGTTGAATGTGACGGGCCTCAGTGGCCAGCTCCTTCGCCAGCTCGCCCGCCGTGTACTCCATATGGAGCAGGCGATCAAGCTTCGCCACCTGAGATTGAGTGAGTCTAAAGTCAACCATGTTTTCAGCCTCCGTTGTTGATTTGGCCTGTCGGCCAATCCATGAAGGCTTTCCCCAGGTAGGGTGGGGTTTGAGCCAGAGTTGGGGGGCGGTTGTGGCCGCTCCCCAACATGAGAAGATAAATCGATTATAACACGGTTCCTCATGCTTAAATTGTACCCGCAGCCTTACCATGTACCGATAAATAGCATCCAACTGGAGGTCAACTTGTTTGAAATAGACGTGAAATTTGTAAGCGTAGGCGTCATACTGCTCATTATCTCGATCTTCTATGATAAGTTCGTCGCCAAACTGGAGGCTAAGGGCCACCAGGACGGCTTCGTCCCCATCCTGGTCGTCGTCGGGGTTTTCTACACCCTGACGCTCTCCGCTCTTATCGTCGGCTGGACCCCGGCCATTCTTATCGGAATTCTATTTATCTTCTCAGGCGCGCCGATGATCGCCGGAAGTATCAATCGCTACTGGATCGGAAAAGAGCGCGAGGAAGAAAGATTATCGGACCTGGCCGACCGGCTGGGCCAGGGAAAGGACAGCGAGAAATGACACCACGGCGGAGCGTCGGAGGATACATCTGGAAAGCAGAGCTGGAAAGACTCCACGAAATCTTCGACTCCCAGCGGAGGCTCGTCGATGGAATCACCGCCGCCCTCAAAGAACGGCCCTTTTCTCCAACGGTAGTTTTGACGTGCGCAGTTCATCTCGCCCTATCCGTCAGCTCCGGCCTGCAAACCCTACGCAACCTGGAGCAGATCGGCGGCAGCAACGGAAAGAGCGAGGAATTCACCGAAACCGAAGAAGAGTAGTTCAAGGAGGGTCACATGTTGGCAATACAGAAAACGGGGCGGGGCCGGGCAGCGGCCCGCCCCCACGGGGGAGACCATGCAAATACCACTGGATAAAATCCTGCCCAACCCGGAGCAACCCAGGACGATCCTGGACGACGACGAAATTTACGCCCTGGCCGACTCGCTGGAGCGCAACGGATTGCTCAACGCAATCTCACTCGAAGGGCCTTTCAAAGACGGCTGGTACATCCTGCTGGACGGGGAACGCCGGCTGCGCGCCGCCAAGATCTTGAAGTGGGAACTCATCGAGGCCATTGTCAGACCCTCGCAATCCCCGCCGGAAGAGCGCTTGATACTGGCGCTGATAGGGAACCTCCACCGGGCCGACATGGGCCCGGTGGATGAGGCCAGCGCCTTTAAAAAGCTCAAGGATGCCGGCATGAGTCCCGATGAGATCGGGGAGCGGTTGGGGTACAGCGCCAGCCACATCCGCAACCGCATCGGCCTGATCGACGGCGACCTGGAAGCGGAAGTCCTGGACCTGTTAAACCGGCGATTGCTTCCCCTGGATTACGGCATGATCAGTCAACTGCGGAAGCTCCCCCGCGAGGCCCAGATCGCCATCGCCCAACGCGGGGCCGTCAACAAACTGGGAGCCCAGATGATCCGCTCCCTCTGCTCCCGCCATCTCAACGCTACGCCGTTCCAGCGCCGCAAGGCAAAGGATGAGCACCCCACCGGCCCGGCCGTCGCCCCGGCCCTGCGGGTTCACGGCGTCACCCTCGCAGACTCCTACGCCGATGTAGTAGAACAAACCATCCTCATCTGCGAGGGGTGCGACGGGAATATCGGCACCTACGGGGCCATCTGCAAAGCGTGCCCCCTGGCCAGCCTCATGAAAGCTCTGGGGAAAAAGGAGTGACCCATGATAACCAAGATTATCTACACGCCCGGCCGCGAAAGCCACTCCGTGGTTTTCTTCATCTACGACGGCACCGGCATCATCACCGAAAAAACCCGGCAGCTCAATACCCGCGAGGCCCGAAAAGTCGTCAACCGGGTTCACAACAGCGTCGCCCGCGGCTATGGCCGGATCTGGCCCACCGACTCGGGCTGGATCTACATCGCCCACCCACCCCACGGCGATGAGCGGCGCCGGCAGTGGGATCGGAGCCAGACGGCCATGGCGATCCCTCGCCCGGGGAATTAACATGGCCGGCCGCGTCACCGTCACACCCCTGGATTCAGAAAGAGTTGAGGAATTCACCGCCATCTTCGGCGGACCCACGGTCCCGGTAACCTCGATACAGCCGGAGGAGCTGGTAGCTAACAAAAAAACGGCCATGGTGTTCTACATTGACCTGAACGCCATCACCGAAGAGCAGCGGGGCCGGCTTGTGGCCCACCTGGCCCAGAAACACGGCCTGACGCCAGACTGGGTCGACTACAGCCTGAACCTGACCGGTTTTTTCATCATCGCTCAGAACGTGCTCATTGATTTTCAACCGTAAGCAACCAACTGGAGGTCCGATGGAAACGCAAACCGTTTCGATTACAAAAATTGTTCCCTCACGGTTCCAACCCCGTGAAACGTTCGAGGTAGAGGCGCTGAAGGCCCTGGCCGTCTCCATCAGAGACCACGGGCTCCTGAATCCCCCCATTGTTTTCACCCGGCCCGACGGCATGATCGAATTGGTGGCCGGCGAGCGGCGCACCCGGGCCAGCCTGGCCCTGGCCCTCTTCGATCGTTTCCCGGTCCATCCTCTCGACGAGTGGGTGCGCCGGATCGCCCAGGACGGCATCCTCAGTCTGGACAAAGCCGAGCGCTCCGCCCTCTCCACCGTCACCATCCCGGTCCAGATCCGGCCCGCCGCCGACGAAGCCGATCTCCAGGGCCTCCACATCGTGGCCGTGATGGAGAATTTAGAGCATGCCAATTTGAGCCCGCTGGAAGAGGCCCGCGGATTCCAGGGCCTGATGGAGGCCTACCACTGGAGCCAGCGCGACCTGGCCCAACATCTGAACAAGAGCCAGGGTTACGTCGCCCAGCGGGTCGCCCTACTCAACGCCTCCCCAGAGCTGAAAGCGGCCCTGGAAAGCGAAAAGATCTCCACCACCGCTGCCCGGGCGATCGGAACGCTCCCCACCAACCTGCAATATGCCGTCACCAACTGGGCGCTCAAGGCGCAAAAGAACGCGGTTTCCGACCCTATCACCAGCCGGCAGGTCGAGGCCAGGGTCAAACAACTGGCCGCCTTCACCGATCCCAACCGTTACCAGCTCACCGGGAAAAAACGGCTTACCAGCAGCGAACGAAACAGCATCCGGCTCTTGCAGTACTACATGCTGAAGAGCCAGGATCAGATCGACAAGCGGGCTGACCGCATCCTGGCGCTGGCCGAATACGGGTACAACAAAGAGAACCTGCTATCCAGGGAACCGGACGCCTTATCTTTCAACGATGTCCTGGACATCGTCAGGGCCGTGACGGGGATCGATGTAGACAGCTACAGCAAGCTCTGGGCCATCTACGCGGAAGAAGTTGACCTGGACTGCTCCGGCTGCGCCTTTGCCCCTCTGCAATTCCAGCGAGGGCAGTACAGCATCACAGAATGTTACAAGTGCGAACTGGCTGAGAAATCTGGCCCGGCTTGTCAGCGCATCTATGATCCCTACGACATGGTAAAAACTGAAAACTACGGCCTTATGGCCGAGACCGCCAAACACGGCCCCTGCACTGTCGAAAATAACGCTATCTGGTTATCTCCGGAACGATACGTTGAGGTTCTGACGGAAACGACCCGGGAACAAATGAAGGCCAAAGCCGCCCGCCTCCACGAACAATCCCGGGCCCACGTGGAACCGATCAGGATCTACCAGGAAACATTAAAGCGGCTCGACGATAACGCGCGTAATCATCCGCAGACACACAACTGCGAACGGTGCCGGCATTATCATCCCCTCAACATCCCCCAGGGACTGCCGGCCTGCGCCCTTATCGATGCGCCTCTGACCCAATCCTGGGATCAATCGCAAACCCGGGCGCCGGAATTCGGCGCGCTGATCCAGCCCAACCGACTACCGCTCCCGCGCTGTGAGGCCTTTATCGCCCGGGATATCCCGCAGATTTTCGCGACGAAGACGGGATCCGCGCTCACCATCGCAGAAGCGGCCCCCTGGATCTCCCAGATCACCGCATCCCGACACGTCTACCGCACTCAGGCCGCCTTCTGGGCCATTCTGCAATGGTTCCCATGCAACAGGAAACCAGATGAACGAGAAAACAGCCGGGCCTTGCTCCAATCGCTGACGGCAAACGCAGATTCTATCAATGGCCCCCGGTTGGTCACGCTGCTCAATTGCTTGATTACGGAACAAGCGGCCCTCGATCGCCCAGGAGACAATAAAAAACCGGCACCCCTGGTCAATCCCCAGACCGGGGAAACGGAGGAGTTCTACACCTATCCATTGGATTACATCCTGAAGCGAGCCGAACTCCCCATCGAAATCCTGTTCGTACCAAATCACAATTAGGAGGTCCCATGAGCAACATCCTTGCCCTTGATTTCGGAGCCGGCAACATAAAACGTTATGCGGAGACCGGCAGCGTCGTCATCCCCAGCCAGATCGCCACCTGCACCAGTGAGCAGCTCGGGGAAATGTCGGGGATCAAGCGGGCGGCCGCTACTACCCAGGTAGAGATCGCCGGCCATAGGTTCTACGTCGGGGCCGGCTCCCACTCCAACGGGAGGCCCGTTGAAAACCTCGACGACTCCCGCTTCGTCTCCGGCAGCCCGGAGCTGAAGGCCTTGACCTACGCGGCGCTGGATGGAGCGCCGGCGGAGCCGATGAACGCCATCATCGGATTGCCTCAATCGGCTCTGGTAGGCGATCAGGCGGCCCGGACGGCGGCGGGGCTGCGGGAGTGGCTCACCGGGGAGCACCGGTGGAAGCTCAACAACGTAGAGCACCGGGCCACCGTCGAAAAGGTCACCGTCACCAGCCAGGCGGCCGGCGCATTGTTTGACTGGCTCCTCGACCCGGCCGGGAAATTCATCGCCGACCGGCGCAAGAAGTTCACCGAAGAAGTCGGCGTCCTGTCGGTTGGGATGAATACCTTGGAGCTTCTCGTTTTGCATGGGGGAGAGGTAGTCAACCGCTTTACCGGTAGCCGGACGGCTGGGGTGCGCCGGCTGCTGGAGCTGGCCGACCCCCAGGGCTACTACTCCCGCGGGGAACTGGATACAAAGTTGAGGGCTGGACGACTCGACACCCGGGCGGCGCTCCCCATCTGGGGGGCCGAGATCACCGGGGCCATCGAGCAGGTTTGGGGCGGGGCTCACCATCGGTTCGCGGCGGTCATCCTGGTAGGGGGCGGGGCAGTGCTCCTCCAGGATGCGCTCATGGGAATGTTCAACGGGAAGTCCTACATGCCCGACGATCCCCTGATCTCCGTAGCGCGGGGCCTGTATAAGCTGGCCCTGATGAAAGCGAAATAACATGAGCCGCCCACGGAAGACCGGCGTCGCCGTCGTCCATCAAATCAAGCTGGTGTTAATTCCCGGCCAGGACGACGATCTGATCGCTCTCCTACAGGACGTACCCGCCCGCAAGAAAGCCGCAAAGGTAAAGTCGGCAATTCGATCGGGGGGCAACCTGGGGGGAGCGGCCGCAGAGGATGACGACGAGCTGGCCGGGATGTTGGATCAATTTTTATTATGATGCATAAAACCCCGCGCGGGTTTTATGCATCATAAAACAAAAGGCCCCGCCGGGCAGCGGCAGGGCCAGGGTGGAGAGGGTCACAGCTCCACCGACAGAAAGATTATAGCACAGGAGTCAGGGTCATGGAAAGAGAACGCAGCACGCAGCAGGTCATCATCGGTGGAGTGGTCGGGCTGGTATGCGCCGGTGTCATCATCGGCCTGCTGCTGGCTGCGGCCGGCACCGGAGTAGCGCGCTGGATGGACAAAGACCAGCGCATTTTGACGCTGGAGCGGGACGGGGCCTTGCAGGGGGTCCGCGTAGCCACCACGATCGTCACTGAGGGGACGGCGGCCTTCGGTCTCGCGGCCGCGGTCATCATCGGCCTGATCTGGATGGAGCGGCGCTCCCGCCAGATCTACCCCCAGGGGGGCCTCTACCCCCTGATCCGGCTTCGCCAGGGGGAAATCATCTACGACCCAAACAGGGGCCCGGCCAGCTCGCCGGCGGCGCTCATTGGGGCGCTGGAAGTGCAACGGGTGCAGGCCCTGGCCACCGCGGCGGAGGGGCTGACGGTAGAGGCCGGGGGCCGGTCGGTGCAGATCCTGCCGGCGGCAGAGTCACCGGCCACCCTCACCGGCCCCGCCGGGGTGTTGCCGGCGATGATCCAGCTCACCGACCTGTTCCAGGGTCGGCAGCCGGATCTCAATAACCTGGTTGTCGGGGTCGGCCTGGATGGTGGACAGCAGCAGCTCGTAACGGCATCCATCCATGATCTGATGCACACGATGGCGATCGGCGCAAGTGGCTGGGGGAAGAGCACCTGGGTCCGCCAGTTGATCTGGCAGATCGCCCAGGCCCCCCAGGGCCTTGATGTCATCGCTATCGATGTGAGCGGTAGCGAATTCAATCTACTGCGGGACTGGGACCGGCTGCGTTTTCCGGTGGCCCGCAGCGCCGAAGAGGCTGAATCTCTTCTGGGCGAAGTGCGGAATGAAATCGCCCGCCGGCGGGCAATGTGGGAGACGGTGCCGCTGGCCTGCGACCTGCCAGGGTACAACAAAATCACCGGCAACGAACTTTCCCCCTGGCTGGTCGTGGCCGATGAGGCCACCAACCTCCTGAACCAGGGCGGGATCGGGCGGCCCCTGCGGGAGGTCGCCCAGACCGCCCGGCAATATGGGATCTACCTGCTCCTGGCCGGGCAATCCGCCCGGTCTGACGTAGTGGACACCCAGACCCGGGATCAGTTCTCCACCCGGGTCTGCTTCAGAATTCCGCCGTCGTCGAGCCGGGTAGTGCTTGATGACCGGTCGGCCGCCGAGATCCAGGTCAAAGGCCGGGCCGTAGTGCAGCTCGTCGGGAAGCCCCGGATGGAAGTCCAGGCCCCCTACTGCACCCGCGAGGAACTGGCCGAGGTCCTGCAGCACGGCGGCCCGAGTCACCCGGCCCCGGCCCCAGTCATCGCCCCAATCGGAGATCGGGAGCGCCGGGTCTGGGAAATGCACGACGCGGGAGCCAGCGATACAGCCATCGCCCGCGAGGTGTTTGGTTACGGTAACCCGCACTACATTGATAGGGTGCGGGCCATCCTACAACAACAACACAAAGCCTGATGTTGTTTGGTTGTTGTTGTTGTCAAAGTTGTGTTGTTGTTGTAGTCACGAAAGGAGCAGCAGATGAACGCAGGAGCAGTATTTATGTTGGGGTTCATCCTGACGGGGATCTACTTCATCGTCGATGCATGGGTAACGCCGCCCCCTCCACCGCCCCCGCAGCCGCCCATCAATGTCAGGATCGTTCAGTAAAAACACCAGGCTCCGGCCCGGCGCCGGAGCCAATCTATAAACCTGGAGGACTGGTATGCAAACTTCAATGCCATGGGTAAAACTTCAAACGTCGATCCTCGATGATCCGCGCATGGGACGACTGACGGAAATACAACGATGGAGGGTCGTCCAGCTGGAAGCCCTGGCGGGAAAGTGCGACTGCGGAGGATATCTGGCCGACGACGGCCGCCCGCTGACGCTGGAGGATATCGCCTGGATGCTGCGGGTAGACGACGCGACGATCAAGGGAGACTTCGAGGCCCTTACCAAGGCCGGGTTCATCGTTCTGGAAGAAGGGGTTTGGGTGGTGTTGGGATTCATCGATCGTCAGGGGCCGTCACAAGCCCAACGGCGCGAGGAATGGAACGACCGCCAGCGCCGCAGCCGTGAAAAGGCCAAGAGTAACGCGAGTGTCACGAGTGACAAAGACGTGAGTCAGGCAAAAGTCACGTCATTAAGAGAAGAGGAGAGTAGAGAAGAGAAGAGGAGAGAAGAAGAAGATGTTGAACCGCAAAAAAAACCGGGATCTGGAAAGAAAAATGATTCCCTTCGGGAATCTACCGCTCCGGCCCCCAAAAATCGCAATGATTCCCTCAAGGGAAAAGAAGTTCCAGCCGCCGTTAAGTTTCATGCCATAACCGGACGCTGGCCGGCAAGGGAAATTTTCCCGGAACTGGCAAAGATCCCGGAAGAGGATCTCGATTTTTGGGGAAAGGTCATTCTCGGGTGGCGCGGGAAAGGTTGGGCTCCGTTCGACGTGAACGGAATGCTGGATTGGTATAACCGGCGCGAAATTCCCGGCCAGCGGCCGCAGCCCCGGAAAATTCAAGGCCAGTCGCAGCAACCCACCGGGATGGATGCCTTGAATGCTCTCGAAAGCGCCCTGATGGGAAAATCAGGGTTTGAGCCTGAAAACGTAGTCGATGGGGAGGTAATTCATGGCCACTGAATCAGAAATGTTACCCGTTTTGAGGATGTTGGCGGCAGCGTATCCCAACAACAAACTCACCCCGGAATCGTTCGCTGTTTACATGGTCATGCTGGCCGATGTGCCGATCTCCGATCTGAAGCGGGGCGTGGTCTGGGCTTTGAGCCATAATCAATTTTTCCCCAGCGTTTCCGAGATCCGGCAGGCCGTTATGGAATCGTCCGAAACACGGCCTCCCGACCACGACGAAGCCTGGGGCGAGGTAATGCGGCAGATCTACGCCGTCGGATCTTACGGAATTCCAAGGTTTTCACATCAGTCGATCACCCAGGCCGTAAATTCCATCGGCTGGCGCGAAATTTGCCTTTCGGAAGACATCTCGATCATCCGCGGGCAATTCCGCAAAATCTACGAGACCTGTAGCACGCGGATTCAAAACCAGGCCGCCGCGCTTACGACGGAAAAGGCGGAGCGGGCTATGCTCCAGATGAGTAACCTGGCTCACAAAATGGCTTTGCCGGGGGGGAAGTAACGATGGATTGGGTAGCGCAGCAACAAAAAAATTATGAAGATCAAGTCCTGGCTGAAATCGTCGGCTGCGGTGTCCGGGCTTACCTGCTCGATTTTGAACGTATCCGGGAAGCCGCCGACTACCACATCGACATGGTTTATCAGATGGGCGGTGAAATGCTCCCGGCCCATGAATTCGCAAACTTGATTATGGCGATGAAGCCGGAGTGGGTGGGCAATGGATGAGAAACAGGAAGAACGAAAAATTCAGGTAGGAGATCATGTCATCTGGGGGGAGGACGGCGCGGGAAGGATCGTTTACCTCTCCCAGGACGGGAAAACGGCCTATGTTCGCGACTGGCAGGGGAAACACCGGACCGTCAGGGTCGATCTGCTGCACCCGGCGCGGCGCACGAATAAACCCTCTGAATAAGAGGGCGGCATTGTAGAGCAGAATTCAAACGGAGGAACCGATGAACGACAAAACGAAATTCTACGTAATCGAGTCCGGGGAGTGCCCGGAATGCCATGGGGACGGATACAATGGGTCGCGGCTATATTGCGGTATCTGTGGCGAGGATCAGGCCCCTGACGCCTGCATGCCCTGGGCCTCTAAAACGCTGAGCTGTGGTCACGATGTTTCGGCGCTGCGGGAAGACGAGACGATTTGCAGTGAGTGCGAAGGAGAGGGGGCGATCCGCCGGGAGATCACGCTGGAAGAAGCGCTGAAAAAACTGGGAGTCCTGCGATGAACGCCAAAACTATCGAGGCCCGCCAGATCCGGGCCAGCAACGCCAACTCACTGCTGTGTTTCATCGCCGAACGCGGCTATAACTTTTTCGAGCATGAGGGAAAGGTCAGTCACTTCGAGATTGACGAAGCGGGATGGATCAGTTGGTTTGATGAGGGAACCAAAGAACGAACGCATGCAGTTCGTTACCTCGAAAGCTTCAATCACTTCAGCGAAGGGGGGACACTGCTAAAGCTGGTTCAGGAACTGTGGAAATACATTGCCGACGGCGATCAGGTCCGGCCGGGCCACTTCGGCCCCTGGCCGGCATGGTACAGCGAAGGAGATCCCTGGGGATATGGCGCTGAGGCCATGGCCGAGATCCGGGATGCCGCCGCAGTCCTGGAGATTATCCCCCACGCATTGCCGGTAAAGGAGTCAAAATGAACCACTACGCTGGAGCAAGCTGGATTCAAAGTCAAATTGAAAACGGTCATTACAAAGGGCCCTTGTCGCCGATCGGAAAGAAAGCCGCCACCATTCTGGGAGATCTCTATCAGGGGATCTACCACATTGAGGATCAGGCCAAGAAGGTGGACTGGAGCAACACGGATTTTATCACCATCGTGGTCGACAAAAGTCACTGGCTGGCCACCTTTGACGGCGATCAGCTCACGCAGCTGGTGCTCATGGCTCACCTGATGTGCTGCCGGGTTTCGATCGAGCCGGCTAGTCCCCGTCATTTGCGTCTGGTCTTCGCCCACCGTACCCGCGAAGGTGATTTATATTTCCGCCACCCGGGCCTTGCTGAAGCTATTGAGATGTTCAATGCCCATTATGGAGTCGATGTTCTGGCCGATGATCTGGCGGAGGAATAGCCATGAGCTACCTATACCCCTGGAATTGCCCACAGTGTGGAGAGGAAAACAGCGACCCGGCCGACGTGATGTTTACTCAGTGCGGTTGTTGCAATGAGCCAGTGAAGCTCCTGTTCATCGAAGACGACGACCGGATGGAGGTAGAGGCCAGCGGCGAGTCAGTCTGGAGCGATCCGGACTGGGACATTGAGTTCATCAAGATCCGGTTCCGATAAATGGAGAAGTGAGCGATGAAAACACAGACCGGATTCAGTTATATTGGGCGGTTGCCCTGCGGGTGCGTGATGGCCCTTTGTGCCGATTATATGGACAAATCGACGGCTAAGGACGTTTCCAGTTTCATCGCTGGCGGAATGGCTGTTGAGAGGGTGAGTGATACCGACCTCGAAGAGAAAATCTTCAAAGAGGAGACCTTCTTTAAATGCCCTCATGGGGGCAGGCAGGAAAAACTATTTTAGGTACCGATAATCGGCGTTATCAGTAGCTGAAACACAAAGGGGAAAAATGGCAAAGCGAAAAATTGAATGGGTCCGAAAACTGGAATTGCCGGAGCAGGTTCAGAAGATGCTCCAGCGTTTTGAAACCGCCACCGGCCTGCACGATCGCGGGTATACAGTGACGTACTACCGCGATGATGCCGTCTTTGTTCAGGTTCCCGGAATTTGCAACGTCTACATCCTGGCCCAACTGGCCCAGAGCAGCCCTGACATTTACATGGAACTGGAAGCAACCGCCAACACATATTGGCAGCTGCGGATGTTCACCAGCGAATATTTGGTCAGTCGGGAGGTGCGGCGCTTTCTCCCGATCATCACCCAGCCGCTCCCGGCGGATCGGCCCATTGCAGACAATGAATATGCCGTAGTGAATTTGAAACAGGAGTAGAGCCGTGGAACAGCAACAGATGGAAGACGCTTTGAACCGAGCCGGAATTTATCAGCAGGTCGCCAATCTTTTCCCTGCTGCGGGAGGGATGATAGCTGAGATCCTGCTGCGTGCCGAAAAGGCAGAAACCGAACGAAACGAGTGGAAAGCCCGGGCGGAGAAGGCCGAAGCTATCGCAAATTTCAACCCGAGTGTAGAGCCTTGGGGAGGGTGTAATCACGAAACGCTTGAAAATTCTGTTGGGATTTGTCCAGAATGCATGTGGCGCGCTGTAAAATTGCTTACTCTCTGGTGGAAAAAATATAAGGCAACGAAAGACATTGTGTCGAGGGTTGGCATGGATTCAATTGTGATAAACGCGGAACGGATCATAAAGAGCCATTCAAGCGATGATGGGCGCGAGGCCTAAAAGCATAATTTGGTTCCGATAATCAACATACTCGGCGGCCCGGCCAGGTCACCGGCCGGGCCGCTGGAAAGGGGAAATACCATGGGAAAAGTAAAGTTGAGCGCTCCAGTTGTCGTTTTACTGTGTTCTTTGGCCGTGACCGTGGCGGCCATTTTAATCATTGTCAGTATGTAGAAAGGAAATTAACGATGGAAACAGAAAAAGCTCAGTTCAATGGGTGGGCAGTGGTAGAACTCATGGGCCGGAGTATCATCGCCGGCCAGTGCAGTGAAGTCGTCATCGCCGGCACTGCATTCCTCCGGGTCGATGTGCCAGCCAACGAAGAGCAGCCGGCATTCTCAAAAATGTTCAGCGCCGGATCCATCTATGCTATCACTCCGACCACCGAAGAGGTCGCCCGGGTAGCGGCCGGCCGGGTCCACATCCGGCCCATCGATCTCTGGGTTGTCCCGCAGCCCATCCCCTCGCTTCCGGCCCCGGCCTGGTTGCCGGACGATGGGGGGCCTGATGATCCAGCGGAGCAGCTGGAAGACGAATATGAGGATTGACGACTGATCCCAAAGGGGGCCACCGGGAGCACCGGTGGCCCCCTTTTTTGTTGCGTTTTAGGCGTTGATCACACGACCGGTGGGACCTGGGTGCAGGGGTATCGTCGAAGCATCGATGTTCGCCATTGAGAACATTATCCCCAGGTTATCCCAACCTGGGGATAACTTACGCAAAACAATAATCACCCGGGCGCGCGATCGTTCTAAATAAATTCCCCAGGTACACCGGGTACACCAGGTACTAGACGTTTACAGCTCCGCGACTACCCTATGCCGTTCATCGGTTCATCGATGAATGAATCGAGGCAATGTCCACCGGTGGGCGTGGGTAGAGCGCAGCTGCGGCAGCAGGTCGGGAGCAGCTGGTCGGCAGCCCCGTCACCGTCCTGGCCGCCGTGGCCACCGTCCGACGGCAGGCCGCAATGCCGGCAACAGGGGGAAACAACGGGGTGGGGCGGAATTGATAGCGGTCAGGGCGGAGGATCGGCAGTGGGGAGAAGCGACGGATTGCCACGGGAGGCCGAAGCTGCGGGAGGGTGACAAGGCAAACCGGCCCTGGATGGTGACCAGGGCCGGCTTTGAATACCTGCGTAATCAGACCGGAATGCCGACTGGCCGCGCCGGTCCAATGCGGGAGATCCGCACGCGCACGACATCCCCCACCGATAACCCTGAGGCGTACCGGAACGGGATTTTTACCTCCGACCCAGGCGCGATTTCGGCAATGATGGCCCCGTTAATGGATCGCACGGTGCACGAATGTATGCTTCCCACAATTGGCGGGGGGACCGTGGGGACTTTTTTTAGCCACCCCTCCCCCCGGTTAACAAACCGCCCCACAATGCGCCCGGTCTGCCGGATCGCCTGCGCGGCCGCCGCGGCCTGCGTCGATCCGTTGGCCTCAAGCGCATTGAGAATCTGCGCGATCCGGTCGTCGAGGACGAGCAGCCGCTCTCCCTCGTCGCAGTCTATCCACTGCGCAGTTACCGTTGACCCGTCCAGCACCCGCACCTCTCCACCGGCTCCCACTGTTGCGTTCATCGCCATTCTACACCTCGCCGCTAACGGTGACCGATTTTATATACACCGGATCAAAAAACGTGAAGCCCGAGTATTTCTGGAAATAGATGTATAAATACTCGGGTGTGTAGGGTATTACTGACGGTTTCGCCGTGTAATAGTGCCATGCGCTGTCCTGGGCATCGTAAAACCCAGGACAGGCCGACAACCAGCGGAGGCCGTAGGTGCGGATGGCAGACCCGGCATAAAACGTCCCGGAATACCTGGCGGTATACGTTTCATCGCCGTCATTTGTCTGCCCCTCCGCAGTTAGACCTGAGGAGCCGAACTGATCGTCGTATGTTATTACATATGCTGCCACGTTTTGTGTACGAGTCAGCCCGGCAATGTGCAGAGCACCCTTTTGGGTTACAGCAGACGGCGCATATTCGAATTCGACTACAATTTTTATATTCGGGCCACACGCCGGCAATGGAATCAACAAGGCCGGACCCTGTGCGTCCACAGTAGACGCCGGTTTCCATCCGTGGTCAGCAACGTGCGACCAGCTGCCGCTGATAGTCCCAAGATTCGGCGTGGGGAAGGGACTATCTCCCGAGAACCGAATGCCTACCGCGTTGCATTTTTCGCTGGTATCCAGAGCCGTCCCGGCGAAATTAAACGTTTGGGTTCTGGCTATCGGATATCCTAGATCAGACGACAGTTCAGAAAATTTCAATTTCCGACACTCAAATGCTGACTCTCCAGAATTTGCCACCAGGGTGGCACCGTCTGTATATGATTCGACGAGAACGTCTGTCAGGTCGTCGAGACCCGCCGTCAAATTCGCGGTCAAAACATTTGACGAGTTCAGTTCCATGTCAATTGTTGCTGTGTCTTGGGTACTAATCGCCGCCACTCCGCCGCCGATCGGCGTGTGGACATGCGAGTAGTGACTGGTTCCCTCATAATAGAGCGTTCCAGTCCTGTCAACAGCAGACGTTGTTTTAAATAGATATTTGATAACAATTCTATCCGTCTCAAATATCGCAAAATCCGGCTGAACTGTTTCTACGCTATATTCGGTTACAGTTGTGGCATTGATCTCACTCGTAACGACAGAGAACAACTCTGTCTCTACATTGCCCGGATTGCGTTTGTAGACCCGGATAACTATTTGCGATGTTCCGACAGACGAGTCTACCGATGCAAATGTCGTGAAATGCCAGGCTCCGCCTGGAATCAACGACAGTCCAAGGCCTCCGAAAGGTGTTATGTATTCGTCGATTGGAACCTCGCCAGTCCCTGAATTTGCAACGGCGCTGTCTGATGTTTCTACTGAATTTGCCGGGGTTCCTAATAGCAGTTCGTATCCGGAAATATCAGAATCCTCTTCGTGGAGAAACCATGTTCCTCCGGCCAGTTGTAAAATCAACTGCTTGACCTGGGTCGTTGTCGGGTAATCGTACGGGACCCATTCATTGCCATTCCACCCGAGCCCATAGCCGGTTCCTGGCGACGGAGCGTTAACATCGGCAATATCATCTAATAGAATCGCGGCTACAATCGCCGAGATCCAATCCATAACAGTCGCCCGTATTTCTCGTAGTATTTTCTGTATTGTCATCATTACCTCACTGATTTAAATCTGCGTATTGCAGGATCATGCCATTGTTTTGCGTCCATTCTGCGCTGGCGCAAAACTGAGATATTGTCCTGGCGGATTTTGACAGCCCGATGGTCCCCAGGTTCCCATTTTTCAGGGAAACATAGCGCCCAACTGGGGCGAAATATGGGCTCATCAGATATCCGCCCGCATTGTATAGTGCGCCGGTTCTGTCCTGATAATATTCCGGGGTTTTGGTGACGACGGAGATTTCAGCGCGCCGCTGCGCGTCGATCAGGGACACAATACGATTTCCGCTGGAGTCCCCCGTTTTCAGCAGGTCGATTACCTCTACCATGCCAGTGTTCAGCCCGGAGCTGGCCGCCACAGTTGAAACTCCGCTGGTTCCTCGCGGGTTAACTCCGGCCAGGAATTGACCTGAGATTGCCATAATCAGAGCGATTTTTGCAATTGAGTCCAGATTCCCCGATGTGGCGGAATAATAGTACCTCCAATCGAGTGTGCTCCACCATCCTGCCATGCGAATAGTGGCCCGCAGCGTAGGAGAGTACTGCGTAAAATTCATAATTCCGGCAGGATCTCGATACGCCAGCAATTGAGTGTCTCGATAGATCACGGCCTCCGCCGCATGCATCGCCGGGCCGTTCATCGTGAGCTCTTTGTATCCAAAATCCGTTATTCCCCTGGCATGCGCCGCCCAGTCAGTGAATCCGGTGATGGTGGGGTAATATTCTCCATCGGGGATATAGGGGTAGTAAACCCGGAGTCGGGTATACATGTTGTCCAGGCTGACGCCTGACTCAATCACTCCGTCCGTGATGGTTATCTCCCGCGCATATCCCCACCACACTGGCGTAAGGCCGTCGTAGATGGTCACGGGAGCTCGCAACAGATCTATCAGTGCCCAGAGTTCCCCTGATGACCCCTCCGCCTCTATCACAGCCTGATCCGGCCCCCCCAGGTAGCTCCAGATCAGACGTGCAATGGTCATATTGACCAACGGCTGCGTAGATCGCGCCGAGAAATTGTTGTTCTGGAACTGTGCCCGGAGCGTCATAGGGTTTTCCTGCGGGGCCGGTAGTGCAGTCTGATATTGTATTTGTCGTGGGCCGATGTGAGGGGATCAGCCGCCCCGATCGTGTTGGCAAATCCCCAATAAATGTACCCCGTTTCACCGGGGATTACCTGCAGCTGATCTCCTACCAGCGTCCAGCCGTCCGTTGTCTGGATAACCCCGTCTCTCCAGTAATGCAGCCCGGCGGCCGGGTCATAGATCATCTCCTGCTGGTCGCCCAGGGCGGCAAAGGCCCCGCTGGCCGCGCTCTGGCACGCAAACTGAGCGGCGCCATCCGTTGGACATAGCTGGAGGTAGTCAACGTGTACGACCTTTGCACCGCTGGAGAGCCCCTCTCCCTCCAATGCGACTCTGACGTATGTTGGGGGAGAATCAGGATCCACCAATGCTGACATCATTTTCACTGCACCCAACAACTGCACCCACCGGCCAGTGGAGGCACTGATATCCCCTGGGGTGACCCATGGTCCGTAATAGAAGTGCGGTGATGCGCCTATTTTTATTCTGAACCGCGCATCGCCCAGGTTATAGGCTGACCCGAAACGGCATATCACATTGAAAAATTTGTGAGCAAATGACTCAATGACCGAACCGTCCATCTGCCACACCAGCAACTCAGTTACAGCTCCATCACCAATAGTGCAGGCACGGTAATAGCCATCGCTTGAATTAACATTGGAAACCGGTGTACCACCAGTGGCCGTTTCGCTGTCGAGAAAAAACGGATTATTGATGCTGATGTCGCCGAGATCAGCCGGGTACTGATTCAGAAATGCCCAAATGTAAGCAGTCTCCCGTTCCCCCGGCGCTGCGAACAGCCGTTTTACGGTGATTTTCAGAGGTGACGGCAGAGATCCGGTGATGGACGTTTTTAGGAACCGGACCCAGTTATTGTTTTTGTTCGGAGCGCTGCCGCTCAGGTCATTGCAGTTGTAAACGTTTATCCCCCCTGTGATCTCGTTCCCATTGGAGTTCCGCAGGGGGATTTCCGTCTCCGGGCCCTCCCAATACGGCAGCCGAGAAATTGCCACCGTGGCCACCGCCACATTGGTGCGCGTCTCCAGCGAGATCCGCGGCGACAACATCACCGCGCCGGCGATGATTCTGGAACGCCAGGTGTCACCCGTGTCCACAATCGAGAAATTGAGCCAGCACCATTCCCGGCGATCCTGGTGTGTAGCCGCATACGCAAAGGCCCGCTCCAGCGCCTGGATTTTGTTGCTCAAGTCGCTGGCAGACGACCCAGTGATCGTTACTATCAGCCTATCAGTACAGACGCCATTCTCTTCGGCGTCTGATGGGAAATAATCCTGGCTGGCATAGCCCGACCCAAACAGATCAATGGTTTCATCAGGGGTTTGTATTTCGAGTTGCATTATTTGTACCCTCGCGCTTTCTGAGCCTCATACCCGACTTGCTGGGCCAGGCGATAGACATCGATCCCACTGGCTACGGAACCGATGTGGACCGTAATATTGATAGGCTGACTCCCCGCAATCCCAGCGCCAGATCCGGCGGATGATGCCGGCAATCCCCCACCGCCCCCCATCGCGCCGGCGGCCGCGGAGGCCAACGACGCGCCGTTCAATGACCCGAACGCTGGCCGGCGCACATTGTTCCCAGCGTTGTTGACGCCGCCCTTCACAATCCCCAACAGGGCCGTGTTAAATTTGACGCTATACCCCAACATTCCCGAGATAATGTATTCGACGATTTTGATACCGAGCGAGGCCAGTGCGCCGGCGATCTGGGGAATCGATTTCGCCATCGTCTCCACGATTTCCTTCAACGCTTTTCGCTCTGCTGGCCCCATCCCCTCCATCCCCTTGATCAGGGCCGTGACGATCCTCGTGCCGAGTTCGATGATGAGGGGAATCTCTCTCAAAATCGCGTCAAAATATTTTTTTATGAGCACCGGAGCCTGTTTGATAAACTCTGTCTCAGATCTCGCAAATCCCTCGATCAGGCCAGCGATCAACTCGATTCCGGCTTCGATCATGCGCCCGTTATTGTCGAGCAACACCCCCACCATGTCTGTCAACATTTTGATCAAAACAGGCCCGATGGTGGGCATCGCCCGGCCAAGGCCGGCGACCAGCGCGGCGATAATCTGCACCGCCGCGTCCAACAATAAGGGGAGCAATGGGGCGATCCCGGTTATCAGAGTTACGATGATGTCGACGGCCGAGTCAGCCAGGGCCGTCGCATTGTCCCGTAAAAATCTCACGATAGTGGAGATAATGGATACCCCCACCGAGGCTAGAGCTGGCAGACCCTGGGTGAGGAATTGCAGCAGCCCGGCCAGTACTGAATTTGCCACCGGCAGCAATTCAGGGATTGCCGCCGTGATGGCCTGCGCGAGTCCGGTGACGAAGCCGGTGGCCATCGTTACCAACTGGGCCTTATTGGCCAGGAGATCGGTCCCGATCCGACTAACCAGGCGTCCAATGCCCTCTCCGAGACGTGACATATTGCCGTCGGCGCCGGCGATTACGTCCTGAAAATCCTGGACGTAGCCGACGATCGTTTCAAATACATCAGCCAGCGGGGCCAACAAGGGACTCTTCAGCGATACCCGGTCCAGGAACGTCAGGACATTGTCGATCAGGCCCGCGCCCGGGTCAAACCCTTCCTTGAGCGCCTCGACGACGGCCCATACTCCCCGGCCCACATCGCTGCCGAAGGCCTCCGCATCGACGGCTGATACTCCGAACGCTGTTCCCAGGGCTGTGATGGCCTCTCTGACTTGATTCATGGCCAGGATTCCATCACCATCGAAGGCATTTACAATCGCCAGGCTGACCAAATTGAATCCATCGGAAATCGCTTTGATTCCGCCCTGGATCTGTGGCGATGTGACAAACGCTGTAAACCGTTGAAGCAGGAGTTCCCAAAGAGGTAGTACACCGCGTCCAATATCGGCCCGGAAATTAGCCCATGTTGCAGTCAAAATGCGCACCTGGTTGGCGGCTCCCTTAGACGTGCGCTCAAAATCACCATTGGCCAACGTCATTTGATCCATGATGACCTTGTACGTTGCCAAAACCCGCTGCTGAGGAGTCAACGCTTCCGACGTGGTTGTAATAATGCCATTGGCGAGGGCCGCCTGCTTTACACTGGCATCATCAATCAGAATCCCAAATTCGCGCAAACCCTCAGTTTCCCCACGCAATGCCCCGCTGAGCGCCTTGATCGCCTGATCAGGAGATTTATTTCTGAATGATGCCAAATCACTGGCAGCGGTGACCAGTGAGGTAGAGAAATCAGACAGATCTGATCCAGTAAGCCGGGCCGATCGCCCGAATACCCCAAACGTTCCCGCGGCATCCAATGACTGCTGACGAGATTGGCCCAGGGCTAACGCTGCATTATCTGCAAAATCGAAAATAGAATCTGACGCATCAGAAAACGTAACAGAAATTTGGTTAGTTGTCTCGCTCAGATCAGACGCCGGGCCGATCGATGTAGCCACCAGGCCGGCAAATGCCGCAGCGCCGGCGGCAGCGATTGTAGCAAATGTAGTGGCCACGCGTAGGCCCACGCTGGCCACGCTGGTCAGGATGCCGCCCACGGCACTCCCCACGCGGCCAGCAAATCCGGCCGCCGCTCCAGCCATGTTCCCCAGGGCCTGCACTGCCGCCGGCAGCGCCGAAACCAATGATTTTAAAGCAGTGCTGAAATTGAGCGTAGCTTTTTCTGCGGCTTTTTCCTCATCGGCCAGCTTATCAGTCTGATCGCCAGCGTCTTCGGCTGAATCCGCGAATTTATCCAGGGCTGTTTTTGTTCGTGACAATTCTGAACTCATGCGGTTCAGAGTTTCTGTTTCCTTATTCAGCCTGACCTGCGCGTCCTGGGCTTGGCGCGAGGTTTTACCCATGGTTGCTGCAATCCGCTCATACTCGATCCGGGCAGCCTCGACCTTCACCGCCTGCACATCAATTTGCCGCGTCAGGGACTGAGATCTCAACGTCAGCCCATCCAGGCTCTTCCCCCAGTCCCCATACGCGGCCGCACTGGCGCGGAATCCGGACTCCAAAACGCGCAATTCACGGTTTGCAGCCGCAATCCCGGTTTTGAATTCGGTGGTGTCTAACCCAAGTTTCCCAAATACGTCACGGAGTTCCTCGCCCATAATGTCTCCCTAAAATCCTGGGATCTGATCGCAATACACGACTTTTTCAGGCCTGCTATTCCCGGCGCCATCTCTGGCATCATCGCGCAACGCAAAGAAGAGCCTGATCATGGTTGTGATATCGGTCTCGTCGATGTCGTGAGCGTTCCAGTGGAATAATCGAACGAGAGATACCTCAACATCGATCAACGTTTTCAGCGTCAGCGCTTCCGATTCCCCCCCTGGCGGGTCTTCCCCGCCGTCGTAGGGTTTGCCGGAGGCATCGCCATATAGGCCCGCGTCATGATCGCATTGTAAACCGTCAGAACCTCCACCATGTCAGCCCCATCTTGAAGGTCTTTCGGGGTAATCTGGTTGTTGAAAACCTCGCAAACCAGAGATTCAAGGATCTCGATAGAATCGCTGGTGAGAGAGGCTTCGCTATCCAGTTTGTGTGCCTCGTTCAACTCGACACACGTCTTCAAGAGCTTCCAGGGGAGGTAAACGCGGGATAATTCCCGCGCTACCTCGTTCGTTTCTGGGTTATAGAGAGTTAACCGAATCGGCGTCGGTTGGTCCATCAGTAGTGCTCCTTATGCCGTAGTGAAACTCACTACGCTGGTAAGCTGCTGTCCATAGATATCGGTCACCCCAGTAATCAGGACATAATATTCCGTGCTTGCCGAAAGGCTGCCCGTCGGGTTGACCGTCATAATCTTTTTGGTAGTATCGAGGCTCTTTACGATGGTAAAGACGCTGGCGTCAGACGCCTTGATCAAAGCAACGTTAGCCGTAGCCCCGTTTACCAGAGCATTATTGAACGTCAGAGTGATGTCAGCGCTAACAGAAACACCCGTGGCGTTGTCAGCAGGGGTCGAACTGGACAGAGCCAGAGCCGACGGCGCAGACGTGGACGGGGTTTGTACCTGGGAGAACCAGGCCGTAGCATCGAAGCCAGTCGTGGACGTGTCGCCGAAAACTCTTTTCAGCCTCTTGGTGCTGGAATCCGGCATGGTGAATTTGAACATCGTCTCTATCGCCGTATATTCCAATTCTTGAGGCTTAGGCTCAGGCTTGTCTTTCAGCGTCGACAACGATTCCTTCGGGCTGCCAAACGTCCCCTTCAGGAACCAGTAATACCGATATGATCCGTCAGCCTTTTTGCTCCGGAACCCGAGAGCAAAATAAGGCTTTGTCGCGTTGTAGTCATAAACGCGACCAGACGCGGAATGGAAATATTTCCCGGTCAATTTGGCAAGCATCTCGGCCGGTACTCCAGTAACCGTGAGAGTGACCTTCGTTTCACCCTCGCTAGAAAAAACGTAGTACGGGGCGTCGTCCGCGTACTGAACTTCGGAATTCGACGCAGGCTCCACCGAGGCCTCGGCTGCGGGTGCAAGGGCTTCAGGAGTCCCACACACAAATCCGCTCGCATCATCCTGGGTGACCTCCGCAACATACAAGTCCGCCAGCCCAACCCGACTCAGATATTCTCCGGCATTGGCGTTGATTGCCATCGTGTTACTCCTTCACGTAAAGAATTGAAAATTCCATAGCCAGGCCATAGTGGCGGCTGGCAATCGAATAGGGCAATTCAAAATCAGGCCCGTGGGTAAACCCGGCCGACTCCATTGCCCCCACAATGTTTGGCATCGAAACAAACCCAGTTCGACTCCAGCAGGTAACCTGGACCGTTAATAGCCGCAGCTTTTCACGGTCATTGGCGGATTGAACAGGTGGGCTACTCACCAGCTGATAGACGATGTACAGATCAGGCAAATTCGCCCCGCTTTCAACAACATATGTATTTGCCGCCAGCGGATACCCCAACGGAACCAAGGCGTTTTTAACCATCTCCCAAATCGTCATTTCATTCGTTCCTGTAGGACTTTGCGCATCTTTGCCCGCGCCCGCGCCATATCCTCATCAAACGCGGCCCGGATATAGGATTGCCCGGCCATCGAGCTGGTACCGAACTCCTGGGCATTCCCATACCTGGCGGTTTCGGCGTCAGCATCGATCAACCCGATGTCGATAAAGGAAAAATTCCGTTCCATCTTGACGGCTGATTTCTTGAGTTTCGACTTTAGATTTCCGGTGCGTTCCCGCGCCCGGGCTATCATTCCGCTCAGCAGCTCGTCAGCTCCGGCGTTCAACGCCTCCCCTACAGCCTCATCGATGTTATCGTTGAGATCAGACAGCTCTTCTATTAGCGCCGTGAGCCCCCGCAGATCAAACCGTGTCCGGATCGCCATCATCCACCTACCACAGCCCTGACTTTGAGCTCCAGGATCTCTCCGCGTTCCCCGATGTTATCCATCGAAACGATCTCAAAAACTTCAGAGCCTTTCTGTACCCTCCATGTCATGGCCACGTCGGCCCTGTACCGGATACGTACTGTGGCGGCCCGGGTGGCCTGGATGGCAGCGGCCGCCCAGGCCTCAGATCCGTGCGCGTTTCGCCAGTCGGAAAGCACAGTTCCGCTAGTTGCCGCCGTGTACGTCGGAACCTTGAAACCGCCAGCGTTGGAGCTGACCACCGGTTGAAGCAAAGTGATAGTCGTCCGGAGATCCCCAGGATTGAACGGAGTACCGCCGATCTTCATGCCTCCGCCTCCGCCAGTTCCAGGGCCAGGGCTTCGAGTTGCGTCAGGCAGGACGTAAGTCCTGCACTGAGAACGCTCATTCCCTGGGCGAGCATGCCCGGATTTTCATACCACTGCACCAGCAAGATCCTGGCCGCTGATTTGGCCTCGGGGCGGATGGGTGAATCCGCCGCCCAGTCCCGCCCCGTGGCCAGTTTGATGTAGGAATCGACCAGCGGCAGAAGGTCCAACATGTTTTGGTCTGTCGTTAACGTGCGGAGCACCGTCGCCGCTTCAGCTGCCGTTAAAACGTTTGCCACTGGTCAATTCTCCTTTATGCCGGATCTACAGTCGTTTGCCCGGCCACGTTCTGATTGCCGGCCCACTCGTTGTTGCTGCCGGCGGGATAAGTAGCCGCGTTGTAAGTGCCAGAGAGATAATTCTCGGTGATGATGTTGTATTCCCCCTGGCCAGCCGACGGCTGGTTGTAGAGATCAACCGACAGGGTAGCCGTGAACCGGCCGAACTGATTGCGGTAGAGGTTGCTGTAGCTCATCGAACTGAGGATGTGACTGGCGTTGTTCATGAAGATACAGTCGTGAATATCCCAGTTTAACGGCGCCGCCACCGCCGTCCCCGTGCATTTGATCCCCGCGCCGCCCGTCTCAGTAAGGCGCATGAACCGACACCCTTCGACCATCACGAAGCCGCAGCCGCCGTTGTTTTCGATGCCGATCAGGCCGCTGTCGAACCGGCAGCCGATGAATTCAGCGTGCGAGGCGTCGAATTCAGCCGCGTCAGACAGAGCATTCCGTTCCAGCTTGACGGCAGCCGCATCCACGGGGCAGTCGAACATGATGTTGATGAACCGCCACCCCCGGCCCCGCACCTTCAGCAGGGGGGTAGCCGTGGTGGGGCTCGCCGGAGGCCGCCAGCAGGCCGCTCCCGGATTGGCGCCGGCAGAGGGCAGATCCGGGTGGTGGGGACGATTCCCACAGCCGATGATGGTCACATCGAACTTCAGGTTTGATCCCGTGAGCTCCTCCCGCACATCGCCGCGGAAATAGATCCGCCCGTTGGTGGCCACCGCCGTCAGGGCTGCCGCCATGGTTTTGAAAGCCGTTGCCCAGCTCTTCCCATCGTTGGTGTCCAGACCGTTGACGGTATCTACGAAATAGCTCTGGGACGGCAGCGCGCCGGTCACAGCGCCATTGATCACCAGCTCCCCGCCGGCGCCGATCGTCCAGCGGTCGCCCCCTTCGTCCATATAGTTTTTCGGAACAGGGTATCCCATCGTATGCCTCCTTACGGCAGCGTGACGGCCAGCAGCTTCATGGCCCCGGAGTCAATGGTCTTCGCCACTGCGCGCAGAATAGCGCGCAGTTCGGTGTTGTTGTTTCTCCAGGCGGTTCCACCGATGGCCGTCGTGGCCATCTCCAGCGCGGAGCGCCGGAAGTAGGTGGCAAACTGGCGACCGTCGCCGATGGCGATCCGGGCGCGGGTCGGAGTTCCCAGGTTGGCCCACTGAGCATCCGACAAAACCACTACAGGGCGGCCCTTGACGCGGAACTCGGTCGCGCTGCTGGGGTCGGGCTGCAGCAAGGGCCGACCGGTGCCGTCGTCCAACTGGTCCATCACTTCCAGGCCGCTCTGGTTGGTAAAAATGCTGGCCGAGGCCGAAATCGCCGGGTCCAACGTCTTGTTCAGCGCCGTCTTGATCGCCGTCAGAGTAGTTTTGTGGTCGGTGACGGCCGTCGGAGAGAGCGCGTTGATCAGGGCCAGGATCAGGCTGGTGTTGGTGAGCGAGACCTTTCGCCCACACCACCGGGCCAAATAGGCCATGATGTTCGCGGGCGTATCGCTGAGGAGGTCGTTGGAGATCGGCAAATAGCCGCCGTAGTTGACCACGGTATACTCAACCTTGGTGAACGTGGGGCTCTCCATGGCCGGAATCCGCTCCCCACTGGGGAAATCCGCCTCATTGATCGCCGTAAAGGGCAGCGCCGCCTTGGCCGTTTCCACGGCCCGCCATCCGGAATAGGCAGTGACTTCTTCCACGTTGACATAGGGAGCCAGATCGACAGCCTGCCGCTGCAGCTCCTTGATCATGTTGTCGAAATCGATGGGGAGCAAAAAGCCCCCCTCGGACCCCGCCGGGCTGCCCCCGGTTTCGGTCAATGCGTTGAGCAGCCGGCCAAAGTTTTCAGCCCGGTGCATTCCCCCCAGAATGCTCTTGGGAGACGCGCCGACCTTCAGGGCCTGAAAAAATTCCTGCACATACTCCCGCGAGCCCCGCAGATCGCGCACCTGGGGCGGCTCGGTGTCGCCGCCCATCGGGACGAAGCGCTGCGCCGGATCGCCGCCTTCTCCCTGGGACGCAGCTACCATCGAAAGATAAAGCTGGCTGGCCTCATCAGCGTCTTTCTTTGCCTTGTCCAGGTCCGAACGCAGCGCAATGGCCTGATCGTTCTCGTTTCGGTCGAGGTGATCGTTGATCTGCGTTGCAATGTCTTGGACTCGCAATGCAGTCGCGTTAGCCAGATCGTACAACCGCCGTAAATTACCACTCATGTTTTCACCCCATCAAGATTTTGGCTTCAGCGCGGAGGCGCGCCAAATCGGGCGACTCCTCCGCCAGGTTAACCGGCTGCACATTGGTCAGTAGGGCAGTCGGAACGTTCGCATAGGTCCGTAAAACGTTGGTAAAGGCCTTGTTTTGTGGCTCCTGATCCGGTTTCTTCTCCTTTTTCGATCCGGTAATCACTTCGTCGGCAAATCCGAGATCAACGGCCTCCCTGGCGGTGAGCCAGGTCTCGTTGCTCAATAATTTCTCCAGCCGGGCCTTACTGAGCCCGGTTTTCTCCGCGTAGATATCCACCAGGCTGGATTTAATGCGCTTCAGCTCATCCAGCATCCGCGTCATCTCGTCGATATTGACACTCTGGAACCAGAAGGACATCGACGGATCATGGATCATAAAAAATCCAGAATCCTGAATTTTTATGGTGTCGCCGGCGAGCGCTACAAGCGTGGCAGCGCTGGCCGCCAGCCCATCGATCCGCACCGTGATCCGGCCCTTGTAATCGATTAATGCGGCCCGCATGACGCTGGCCGCTACCAACTCGCCGCCCACCGAGTTGATCCTCACCGTCACAGGCCCTCCCTTGCCGTATTTTTGGAGATCGTCACGAAACATCTGGGGGGTGACTTCATCACCCCACCACGAGTATTCACTGATGACCCCGTAGAGCTCCAATTCCGGCTCTTCGGCGGCACCGGCGGCATCTTTAAACGTCCAAAAGCGCTCCTGTGGCCGGGCGCTGCCCTCAAAACATCGAATTGGTTGCATATTTCCCCCTTATTTCTGCTGCTGCGGACCGGCCATCAATAGGCCGCCATCCGGGCCGACCTGGGCCATGTTTGACGGAAGATAGTGCTTGTCCCCACCAGGGAATTGCGGTAAATCCTCGATCTGGCGGGCCTCATTGGGCGTTAATTGCCCGGACATAATGCGGGTATTCAGATAATCGGCCCGCGTTTTGGCGTCAGTACGTAGCAAACTGTCCCGATTGAACCGGAAATAGGTGTAATCCTGCTCGCTTTCGGAAAGCCAATACCTCGCCGCCGCCTGTTCCCACTGGACCAAATATGGGTCCAGGGTCGTTTTTAGATAATCGAGATCAGCCTGCTCATTGGAGTTATACGATTGCTTCCCCTGGTTCAGTTTGTACAGGGGAATCCCGAAGTAATTCGCAATCTCCATATCATTCTGCTGGATGCTCTCCAGGAATTGAGCATCCACGGGCTTCATGGTTATGGGTTCAAATTTCGTAGCTTTGTTATCCAACACCACCAGACGGTAAGCATTGTTAGAACCGCCGATCGCTTCCTCGAATTTGTCTCGAACTGCCTGCCGCCCGCCAAAGTCCAAATCTCCACTCATCCACATAATGCCACCCGGGTTCAATCCCTGGGCGTAGAACTTTGATTGTGTTTCGTGGGCCCCCAACTGCCTACCAATCGTCTCCCTGGCGTAGGATATGGGGGCGCGGCCGGTAACGCCATCGATGGAATTCAGTAGCACAGACCACACCTCGACTGAGGGAATCCACTGGGGTTCTCCATTGGAGAAACTGACGTGATACCAGAGATCCCCTTCCTTGTTCATATACGGATAAACCTGGTCCGTCCGTAGGATGAACATCTCCCGGCGCGTTCCCGGCATTAACCTGGGGGTCCACACATAGGCCGCCCCCCAGGTTATCAACCACATCATCAACGTTTTGTTAAAAACGAACGGAGTCATCCACCTGTTGGGGCTGACCTCCAATAACCAGGCGATGTTTTGCCGTCGGCTATCCGGCCGCACGCGATCCACCTGCCCTGCTCCCCGGCTGGTAAATGTCTGTAAGGCCATTTTTGCCAGGTCGTCGGATAGAATGTTGATGCACCGATAGGCGGTGTGAATATTCCGGCTGTTTTCGGCCGTCACCGACTGGCCCGACAGTGTTGACGAGCCGCCCGTCACATTGACCAGCTCCGGCACCGACATTACATCCGGCACCTGGGGAAAAACCGCATTTAAGAAGCGCTTAATGAGCACGTGGGGCCTCCGTTCCACTGTCTACGGTCACATCCAGGACGATCCCGCCGGCGATCGCCAGCAATCCCGCCACCATCGGGGCCGCCATGGGGCATATTTGATATGTACCCCAAATCAAAAGGGCGCATCCAACTACAACCAACACGTCCCCGATGTATTTCCGCATCACATCCCCCAGTCCTTTGATTTCACGATCTCACTGAGATCGATAGACACTTTATGAAACCTCGCCCGGGCCATCGCAGAGATCGCGGCAGCCATCACGTCGATCCTCTTTGTCCTGACCACCGATTTTCCTTTGCTCTCTTTGACGAACTTGATCAGGCCAGACCCGTTTTTCGCAATGCTGGTGTTGCCGAAACACCAGCGGGCCACGGGGTTGGGCTCTACGGCCACTTTGTGCTCCCGCAGGACGACCTCGAACTGGTTCATGGCGTCGGTGAGGCCGATAAATGTCTGGGGGACTGCGACACAGGTCAGGCCTGCCTGCTCCAGTCTCTGGAGCAACATCGCCGCGAAGGCCGGGTCACTGTCGATTTCCTGAACATCGTAGAGCGCCTTGAGTTCCAATATTCTGGCCTCTACCCGGGTGTAATCGACGACATCCCCCTCAGTAACATTGATCCAGCCCTGTTTTTCCCAGAAATCATAGGGAACGTGATCCTTTGCCACACGCTCTTTCATCCCTTCGCGGGGAATAAACGCTTCCCAAATGATGACCCAGTTCAGCTGCTCTCCCTGGGGGGGGAAGATCAACGCCAGCGCCGTCAGGTCGGTAGTGCTGGAGAGGTCCATCCCCAGATAGCAGATCCGGCCCGCCAGATCGGCCCGCTTTATCCCGGAGTTGGTCCAGGCGGCGGCCGCCTCATCGAATAAATTCAGAGGAAGCCAGGTAGTGAGCTTGGTCGTCAGCCATTGGTTAAGCCGCAGCCAGCGGAAAAGCTTCTCTTCGGCGGGTTTATTCCGCGCTCTTTCCGCAGCTTCTCGGATCGTCTCCACCTGGATGGTATGGCCCAGGGACGGGTTGGCCTTCGCCCAATTTTCCTCGTTGAAAATATCGTCCCCATCGTAGCTATAGATCACCGGGAACCAGGTAGGATCGATGACCTCTCCTGCCAACACCTTCATGGCATATTCGTGCTGTTCCCAGCCGATGGAAACCCGATCGGGATCATCGCCGGCAGTGGTGACAATCCACCAGATCGGTTGCCGGCGCGCATCGCCAGCGCCGAAGGTCATCACGTCCCACAGATCGCGGGACGGTTGCGCGTGCAGCTCGTCGAAGATGCACGCGGATAAATTCAAGCCGTGCTTTGTAAAAGCTTCGGCTGATAGAACCTGATAATATGTTCCGCTAACCGTATCGATAAGCCGTTTCTGGCTAAGTCTCAGCTTCGTGCGCTTCTTCAGCGCCGGGAGCTGGTCGACCATATCCACCGCAACATCAAAAACAATGCTGGCCTGCTGCCGATCGGCGGCGCACCCATAAACCTCGCCGTTTTTCTCGCCGTCGGCAAAGGTATGGTAGAGGCCGGCGCCCGCGCAAAGTTCGCTCTTCCCGTTCTTTTTCGGGATCTCCACGTATACATATTTCACAACCCGCAGGCCGGATTGATTGACTGTGCCATAAACAGGGCACACCACATCACGTTCCCAGGAAAGCAACGTGAAGGGCTGGCCGTGAAACGTCCCCTTGGTATGTTTCAGGCTTTGAAAAAATCGCACTACACGGTCAGCCTTTTTTTCGTCGTACATTACTCTTCATCCAGCAGCTGCTCAAGGGCATCCTTGGGCGGCTCTTTGTCTTTCCCTTCCGGCAACACCCCGGCCCGCGACCTGGGGGTCAGATACAGCGACTGCTCAAACTGATGTAGCAAGCGACGCTTCTGATCGCACCGTGCATCCAGTGAGCGAATATCGTTCTGAGCCTGTTGCAGCTTTCCAATAAAGGAGAGCTTTATGTCAAAGTCGATCTCTGGCGGCAGCTTCTCGTAGGCCCGCTGGAGATCGGCCCACAACTTGAACGAGGCCGTTCGCATGGCGTCCAACTCCACCACCTGCTCAGAGACAATGCAGTAATGGATCAAGAGATCCATATCCAACAAGCTGACCAGCTGGGCCTTTAATTCCCCATAGATCCGCATTAACCTCCGCCAGGTAGCCGCGGCCACTTCATGCCCATCCAGTTTTGCCGGCGCACTCATCGGGAGGCTTCGGTCAGGAGTCATCGCCGCCTCAGCAGCTTCGCGCTGCTCGATTTCGTCTTTCGTGTCGTGACGGGCCTTCAGGCCCTGTGGTTTTCGCGCCGGCATCTCGAATTTCTCACATTGGGAATTTTTTTCACGCCGAGGCACCCTTGCGCTCGACAATCCCTACTTGAAAACTTTATTACCCCCTCTCCCCCTGCCGTACCTCCCCCGCCGTCCGGCGAGAGTGGCACTTATGGCAAAGGGAGAGCAAGGGACTGGTTGCAAACAGAACCGGATCACCCTTGTGCCGCACGACGTGGTGCACGTCGGTGGCCGGGGTGTGTACCCCATTGGCCAGGCAGTCCTCACACCAGGGATGGGCGGCCAGGTGCACCTTTCGACGCCGTTGCCACGCCCGGCCATAAAGCTGATGGGTTTCCCTGCTTTCCTGATCCCTGGGTGCGAAGCGCTTCTTTGCTGCCGCTGCGTGTTTCTCGCAGTAGCCGCGCCGCACCAACGCACTGCACCCAGGGTAGGCACAAGGTCGAAGTGGCATCATTCACCCCACAACTCAAACTTAAGAACTTCAATGTGCGACTCAAGTCGGTCAATCTCTTCTTTCAACGTGGCGATCGATCTCTTTCCGTCTCGGATTGCCTGCGGTGCAGTTTTCTTCGCTGCAACCAATGATTGAAACGATGAGCGGGTGTAATCCGCGTTAGGAGATTGACCGTCCCCGATCATGCGATGGATCAACGCTGCAATTGGATATAGAAAGAAAATTTTGAATGCAATCCACTGCATCTCAGCCAGCGCATTCTCCATATCCATCAACAGCTTCCGCGCAGCAACGAGCCGGTCGACATTGTCGGCCAGCTCGAATTGAAGCCGTTCAAAATAGTTAGCGCTCATTACCAATCACCACGGTTTTCATAGCGTCATACCGAAGCTCTTCCCCTTTGATCCGGGCTAAGAGCCTCATTCGTTTTACCTCAAGTTGAGCAACGATCTCAGCCCGGTTTTTATTGAGTCGGCTGTATTCATCGATTTCTTCATCAGTCGCTTCGCGAGTAGATAAGCGACGGCCCAAGGAATGAATCCTATCAATGTATTCATCACAAACCGGATTCTTGATCTGGATCTCAAGCTCTGTCATGGCAATGTATAAGTTGCTCAATGCATTTGCCTGATCCAACAGCATGTCGTTACGCTCAATGATATGTTTAGCAATCGCCTCATTGATTACTTTTGAATCAATCTGCACAACTGCTTTAACGGCGTTCATCGCCGCTCCTTTCTATTTCACCGATGCGAGATACCGACCGATCACCACCAGGAGCCCCCATATCTATCCCGATGTAATAGGGATGGGAAAACATAAACTTAGCAGCGTCAAACCGCAGCTCAGCGCCGCGGATTGTGGCTTCCAACCTGATGATCTGTGCATCGAGATTCACCTTCGTCTGCTCAATGGTTTTATGCATGCGCTTCATGGCTTCTTGAGTGTGACGATCGTAGCTATCTCCATAGCTCTCCATATAGGCCTTGTCGTATTCGCTGACAGGATCTGCCCGTTTTATTTTGAGATTGGCCAGCTCGATATACATTGCAGCCAGCTCTTCAGCCATGGTCAATAGATCACTGGGAGTATATTTGTCAGTCATCGCCGCCCCTTCCTTCTATGTACAGTCTGCACCTCATGCCGTCGGATGGGCCGCATTGCAATCGGAGACCGCTTCGAATAACGCAGCACCGGTGCTGCGCCTTTGCGCTCAATAGGTTGTGCTTCCCGTAATGCGTTTCGGGCATCTCTCAATGCCTTAGCCAGAAACGTATGGAATTCAGCCCATTCCTCAGGAGTCAAGAACATATTGGGTACTTGCATCATCACCATCCAGGGAATTGATTACCTGCGTATTCGAGTCGAGTCTCGCCGTAAGGATATTCCACTGCTCCTTGGTCAATCCAGGGTGGATCTCGTCGTAAACGGCCGCCGCTCCGGCCTGGTTGCAGGCCGCCGCATCCGCATTGACCGGGAGCGCGTCCCGCCCCAGCACATCGGAGGCCCGTCGCCCTCGGCCTCCGCCCCCAGATCCCCCATAGTCACCACCCGGCCCCCGCCGCCCTGGGCGACCTGGATGGCACTTACGGCAACGCGACCCGCGGTATTTCCTACCGCAATTCGAGCAAGTTTTCCATTCCTGCCGCGCACGTCGCGCCCGCTTCACCATGATCCCCCCACCATATCCAATCCAGCGACAATCGCCCAGATCAGCAGCATCCAGACGATGACCAGCAGCGCATCATCCAGGCCCGGATCTGCTGGCCAACGCTGCGAATTCACGGATACACCACATGGGCCTGCCCAGTGAGCAAGGCCCAAAGCAGTCCGATGATCAACGCAATGACAATCCCGCCGACCGCCGTCATTCCCCGAATTGCCGGCCGCATATCGACGAGAAGTTTTTCAATTTCAGTAACGCGCTCTTCGAGCTTTTCAACACGGGTTCCCAAATTGGCCTGTAGCCATTGGTCCCGCAACAACCCCATTGTTTCCAGGTCTTTACGCAGACCTTCTACGGTCTGCGTCAGCAGCGCCAGCTGCTTGTCGAGATCCTGGTTGTTGATTGGCGGAGGCGTGGACGGCGGAGTCATTTTTTCGCCGCCTGATCACTGATCATCCGCGCCATCTGCAATACAGAAGCCCCCCGGAGCTTGGGGGCCTGCGCAGGTTTCTCAACCAGTTGGAACCAACCCTGGCTCCCCAACCATGTCACGGCCGCCCCGGCCACAATCGTCCAATACGGCGCGATCGCTGCCCAAAACGTGACCGGAACATAGGTGAGCAGCAACTGAGCCCCAATCGAAAGCACGGCCGCCAGCGCCACCGGAACCAGGCTCTTAAAAACGGTGGGCTGACGACAAAACCATTCCCACCGCGCCAGCATCGCCGACACAAACGCGCCCAGCAGCACCCATCCGGCCGGGCCGGCGAGAGTGCGCAGAAAATCGGGGAGCGCCGGGACTTGGCCCGGATCGATTGCCGGCGGGACTCCGCCCTGAGCCGCGGCGCCGCCGACGGCAACCACGAACACCAACACCAATACCAATCCTGCTACAACCAAACTGCGTTTCATTGTGACCCCCTTGAGGTTAAAAAAAATAAAAACCGCCCACCGTAAGGGCGGGCGGTGCAAGCACCGGCGGCTCTCGTACGGTGGGCGGGATCTAAAAAGATGCGGCCCTATTATTCAGTTTTGGCTAATTTATAGCGTTTCTCAATCCATCCTACAATTAATAACAGCGCTCTCCGAACAACAATGAAAAAATCACGGAGCTCTTCCTCGTTGCTCATACCTCGTTTCCAATGTTTGTATGACGTGCTCTAATTATACGTTACCTTTTAAGTGCTCACGTTACAACTGTGTTACAAGGCCTGTAGGCCATAGATAGGCTTTTTATTACTTGTCAAACAATTGCCTGCAAATTGTCGAAAAAATGCTATAACAAGTAAAACGGAGGTGCTTATGAAAAATTCTTCTGGGCAGTTGTGTTTATATTGCAATCGTCCCGCGACCAAAGGCGTCAGTTTAATTATGCGTTCCGCTCCGGCGCGCACCGGTGCCCTGGCGAGATTTGAAAAAGCGGGGGATGTGGTCTGGGTCTGTGAGGAGCATGTTCGGCTACTGGCAGTTTTTATATGGTCAGATCGGCGGCCCGATCACCAGCCAGCAGACATACCACGGGCGGATTAACCGTGAGGATTTATTGAGTTTTGATAAATGGGGCTTTGAGGTAAAATAAAAGTTGGGGGTTGTGGCTGCACCACAACCCCCATGGAGTAAGAAACTGAAGCTGTACCGATGACCGACGAACCGAACCGAACCTTAACAATTGAATCCGATGTTTGAACCACATCTTGGCGGATGTTGGTTCAGTACCGCAAAATTCCGGTGTGGTATTTCGCGGGAAGGTGGGCGAGATAGGGCTCGAACCTACGACCTCACGGATGTGAACCGTGCGCTCTGACCGACTGAGCTACTCGCCCACTGCACCGCCATTGTAACACGGACCGAAAAAAACGCAACCCAAAAATTTAGGGATTGAACCGTAACTTCCCGGGGGTGAATTCTTCGGTCGTGGTATCCAATGGAACCATCTGAAACCAGCTGTGCCCCGGTTTCAACGCCAGCGGCTTGCCCATGGAATCCCAGAAGGTCAACATCTCATTCCGCTTTTCCCGCAGCCAGAATCCCTTGAATACCTGCCCATCGCGGAAAATCATCACGGGTCCGCCGCCCCAGACCTGGATCTCAATGGACTGGTGGCCGCCGCCCCAGGTATCTTCGAGAATATCCGTCTCCACATGGTTGGCAAAAACCAGGATAACGTTCGATACATAGACCGGTTTCCCGGTCAGGGCATCGTTCAATACCGTGCCCGTCGTGCTGCGGCGCCACTTCCCCACTGCCGGATCGTAATCCCACTCCGCCGTGCAGTAGTTCGGCAGGTAGTTAACTTCCAGATAGCTCGCCGACGTCCCGCCGGCAGGTGGATTGGCATCGAAGGCCATAAAACGGCTGTAGGTCGGCCGTTGGTTGATCCCCCGCTCGGTGGCCAGTTGATGCAGCACCTGAGGATCGGTGAACAAAGTATGCTCAAAAGCCAATCCTTCCTTCGGCACGCGGTAGAAGTAGGGCTCGCCCATGCCAAAATCGGGAGCAGCAATGTAATTCGGGAAAAGATCCGACGCGCGGAATTTCTCTTTAACGCCCGCACTGGAGCCCGAATAGGCAAACATAGCCCCATACATGGCCGGGATCTCTTTATCCAACAGCCGCCCGCTGCGCACCGATCCCACCCGCTCGGTGGTTTCTCCGTAGAAAACCGCCGTAAACCGGGTAATTCCACCTTCAGCAAAATGCTCGAAGATCAGATCCGCCGAGCTGAGCCCGGACTGCGGCCGCACTTCCGCCGAATTGGAAATCTTGATTGCCAACGGAATCTGATCCAACAGGCTGGGATCGGCCGGCCGTTCCCCCGTCAGCGGGTTAACATCGGGAGGGGGAGCGGTAGCTTCCACGCTGGGCGGCATCGGCGTCGGCGTGATCGTCGGCGGAAGCGCCACTGTCGGGGTTGCCGTCGGCAAAGCCGGCTGCGGCGTGCGCGTCGGCGTGGGAGTCGCGGCTGGCGTCGGAGCGCTGCATCCAGAAATCAAACCGAGCACCAGCAGGGCTATCATACAAAGCGATATTTTGCGCATACGTTGCCTCATCCTGGAATAAAACTTAACTTCATGCAAATTATAAGAATCTGCCCTGCTTAGTCAACCGATGGCAGATCCTTCCAAAAGAACAGCTGCGTCTTGATGTCCTGATAACCGATGCCGCGATAGAAAGCATGCGCCCCCAATCGCCCGGTGTGCGAGTGCAGCGCCACCGCCTCACAGCCCTGCGCCTGAGCCCAGGATTCCACGGCCGCGACCAGCTGCTTACCGATCCCGCTGCCGCGGCAGCTCTCATCCACCACCAGCCCCCACAACATCCCCAACGTGACCTCCATCAGCGGCCGGGCCACAAAAGCGTGCGCCCAGCCTACCACGCCCTGCGGTGCCAGTTCCGCCACGAAAATCACATGCTCAGCCTCCGCGTTCAATTCAGCAATCCGGGCCTCGATCTCCGCCCCGGTGATGGGATAACCGAGCTGCTCGCTCAATGTCGCAATCGCCGCCGCATCCGCGCTTTCCGCCCGCCGAATCGTTACCGCCATCGGTTCACCCCTTGAATAAAATGAACTTCAGAATCAGATCGTTGGTCAACTGCTCAATCGGAGCCTGATCGTCGGTGAAAATCGGCGGCGCCGGCGTCACCTCAATCAAATTCTCCTCGGCCCGTTTTACCATGGTTTGCAACCGGATATTCTCCAGATTGGCATAGTTGGCCTGTAAATTCGCCGCATCGCTGGGCTGCACAGTCGCCACCACAATCGCATTGAACGTATCCGGGACCGCAATCACATGCACGGAAGGGAAAACCTCTCCCAATGTCGCCACCATCGCCTGCACCAGCCGCCAATCGTCCGGCGTATGGCCCACATTGATCGCCAGCGTGCCGTTTTCGGTCAAATGGTCCCGTACCTGTTGAAAAAATTCCACGGTGGTCATATGCCAGGGGATATAAGGCAGCCGATAAGCATCCACCGCCACCACGTCATAACGCGAATCTGTATGAGCCAGAAAATAGCGCCCATCCGTCGTATAGACATTCAGATTGGGCTGATTCATCCCAAAATATTCCTGCCCGACCTTCACAATTTCGGGATCGATTTCCACCCCATCCATCCGAATCGGCCCATAAATCTCCGTATACTGCGAAGAAATGGTCCCCCCGGCCAGCCCTACCACCAACAGGCTCTTCACCTGTTCCGGTTTATAAGGCGCCGGGTTGAAATAGGGCGCGATCAAAAAATAATCCCAGGTTCCCCCGGTTAAAATCTGATTCTGAGCATAGATCGAATGAATGCCCTGCCCTTCGTTGAGAAACAGATAACGGTTTTGCGCCTCGTCTGCTACCACCTGAATAAAGTTGTAGCTGGATTCTTTTTCATAGACCAACCCCGTCCGCGGTTTGACCAACCCGGCCCCGAAAACCAAGAGCCCCAAAATAACAGGCGCGACCCAGCAAAGCTGCCAGAACCGCTTCCGATCCACCGACCAAAGACCCAGCAACCCGGTCGCCGCAGTTAACAAAGCCAGAATCAAAAAGGTGCGACGAGTACCAAAAGCCGGAATCAATACCAGCACCGGCAGATAAGTCCCCACAAAACTGCCGCCGGTCGAGACCGCATAGACCTGTCCCGAAGTCACACCCGAAAGCGCCAGATCGGTGATTCCCAGCCGGATCACAAAAGGCGAAATACAGGCCAGCAGCGTCACCGGAATGGAAAAAAGGATCAGCACGCCGATAAAAGCCCCGCCCACCATCCCGGCATTCCAGCTGCCCATCCCCCGCGAAGCCAGGTCCAACACCGGCCGCGCCGCAAATGGCACCGCCGCAATCGCCACCCCGGCCCCCACCATAATCATATACAGGGTCGAAGCATGAGGTGAACGATCCGCCCACCGCCCGCCGATGGCATACCCGATCGCCAGATAGAGCAAAATCAGTCCGATCACCGCCGCCCAGACCAGATTGGAGGTGCCGAAAAAGGGCTCCAACAACCGCGACGCCGAAAGCTCTAACGCCAATGAAACCACGCCCCCCACAAAAGCTGTCAAATACAAACGAAAAGTCACGTCGTCACTCCTTATTTGAGAATTACCAGACAGTAAAAGCTATTTATTTTTTGCGCGCCTCCGGAGGCGCGCAAAAAATAAAAACACCCTTTTTCTTTCCCTTTTCCGAGCACTCGCGGTCGCAAATGGCCTGAGTTGCCGGATAGACCTCTCTTACAATCTTCCTTCTTCCAATCTTCCACCCTTCCCCATATAAATCCGGCCGAAGCAAAAAAACATCCCCTGTCGCCTAACCGACCTGGATATCATGAAAAATAACCGCCAGGATGGTCACCAGCGCCGCATAGCGATGCAGGGTCAAAAAGAGTTTGGGATTGAACGCTTTGTTGATATAGGTTTTATAGAAACCCAAAGCCGCCACACTGACCAGCGCCACGCCCACAACAATTCCACTCACGGGCGTCCCCAAATACAGAACCGATAGGAAAGTATGGATAATCACCGCCACGGCACAGACAATCCCAAACCAGCGATGGAACTGACTGTTGTAGCGCATCAACTTCTTATAGCCTTCAACCCAGGCCGGAGCCGGCTTCATTTTAGCAATCCATTCCCGATAAGCCAGCTTAATCGCAAAATTCGCCACGGCCAGACCGAAAGCCACCAGGGCAATAATCGCAAAGAGTTCTGCTATTTCTCCAACCACCATAAACGTAGCCTCCTCGAAAAACAGAGTCTTTCCATCATAACCCGGAGCGAATAAATGGCAATTTAACTGCGCAGTCCATTCAACTCCGAAGCCAGCATTCCCAAAAGGATCAATCCTCCGCCGACCCATCCAACCGGCGTCAGAAATTCCTGGGCAAAGATCGCGGCAAAAATCGCCCCAAAAACCGGCTCCAAAGCGAAAATCACCGCCGCATGGGTGGATGAGGTATAACGCTGGCCCCATGACTGCAACCCGAACACCAACGCGGTAGCCCCCCAGGCCATATAGATAATAGACGGCCAGGCCGTCGGCGCCGGCCATAAAGCTTCCCGCTCAAAAACCAATGCCGCCGCAGTCGTGAGCACTGCCACCGTCAAAAGCTGCACAAAAGTGAACCATAAGACTGGATGGCGAGGAGCAAACCGGGCCGTCGCGATGATCTGCAAAGCAAACCCCAACACGCAAACCAGAGCCCAACCATCGCCGGGTTGGAATACGGTGCCGGGCCCCAACGTCATCAATCCCAGCCCAATCGTCGCCATCACGACCCCCGCCAGAGCCGGGCGGGAGGGAGCCTGCCGCAAAAGCAGCGCCGAAAAAATCGGCACCAACACCACACACAATCCGGTGATAAAAGCCGTCTTGCCCGCACCGCTGGTCTGTAAAGCAATGGTCTGGGTGATATACCCCACAGCCAGACAACACCCCGCAATGATTCCATCTCGCCAGCCATGGGCCCCCGGTCGCAAACGAAAAATCAAAACGGCACCGCCCAACACCAAAACCGCCAACCAGAAGCGGGAAGCGACAAAAACAAGAGGACCTACGGTATCCAAAGCCCCTTTGACCACCACAAAAGTCGAACCCCAAATCAAAGTAATCAATAAAAGTGCCAGATCCGCCTTCACTCGCCGCATTGCATACTCCTGAAAAAAAATTTCACCACAAAGGCGCCAGAGAGACAGAGAAAAATTCCATGTGGGGGCGCACTTTCTGAAGTGCGAAAAAATGGATAAAAAACTCCTACCTGTCGGCCGTTCCTTTGTCTGCTTAACAGCCGTTTTTCCGGGCTCACCGCACCGTCGAAAAACTCGCACTTGACGATTTTCCGGCTTTGTGATAGAATGCGGACCGTTTTTGAGCGGGTCCATATCATTAGCAATGCCTCGGGCTCCTTAGCCTCGAGGCATTTTCATGTGCCAGTGTCCAGTTGGACAATTTTAATCATAATTGGACTTTTGTCGATGGATTGACCCGCTCCATTATTCCTTCCGCAGCCCGTCTCAAGCTGTGGAAACAGTAAAGAAGAAGGTCAAACCAATGAGTAAGAAACGCGAAGCACCTATTGAAAAAGTACGCATCATCGGCATCTTTGCCCATGTTGATGCGGGTAAGACAACCACGTCGGAATCAATCCTTTATTATACGGGCCGGATTCACCAGGCAGGAAATATCGACGAAGGAAATACTCAACTGGATTTCATGGTCCAGGAACGGGAACGCGGTATCACCATCATGTCGGCCGCTACGGCCTGCCACTGGCGCAGCCACCGCATCAACCTGATCGATACCCCCGGGCACATCGACTTCACCGCCGAAGTGATCCGCTCCATCCGTGTCATCGATGGGGCCGTCATCGTCCTCTGTGGCGTCGGCGGCGTCGAGCCCCAGACCGAATCGGTCTGGATGCACGCCAACAACGAACACCTGGCCCGCATCCTCTTCATCAACAAACTGGATCGCGTCGGCTCCGATTTTGAACGCGCCATGGCCGATGTCCATGAACGCCTTACCCCCAATGCCATCCCCTTGCAGTGGCCCATTGGCAGCGAAGGAACCTACAACGGCGTGGTTGATCTGCTCACCCGCCAGGGCTATGCCTGGCGTCCCAATGTAGATGATCCCGATCTCGTCCCGGTGCCCGCCGACATCAGCGCCCAGGTCGAAAAAGCCCGTGAAATCCTGCTCGACGCCATCTGTGAAACCGATGAAGTACTGCTGGAACAACGCCTCGAAGGGATCGAACCCGAACTCGATCTCCTGAAACAGGCCTTGCGCCGCGCCACCATCGCCGGCGAAATCATCCCGGTGCTCTGCGGCGCCTCCCGCAACCGCATCGGCGTCCAGCCGCTGTTGGATGCCATTGTCGATTACCTGCCGGCCCCCGTGGACATGGCCCCCATCATGGGCACCATCCCGGCTCAGGAAGAACTGGTCGAACGCGCCAACAATTCCCAGGCCCCCTTCTGCGCCTCGGCCTTCAAAATCGTCGTCGATCCGCACGTCGGACACCTCACCTGGGTGCGCGTCTTCTCCGGTTCGATGGACGCCGGCCAGATGATCTATAACCCCCGCGCCAACACGCAGGAACGGGTCAGCCGCATCTATCGGATGAACGGCAGCGAACGCGAGCAGGCTGGCGGAATGTCGGCCAGCGATGTCGTTGCCCTGGTCGGGATCAAATCGGCCATGACCGGCGATACGCTCTGCGACCCCGAACATCCCATCATGCTGGAAGCCTTCAAGTTCCCCACGCCCGTGATCAAAGTGGCGCTCACCCCGGCTTCCAAATCCGAACGCGAAAAGTTGCATCAGGTCGTCAGCCGTCTCTGCGACGAAGATCCGACCCTGCTCAGCCAGTACGACGCCGAAACCGACGAGCTGACCCTCTCCGGCATGGGCGAACTGCACCTGGAAATCGTCGTCGACCGCCTGCGCACCGAATTCAATCTCAACCCGCAGGTCAGCCAGCCGCAGGTCTCCTACCGCGAATCGGTCCGCCAGACCGTCGAAACGGTCGGCACCTACAAGAAACAGAGCGGCGGCCACGGGCACTTCGGCGAAGTCAAACTGCGCGTCGAACCGCTGGAACGCGGTTCCGGCGTGATCTTTGAAAACGAAGCCCCTGCCGCCTATTTCCCGAAAGAATTCGTCCGCCCCACCGAAACGGGCGTCCGCCAGGCCCTGGAACGCGGCGTCATCGCCGGCTATCCGATCACCGATATCAAAGTCACCCTGATCGACGGCCGGATGCACGAAGTCGACTCCGCCGCCATGGACTTTGAAATCGCCGGCTCGATGGCCATTCAACAGGCGATCCGCAAGGGCCAACCCGCCCTGCTCGAGCCCGTAATGAAAATCGACATCAACGCCGCCGAAGAACAGATCGGCACCGTCGTCGCCGACCTGGGCCGCCGCCGCGGCATCATGACCGCCATGCGCGCCCGCGGCAACCTGCGCAACGTCGAAGGCGAAGTGCCTCTCTCCGAGGCCCGCGGCTACGCTACCGAACTGCGCAGCATGACGCAGGGCCGCGGCACCTTCACGCTGGAATTCCTGCGCTACGATGTCGTTCCCGACAATCTCGCCGAGACGATTATCAAGCAGCGCCAGGCCGACGGCAAAATTCCCGAACGCGGCTAATAAAAGAAATTGCTAACAATCAGCGCGCCCTCTTCGAGGGCGCGCTGATTGTTAAATAAAGACCGCGATTTGCCAGATCCGGCCCCCGGATTACAATACCTCTGGACTCAATCTTTAGGGAGGCAAATCAATGTTTGATCCACGGGTTGAAAAACTGGCCGATGTCCTCGTCAACTACTCCGTCGCGGTCCGCCCCGGCGACAAAGTCCTGTTGCGCAGTGAAACCACAGCCGATCCCCTGATCCGCGCGGTCTATACCAAAGTCATCCAGGCCGGCGGCCTGCCCTACCTGCAGCTCACCCTGCCCGGATTGGACGAAATCTTCTACCGCCATGCCTCGAACGATCAACTGAAATTCGTCCATGAGCCGCAAAAAATGATCTACGAAACCTACGATGCTCAGATCATCCTGATCGGTTCCCAGAACACCAAAGCCCTCACCAACGTCGAGCCGGAACGGATGGTCATGCACCACCGCGCTCGCTCTGTCCTATCTGAAATCTTCTCCCGCCGGGCCGCCACCAAAGAACTACGCTGGACCCTCACCCTCTTCCCCACCCATGCCCATGCGCAGGATGCCGAAATGAGCCTGACCGAATATGAAGATTTCGTCTACAGCGCCTGTCTGCCCGACATGGACGATCCCATCGGCTACTGGAAAAAGTTCTCCGCGCAGCAACAAAAGATCGTCGATTGGCTCCAGGGCCGTGAAAAGGTCCATATCCTGGGCCCCGACACCGATCTGAAACTCAGCATTGCCGGACGGACCTTTATCAATTGCGACGGCCACGAAAACATGCCCGACGGCGAAGTCTTCACCGGCCCGGTCGAAAACAGCATCGAAGGCCATGTCTGCTTCTCCTATCCCACCATCTACGACGGCCGCGAAGTCACCGGCGTCCGCCTGCGCTTTGAAAACGGCAAGATCGTCCATGCCACCGCCGATAAAAACGAAGCCTTCCTGATCAAAACCCTCGATACCGACGAAGGTTCCCGCTACCTGGGCGAATTCGCCATCGGCACCAACACCCAGATCCAGAAATTCACCGGAGAGATCCTCTTCGATGAAAAAATCGGCGGCAGCTTCCATATGGCCGCCGGCGACGGTTACCCCGAAACCGGCAGTACCAACAAATCGGCCATCCATTGGGATATGATCTGCGACCTGCGCAACGGCGGCGAGATCTGGGTCGACGATCAGCTCTTCTACAAAGATGGTCAGTTCACCATCCTCTAACCGGCTGCCTGATCAAGAAAAAGAGCGTTCAGATTTTCGCCCTCCAAAGGAGGGCGAAAATGTGAACGCTCCAGGAGCGACAACCGCGGTCGCGCATCCCAACCTGGCGCTGATCAAATACTGGGGCAACCGTGACAACAACCTGAACCTGCCGGCCAACAACTCCATCTCTGTCATTCTGGACGGCGCCACCACCACTACCACCGTCCGATTCGATCCCCGGCTAACTGCCGACCTCGTCATCCTGAACGGTCAACCTGCCGATTCCGCCACCGGGGACCGCGTCGCCCGCCATCTGGATCGAATCCGCACGCTGGCCGGCACACCCTGGCACGCCGAAATCACTTCTACCAACGATTTCCCGGTCGCCGCCGGGATTGCCTCATCGGCCTCCGCCTATGCCGCCCTTTCACTGGCCGCCACCCGGGCTCTGGGGATGGAACTGGACGAACGAGAACTCTCCATCCTGGCCCGCAAAGGCTCGGGATCGGCCTGTCGTTCCCTCCACGGCGGCTTTGTCGAATGGCTCGCCGGCCACGATGACGATTCCTCCTACGCCGTGCAGCTGGCCCCGCCCGAAGCCTGGGATCTCTGCATCGTCACCGCTGTTCTGGACACCCAACCCAAGCTGATCTCCTCGCAGGCCGGACATCTGGCCGCCGCCGCCAGCCCTTTCTTTGCCGCCCGACTGGCCGCCCTGCCGGAAAAACTGGCGCAGGTTCGCGCCGCATTAGAAGTCCGGGATCTGGAACAACTGGGGATGCTCATAGAGCGTGAAGCCGTGGAATTACACACCATTGCGATGACTTCTCAAGTGGAGGATCAACCCTGGCTGAGTGGAATCTATTACTGGCAGCCGACTACCATAGCCCTGATTCAAAAGGTGCAACGCTGGCGCCGCGACGGATTGCCGGTGTACTTCACCATCGACGCCGGACCCAACCTGCATCTCTTCTGCGAACCGGCCACCCTGCCGGCCCTGGAATTACAACTCGGCTCCTGGTTAAAAGAATGGGAAGGCCGTTACTTCGTCAGCCATCCGGGACCGGGAGCAATGATCGTATCCTGAATCCATAGTTTCGCGCGCCCCTGCGGGGCGCGCGAAACTATAAAAACTCAACCCCGAACGGGTTTAGGTTTCTGCGCCAGCAGCTTTTTCACCGCCGCCGCCGCTCCCCGGAAGCGAGCCGGATCGGGAATCTGATGGCGAGCCGGGCGTTCCACCCCCGGCCTGATCAACGCCGTCAATTTGGCCAGCTTCGTCGCATCCACATCATCGGGCCGCAACGCCAGCCCCGTTGCATAATTTCCGGCCGCCAACGCCCAATCCCACTCCTTGCGCAATTCATCGGCCTTAACATGATAGGCCTTCTTATCCCAGGCCTTGGAAGACTGCTCTGCATCCTCATAGATGTTTTGCAGCGCCGTGCCCACCACGGCCAGCAAATCATGAACCAACGGCTGATCCTTATCCAGCAAACCGGGTAAATGGACCAGCAACACCTCCGCAACTACCCGCATTTGACGATCGCGTTCTTGATCGGACACTGTTTCACCCACCCCCCAAAAGTCTGGAGCTCTTAAGCCCCGGAAAAATTACCATATCCCGGATCAAAGTCAAGCCGGAATTTTTATATTTTCGGCCCGACAGTTAGTCCGAAAAACAAAAGAAAGAAGAACCCATGTTTGCGCGCGCATTCGGATGCGCGCGCAAACATAAATAAAAAATTCTCGACCTGTGCGGTTGTTTATTAGCGGGGATCAAAAACGTTTTTGCGTCCCGCAACAGGCGCTTTCCCGGTAAAAAGCGACGCGCTGGATGGGAAGAGAGAGTTTTTCTATTTGTATTTTTGCGCGCATAAGAATGCGCGCAAAAATACGGGCTTTTTTCTCAGCCTAACCGCACAGGTGGAGAATTCTCTCTCAAACGCAACGATTCCCATCGAAAAAAACGCTGAAATTAACTCAAGAAGAGCGCCGCTTCTTCTCCTGGCCCGTAAAATGCTGCGTCAACGGCAACCGCCAATCCTTACCGAACGCCCGATAGGAAATCCGCACCCCCGGCGGAGCCTGCCGCCGCTTATATTCATTCCGATCGATCATCCGCACCACCCGGTAGACCAGTTCCTCCGCAAGCTGCAACGTCGTCGCAATCTCCTCCGGAGCCTGATCCTCTTCCACGTACGCCCGCAAAATCGCATCCAGAATCTCATAAGGCGGCAAAGAATCGGTATCCTTCTGATCGGGCCGCAATTCCGCCGAGGGAGGGCGCGTGATAATGCGTTCCGGGATCACCGGACCGTCATCCTGGGCATTGCGCCAGCGCGAAAGATCGTACACCACCGTTTTCGGGACATCCTTGATCACGGCAAAACCGCCGGCCATATCCCCATAAAGAGTGGCATAGCCCACACTCATCTCGCTCTTGTTCCCCGTCGTCAGGACCAGCCAGCCGAACTTATTGGAAAGCGCCATCAGGTAATTGCCTCGAATCCGCGCCTGAAGGTTTTCCTCGGTAGTATCGGGGGCCGTACCGTTAAAAGGCTCCTGCAAAGCCCCCAGATAGGCCTTAAAGACCGGTTCAATCGGAATGGTCATAAACTGCATCCCGAGATTCTTTGCCAGCCATTCAGCGTCCGTCTGGCTCATATCCGCCGTATAACGCGACGGCATCGAAACCCCGGCCACATTCTCAGCGCCCAGGGCATCCACCGCAATACAGGCCACGAGCGCCGAATCGATCCCGCCGGAAAGGCCGATCACCACTTTACGGAACCCGTTTTTGAGCACATAATCCCGCACGCCCAGCGTCAACGCCTCATAGACCTCGCCCAGGGGAGAAGGGGGCGGCACATCGTGGACCGGAAGCGGCGGCTTCTGCGCCGCATCGTGATGTGGCTGAGTCGGTAACTCCACCGAAGGCAAAACACCCGGCTGCGCCTTACGCCGGCGCGGATCATGCAGCCGCTGCCGGAAAACCGCGCCCAGATCCACATCCGCCACAATGAAATCTTCCGCAAACTGAGCGCCGCGGGCCAGAATAGCCCCTTTTTCACTCAAAATCATACTGCCGCCATCGAAAATCAATTCATCCTGGCCGCCCACCAGATTACAGAAAGCGATAGCCGCCACATTATCGGCCGCTCGAATCGCCAGCATCCGTTCCCGGAAAGCCCGCTTCCCCACATGATAAGGAGAAGCCGAAATGTTGACCAGAATCCGCGCCCCGCCCAACAAAGCCTCGATTTCAGGAGGTCCGGCGGGATACCAGATATCCTCGCAAATACTCACCCCCAACGTCACCTCGCCCAACCGAAAGACCGGCGTCTCCCGTCCGGGCCGGAAATAACGATCCTCATCAAAAACTCCATAGTTGGGCAGATACTGCTTGCGATAGGTATGCACCCATTCCCCATGGTGCAAAATAGCCGCGGCATTATAGACATCGTCATCTACATCGGCAAAGCCGACAATCGCCGTCAATCCCTTAGTAAAACAAGCCAGATCGGCCATCGCGGAAGTATTGGCCTGCAAAAAAGCCGGTTTGAGCAACAGGTCTTCGGCCGGGTACCCGGTCAAGGCCATCTCAGGGAAGAGCACCAGATCGGCCTCGGCCTCCTGGGCCCGTTCAATTCCTTCTTTAATCCGTTTAAAGTTCCCGGAAATATCGCCCACTACAAAATTGTATTGAGCCATTGCAATTCGCCAGCGCATACTTCTTCCTCCCTCATGTTTTGTCGATCGCGATCTCAAAGTTGGCATTTCGCCGGTTTTCTGGTAGGATAAATTTACAGATTTCCTGTGGGAAATCCAGAACCCGAAAACGAGGGCCGAATCACAGTGTACATCCGGCCGCTGGGGATGCAAGTAGTAAGATCGAAAAATAAGAAAAAAACAGATGGAGAAACAAACATGCCGCAAGTAGCACTCTTTGCAGGTCTGATCACCGACGAAACCGATCGGCCGGTCGAAGTGACCCGCATCGGCGATGTTCCACATTATGTCATTGACGATGCCGGATTCCACAGACACATTCCTACCGAAAAAGTAGATCGGCAGGTTTTAGCTCTGTTGCAAGAACAGGTCGAGGCGCATCGAGAAGAAGCGGTAGCCGGCACCTTACAAATGCTGGGACAGGACGATCTCTTTACAAAAGCAATGGTCGAAGCCTCCATCAACCGGATGGATGAAAATGTGGATAATTTGCTCCAGGTCGGTTTTCCTGATGAAGTGCGCGCCGGGTTGGGGATGATGGGATTTCATGTGGTCATTGATGTGCATGGGGATGTAATTGAAATCAAATTGCCGGGAATGACGGGAGCTCCCGATCCTGAGGAAGAAGATCTGTAGTTTGGAAAATAAGCAACGAAAAAGCCCTCTGAAAATTCAGAGGGCTTTTTGTGTGGACCCGAAGGGATTCGAACCCTTGGCCTCTTCAATGCCATTGAAGCGCGCTCCCAACTGCGCTACGGGCCCATATCAGAACTGAGCTTTACTACCCAGCTGTGGAGCTGAAGGGAGTCGAACCCTTGACCTCTTCAGTGCGATTGAAGCGCGCTCCCAACTGCGCTACAGCCCCGCTCCGCTGACGGGTTTGATAATACCACAAGTGACATAATTGTCAAATAATCTCAGGAACATTCCTCCATCGGGCCAAACCAATCCCGACTATCCAACAACTCAGCCCGACAACATTCCTTTAGTGGACCAGAGGGCGCCTCAAACAACACCCCCATCCGGGGCCAAAGATCCTGGGGGAAATCCCGGGAGCGCTCCGGACAGAGCCAGCTGAAAAGCCCCAGCAAACTGCCCAACAACCCTTTATCGTCACCGATGCGAACCAGCAACCGGTCCCAGTTCAGCTCCGGCCCCTGCATATAAAGCACATTCAGCAGGTCCGGCCAGTCACAGCGATCGCGCTGCACCACATACAACTTGGCCCAGAGAAATTCCTCGGCCGGTACCAGCCGACAGGAAAAATCGGCCAGCTCCAACAACGGCCCCGCCAACAACCAGTCACCATCGACCACAGCCCGCCCGTTGACCATCTGCCAGATAATATCCAGAATCATCCCATCTTTGATGCCCCGATAGATCCACTGCCGATCGTACGGCTCTTCATCAAAATAATCGACAAAGCCGGCCTCCGCAAGCGTCTCAACCATCATATCTCGACTCTGTGGTTCAACATACAAATCGATATCTTTCGTCGGCCGCCAGCGATGCGTATAAAAAGAAAAAGCAAAGCCACCGCCCATCGCATAGACAATATTTCGTGCCTGCGCGAGTTGCAAAACCGGCCGATAAATCAACCAGCGCTCTCGCGGCATCACCGCTTCCCAGGGCCACAGTACCGCTTCTCCCCGTCCCTCAGTCCGGTTATCCATTCTTCCTCACTTATTTCCCCACGCAATAAAAAAGATCATCGCTATTATAAATAAAAAACGCCCCCCCTTCAAGGTACGATCTATCCTAAAAATAGCCCCCAAAAAGGTGTGACGCACTTTCTATCCATAGGGCCGCCGATTCAAACGGATCAATCTGAATACAGGTCACCTGTCCTTGCAAGATCATAGTGCGTTGCACCTGCTTAGGAAATTCCTCTCTACCCGCAAATGACACTTTCCCGATCAGATGCGCCGCGCAGGATGGGCAGAGAGAGTTTTTTTGTTTAAGTTTTGGCGCGCTTCAGAAAGCGCGCCAAAACATAGGTTTTTTCCAGAACTGTCCCGGTAACGCATCTTCACAAAACGAAGAAGAATCTAGAGAAAAATCTCCTCTCTTCTTCTCCGTGCTCTCTGTGCCTCTGTGGTGAGATTTCTTTTTCATTTTTCAAGGTACCGCCGTCAACGTCCCCGCAAAATCGAAATCACCAACCAGCCCCCAATGCCCAACGCCCCCAAAAAAGCCAACCCGGCCAGCATCTGCAAGGCCAGATTGCTCTGCGCCGTTGTAGGGATCAACAAAGCAAATCCGATAATCATCCCGGCTGAAATCAGACTGAGCGACAAACGGGTTACCAAACGATCCAACAACCGCAAACTCTGATCATCCAAGGAAAGAGGAATCGGTTCCCGTCGTTCCAGCCGCTCTGCGAGCATCAATCCCACGCGCGGCAGCGTCAACGAAAAATCTCCCCAGGCACTGCCCTGACGGACCAGCTCTTCCAGCCACCGCCGACTGGGAAGGGCACTTTTCAATAAGAGCTGAGTTGCATAGGGTCCGGAAAAGGCAAAGATATCGAAATCGGGATCCAACTTCAAGCCCACCCCTTCCATCATCACCAGTGTCTTGCCCAACAACCAGAGATTGCTGGGCAACCGGATATGATGACGAAAAGCGAGCGGCAACAATTCCGTCAATACCTCGCCGGCCCGAATATCCTGAAGCGAAACCCCGTAATAGCGCCGCAAAAAACGCTCCAGATCTCGAATCAAAGCCCGCCGATCGACTTCAGCCTGCGCGGCCCCCAGATGGATCAACTCATCCACAATCCCCTGAGCGTCGAGCCGCGCTGTCACCGCATAAAGCCGGATCAAATTCGTACGATCCTGGTCATTGAGATATCCCACCATCCCAAAATCGATCACCCCAATCGCCCCATTCTCCATCACCATAAAATTGCCGGGGTGGGGATCGGCGTGAAAAAAACCGTCTTCCATCACTTCTTTAATAATGAGTCGAGCTGCCTGATTGGCCAACCGATGTCGATCGTGCCCTTCCGCTTCCAACCGATCGATCTCATTGATATTCAAGCCGTAAATACGCTCCATCACCAACACACGCCGGGTCGTATGTTCCCAATGAATCTCAGGAATATGGATATAGGAATCGTTGGCAAAATTATGCTGGAAACGATCGGCATTCTGCCCTTCGCGTCGATAATCCAGCTCACTGTTCAGGGTGTCGGAAAAATCCTGGGCAATTTCTTCGAGGTTATAGATCCGGCCCACCGGGGTGTAACGATCCACATAATGGGCCAGATCGGCGAGGATTTCCAAATCGGTACGAATATTGGGTTGAATATGGGGCCGTTGCACCTTGACGACGACATCCGCCCCATTCAGTAAAGTTGCCGCATGGACCTGGCCTAAGGAAGCGGCCGCCATCGGCTGAGGATCGATAAACCGAAAAGCCTCTTCAGGAGAAATGCCCAGCTCGGATTCCAAAACTTCACGGATTTCCGGCCAGGGCACCGGAGGAACCTGATCGCGCAAACGAGACAACTCTACAATATATTCGGGAGGCAACAAATCAGGCCGGGTGCTCAGCATCTGGCCTAATTTAACAAAAGTGGGTCCTAATTCCTCCAGCGCCTGGCGGAAATGTGTGGGCAAAGTCGCCGGCTCTTCAGAACGAGCCGCGCGCAACCATCCAGGTTCAGAGGGCAATAAATTGAGCGCCGAGCTGAAACCATGCCGCGCAAAAACGTTGAAAATATAGCGATAGCGCCTGAAATGACGAATTGCACCGGCAAAGGGCATTCTGGCCACAGTTCACCTGCGAGCCTGCCGCTCGCGCACTAAGTTGCAGGCGTCTTGAAAATTGAAAGCAGATCCAGATCATCCAGAGGGAATTCCTGCGCCAGCAAGGGGAAGAGCGCATTCAACAATTTAGCCCGGTCAGGACGCTCCAACCCCTTCAAAAAATCCCCCAAATGATTCTGCAACAGTTCCAACAACAAATCCGCCCGCTCTTGAGGCGGAAAAGCCTCCAAAATCACCGGAAAAAGCGCCCGCACCAATTCGTGAACCTCTTCGGGGCGCAGATCTTTGATCATCTGCCGCGCCATCTGCACTTTCCAGGAACGAGAATCCATACTTTACCTTTCTTTTTCGGTCGGCGCCGGGGTCTCCATCCGTTGTCGCAACCCGGAAATTTGCGCCGCCATGGCTTCAAGATCACTTTGCGTCGCCAGCCCGACATCCTGCAACCGGGCTTCCATCTTTTTCCATACCCACCGCCGTAAGGCCCGCCGATCCTGTCGGCCGCGTTCCGCCAAATCATCCGTAAACTGCTTCAATTCTTTACGAACACCAACCGTTTGCCGGTCCACTTCCCCCGTCACCGAACGGACCGCATCTCGAGTCAGAGAACAAACACCTAAAGCCAGCAACAAAGAATTTTCCACTTGTTTTTTAAACATCACGCCACCTCCTTATGAAAACAGAGGATTTACCAACCTTCCAGGTAAGACCGCCACTCCTCAAACTGTCCCAGATAACGGCCAAATCGATATAATGCGGTAGGACGAGGTTCCGAAGGAAAACTTAACAACGGCATATGAGCTTCTTCAGGTGTCCGTGCCCCCTTGCGCACATTGCATTCCGGACAGGCCGTCACCAGATTATGCCAGCTGTTCTTCCCCCCTCGCTGTACCGATAAAATATGATCCACGGTCGGCCGGGCAATCTCCCGACCACAATACTGACATCGGTAATTATCCCGGCGGAAAATCTCCCGGCGCGTCGGCTGTAAACGGGGCAGAGGATGATGGACAATGTAGTTAATCCGAATAACCGACGGGGCCGGATAAATCGCGGCCACGGTTCGAATCACGCCCCGGCCGTTTTGCAAAACCTCAGCCTTACCTTCGACAATTAAAGCCAGAGCGCGAGGCGTCGAACAAACATTGAGCGGCTCGAAATTGCCGTTCAATACCAGGACGGGTGCATCCAACAAAGCCACCATGGACACCGCACCTCCGCTCTCCATTATAGCATGGTTCAATAATTACCCTGGCAACAGATAAAGCACAGGGGGAGACCCGCTCGCAGATCTCCCCCTGAACTTAAAACATTTCACCCATGAAATCTCAAAAGCGAATAAACCGATATTTAAACAACGTCCACAAAACGACAAAGCCGTCTTTCCAGGAAATCTTCTTGCCTTCATCGAACTCCCGCCCGGTATAAGAAATAGGCACTTCGTAGATACGGTAACCTCGCCGGAGAATCTGAGCCGTGATCTCGGGATCAAAACCCCAACGTTGCGAACGCAGATCCAGCTTCTGCGCGACTTCACGGGTAAACATCTTATAGCAGGTTTCCATATCGCTCAAAATGGTATTATAGAGGAAATTGGTTACCGAGGTTAAAAAGCGATTGCCCACCATATGCCAGAAAAACATAGCTTTGGAAGGCCCGCCCTTAAATCGCGATCCATACACCACCTGGGTCCGATTCTCCAAAATCGGCAACAACAATTGCGGATAATCGCGAGGATCATACTCCAGATCAGCATCCTGGATCAGCATAATATCCCCGGTCGCATGCTCCAATCCAGTCCGCACCGCACCACCTTTACCGCGGTTTTGTTCGTGAAAGATGATCTGATAGCCCGGATAATCCTTCAAAGTCAGGAGAAATTCCCGAGTCCCATCTTTAGAACCATCATCAACCACCACAATTTCCCGCTCCAGAACCACTTCCTGTTGTTGCGCATCGCCAGTCCAGGCATTGATCTTTAAAGGTACCGCCTGCACCCGGGCCAAAATCTCCGCAATTGTCTTAATCTCATTGTAAGCAGGAATAATTACAGAAAGCTTCATTGTAGATCCTCCCGGTTTCCCCATTCTTCCGCCACGCCCCATCGATGCAATACGTCCAGGAAAGTGAAAGCCGTGAAATCCAGCTGCAAAGGCGTAATTGAAATATACCCCTGACTCACAGCTCCAAAATCTGTCCCCCGTTCAACAACGCCCGTAGGAACCTCACCGCCAATCCAATAATAAGGTCGGCCCAAAGGATCTTCCCGGCGCACCAGTTGATCACGATAAATCCGCTGCCCCATCCGCGTCACCTGGACGCCTTTGATCTGCTCCCCCGGCAACGCCGGCACATTGACGTTTAGCAAAACCGAGGGCGGCAGCCCCTCCAACCAGGCCCGCTCCACCAAGCGGGCCACAAAAGTCGCCGCCGGGCTATAATCAGCAGCCGAACTGGAACTATCCAGAGAAACCGCAATGGCGGGAATGCCACTGATGGCACCTTCCATGGCCGCCGTCACGGTTCCCGAATAAGTCACATCGTGCCCCAGATTGGCCCCCCGATTGATCCCAGCAATCACCATATCCACCGGCAAAGGCACCAGCCCCATCACCCCCAGAGCTATCGCATCTGAAGGGGCCCCCGTAGTCACAAAAGCCGGTATCCCATTGGTAAGTATAGTAGGATCAGCCCGTAACGGCTTATGCATGGTTTTGGAATGGCCAGCCGCACTCCAGTTATGATCCGGAGCGACCACCGAAACCGATCCTACCGATTGCAAGGCCTCGGCCAGGGCCAACAGCCCAGGCGCCAACACCCCGTCATCATTGGTAATCAGCAAATGGGGTTTTCGCTTTCCTTCCATGGTTCCTTACATCTCTCAATTTCTCAAAATTTCCCTTTGCCACCCGTGAGCATTATAATCAGGGTAAAGGAAAGAGCAAGCGAATTGAAAAATAAAAATCAAAAAACTAAAATGCAACTTCACTGCTTCTTAAAAAATATGAATTTTAGAAAAAGAAGATTTTTACGATCTTTTTGACTTGCTATTAATAAGATTTTCTATATAATTAAGAAAGATTCCGTATTCAGTATTCCCACCATTCAGAAATTGAACAGGAGGCTCTCATGAACGTCATTAAGGTTGCAGCAAATTCTCGGTCCACATCCGTGGCGGGCGCCATTGCCGGATCCATCCGCGAGCAAGGGCGAGTTGATGTACAGGCAATCGGTGCTGGCGCAGTGAATCAAGCCGTCAAAGCAGTGGCTATCGCCCGGGGGTATCTGGAACTGGATGCCATTGAAATTATCTGCATCCCCACCTTCTCGGAAGTTATGATCGATGGCAAGGAGCGGACCGCCGTCCGACTAACGGTGGAACCCCGCGCCACCTCCTGAAATTGAGCTCACCCAGTCCTCAGCGTCGGGAATTCCAGCATTAAGGTTTCTAAGACTAATTGGACATTTGCATTTCGGCGCAAGGCATCAAGAGCATTATCCAAAACCTGGAGTACGCGAAGTGTAGTGGTGAGAGATTCGCGATTGGCAATTTCCAGCCAAGACTCCTGGCGTTCATTATAGGTCAGGCCGGCGGCGGGTCCGCTCTGTAAGAGCAGAATATCTCGCCAGCCGGCCTGCCAATATTCCAGCCACTCCACAACTTTCACGGAATCCTTGGAAAGTTCCCCGGCCATTTCAAACCGGCCTGGTAAATCCTGATGGACCAGCGCCAGCAACGCATCTAAAGCCCCTTCCATCTGCACCAACAATTCCGGGTTTTCTACGGCCCGCACGGCCCACCCCAACCGTCCGCCAGACCAGCGAGCCAGTCGAGCAGCCAGGTCAGCAGCAGTTCCCCACCGACTTTGCAAAGCCTCTTCAATTACCCCCCGAGGCAACGGCCGTAAAGCCAGTTGTTGCGCCCGGGAAACAATCGTCGGCAAAAGCAGATCGCTGTCGGTCGCCAACAACACCAGATGAGCATAGGCAGGGGGCTCCTCCAATGTTTTCAACAAAGCATTAGAAGCGCCCGACGTGGCATTTTCAAAATGGGTGACCAGAGCGACTTTATATTTCCCTTCAGCCGGGGTCAAAGCCAGAAAGCGCTCCAAAACGCGAATCTGTTCAATCTTCAGACTTCCCCGTTCCTCTTCGGGAGCTGTCACCAAAAGGTCGGGGAAATTTTGATTGCTTACCCGTCGACAAACCGAACAAGTGCCACAAGGGCGCAATTCGGGCTCGGCCTGACAAAACATGGCCCCGGCCAACGCCAGCCCCAGCGTGGTTTTCCCCACGCCTTCAGGACCGGTAATCAACAAAGAGTGAGGCGTCTCCCCCCGTTCCACGACCTGTTGTAACTGTCGCACCGCCTGTTCATGTCCGATCACTGGCCACGGCCCCATCGTCTCTCCTCTCCCCATTTCCTGCACCGGACCGGCTGTTTCCATTGCGTTGGCATAATTCTTCAGCCAGCGTCACCATCTCCGGGCACAAAAAATCACGATTTTCTCGCTCTACTCTAATTAAGACATACATCGAAGCCGGCAACTGACAGATAGCCTGAATGAGAAGTTCTGGACGTATGACAATAAAGGCAACCTGATAGCTTTTCTCTCGCAACATAGTGAACACCGACACCCATCCCTCATTATGGAAAAATTCTCGCGGGCCTAATTCATCTACAAATAAAGCCTGGGTGGGAAAACTGTTTTCTAAAGCACGATTGCTGCGCAGAAAAGCCTGAGGATCCATTTGAAATAAGCCCAACGGACTACTATCAGCAGGATTAAAAGGTAAGGTTAATGGATAAGTCTGCCCGGTAATAAGTTCCAACACTTCCAAATCATGAGGTCCGCTTCGGCGAGTCAATACCCCAGAAACTTTAATCTGTTTCTTCTGCAAAGCCTGTGCCGTCCGAAAACAAAGGGTACTTTTTCCCACCTGGCGCTCCCCGGTAATGAGCACAATCTGTGGTTCTGGCATCCCTTCCTCGTTATTAAAAATCACGGGCCGGCGTAATCACGCCGGCCCCTGTGGAGATGGCGGGAATCGAACCCGCGTCCGAAGAATTCGTCTGTAAGCGTCTACGAGTGTATTCGGCCTTTTCGTTCTTGCCCGGTGGGTCGCCGCCGACCGCGCCGCATCCGTGCAAGTCGATTACCTTGGCTCTCCGTATCGACGTCGGGAGAGGTGCACATCAACTTTATTACACCTTACTCCGGTACGCTGATGAGATACCGGAGGGGCGCGACCGCCTCACGCGATCGGGTATTGAACTTTAATTCCTATTGTAGCTTACGCTGCAACGGGAATCGCGGCCCAATTGTTTGCCATAATAGGATTGGCATTTGTGTTTTGCCTCGGGTTTACGGAGTCAAGGCACCCCCGACTCGCAGCCCACACACAACCTTCCCCGTCGAGACCTAACATCCCCGGAGTTATTATACCACACTTATCCAACCACTCAATCCAATTACCAACTTAATTTTTCTAATGCCTTTCTAATCGCTTGATAATGAAATCTTAATCCAACTTTGGTTTAATTACATCATCAATTCATTAACAACCAACCGGTGCTGATACAGCCCGAACCCAAGAAAAATCATAGGAGGTTGCCATGACTATTTTACATTTGCGGCCCCAGGAAGATCAAACCGTTCGTCAAAACAAAATCAGCGAACTTATTGACTATTTTTCTCCGCTCCATGCAGTCCAGGAAACGCCTCAACTGATGCCGGTTTATCGTCTGCCCCTGGATGTCTACGCCACCCCAGAAGCCATTGTCGTCAAGGCTTCGTTGCCGGGATTGAACCCGGATGATATCGAGGTCACCCTGGAAGACAATGCACTCACCATCGAGGGTGAGATGAAAGGCCCGCAGGAAAATGTTCGCTACGTCCTCCAGCAACGACCTTACGGCAAGTTCAGCCGCACGCTCGTCCTGAACATGCCCGTTGATTGGGAACACACGGAAGCTCACAATGAAAACGGCGTGCTCACGCTCGTCATTCCTAAAGCTCAGGAGGTCAAACCGAAAACAATTAAGATAAAAAGCCTTAATTCCTGATCTGTTTTCGTCTACACCCGGCCGGTATCCCAAACCGGCCGGGTGCTTTTTCCCAAAATTTCCCAAGTGCCCCAGGATCGCATATAATGTACAAAATCCATGCGCAGAAAGGGGCTGAAATGAAACGTTGGGGAGTCCATACGACGGCAATCCATGCCGGCGAAAACCCTCAAGATCGGGATGTAGCCCCGCCGCTCCACCTTTCTACCACATACCGTTTTGAAAGCGCAGAAGAATCGGCGGAGGCCTTTGAGACAGAAAATCTCCCCATCTATACTCGCTGGGGAAATCCCACCCTGGATTTATTGGAATCCAAAGTTGCCGCGCTGGAAGAAGGTGAAGCCGCCGTCGCTACGGCTTCGGGGATGGCGGCCACCAGCACGGCCTTATTGACCTTGTTGCAGGCCGGCGACCATGTGGTTGCTACCACCGGCCTTTACAGCGGCACCCACAATTTGCTGCATCGAGATCTCCCCCGCCTGGGAATTACCACCACGTTGGCCCAGGCAACCGATCCCACCGCCTTTGAAAAGGCCCTGCAGCCCCATACCCGCCTCATTTATCTGGAATCTCCCGGGAATCCGGTTCTGGCACTCAACGACATTGCCACCCTTGTCGAGCTGGCTCGCTCCCGCAACATCATCACCATGATGGATAATACTTTTGCCACCCCCTTTAACCAGAAACCGCTCTTGTTGGGGGTGGATATCGTCATTCATTCCGCCACCAAATTCTTCTGCGGCCATGGCGACGCCCTCGGCGGCGTGATCGTCGGCTCGAAGGTCTTCATCGAAGAAGCCCGCCGTGGCCCCCTGCGTAATTACGGCGGCTGCCTCAGTCCCTTTAACGCCTGGTTGATCTCTCGAGGGATTCAAACCTTCCCGCTGCGTATGCGCCGCCACAACCAGAATGCCCTGGCCATCGCCGAATGGCTTTCTCACCACCCGGCCGTCGCCTGGATGCGTTATCCCGGCCACCCCAGCCATCCGCAATATGCCCTCGCCCAACGCCAGATGCCGGTTGGGGGAGGGGGCGTGGTAGTCTTTGAACTCAAAGGCGGCTTGAACGCCGGTATCCGCCTCATGAATCAGGTCCAATTGTGCACCCGGACGGTCAGCCTGGGAGATACCTCCACCTTGATTACCCATCCAGCCAGCACCACCCATCACAGCCTCCCGCCCCAGGCACGGCAGGCAGCCGGCATCACCGACGGCTTGATCCGCCTGGCGGTAGGCCTGGAAGATATCGGCGATTTAATTGAAGATCTGGATCAGGCTCTCACACTTTAAAATCGCCCCCTTGAAATGACAATTTTGGAATTTAGTATAAACTGAGTTTAAAGATAAATAAGGTTGATGTTCTTATCACACTAACTCTCCCCGCCTTTGTAAAGTGGATCGGTTAAACCGGGGTATTTATAAACCACGTTCTTACCCTCTCAGGAAGATTGTGCTATAATCCGGGAGGTAGCAAGAAAAAAGGTTAGATTTCTACTTGAATCAACAGGATTGCTATGCGTTGTCCTCATTGCGGAAATTTCAATCCTGATTCCTTACGCTACTGCATCAGTTGTAATGCTCTGTTGTCCATCCCAACGGAGCCCAAAGCAAATCTTTCCTCTGAGCAGGAGCTGGTCGCAGTCAAGGAATCGTTGCAACGATTACGCCGCTATGTCCCCCCGGTCATAGCGGAGTCTGTGTTGCATGATCCCGAACGATTACATGGACAACGCCGCGAAGTAACAGTTCTCTTCGCCGATGCCGTCAATTTCACTCGTCTGGCAGCGGCCCTCGATGCCGAGCTGGTCTTCAAATTGATCAACGATCTCCTCAGTCGCCTGGTGGCCTGTATCCATCGCTATGATGGTGTCGTGGATAAATTCACCGGTGACGGATTGATGGCGATCTTCGGAGCCCCTTTAGCCCATGAAAATGACCCCGAACTGGCCGTCCGGGCCGCTCAGGAAATGCAACATGAGGCGCTCCTCTTTGCGCCCACAGCCCATGCCAAACTGGGTGCCAATCTTCAGATCCGCATCGGTATCCACAGCGGGTTGGCAATCGCCGGCGTTTTAGGAACTCAACAACAGGCCGCGTACACCGTGATCGGGGAGACGGTCAACCTTGCCGCCCGCATTGAATCGGCAGCCCGCCCCGGTCATATCCTGGTCAGTTCTCGCCTCCACCAGCAAACCAAGGCCCTCTTCCATTATCAGGATATGGGAACAGTCCAATTGAAAGGACTGGATGAGCCGATCCCGGTCTATGAAGTTGTCGCCGACCGCGCCGAACCGCTCTCCGTGCGGGGGGTCGCCGGTGTCACCTCGATCTTTTTGGGCCACGACCAGGAATTAGCCGAACTGCTGACCCTGCTCCAGCACTTCATCAAAGATCAACGGGGCAGAGTAGTGACAATCCAGGGCGAGGCCGGCATGGGAAAATCGCGCCTGGTCTCAGAATGGCTGTCACACAGCTCCCCCGATGAATTGACCATCTGGCAGGGACGGGGTCTGCCTTACGCCCAGGGTGTCAGTTACGGAATCTTCCGCTCTTTATTGCAACAGGTAATCCGCAACCGTGAACGAGGTTCGTTCTGGGATATCGGCATTTCAACGCCTTTACGCCCCTTCTTACGCCAGCTCGCCGGCCAACCCATGGACCCTGATGAAATGGCGGTCTTCCAATATCTGGAACCGGAACGTGTCAAACAGTTAACCGCCCTCGCCTTTCGCGAATGGTTGCTCTACGAGGTCAGCCTGCAACCGGTGGCCCTCATTCTAGACGATTTCCACTGGGCCGACGACCTCTCTCACGATCTGTTAAAATCTTTGCTACCGCTCCTGGAAAACTCCCCCATTTTGCTCTGTCTGATCAAACGCCCCGATCCTGAATGCACCTTCACTCTGGAAATTCCGCAGCGCAGCACCCCGGAAACGGGAGCTTTACAGCTTACGATCAACATAACTCCCTTAAATCCAACGCACAGCCGCGCTTTGTTAAACCATCTGGTCAATCTCGATACCCTGCCCGAAACCACCATCTCCACAATCCTGACCCGTGCCGAAGGTAATCCCTTCTATATCGAAGAATTTGTGCGAATGTTGATCGAAAAAGAGATCTTACAATTTGGAGATACTCGCTGGGAAATTACCTCCCCCATGGCCCTGCAAGATCTCGATGTCCCGACCAACCTGCAAGGCCTGATGATGACCCGCGTGGATCGCCTGCCCGAAAATCTCCAGCACTTGCTCCGCAGCGCCGCCGTCATCGGTCTGCAATTCACCGCCCAATTGCTGGAAGAAATCGAACGCCGACAGGATCATAATCCCAATGTGCGTCCTTACCTGCAACAACTGGTTGATTTGGGAATCCTGGTTGACCGCCCAGAAGCCGGAGAAGGGACCTATGCCTTCCGCCACATCCTGACGCAGGAAACGCTCTACAGCAACCTGCTCCGCAGTCAACGCCCCGGGCTTCATAAATTAGTAGCCGAATGTCTGGAATCCCTGACCGGGCAGGATTTGAACAATCAAATTGAAATTCTGGCACTGCACTATAACCGGGCCTACGTTAAAGACAAGGCCCTGCATTATTCTCTGCTTGCCGGCGAACGGGCCCGCCAACGCTTCTCCAACCGGGAAGCCATTGATTATTACAGTCAGGTTTTACAGCTCTCCCAACATATCACCGATCACGAACAACAACGCTGGCAGGCAGCGATCGGCCTGGGCGAAGTGCAACAACTCATCGGAGAATATGAAGAATCGATCAGCTCCTATCGCTCGGCCCTTGACGAATCCAAAGGCATCCCCGATGAAATTCAGGCGCAGGCCATGCTCCGTCTGGCCCAGGTCTGGGATAAACGAGGCGATTCTCAAGAAGCCGAAGGCTGGTTGCGGCAGGGGCAATTACGATTACAACGATTCGGCGACCAATACCCTGACCTGAACGCTGAAATCTACTCCGAACTGGGCTGGCTGAGTTGGCGTCGCGGAGATATTGCCGCAGCGCAGGAAAACCTCCAAAACGGCCTGAATCTGGTGAAAGACACCACCCATTTTCGCGTCCTTTCCTCCATCCTCAATCGCCTCGGTGCCGTCCACTACAACCGCAGTGAATGGGATCAGGCCGCCCGTTACGTCGAACAGGCCCTGGAATTGCGAGAACGCCTCGGTGATCTGGTCGGAATGGCTCGTTCATCCAACAATCTGGCCATTGTAAAAAAATACGAAGGCAAGTGGGACGAAGCGCTCAAAAACTATCAACACAGCCTGGAATTGATGGAGCGTATCGGCGAGGTTGAAGGGTTGGCCCTGGCCAGTACCAATCTGGGAATACTGTATACTGAACGTGGTGATTGGGAAAAAGCGGACGAAAATTTAAAAAGAAGTCTGACGATTGCGCAAAAAATCGGGCATTCTTATGAACTGGCCCAGGCCTATATGAACCTCGGCCGCCTCTATTTGCTGCAAGAACGTTGGGGAGAAGCGCTGCGGTATTTACAACAGGCGATTCCTCTCTATAAAGAAACCGGAGCCCGCGCCAACCTTAATTTAAACGATGCCTACGATTTATGTGGCCGTCTCTACCTGGAACAAAACCAGCTCGATCAGGCCCAGGAATGGGCGCAACAAAGCTACGATTTGCTGAAAGAGGTCACCGGCGCTCCCATGGGGGAATCGATTGAATGGGGACGATATGAACGGCTGTGTGCCCGTATGGCCCAGGCCCGGAAACATCTGGAAGAGGCCCGCTTTCATTTCAACCATAGCCTGCAGATATTTCAGACCAGCAAATCTCAAATCGAAACCGGCCGTACCGCCTATTGGCTGGCACAACTCCTGCTGGAATTAAACGAAACCTCCGCCGCCCAAAACCTGCTGATGCAAGCCCAGGAAATATTTTCTCAACTCGGCGCCGCGGCCGATCTCGCCCACACCGAAAAGATCCTCCAACAGCACCCCTGGTAATGCGGTCTTAAAAATAGCCCGACCAAAGGTGCGACGCCCTTTCTATCCCTGGAACCGACACTTCAAACGTTCAAACTTGAAGGCAAACCGTCTGTCATTGCAAGATCAGAGTGAGTTGCACTTCTTTGGAAAATCCCCCTCTCCCGCATAAGGCCCTTTCTCCGTAAGAAACGCCGCGCTGGATAGGCAGCGAGTTTTTTTGTTTATGTTTAGGTGCGCCTCAGAAGGCGCAGGCTGTTTACTATCTACTTGCGGCTGTCTACTTCCGCTGAATTTTCATCCTTCAGGATGCCGCCGAAATCTCGCAAAAAGGGATGACAACTCCCGTCTTGACCACCGACTCAATCTGTGGTAAAGTTTTTTTGCCGGTTATTTACCCTCGTTTAAAGAAAGGAAAAACTATGACCTTGAAAAATTACGCTTTATTCAGCATTGCCCTGTTAGGACTTCTCCTGTTAAGTGGAATGGCAATCAACGGCTATGACAGTTGGGCCGGCAATGATGGCGCCTGGTCCGGCGGCTACGACAGCTGGGCCGGCAATGATGGCGCCTGGTCCGGTGGCTACGACAGCTGGGCCGGCGGATACGGCGCCTGGGCCGGCAGTGATGGCGCCTGGTCCGGCGGCTACGACAGCTGGGCCGGCGGATACGGCGCCTGGGCCGGCAATGATGGCGCCTGGTCCGGCGGCTACGACAGCTGGGCCGGCAATGATGGCGCCTGGTCCGGTGGCTACGACAGCTGGGCCGGCAATGATGGCGCCTGGTCCGGCGGCTACGACAGCTGGGCCGGGTAATTTTTATTTATTCTCGGCATCTTATAACAGCGATGGCCTTACAGGGCCATCGCTGTTTGCTTTGAAAAAGGATACATCATGAAATTCGCTCTTTCTAAAAAACAACTCACCGATCTTTTCCTGTTCCTGATCATTTCAGCTGTCTGGTTCAGCATTGGTTGGATTGCCAGAGGGGGGCCCAATACCGAAATCGCATTGGTCGAACAGACCCGCCGGCATTTATTGACACGCTCCTATAACGCAAAAGTCTCCCCTCGTGACCTCTCCTACGCCGCCATTCGGGGAATGCTGAAAGCCAGCCAGGACCCCTATGCAGCGCTGCTTGAACCCCCGATTGCCCAACGCTATCAGACTGACTTTGCCGGTCAATCCGGCATCATCGGACTGGTGGCAGAAAAAGCAGGGGATCAAATTGTAGCCACCACGGTCTTTCCGGGACAACCAGCAGCACAGGCTGGCATTCAGGAAGGCGATGTAATTTTAGCCATCGATGGATTTGCCTTTGACCGCGACACCACCGATACCGAAGCCACCTATCTGGTGCGCGGTCCCGTCGGCGCGCCGGCCCATCTGATCATTCAACGCGGTTTTGAAAAACTCACCTTCGATCCCATACGGCAGGAACGGACCATCGTCACCGGAACGCTGCTGGATGACAACATCGCTTACCTGGCACAATTTACCTTCACGACCAATTCTCCCGACAAGTTCAAAGCGACCCTTCAAGAACTGCTGACCCACAAACCCCAAGGTATTATTTGGGATCTCCGCAGCAACGGCGGTGGATCGATGGATGCCGCCCAGACCATCCTCAACTACTTTATTAAAGATGGCCTGCTTTTCAGCGCTCAAATTAAAAATGGAGACATCCGCGCTTATTCTGCCCGGCCTGAAAATTTCCTCACGGACCTGCCTTTAGTTGTATTGATCGGCCCCCACTCTTATTCGGCAGCGGAAACCTCCGCGATTGCTGTAATAGAACGGCATCGCGGGACCTTGATCGGCAACACCACCCATGGCAAAGGAACAATTCAAGACACGGTTCCGCTCGGTCCCGATTGTATGTTGCACTATACAGTAGCGCGCTGGCTTTCACCAGAAGGAAACTGGATTGAAGGCAAAGGAGTCCCCGCCACTCGTATCGTCCAGGATGACCCATCCACCCCTCAAGATGAGGAAATCCAGGCTGCAATAACTTATCTCAAAAGCCTCACCCCTTAAACCTGTCTTGAAAATAGGGACCTATCGTATGGCCTTTGACTTGTAACATCCCCCAAACAGCCCTTTCCCCGTAAAATACGACGCGCGGTGCGAAGCAGGCAGAGAGAGTTTTTTGTTTGTGTTTTTGCGCGCATTCTTATGCGCGCAAAAACACGAGCTTTTTTCTCTGCGCCCTCGGTGCCTTTGCGGTGAAATCTTAGTAAATTAGGCAGCATTGTGTTTTTTTGTTTATATTTTCGTGCGCATTCTGAGGCACACGAAAACATGGACTTTTTCCAGAGCCAAACCGGCAACATAGGCTGTCTATTGTCTACTTGCGGCTGTCTACTACCGCTGAATTTTCATCCTGGGGGGTGCTGCCCTCCGCATAGTCGCCGGCCACTGACAACAAAAAGGGACGGGATTGTTAATCCCGCCCCCTTCGTGAAGCTAATTTACTGAAACTCTACTCCGGATCTTCCGTTAGATAGTTAATGGCGACCGAAGAAGTATTGCTCGGCAGGTTCTGCAAATTCTTGAAAGCTGCGGCCCAGACTGGATCGCCTACAGTTCCAGCCCAGCTCTCGTATCCAGCCCAGCTCTCGTATCCAGCCCAACTTTCGTATCCGCCGGCCCAATTGGCATAACCACCGGCCCAACTCTCGTAACCACCCGCCCAGCTCTCGTATCCGCCGGCCCAACTCTCGTAACCACCCGCCCAGCTCTCGTATCCGCCCGCCCAGGCGTTATTGCCACCCGCCCAACTCTCATATCCGGCAGCCCAATCGTTAAATTCGCCAGACCAGTTGGTCGTACCACCGGCCCAACTCTCGTAACCACCCGCCCAGCTCTCATATCCACCCGCCCAGCTCTCGTACCCACCGGCCCAGCTTTCATATCCCTGGATCGAGAAGGTGTTGGTAGCCTGATCGTAAGTCGTCCAACCCTGATAGTGAATCGTTCCGTCCAGATCTGCCGCCAGATCCATACCGCCGTTGGCGGCTCCGGGTTCCAGTTCTTCAAAGACGGCATCCTCAGCCCAAACTCGACCTGCCCCCTGCTGCCAGATACTGTAAGCCGACTCCCCGGTATATTCACTGAATTGCGGGCGAGCCGTCATCGTCAACCGATACTTAACCTCATCAGGAGTCAGGCTGGGATTCTCTTCCAGCATCAACGCTACAATTCCCGAAACCACAGCCGCCGACATTGAAGTACCGGACATCTTGAAATAGTTGCCAAAATATCGATTCTCCGGATAGGTGCGGCTCAGATAAGCCTTTTCCCGCATCAGGGAGACTACATGAGCGCCGGGAGCAATCAGGTCAGGCTTGACAAAGGCATCCAGGGTCGGGCCTGCCGCTGAGAAGGGCGGCATATAGTCATCCCCAAAATCCTCGGGAGTATAATTGTCGGTAAAAGCACCCACTGTGATAATGTAGGGAGTATTACCCGGAACTCCAATGCTCATCGGATCAGGGCCACCGTTGCCCGCACTGGAAACCACCACAATCCCGGCCTCCCAGGCTGCCATCACCGCCAGATTGTAAGGATCAGCCCAGTAGGGAGCCACCGGCGTAGCATACATAGAGATGTTCAGAACCCGGATATCATACTGATCCTTGTGCTGTACCACCCAGTTGATCCCCCGCAAGACATCGGCGTAAGTGCCCACGCCCTGACCGTTGAGAACCCGAACCGCCACCAGATCCACCGCCGGAGCAACCCCCCGGAATTCCCCATCCCAGGGCTCAAAAGAGCTGTTCGCAATGATCCCGGCGACATGCGTGCCATGGCCGTTGGGATCTCCCGGAGATTTGGTCAACCGATTGGCGGAATACGTCTTGTTCTCCAAAGCGTCATAATAAACCAGCAACCGTTCATGGATCGGATTGAAAAGGCTGCGCCGCAAATTGGTAAAAGAAGGATCAATGCCGGAATCCAGAATAGCCACGGTCACACCCTGTCCAAAATCGCCTTCTTCCCAAACTTCCTCAAGACCCACCGACTTGGCGGTTTCGACGTCGGGAATGTCCAGATCATCGCAAGGCTCCCCCACCGAGGTTCCCTGGACTTTCTGATCCCGCGACACCAGGCGCACCCCCGGCTGCCGGGAAAGTTGGGTAATCCGACTCTCGGGCACCTCGGCAACGACCGCATCGATAATATCGATCGGCGCCGTCACCGTTCCGCCCACCGCCTGGACTGCCGCAGTTGCGCTGCTGAGATCGCTCCCACGAACAATAACCCTTACGGAAGCTGAAGCGGGAGAGCTCATCCCCAGGGTTACGGTCAGGGTAGTCAGGACCAAAACAAGTGCCAGTAGCTTGCGAAGATTGAAGGCGTTCATTAAATTTTCCTCACTTTCACTTGGGCCGGACGGATTAAGAACGGAAGAAAAGCATTTTAGGGATGGTTAAAATCATCCCTAAAATCAATTATACTCAGGTTAGAATTTGGTTAAATAGTACTTTAGTACTACAGTTTAGGCATATAAAGAAGCTTGTATGTACCAAAAAATTTTTACCTCGCTTTTCCACCGCCTTTCCCAGCCCGCAAACAGCGGCGCATTGCCGGTTTTCTCTCCTCAATTCAGATCTTAAAGATTCCAGTGGTTAATATTTAAAAAATCAATCAATATCATTGACAAAATCAATTATAGTATTAAAATAATTAAAGTCTAGACATGAAATACCAAATTATTTAAAGGAGGCTGGCATGTACCCGGCTCCAACACGCTGCCCGATCTGTGGAGGAACTCTCCATGTGGAAAAACTGGCCTGCCCGGATTGTCACACGGCGTTGGAAGGAAAATTTTCCCTCCAGGAAACTACCGCCATTCCGCCCGAAAGCTGGGACCAAACGCTGCAACAGCTGGCCCAACTGCCCCCAGAATACCTGGATCTGATCCTTCAACAATTGCCGCAATTTACTCCAGCCCAATGGGATTTTCTCCAACGGATCTCCCGACTCAAGCCGGAACAATGGCGCTTTATCGAAATCTTTTTACGTGCAGAAGGCCGGCTCAACCGGGTCCAGGAGGAAATCAACCTTTCTTATCCTACTGTACGCAATCGATTGAACGAAGTTGTGCGCGATCTGGGCTATGAAATCACCGAAGGCGAGCCCGAAAAACCTTTCCCTCCTTCCGAAAAGAACCCGGGCAATTCATCTACCCTGACGGTACTGGAACGGTTGAGCGAAGGCTCACTGGATATCGAAGATGCCCTCCGCCAGCTCAAAAGCGGCTCTTAATTTAAAGAAAGGAGTTTCCCCATGACAGAAAAACGCGAAGAACGCATGAAAATCTTGGAACTGGTCTCTTCCGGTAAAATATCGGCGGAAGACGGCGTCCGCCTTCTGGAAGCCGTGGAAAATTCAACACCGGAATCGAAGGCCCGGCCCGAAACTTCCCCCAACGAGGAATCCCCCCGTCCCCATCCCGCACGCTGGATGCATATTCGAGTCACCGACCCTAAAACCAATGCGGTCAAAGTCAATGTCACCCTGCCGTTGCCGCTCATTCAAGCCGGCATGAAAGTGGGAAACCGCTTTCCCTTCGGCTTCCCCGGCCGCCATGGGCGACATAACCGTCGCGGTATACCCGACTGGATCGAAATGCCCGATATGCCCGATTTTGAATCCGATAATTTCGACGAACTCCTGCGCAAAGGAGAAGCAGGCTCGATCGTCGATGTCACCGATGTCGAAGATGGTGAACGTGTAGAAATTTTCCTCGATTAAAGATTTTTGGGTTATGTTTTCGGCGGCTTCAGAAAGCCGCCGAAAACATGGCTTTTCCAAAGCCATTCCGGCAATGCAGGCTGGATGCTGTCTACTGGCTCCGGTCGACTGCCTCTGCATTTTGCAACCTCACCATTGCATGGTATGCTTGGATCGGAGTCTCACCCGACTCCAAATCCGTTCCGGGAGATTGCATGGAAGCGCCGCTGATCCTGCTCACAAATGATGATGGAATCGAAGCCACCGGCCTCTGGGCGGCGGCCACCGCATTAGCCCCCCTGGGAGAATTGCTGATCGTTGCCCCCGAAGTCCAATGGTCCGGAGCCGGCCGCTCCATGCCGCATTCCGTCACGGGCCGCATCACTCCGGTCGATCGCCCCATCAAAGGCGCCACCTTGACGGCTTATGCCGTGGATGCCTCTCCGGCCCTGGCAATTGTCCATGCCATGCTGGAACTGACGCCTCGCCCGCCCGCGCTGGTGGTCTCAGGAATCAACTTCGGCGAAAATGTCAGCACTCAAATCACTATTTCCGGTACGGTGGGGGCCGCCCTGGAAGGTGCGGCCTATAATATCCCCGCCCTGGCGGTCTCCCTGGAAATGTTGCCGGCCTATCATCTGACGGGCCAGGACGACACCGACTTCACCGCCTCCATGGCTTTTACCTATAAATTTGCCCGCCTGATTTTACAACAGGCCATGCCGTACGATGTCGATCTGTTCAATCTCAACATTCCCTGGAACGCCACCCCTGAAACACCCTGGCAAATGACCCGGCTGGCGCATCTCAATTACTTCATTTCAGAAGCCCCCGACCGTGAAACTGGACCGGGCCGCCCCGGTTATCGCGAATTGAAAGATCTCACCACCGTAGAGGCCGGCACCGATGTCTGGGCCTTGCGGGTAGCCCGCATGGTATCACTCACCCCGGTTTCATTAGATTGTACTTCCCGGGCCGATTTAGGCACCCTGGAAGAACGGTTACGCCGGCATTAAGCCGCGGTTCGCTTGACAGAATTACTCCCGAGCTTACACTCAGGACAGGTTTCGGAAAATGCAATACCAGAATCAAATCCTTCGGTTTCAGGCAGGCCAGCGCAGCCAGCACGCGGCACCCGATGTCTCCATCGAGCGGCCGCCACGCAACATACCCAAAGAAGCCGGCGACCTCCTGGTCGTGTTAGTCGACCTTAATCCCCCGCTCTCCCGTCGCAGCCGCGAGCTGCGCACCCTGGCCGCGGAGGCCTATTGGAATTCCACCGGAAGTATCGCGGGCCGCCTGCGACGGGCCCTCAGTGAAACCAATCGCTATCTCGTCCATGCTAATGAAGAAAACGATTCCGCCCTCCCAACTTCCGGCAGCCTGACCTGTGCGGTTTTTACTGGAGAAGAACTCTTCTTGGGCCAGGTAGGCCCTGCCAATGCCTTGCTTTACCATCCCCAGGGCCCGCTGGAACTCTTCCCCCGCCAGGCACGCACCCTCGCCCCGCTGGGAATCACGCTCCCCCCGGTCATCCATATCGGCTATGCGCCGATCGAACCTTCCTGCACCTTCCTCCTGCTCGCCGGTCCCATTGCCAGCGCCCAGTCATTGGATCGCTGGAACGATCTGTTGATCGAGGCCTCGCTGGAAGAAATCAGCACCCGACTCGCCAACACGGTCGCCGGAGAGCACAGTAACGGCAGTGCCGTCCTGGTACGCTGTACGGTAGACGCCCCTGAAATTTCCGAACCACCCCCGCAACCGTGGCCCTCATGGCTGAACAAACTACGGCCCACACTGCCCACGTTCCACAAACCGATTTCCCACGTTCGGTTAAACCCGGCACCGACAGTTCCAGTTCCTCCCGTTGTACCGGCATCCAACCCCATCCCATCGCCGGTTCAAAAGCAAGCAACCATCCAGGCTAAAGTATCGACTGCACCCGCCACACCGACTCCAACAGAAGAAAAATCCCCTATCTGGGAAGGAGTGGTCGACCGTTTCCGCCATCTGCAACTGCCGGAATATCTCTCTTCTGCCCGCTCCTCCCCTCCGACAGACACACCCTCTGTCCCCGAAATGGAAGAGGAACCCGCACCGGAAATCCAGACAGACTCAATTGAAGAAACCGATTCCGCATCCTCTGCATCCTGGAAAGAACGGATTCAATCGATCGGAACCTTCTTCAGTACCTTGCCGCGTCCCTCTATCCCAACGACCTCACCGGCTCCCGCCACCGATCAACCCGAAAAATCCTGGCTGGAACGGCTGCGCAATCTTCGATGGCCCTCTCTCCCACGCTTCTCCCGCCCTCACCCCGCAGGCATGGCCGGGAAAGCGGGGCCGTTGCCTTCACGGCGGGCCCTGGTACGGCAATCCTTGCAGGTCTTCCTGCCGGGACAGATCAATGCCGAAACCCCCAACGCACCCCGTACCGCGCCGATAGAACAGGCTACCTTGATGAGCGGCCTGACGTTAGGGGTGGGCCTACTTATTTTCATCTTGACCTTCTCCACCTACTTCCAATATGGCGGCCTCAAGATCCAAAACCTCTTGAAAGAGGCCCGCGACACCAAACAACATGCTTATGAAAGCCAGTCCGCCGAAGACTGGCAAAGCCTGCTGACCCAATCTCGCCGCATCCTCGATCTGGAACCGGCTAACCGGGAAGCGCAAACGCTGGAAAAGGATGCCCGGACCGCCCTGGATGCCCTGCAAAGTGCCGCGATCCTGGATCCGCAGATCTTGTTGGAACTGGGCACGGCTTCTCCCGCCCCGCGCCATCTCCTGGTCGCCGGCGGACGGGTCTATTACCTCAACCCCACGACCGATGAGGTAGCCAGCCTACAGCTGGGGGAAAACGGCCTGCCGCTCCCCAACACTGCTCCGGTCACCATCTTAAAACACGGCCAGGTCGTGGGAGATTGCTGCGCGGTCAATGGATTGGTCGATCTGGCCTGGATGACCAGCCCGAAATTGCCGGATGGCGCGGTTCTGATCTATGCCAATACGGGAGATATCTACATCTATACTCCAGTCCAGGGCACCAGCGTGGTTGAAGCCCATCATCTTCCCGGAGACCTCCAAAACGGACAGATCACCCTCATGGATACCTTCAACGACCATTTCTTCCTCGTCCATCGCCAGCTGAACCAGATCCTGGAATTCGCCCCGATCAACGATAAATATAATGCGGCCGCTCGCCCCTATTTTCCCAGTCAGCTCAATCCGCCCGTGCCGTTGCAAAATGCCCTGGATATGACCATTGATGACGGCGAACGGCTCTACCTGCTCCTGGGAGATGGCAGTGTCCACGCCTATTTCCGCGGCAGTGAAGATCCCTCTTTTGAATGGAAAGCCGACACTGAGGCTGGATTCCAACCCAAGGTCATGACGGTGGAAAACAACAGCGACAAAGGGAATATCTATCTCGCCGATCCCCAAAACGAGCTGATCATCGTGCTGGATAAACACAGTAACATCCTGCACAAATTCCGGCTCCAACCCCAGCTGCTGCGTTCCCTTGAGGCAATGTCCGTTACTTCAAAACCGAATATGATCTACTTTGTAGCCGAGAATCGAATCTATGCCGCCCAACTGCCGGCCCTTACCGCCCCTTGAAAAAAACGCCCTCTGCGGTACACTGCATACCTTTAATGTTAAAATTTGCCGCGTCGCCAACGACGCGGCAAATTTAACGACCTGTGCGGTTAGCCCGGAAAAGCGGGAGAAAAAAGCCTGTATTTTTGCGCGCATAAGAATGCGCGCAAAAATACAAACAAAAAACTTCTCTCCCCCATCCAGCGCATCGCTTTTTACCAGAAAAGTACCCGTTGCGGGGCGCAAAAACTGTTTTTATCTATGCAAATGAACAACCGCACAGGTCGAAATTTAGTCCCCCAAAAAGTAAGGAGGCTGCATTATGTCAAAGGACTTTTCGCCGACCGGCCAGGAACGCCGGGTTAGAGCAATAGGAGGAGTAAGGATTGCCGGAGCCCCCATTGCCTATATCCTGACACTCTCCGCGGTCATTACCGCTCTGGCTTTTATTCCCTTTTCAGTGGTTTTTGGCGGCGGCAATGCTTTCCCACTCAGTCAGGGAGTCTATCCACTCGTCGGCTGGATCTTAGGGCCTTTGGGGGGAGCGGTCGCAGCCGGTATCGGAGCATTGTCCGGTACTCTAATGGCACCCCATACTACCAAAATCTGGTTTGTCACGATATTAGGCGGCATGGCCAGCAGTTTCACCGCCGGCGCAATGGTCGATCAGGGGCCCCGCCGCCATTGGTGGATTCCACTGACAGTTTTCTATGTGCTGGCCTTTGGCGCCTACGGTTACCGGGCCGTAATCGTCAATGGAGTTTCTCCGAACAATTTTTTCGCCGCCACTTTTATCTGCTGGTCGGCCTGGATTCTCTTCGTATTGCCGACCCGCCGGCTGGTAAGCCGATGGTTGAAAGAATCTGGGAATGGGCCTCAAACACAAATCAGTTTTCGAGAGCTGCTGAACAAATTAAGAAAGCCTCAGGAAATCCTGTACGGGCTACGCAATCCCCAGATTTACAGGTTGCCCATTGCCCTCTTTCTCGGCACCTGGATGGCCGCCGGACTGGCCCACCTGCTTTCTTCCACCCTTATTTATCCACTTCTCAATTTCCCCAATGAAATCTGGCCTCTCATTGCCGGAGCCGCCCCCTTCGAACACTTTATCCGCGCTTCAGTAGGCACCATCATCGGCACCGGCGTGATCACCGGGATGCGCGCCATCCGCCTGATCCGCCCGACCGAAGCTCTCTATTAAAAAACATCGATCAATAGACAAATACGTGTTTTCGCGGGCTTCCGAAAGCCCGCGAAAACACTACTTTTACTCCTCAGATTCCTCTTCCGATTCTTCTTTATGCCGGTGCGGAAGCGTCATCCCCATCAACTGCGCCAGCTCCAGATCGTTCAACTGCCGCCAGACCCGCTCCGGGCCACGCCGCCAGTAATCCATGGCTGTGGCCGAAAAACGGGCCGACATCTTCGGCCGCTTGGGCTTCCATTCGGCATCTTCCCGTAAGCGCACCGTCCGGGTCCGCGTCCGCCGTTTTGACTGGGGCTCCTGATGGGCCGCCGCCCATATCCGGTTGGCAATATCATAAGCCGCACGGGGGCGCCCCAAATCCCGGGCATGATCGGCATGTTCGATCAACAGTTTGCCGTTATGATCCAGCCAATGCGACAGAGTCTCCAACACTTCAAGCGGCCCGCTGACAAAAGTTCCCGCTTCACCCCGCATCACATACTCCGCATTGCCGATCTCCTGCCCCGGCAGAGCATCGATCAACAACAACGGCAACCCGGCCGCCAGCGATTCGGTGACGATCAGCCCGCCCGCCTTTGAAACCAGACAATCCGACGCCTTCATCAAGGTAGGCATATTGTTGACAAACGAATAGAGATGGGCGGGATGGTGCCAGGTAATGCTTTTCAGCTGCCGATAGAGATCCTCATCCCCGCCGGCCACCAGAGCCAGCTGCACCGGAAAACCGGAATGGTTGATTGCCCGCAACACATCGGGCAGATGTTCCACCCGCCGGCTCCCCACCACCAACAAGGTCGTCAAATTTGGATCCCAGCCCAGCTCGGCTCGAATTTCTGCCTTCGGCCGGTTTTCCCGCGCCAACGCCGGCCGGACCGGAATCCCGGTAATTTTGACCCGTTCGGGAGCCAGCCCCTGCTCCATCGCCTGCAATTCCACATCCCGCGTCGGCACCAGACAAAAATCCACCGCCGAATTGAACCAGAAACGATGCACCATAGAGAGATCGGTGATCACGGTCAACAAAGGGATGTAATGCCGACGGATCGCATAAACGGTCGTCAAAGGGGCCTGATAAAGGGGAAAGGTCGTGACGATGGCATCGGGACGATAGCGCCGGACATAATCGAACATCACCTCAAACAACATTATGGTCAGCGCGCTCTCGACCACGGTCTTAGGCACAGTCGTGTCGCTGGCCTCATAGCCCAACTTATACAGTTGCGGCATCTCCCGAACGATCTTGTCATAATCCGACTGACTGTCCCGTAAAAAAGGTAACACACGGCGGTCTTCCAGCGGATTGACAATCGCTACGGTGCACTGCTCGCCATACAACTCCAGCAGCGCTTCTTCGATTGCGTTTGCCGCACTGCGATGGCCAAACCCGGCATCCGCCGTCAAGATCAAAATCCGTTTTACATAGCTCATCGGCCATCTCCTTCTGTTGATATTTATTTTTGCGCGCACCGCCTCCGGCGGCGCGCGCAAAAATAAATAAACTTCTCATGGGACTATTTAGTTTGAACCACTGGCCGCTTGAAAAAAGCTATGGTCTCATCTTTGGAGTTCATCACCACACTCACCAACTCCCAGCCTTCTTCTTCCATTCGATTCCAGGCATTGCGATCGCCAAAAACCTGATCCTCTTTGTTCTCAAACAGCCCGGCCGCTCCCAAAAAAGTGATCTGATGTCCCTGAAGTTTACAATACTCCCACTTTTGCATGGCTCATTTCCTTTCTTGAAAAATTAAAAAATGGTCCCTAAGCTCTTGATTTTCGCAGTCACCGAAGGCGGCCCCGAAAATCAGGATTTTTCTGGAACGTTACGTAATGAAACTGCCGCCGCCACACAACTGTCGGCCCGCAACGCCATACAGTTGACGCCCTGGACAACACCTTCTTTGGGAGGAATCTCATCCGCGCCAAACCGGATCAACTTACTCAACCGGGAAATAATGAAAACATCATCGTTCTCCCCGGCCGCTACGACGGCCACCAAAGCATCCGTCTTCAAGGCTGTCTTGCCGCCGCTGCCGGGAGCCTTTTGAGCCGCAAAGCCCGACATCAGCCGTAAGGTCCCTTTACCGTCGGCCGTGACCAACAGAACGGCACTTTCCGGACGCACCGCGGCAATTCCCACCGGCACATCATCCCCTTCCAACCGAATCCCCAGACAGCCCTGATTGGGAATCTGGCGCTGCGCAAAACGAATCGCCAGCCCCTGCCGGGTAGCGATAAACAACTCATGCTGGCTGGCAGTCCAGCAGGCGCCCACTAACGCCCCAAACTCCGGAACGTTGTAAAGCGTGGCGCCCGGCTGAAGATTTTCCCTGAAGAGATAGCCGCCAAACCAGCGCACCATTCCCCGCCGCGTCAACACGGTCACATAGGTCTCATCCTGAGCCGGCAAAATCACGGCGATCCGCTCATCGGCCTGTAACGGCAGATAATCCGTGATTAACTGTCCCCGTGCCCGTACCGGAAGCGCCGGCATTTCCCTTACATCCAACCGAAACAGCCGGGCCCGATCGGTCAGCACAATTACGGGACGCTCTTCATCCACCACCACGACTCCCGCCGGCACATCTCCCGCCGCCACATCCAGATCGAAAATCCCCATCCCGCCGCGCCGCTGCCGTGAATAAAGATGACGCGGCGTCCGTTTGATCCACCCGGCGGCGCTGTAAGAGATCACACTGTAATGCCCCGGGGCCTCCAGCACCTCGACTTCCGGCCCGGCTTCAACCGCGCCATCGTCACCGCGCAACCGGGCCAGTTCCATTTCCAACGCCTCGATATAAGCCCGCACTTCCGGACCAGTTTCGCTGAGATCAGGGCGTTCGATTTTCATGACACTCACTCCTGCTACTTCAACCGGGCCGCCACCTGATCTGCCAGGAAACGGGCTACGGCAACGGTCTCAAACGGCCAGGCATAGACGATCTCCACGCCGGGATGATGGGTAATCCCCCGCTGAATGGCGGCGGGAATATCCTCCTCGGCATGATCGCCGCCGCGCGTCATCATGGGCGTCACCACGATCACCCGGGTCGCCCCTTTCGCCGCCGCCGCCGCAAAAGCCTCATCCAGATCCGGCGCACAGAACTCATTGAACCCCACGATCACCGGAATCCCCATAGCGGCTTCCATGGAAGCCGCCAAATCGTAGGATGCAGTAAAGAAAGGATCGTTTTGCGGAGTACGCGGCCAGTTCCGCATCCGGGCATGCAACTCTTCATAGCGCGCGATCATCTCCGCCGGCAGCGGAACCCGGGCATGTTCAACCCGCCCTTGCAAATCAAAAAGTTCAGCCATCTCCAACCGGGGAAAATCCCGCGGTGGAGATCCATGCATTGCCAGAACGATCATATCGGCCATAGATTTATTGCTCCTGATCGAATATCGCCTTCAGTTTACTATGGAAGTAACGGAGAGACAAACGCTTCAGACTTCCACGGCATTTCCCTGAATAAAATTATCTCGTCTCTTCTTCGGAAGTGTAGATATCTTGAAATTGCTGAAAAATATCAATGATAAATTTGACATCACTCCAACTAACTTTATAATAGCCACGCTCTCAACAAAACCACAATCCAAGAGGTCGAAAGTGAAAATTAACCATAAAAAACGAAGTGCTCTAAAGAACAGTTTTCTGCTGTTCATCTTTGCAATTTTGACCCTTATCCCCACCCAAACCAATCTTGCTCAAAAGAGTATCATCTATGTCGATATCGATGCCACCGGCGCCAATAACGGCAGTTCCTGGACCAATGCCTATACCTCTCTACAAACAGCTTTATCCGTCGCCCAAAATGGCACTGAAATCTGGGTTGCAGAAGGTGTCTACAAACCGGCTGCCTCAGCCGTCCCCACCGCAACCTTCACCCTGGTCAGCGGAGTCGCCCTCTACGGCGGCTTTGCCGGTACGGAAACCGCCCGCGAGCAACGTAACTGGAGTGCCCATCTTAGCGTACTCAGCGGCGATCTGGACAACAATGACCGCACCGATGCTCATGGCATCCTCACCGACACCACCGGCATCACCGGGACCAATGCTTACCATGTCGTGATGAACACCAACGTAATCAGTACAACCGTATTAGATGGTTTTACAATTACCGGTGGAAATGCCAACCTCCCTGCTGTAAATTCCAAGCATGAGCACAGTATGTGTGCCGGAATAAAAAACTCGATGCAGTCTAATGCCCAACTCAACAATCTCACTATCAGCGGCAATTATGCCCTGGAAGTAGGTGGCGGACTTTGCACAGGTTCAGGAGATGAGCTCCGTTACAACAACCTTATCTTCATCGGAAATCGAGCTCAATCCTTTGGGGGTGGGGCCATTTTAATCAACAGTCACAATCTAACTTTTTCCAATGCGCAGTTTTACAACAACGAAGGCTATAACGGCGGCGCCATTCTGATTTCCAATAGCTATACAAAATTAGATATTATCAACGCCGTAATGATAGCCAATCGAGCCACCAACAATGGCGGTGCCATTGATTACGAATCCGGAACTGAAAATCTCCACATGGTCAATACCCTTATGGTTGGTAATACCGCCAAACAAGGCGGCGCGATTTATGCATCCTATGGGGGCCTTACAGAATTTCACCAGGTCACAATAGTAGGAAATAGCGCCAGTAATCGGGGTGGAGCCATCTATACTTCAGATTCAAATAACCTTTCCGCTTTTAAGAACTCGATCCTTTGGAACAACACCGCCCCTAACGGCAACGGAACAACGGCGGGGGGCGCCCAAAGTTTTACTTATAGCCTCGTCCAGGGATCGGGCGGCAGCGCCAACTGGAACACCAGCTATGGAACCAACAACGGCGGTAATATCGATGCCGATCCCCATTTCCGCCGCAATCCCGATTCCGGAGATGGTAACTGGGCGACTCGGAGTGATAATGATTACGGCAATCTTATACTTCAATCCGACTCACCCGCCATCGATGCCGGCGATAATGCGGCAGTTCCCCCCGATTTTGCCGATCTCGACGGTGATGCCAATATAACCGAACTGCTGCCCCGAGATCTGGGCGGCAATTTCCGCTTTGTCGATCTCCCCGACCATCCCGATACCGGATCAGGAACAGCCCCCATCATCGACATGGGCGCTTATGAAACTCCGTCTTTTAACTACACTTATTTCACCTACCTGCCCTTAACCCTGAAAAAAGGCTTTTAACGACCAGGGTTTATTATTCGCACCCCGCTTTCAGCGGGGTGCGAATAATAAAAAACTTCCTCTAACGCCGCCGGGCTGCTACCCGCTGCTTCTGCTCCAGATAATCCGTATAATCCCCGATATATTCCGTCAGCGCCCCGGCATCCAGCTCCACCATCCGCGTCGCCATCCGATTCAGAAAATAGCGATCATGTGAAACGATCAACACCGTCCCTTCAAACTCCTCCAACGCTTCTTCCAACACCTCACACGAAGGAAGGTCCAGATTGTTTGTCGGCTCATCCAGCAACAGAAAATTGGCCTCCGACAGCATCAACCGGGCCAGCTGCAGCCGGCTCCGCTCCCCGCCGGAGAGATCCCGTACCCGATCCCGCACCTTCTGATAAGGAAACAGGAAACGCTTCAGAAAACTCACTGCCGCCTGCTCCGACATCGGCCGCGCATCCCGGATTTCTTCAATCAGGGTTCGATCCAGATTCAGCGTTTCGTGACGCTGCGCATAGTAGCCCACTTTCACGCTCGGCCCGATTTCAATCACCCCGCCGGAAGGGATTTCCTGGCCCAGAAGACAGCGCAGGAAAACGCTCTTGCCGGCCCCATTGGCACCGACCAACCCGACCCGCTCGCCATGCCAGATCAACAGATTCAGGCCGTCCAGCACTACCCGCACATCCCCGTCCACCTCGAACAGCTTATCCAGCCCTTTGACTTCCAACACCTTCTTCGATCCCCGCCAGCCGTTCAGCTCCAGATCCATCCGCCGGCTTTCCAGATTCGGTCGTTCGATCTTATCCATCCGCTCCAGCATCTTCTGCCGGGCCCGCGCCTGCCGAATGTGACGTTCATCAACCACCAGATGCGCCCACAACTCAAACCGGGCAATCGCCGCCTGGATTCGGGAAATCTCCTTCTGTTGCGCTTCGTAAAGTTGCTGCTGCCGCAATTGCCGCAGCCGTTTCTCAGTCACATAAGCCGAATAATTGCCGGAATAGACCGTCACCTGCCCGCCTTCCAGCTCGGCAATCGCCGTTACAGTTTCGTCCAACAGATACCGATCGTGCGAAACGATCACCACAGCCCCTGGGAAGCTGGTGATAAAGTGCTCCAGAAAAGCCTTACCCTCCAGATCGAGGTGATTGTCCGGCTCATCCAGCAACAACAGATCGACCGGGAAAACCAACAGCTTGGCCAGCCCGACCAGTTTCCGCTGACCGCCCGACAATGCCCCGACCCGCAAGTCCAGAATCGATTCCGGCAGTCCTACCGACTGCAACGCTTCTCGCACCCTGCTCTCATAACGATACCCATCCAGCTGTTCGAAAAACTCCTGCGCCCGGGCATAAGCCTTCATCACTTTATCCAGAGCAACTGCATCCCCGGCGACGGCAGGATCGCCCATCCGACGCTCCAACCGGCGCAACTCCGCTTCCGCCTGCAACAAGGCCGCCGAAGCGCTCAAAGATTCTTCCCACACCGTGCGTTCCGGATCGAGTTCCGGCTCCTGCGCCAGATAGCCGACCTGCACGCCTTTAGCCCGGAAAACGGTCCCCTCATCCGGCTTGGATGTACCCAGAATCAACCGCAGCAAAGTCGATTTCCCGGCTCCATTGGCGCCGACCAGACCGATCTTCTGCCCGGCCAGGATCTCCCACGAGACCCCGTCCAGCACTCGCTGCACGCCATACTGATGACCGACATGATCCAGATTTACCAGCAACATAATTCTTCCTCCTTAAATAAAAAGCAAAAGCCGGGGCCGTCTAAACATCCACGGCCCCGGCCCAAAAGGAGGCCGGCAATAAAAAAGCCGTGGACGCGAGCACGTCCACGGCTTTGACTTGACATAATAAATAAGGTCAGGACGCACTCCGCCAATCGAAGTGCGCGAATACTCCCCCACGGTTATCGGGGAGCTGGCAAAAATTCTTACCTGCCATCAAAATTAACATTTCCTGACGCTCCATTAAAATCAAACCCATTATAAGCAGAGAGAACCAATTGTCAAATCTCGGTTAAAAAAACGCGACCTGTGCGGTTAGTCGGGGAAAAAGCCTATATTTTGGGCGGCTTTCTGAAGCCGCCCAAAATATAAATTAAAAACCCTCTCCCCCTGCATCGCACAGCGCGTCGCTTCGAGCAGAACAAAAGCCTTTTGCGGAATACTACAATGCCAACCTCACAGGTCGAAAAGAAATAGATTCTCTTTGCGATCTCTGTGCCTCGGCGGTGAATTCCGGGTTAATTATGCGACACTGCAAAAAATTTCCTGGCTTTACGTATATTCCCCGCTTAACGTAAATCCGGGTTCCACGGCCGCCACGCAGGCCCCCACGGGCATTTGCCGGGCCCGCTCCCGCCGCAAAAACTCCCCAAACAACGGATGATACCGATACCACCGCCGCTCTTCATCGCGCGGCAAAATAAACAACTGCAACCGCTCCACCTGTTCCAGCAGCCGCCAGCCATCCACCGTCCCGGCTACCGCATCGCATAACGGGCCATTGAGCTGCTCCAGACAGGCCGTCTTCAAAAGGAAAGCCTGAATGAATTTAGACTGCGGCAAAAAGACTTCCCGGGCAAAATATTCCGTCAATGCCGGGGAAGGGCCCTCCGGCGCCGCCAGCAACAGCCGCACTCCCATCATCCAACCTTCCGTACGCTCCGCCAGCGTTTTCAAATCTGCCCGACTCAGCCCCATCCCCCAGCACCCATTGACCAGCTCCGTCACTTCCGCCGGCGATAACCGCAAATCCCGGGCATTGAGCTCCACCAGCTCGCGCCGCACCCGCAGTCGGGGCAGCACCGACCATGCCGGCAATTCCCGTCCTGCCATCACCCAATGGACCATCGGCGGCTGATTCTCAATCAAGAGGACCAGCAAGCGCTGCACTTCCTCCGATTGCACAATCTCACAGCGATCCAAAACCACCACACAGGGTTCTTCACACTTCGACAAGGCATTCAACAACGCCAGCGCCGCCGCTTCCACGGTCAACATCGCCGCCGGCATCGATAAAACACTGTCGGTCAATTCCGGCCAGGCGCTCCGTAAAGCCGTCAACAAATGGATCAAAAAAACCACCCGATCGTTATCCGCCGCATCTAAAACCATCCACGCAGCCGGACGCTCCAGCCGCTGCGCCCACTGCTGTAACAACATCGTCTTGCCGAATCCAGCCGGCGCCGTCACCAGCGCCAGCCGGGCTGCTAAAACCTCATCCAGCCGGCGCATCAAAGCCGGACGTTCCAGCCACTCAGGCGCCTCTCCCTGGACCTGCCAGAAAAGTCGTGATTCCTTGACCTCAAGCAACCCGCCTCTCCTCTCCTGTCAAATTTCTTATCTTCCCCGATTCTAGCGGTAACCCCAGCCCCCGTCAGCCCCCAAAAGGTGTATTTCCAACGGGTTACCCCTGGAAAACGCGGAGAAAAAAGCTCTCTCCCTATCCAGCGCGTCGCTTCTTATAAGAAAAATGTCCTATGCGGCACGCAAAAATCGCGACCTACGTGGTGAGCCTGGAAAACATA
>CAZCTC010000021.1:0-103914 GCA_964501335.1 uncultured Anaerolineales bacterium | reverse complement strand
CCAGCGCCGCGCCGGTCTCTTCATTATAGACATCACAGAGCCGCTTGTAGAAAAGCAGCGGAAAAATGAACTGCTTGTAGTCGCCGGCGTCGATAGTACCGCGCAACAACACCGCCGCCCCCCAGAGGTAGGATTCAAGTTGGGCCTGGGTGATATGTAATAACATTTGCATTTAAAATAAGCTCAAGGAATAACTTCGCCTATAGCCAGTAGCAATGACCGAAAAGGTTCTTTACTACGACCAGGACCGTTCAAAAAATAATCAGCCACATCAGGTTGAGATGCTTGTGTCCGCCAGTCAGCAATTAAACCGCGCAACGCATCAACATCCAAATCTCCAGATTCCCACTCACTTTTACTCCGCAACGCATTACGCCGAAGTTCTTCGTAACGATCTCTTCGTCTTATCTGAACCGTATCACGATCTATACCCACCACAATACAAGTAATAACGGCTCTAGGTAATTTTTCACCCGTATCAGGATTAACCCGTGGAATCAATTGCCCGTGCTGCTCCTCGATAAAGAAAAAATTCCAAACGTTATCATCTAAAGGATTAAGAATAGGCTCTCCAGGAATATTATTCTGACAATCATAAGGACAATTATCCGGACAATCATCTGGACAGCTATGAGGAGGAAACCAGTCCCCCTTATAGCTTCTATTACATATATCGCAAGACCATAAATAATTATTGTAATCCAAAGCCTCTTCGGGAAATACAGCTAACGGTTTAAAATGCTCAACTTGCGAAGGTTCATTTGCACTACAATACATGCAAAATTCACCTCTTCCAGAAATCGTTTTCAAAGCTTCAGTAACCGGTGCAAACCATTTGGTTTTCCGTGAAGCATCATAAATTTCACGAGCCCTTTTTTTGCGCTTATCTCCCGCGGCCACTTGAAGTATTTCTGCCCGTTTTTCGCTTAATTTTGTCAATGTAGTTTGTGCAATAACTGGACGTGAGGGTAATCTACGCATTTGATACTCCCTCTATCTCATCAGCAAAAACAAATTCCATTTGTTGAGACAATTGTTCGAATTCCTGCTGGTCCTTAGATGCAAGTTCTCCTTTGGCTTCTTTGATCGCAGTTAAATATTTCCATCGTTCAATCAGACGGACAGCTCTCTCACCCCATGCCCGTTTCAAACCAAATGCCCCACCCAACAAAACCTTTTCCGCACGGCCAAGCACAATTCGTTGTTGCTCCTCAGGTGTTAACCGACGTACACTCTTTCCCGCAACCATTTCATGAGGAAGCGGTAAAACAAAAATTCCGCCAGGATCAGCAGCTTGAAGGATTAATGGGCTATGAGTAGTAATAAAAAACTGCACAAGGGGAAATCGAACTTTTAGCCATTCACATATAGTTCTTTGCCAACTAGGATGAAGATGTGCTTCTAATTCATCAATAAGAATGACTCCCGGTTGATTAACCACCATTCGATTTTCTGCATCGTAAGAGAACAAACCCGTTGTCCCATAAGTCAATGCCATGTTATGAATTATATCCAGCATAAGAGCATAAGTACTGCGGCATCCATCACTGAGATCGCGTAAAGGCAATTCTCCTCCATTAGGAGTAGTCATATAGACTTGATCTACCGTTATACGTGCAATTTTAAACCCATCAGGCAAAAGCCCATCGTTTAAAAATGTTTGTACGTCAACCACCAAATTTGATGGTGTTTGATCTCGACTTTTTTGTTCCAACGCCCGCGCATGCTCTTGCTTCAACCATGTTTCACTCTCGCTAAGGGCAGCATCTTCTCGAAATAAAGTAACACAACTGGAAAGTTTTCCCTTTCCTAAAGCATAACGCAAGGCCTCAGTAGAGCTTCCAGTTAATCGACGCAATGGACCGTAGGCTCCCAGGAACCAACCGCTAGTATCAGGATTCCAAGGACCTCGTTCAGCGGAACGAACCCTGGTATCCTTTGAATTGCGATAATCCTTCTCTTTCAATAAAGGAGTACCTCCTGATTCCGTCGCCTCAAAAACTATCCCTGCTGAAAAAGTATCACCAGCAGGAACACCGCCCCGAATTTTAAAAGAGTCTTTCTGTGAAGTCCAATTTACTCTTAGTTCAATCAATCCTTTTTTTGCATCTCGGCGAATCCAACCAGCTGTCGTAATTAATTGCTGATTAGCAATGGTAGGTCCAGATAAAGCCATCGCCAGGCATTTCAAAAGCGTAGATTTTCCAGAAGAATTCCCGCCGACGAAAAAATTTAAACCAGCATAAACTGCTTCTCCGGTTTGGCCTGGACGCGCAAAATCCAGCTTGATTTTTTCAAAAGCCTTGATATTTTCAAGATTAAGCGAATTGATATACATAGAAACACTGTCCTTTCAATCACGAATTATCTGAAAAACCAACAAGAAGACCATTCTGTTCTAAAAGCACTATCAACATCCTCTCAGCGGTAAAAAGCGCCTCCGCGCTCGATTGCAGACGTTGCAGCGCCGCCTCAGTCGTCAACGCTTCCTGCTCGACTTTGGGAGTCACATAACGGGGGATATTCAGATTGTGATCGTTGGCGAAAATCTCGGCGAGGGAGACCACCCGGGCCAGGCCTTCCACATCCTGAAAATCGTGATACCACCCGTAGATCCGTTCGACCTGTTCCGGCAACAACTCATTCTGCGCCCGGCCGATCTTGAATTCCTTCGAAGCATCCAGAATCAACACCTTGTTCCGGCGCTCCTGCGGCTTGCGCTGGCGAAAGACCAGAATGCACGCCGCCAACCCCGTCCCATAGAAAAGGTTGGGGCCCAATCCGATCACCGCTTCCAACAGATCCATCCCCAGGATCTTCTGCCGGATCTGGCCTTCAGCGCCCATCCGGAAAAGCGCCCCGTGCGGCAAAACCACCGCCATGCGCCCACTCATCGGCGCCATCGACCGGATCATATGCTGCACCCAGGCATAGTCGCCGCAGCGGGCCGGCGGCATCCCGGCAAAACCTCGCCCGTAAGGATCGCTAATCCAGACCTCCTCGCCCCATTTCTCCAGAGAAAAAGGCGGATTGGCGATGACGCAATCAAAGGTCGCCAGATTGTCTCCAGAAAAGAAAGCCGGCTGTCGCAACGTATCCCCGCGCACAATCTGAAAATCGGCCGCGCCGTGCAAAAAGAGGTTCATCCGGGCAATCGCGCTGGTTGTAAGGTTCTTTTCCTGGCCGAAAAGCCGGCCCCAGAGCGTGCGGTCGTCACCGTGATGTTCTTTCACATGATGGATCGCTTCGAGCAACATTCCGCCCGTCCCACAGGCCGGATCGTAAATAGTCTCCCCTTCCTGCGGAGCCAGGATCTTGACCATCAATTTGACCACACTGCGAGGCGTATAGAACTCGCCGGCCTTCTTATTGGTGGCATCGGCAAACTTCTTGATCAGATATTCGTAGGATTGGCCCAGAATATCGGCCTGGGCCGCCTCATTGCCCAGGCTCAATCTGGAGAAATGCTCGATGAGATCACGCAACAACGCATCGGAAAGCCGATCCTTGTTGGTCCATTGGGCATCGCCGAAAATCCCGTAAAGCGTTTCGGGATTCGCCTTTTCAATCCCGCGCATCGCCTGCTGCAACGCCTGGCCCACATTCACCGTCACCGCTCGGACATCGCCCCAACGACAACTCTCCGGCACCTGGAACCGGTAATTCTGTGAAAAGCGGGCATACTCCTCATCCCCGTCGGATTCAGTCAACGCCGCCTGATATTCCTCATCGTGGACATCGGAAATCCGCTTGAAAAAAAGCAAGGGGAAAACATAACTCTTGAAATCCGCCGCATCGACCGGCCCCCGTAGGATGTTGGCTGCTTCCCAAAGGTGGGATTCAAGCTGGCTCAGGGTAACGCCGTTGGTCATGATCTGAAGTCCTCGTTGTTCAAAGATGGCAAACGAAAATCCCGCCAGGCGCAAAGCCATGGCGGGCTGAAACGCTTGAACAAGCGTCAAGTTATGCTAAACTTAGCCTACCAGGGTGATCTCAGCACCTTGGATCGAGAGCCCCGGGCTGCATCCCAGCCGGGGCTTTGTGATTTCCGTTACAAGTGTATTGCAAAGCAAAGAAAGGGCAAGTTAACCGCAAAATAGCACTAAATAAAGACTCAGGGCAATTACATTTGTTTAAAACTCCATCTATTTTAGTTCCTCCTCTATAATAAAATGTAAGCACCCATCACCAATCACAAAGATAAACTTTAAGATACCCCTACTAAAAAATGAGTAAACCAAAAATTATTAAGGAGAGGATTTTATATGTCAGAAATCAAAAGAAAGTTTTTCAGCGTATCAGATTTAGAACAACTCACAACGGAACAAATATCAGAAATATATAAAAATATTTCTGAGGAGTCGAGATTAGAATTTGAAAATAAATTTCAAGAGTTAAAACAAGAAATTCTTTTAACTGATCCCATTTTTCTCCTTTCACATCTTTCTTTCTATGATCTCATTTATTCTCTTTCTCATGAAAAAGATAATTATATAAATGAAGAAAAATTTCATGTTCTTCAATCTCACGTGGAATTGCTTCAAGGATTGATACTACAATATAAAACAAGTGAATTTAGTTCGAAATCGTTTTCTCCGGAAACAACATTTACAATCAGAAAATTAGTCTATGATGTTGCGTTCTCGTTTTCTGCCCGGAATTTTCCTAATTTCGATAAAGAAACCCCTCTTGATGAGCTTACACGAATTAGTATTTTAGAACAAGTAAAAAATTCCACACAAACAATGCGAAACTGGGGATACCCCCATCAAATGATAAAAATTATTAGTGGTTTATTTGCTCCCCTCGAAGATGAAATAGAAGAAAAGTTAGGTGTTCGGATTAATTATCTTCTTCAGATGATCTACAATTTAACATTGCTAGTAGAAGAAAAAGCAAAAAAACATTCAAATTTCTTGCGTGATATATTTAATTCCCCGAATGTGCCCGCTCTTGTTAATACTTTTTTCGAGAAATGTCCCTATCCATTCCTAAAATCCTCACCCGAAGAAATGCTAAAAATTCTTCTAGAAAAAAATTTAGAACTCCAAAATGCTAAAATTTTACTCGCAAGTTATAGTGATGTGTTATTACCTGAAATTTACACTTTTGATCTCAAAATTTTTCAAGAAGCTTATCCTCAATGTGTAAATCCTGAAAGGCTAAATAAGGTTTTGAACTCTTGGGCCCTATCATTTGGTGAGTTAACAGATCGCAACTCAGAATATCTCTTTATGGATAATCCAATTTGGTATCAACCATTGATTTATCTGAATGAAAATCAATATTTCTGCCCACTAATAGCTGTTTTCCAAAGTTTCTTTTTAGAGATAGCAGAAAATTTATTACGAAATGAAATTCCAGAAACATATGAAAAATACGAGAAGTATCGAGGTAAGTATTTAGAGAAGATTCTTGAAGAGACTTTTAATCTCGCTTTCCCCGATGAAAAAATCTATCCCAGTGTAAAATGGTATGATCCTACAACCAACCAAATTTTCGAAAACGATTTACTTGTTTTCATTGATTCTTACCTCCTCATAATTGAAGCAAAATCAGGGAAATTAACACCACCAGCAAAAAGGGGAGCAGAATCTCATTTAAAACGTACACTGGATGATTTAATAACTAAATCCTCTTTACAATCCGAACGTTTAATAAAATATTTAAAAGAAAGCCCAGGAATTCGGAAACTCATAACTAAGGAAGGAAATGAAATTGAAATTGACACATCAAAAATAAAAGAAATAATAAGCTTAAGTATAACACTTGAAGAATTATCGGTTCTTAGTTCGCGTCTACCTGATCTTCAGAAAAGTGGACTTATTTCCAAAAAAGGAAATTTAAATCTCACTATGTCTTTTTGTGAATTGGAAATAGTTTTTGATCTATTGGAAAAAAAATGTGAAAAAATCCATTACTTAATCAGAAGGGCTCAATTTGGAATAAATGCCCATTATTTAGGCGACGAACTTGATCTGCTAGTATTTTATTTAGAAACCGGATTTAACATAGGGGAATCCGAATTTAACAATACAGGCTTATTTCTTTGGGGAATGTCAGAAGATTTGAATCCATATTTCATGAAGCAATGGTATGGCGAAGAACTTATTAAACCAAAACTAAAACAAACTTTAAGATGGAACAACCTGCTTAACAAAATTGAAAAACGAAAACGCTCTCAGTGGCTGGAAATATGCCTTATTCTTCTTAATGTCTCGTACGAAAATCAGATCGATTTTGAAATAAATTTAGAAGAAGTAATAAAAATAGTAACTAAAGATTGGAATAAACCAGGCCACATCAATGTATTTCACTTAATAAATGGTCCTAAGCAAAGAAGAAACTCCATTCTAGCTTTAGCTTATAAAACCAAAAATATAGAGGAAAGAAATAACATGATGACAAATGCAGGTAATCAAGCGCTTGAAAATAGCGGATCAAACGATGTTTTAATCATAGGAATAGATATTGAAGAAAATGATGGTTCTTACGGAGTTCTAGCGTACATGAAAAAAGCCAAAGACTGTTCATATTAATCCAGCCATTACTTGCTTAAATTTATTAAGGAAATAACAATGATTGATAAAAATGAATCTTATTTACAACTTCAGTTAAAATCCTTGAAAGTTAAGGGATGCAAAGTATTTCAAGAAGAAACGTTGATTAATTTCTGCGATGACCAGGGCAAACCACGCCCCGTTACAGTATTAGCAGGAGCAAACGGCAGCGGGAAAACCACAGTCTTGGAATTAATTATAGCATTGGCAGAATTACTAAATCGTCCAAGTTGGTCCCCTGTTGCCAATGCTGCGCCAAGTAAATATCTACGGGAACAGGTACTTAATCAAGTACCAGATTTACTTAAAAACACACAATATGCTAAATTGAATTGGTGCATTGAAAATACACGCTCCCTTAGCCTTGCTTATGGTGTACTTCCAACAAAAAAAGAATTAGCTGATATAGGTCTTTATACACAACCGCCTCAAATACATACTACAGCCTTTGCTATAGATATTCAGCAACAAATCAATACACAAAGAGATGAATCTCTGCCATTATTTTCTTATAGCAAACTCAAAACCCTTGGGAGTGAAAGAATAGAGTTGATACCCTCCATTCTTTACCTTCCATATTATCGTGGAATACTTCCTACAAAAGGAGACCAAATTAATCGAGAAAACACTTCCTATCAATGGATCTATCACTACAAAACCGCCACAAAATTTACAGGGTCAGTAAACAGTTATTTAGTATGGTTGGATTATGCTGAACCTGAAACTTTCGCACAAGTTTGCCAATTCTTAAACAACTTAAATTTCGATGGCAAAACCTTTGGAATTAACCGAAAAGAGCTCGAAGTTATAGTAACTACCAGGAACGGCAAAAAACACTCGCTCGCAGAACTCAGCTCAGGAGAACAGAGCATTCTCGTCACCCTATTAGAATTACGACGACGCTTACTTCCATATAGTTTAGTTCTAATTGATGAGATTGAGAATAGTCTACATCCAGCTTTTCAACATAGTCTTGCGCAAGGATTGCTAAAAATCCAAAAAGAAATCCCCTTTCAACTAATCGTCACGACACATTCTCCTGAGATTGTAAAGATTTTCGGCCATAAGAACACTCTCTTGCTAACTGAATTTTGAGGTATATATGCGTACAATTGAGCCTTTACCTGAAGAATTACAAGATATCCTATTCAGATCCGGAAATAGAACAATAGTTCTTGTCGAAGGACCTACTGACGAAGAAATCTTCACTGAATGGTATCAAGACCAACTAAATGTTCTTTATTTTCACCCAGCGGGCGGTTGCACAGTAGTAAAAAACACTCTGGAAAAATTACTGTCTTTTAGTAAACGAAAAACAATTTATGGAATTATCGATCGTGATTTTCGAGATGAAGTAGAAATAGAAGCCAGTTTAAACAACGAAGAATCTCATTTGTTCATTTTACAACGCTATGCTATTGAGAATTACCTCTTAGAACCAGTAGTGCTTTCTGAAGAATTAAGAGTTTATTATGGCAATAACCGCGAAGCTCCTACGCCTATGAGCATAGAGAGAAAACTACTTGAGCTGTGTCAACAATTAACAATATTAATGGCTGCTAATTGGGTTTTTATTGACATAGAACGTTATTTGCAACTTGAAGATGGAATTAGCCATTTTGAAGAAGCTCATGAAATCCTTTCCCGTCCAGAAATACTTATGCAGGCATCAAACCGCAGTGGGTTATCTGAAGCTGAATTAGAACCTCGTTTGAGAGAAAAAGAAACCCGCTTAATTAACGCACTGACTACGTTATCAAACGCTCACGCTTACATCAATGGAAAACATTTATTGCATCAGGTTTATCAATTTTACATTGCTCGAGTACAACGAGGATTAAACAAAGAGTATTTAAAAAGGCTGTTAGCCCGAACTGTAAAAAAAATGGGGTTATCAGAAGAAATTCATCAATTGATAGAAAACAGGATTTTAAACAATCAAATTATTCCTCAATAAGAAAATAGAGTAAAAAAGCCCGAAATTTAATGATCACAAAAAATTTTACTTGACTCCTCCCCTACCTATGTTACAATTTTCCCAAGCAATTCTTAACGCGCTCCCTTCGGGTTGAGCGCTTTCCCGGTTCGCCGGGCCTGGTATACACATTGACCCCCTCCGCGTGAGGGCACCTGGACTTTTCAGGGCCTTTGCATGGAGGGGGTCTTTTTGTTTCCCGTGGTCGTGACCTGCGCTTCACCCGGCTGGAACGCAGCTCAGGGCTACGGCCCTACCCTGGCCGGACCTGCGGGCCCGGCGGGACGGAACCTTAACAATTCCATATCGAGTTCGTCAAATGACGAAAGGCAGAGCCGTGAGGATAACTCACGGTCGCTGTCTATTGAGATTGGAAGTTTGGAAGTTGGAAGACTGGAAGGAACGGCCCGACAAGGCGCTCTCTTCCATCTTCCGTTCTTCCAAACTTCCAAGGTTCCTTTTCGGGGAGACACACTGCTTCCCGAAAAGGGATGAATGTAAGCAGTGTGCCTCCTGATGGTCTTATCCAAAAATCAATTTTTCGGTGAATCCACAAGGAGGATTTTGAAATGTCTTGGCAAAATGGTGCAACTCAGGTCCCGCAGTCAACCGATAAGGCGTCCTTCCCCTTCATTCAGTGGGTGAACGACGGTTCCAAGCTGGAGCCCCGCGAACCCCGCGGCGGCTTCGCCATGCCCGATGAGCAGATGCAGCTCGCCGGCGACTTCCCCCTCGACGCCCGGATGCACGGCTTCTACCTGAAGAACAACGAGCAGATCCAGGTGGCCTTTTCGACCCTGGTCAAGGCCGCCGTGCTGGCCACGCGCTTCGCCTGGATCAAGGACGAGAACTTCGTCCCCGGCTATGTCCCCGGCGCCCGCAGCAAGCTGCAGGCGCTCTGCCTGGTGCAGGGCCTCGAAAAGTCCCTGCTGGTCGTCCTGACCTTCGCCGGCATGACCGGGAAATCGTTCAGCGATGCCTGGAAGAAGCACAAGGAACGGGTCCAAAAGGCTACGGCTAAAGCCGGCCAGAAGGCCCCCGCCACCATCTTCTACGCCGTCTACAATGCCGGCCAGCCCCGGCTCGAAGGCCAGGGGGAGAAATCCTGGATCACGCCCGTGGTCCTGGATGAATCCGCCGACTTCGACCTGGACACGGCCTATGTGGGCGATGACGCTCTGGCCCTGGTCGATTGGACGCTGGTCGAGGATTGGCGCAAGGCCTGGGACAACCCAAAAGGCCCTAACGGCGAGGGAGAGATCAGTGAGACCGAGGAAGCGCCGGCGAAAGCTCGCCCCGCCGCCTCGACTCCGGCTCCCGCCGCCGCTCCGGCCCGTCCGGCCCCCGCGACCACCGGCCAGTACTCGGCCTCGCTGCCCTTCAAGAGCACCAGGTACCCCAACGGCACCATCCAGACCCTGCTCGATGCCCGCGATGAGGCGGCGTTGAAAGGGACCGTGGATTGGTGCAACAGCCACAACGCCGGGGAAACCCCGGCCTGCACCCAGGCGGTCGCCGCGTTGAAAGCCCTCAAGGCTGTCCAGCCGGCCCCGGCCCCTGAAGAGGATTCCATCCCCTTTTAGGTTCTCTCCCTCATCCCTTCGCCATTGAGGGGCGCCCGGCCTGTCCGGCCGCCCCTACCTTAATCTTTCCAGATTGATCCAGGAGGTCAAGATGAACCTGCGGACCCTGTGGAATCGCGTGAAATCTTCAGGTAGCCGGATCATGGCCCGGGTACAACCGGCCGCCGTGAAATTATCAGCCCTGGTGCGGACCCATCCCCGCCAGGTTTTCTATGCGATCGCGCTGATCCTGGTAGCCGCCGTCGGCACCCTGGTCTTGAATCGCGGGCTCTCCGTGAACTGGCTCGGCGGGGTCGCTGGCCTCAGCATCGCCCTGCTGCGCGCCGTCACGCCGCAGCCCCACGGATAACTTGGTCAGCGCCAGGTTCCGCCCCTTCGTCTTCGGACGATTCTGCCAGAGCCTGGAATCCCTCCAGGCTCTTTTCTTTTCCCCGCCGGGGCGCATGTCCCCATCGGGGAACTGCGCCTCCAATCATTAAGGAGGCCCTATGGCAACCAATCTACATGCAGTCGGTTTGACCAACCAGGCGGCCGGCATGATCCGCGGCCTGGAACTGTTGGAGCGCGCCGATCGCGCCGTCGATCTGAAGGTCGAGGAATCCCTCCCCGGCACCTTTCGCGTCGGCGATCGCGCCGTGCAATACTACGAAGCCCTCGATCTCTGGACCTGCGACTGCCCCGATTTCGTCTATCGGCGCATCCCGCTTTGCAAACACCTCGTCGCCGTCCTCAAAAGCGGCCTGGTCGATCCCGAAACCGGGCAACCGGCTTCGTTTCATCCCCCGTTTTAAGGAGCCCGAGCATGCCCATCTACATTGAAGGCGATATGTTGGCTGAGGAATCCCTCCGGCTGGCCGGCCTGACCTTGATTACGGCCCACGCTATGCTGGATTTTCAAGGCCATCTGGTCATGGAACGCGGCATTCTGCGACAGGTCCGCACCCGCTGGCCGGGGATCGAAGTGCCGTTCGGGGATGCCGTCTGCGTCTATACCATCAATGAAGAAAGCATCTCCGAGTACAACGTTCTCTATTACCTCGAAACCCCAGCCTATAACCTCATCATTTCCGACCGCTGGCCGCGTAAGCGCCTGGGATTGTTCCAAAACCGGTTCCGCTTCACCGATGCGCCCAATCTGGAGATCATCCAATACAGCGTAAGCCGGCTGGTAGAGTTCTGCCAGGAGCAACCGCAGGTCCGCATTCACCTGAACTATCCCGGGGCCGACGATCTGCCCCGTTATGAAATTCAGCCGCTCCTGGAGCCCCTGCCCAACACCGTTTGGATCTGGGAACTGCCCCAGGACGGCAGTCTGGACCCGTTGCCCTTCTGATATTTTTGTTGATTCCTTTGGGGGAAGCTCCGTGCTCTCCCCCACGGGAGAAATGCCGGGCTTCCCTCGACCCCAAATTCGAGGAGAAAAATGGAAACCTATCGTGAAAACCTGATCGTCCTCTGTGCCGAAGTCTCCGGCATGTACGTGGAACGCGCCGCCCTCAAGGCCTCGCTGGAATCCCAGGAACGCCAGTTGGAACAGCGCCGCGTCGAGCTGCTGAGCGTCGTCGATTGGAAAACGCTGGGCTCCAACGAGCAACAGCGCGCCGTCGCCATCGCCGCCCTGCTGGCCGACGATGAAACCTGGGCCTATCAGCAGGAATCGGTGATCTCCCGCCACAACGATCTGCTGTTCCTCGACGCCAAAATCGCCGGCTGGGAAACCCGGATCTCCGCGCTGCGCTCCGCCATCCGCGAAATGCAAACCATGGCCCTCGCGCCCTGGCTTTTCGAGGAAGCGGTGGACCAGTTGCACTTGCAGACGGCCTCCCTGCCGCGCCCTCGCCGGCACAGCCTTTTCAAAGGCGATGGGCCGCAGACCGTGGAGGAGGGCTTCGACGAGATCGAAGAGGCATAACGGAACGCCCGATGGACACAATCCTGAATCTCGACGGGGAGATAACCGTCACCCAACTGGTGTTCTATCGGAAATTCCGCAAGCTGGAAGTGACCCTGCTCTGTCTGGGTCCCGCCGGCGCCCCTGGACGCTATGTCCAATGCCTGCTTCACGATCTCAGCCTCGAAGAAGAAACCGCTATTCAGGAAGAATGCCGGCAACCAGCCCTGGGCGGCCAGCTTTTGGAAACCGCGACCTGTTGGTGCTGGACAAAAGCGCCGGAAGCCGCTCTCGATCTGCTTTACTCCACCGAGCTGATCCTCGAAATGGCGGCCTACCTTGCCACGCAACGGTTACCTGGGATTTCATCCCAGGCTTCCTTGATGTCGCCCCTTCAGGGCTGAGATCCCCTGACAAGGCGCTTTCTTAAGCCCTGAAAGGGCGAATTAGGGTAGCCTGGGGTTTCACCCCAGGGAGTAAAGATAAAAATCCCCCAGGGGGAGGCCCATTGTCCTTCCTCCAGGGGACATCCGGGTCTCCCCGGTAACCTTACCGAGGAGCAAAAACCATGGCGACGAAAATTGAACTGCCGCCCACCCTCAAGATCCGCTTCTGGTGGGCCGATTGGCACCCCGAAGCGTTGTTCGATCCCATCGAGTCCTTCAGCCTGCGCGATCCCGAAAGCTGGGAAGTGATGACCGCCAAAGATTCCACCTGGCGTTCGCCCAAGCCCGGCGCGACGATCCAGCAGCTCCGCGATTACATGGAAGAGCACAACCTGGCCGTCATCGCCCATCAATGCGGACCTACGACTCGCCGGCGCGGCCATTGGGAAGGTCTCTATGAACTGAGCATTGGTCCGATCGGCGAGGCCGCATGAGCCAGATGACCTTGTTCAAACCCAAACGGCCCCGCCGGCCCAAGGACACGCCCCGGCCTTTGCGATTAGCTGAACAGCGTCGGCTGCTGGCCGCGCTCATCGACCAACTGGCCCCGCGCCTGCACCAGGATCCGGATTACACCGGCATCTCCTGGCCGGGCAAAGGCGCTAAAATCGCCTGGGCCACCCTGCAATTCAAGCCCCTGATCCAGGAGGCAGGACAGCCGGAATCCTATCTGCTGACTATCCTGGAAGCCGGGACTTCGTTACTGCTTTCCGGGCCGGAGATTTCCCGCTCCTGGCCCGTCGATACGCAGACCAGCGTCCCCGACCTCGCGCTGGAGATTGACCGGGCCCTTACATTGGCCCGGATCTGGAAAAACTAAACCCTTGCGGGGGGAGACGTAGCTCTCCCCCAGGGGAAGCGCGTCTCTCTCGTTCAAATTCCAAATTGAGAACAGGAGAGACCCATGGAACTGACCCACGCTTTAAACCCCTTGATGCACACTGCCGTTCAGGCAGGATATGCTGTGATCGTCATCGCTGCGGTTGTGATCGGTGTTGTGATGCTCTGCGGAGCCCTGAACACCTTCACTGCCCATCGATGAACCGACAGCGACAGGACTACGGTCCACCCTTTGGCTACGGCCACCTTTGCAAGCGAGAGAAAACGGCTTCATCCCCGTTTTCTCTTGCTTCCTTTAGTTACCCCTACGGCTCTGCCTTTCGCTATTTTGACGAACTCTCTTGACCCTTTGCCGGCAGGCGCAGCGTCTCCGGCAAGGGACGATTGTGCCTCCGGGCCCATTTCAAAAACCTGGAGGAACCATGTCTGAAACTTATTGCGATCCCCATGCCCTCGACTTTGTCGCCGAGGTCCGTTATCTGTTCACCCATCACGCCAGCTACTATGAACACCAACACCTGTCGGTCCGGCAGGTTTGCTGCACCGTCGCCGATCCCATTCCGGGATTCTGGCTGCTGCCTGACAGCTACTATCAATCCCGCCTGCCTCAGCTCTTTGATACGCCCTGGGGCCTGGCCTTCACCGCCTGTAACCTGGGCCGCCGCCTCGATGGCCGCTTTGCTTTCGTCTCGCCCAATCTCCCCGAAAGCGAGCTGCCCCCGCCGGCGCAAATCCCCGTTCTGGGACAGGCCATCCTGGATGCTCACCGCGTCCTTCGGGTCTACACCGAACAAGACCAATGCCGTTACACCCTGCCGCTGACTCCCGACGATTACTTCAACTGGGATGACTTCCGGGATCTGGCAGGGGCCTTGCATCGCACCCGATGGATGCTGGCGAAAGTCGGCATTGCCGTCTATCCGCATTACTTTGAAAACCTGAATCCCATGTAGGATTACCCCTTTGATTTTTTACCCCAGTAGGGAGGCGTGGCTTCCCTCCGGGGAACTGCGCCTCCTGAATTCCCAAACCATTCAGGAGGATTCCATGAACGTGCAAAATTTGATCCCGCTCTATTCCGATCATCAGGCCGCGAATTTCATCCGCGCCTTGACCGCCTACAGTCAGATCGGCTCGAACCGGGCGACGATGGTCTCGACCAGCCGCCACCCCATCCCCGGTCTGCCCCATGTGACCTGCGACAGCCGCGATACCGGCCCGCTCAAAGCCCCCTGGGGCGCCGTCCAGCCGGCCGCTCTCGCCTACGGCAGTCAGTTCTACAGCTATCTGGCCTACCGGCTCTTTGTCACCCAATCCCTCAAGCCCGGCGCCACCCCGCCTGAAGTCCAGCTCCCCCAGCTGGCCGTCGCCACCTTTGACGCCGTCACGCGCCAGGCGACGGTCTATCTGGGGATGCCGGAGGAAGGCACCGCGCCGGCCCTGGTGAAAACCCAGGCTCCGATCTGGGAAGGTCGCCTGACTCAACAGGATATCGGACTGACGCCTCTCGCCACTTACCAGTCTCAGGAAAATGTCCTGAGAACCATCCGCGAAGAGCTGGCCCGCGCCGGCGTCCCGGCTTACCCCGCTGAACTCTACGGCCAGAAAGCCGCTCCGGACTACCCCTGGGTCAACGGCCGGGGCCTGCCCCTGCCGCCGGCCCGGGTCGCCAACGATGAAATCTCCGTCCCTCTGCTGGGCTACGCCGTCGACAACGACACCACGGAGATCGTCTACCTCTCGATGGTCGGCCACAAAACCGCCTGCCGCTCGATCTGGGGGAGTATCAACACGGCGCACAAACGCCGGTTGGATTTCCAACAGTTGGGCGGCATCAACGGCTCGGCCTGCTCCAGCCACAACTACACCACCTGCAGCACCGTCGTGGATCCGGACATCGGGCTCACCCGGCTGCAGATCATCGACCGTCGAGCCCTGGGCCAGGATGCTTCCGATGTGGCTTACCTGGTCATCCCCAAAGGGATGGCCGATGCCGACATGTACGCAGCGTTCGCCGTGCGGCTCAATGCCGTTTTGCCGATCGGCGTCCTGCCAGCCTGGGGCGAAAAGCTCCGCTGGGCCGGCGATGAAGCCGGATTGGTCAAGAAATGCTTCGCCGCCGGGGATGTCGCCGCGGTCTACAAGATCGCCCCCGACAAACTCTGGCTCACCCTGATCGAAGAACTGCTGCAAAGCGGCGAACTAATCTTGTGAATTACCCTCTTTAACGCAGAGCCGCAGAGACGCAGAGAAAAATTAAAAATCTCTGCGTCCCTCTGCGGTCTCTGCGCCTCTGCGTTTCTTCCCATCTCTTGCTTAAACTCAAAAACCTTGAAAGGGAGGCCGTTGAAATGGCTCGCTTGATTAATGCTGAAAAAATGGGCTTCTTTGCCTGCCCCACGTCCGTCGTGGAATTGATTTCCCGCTGGCTCTCCGCCGGCAAACAGGCCGTGCGCCTGCTCGATCCCTGCGCCGGCGAAGGCAAGGCCCTGGCTCAGCTCGCGGCCTCCCTGCAAACGCAAGGCGCCGTGACCGAGACCTGGGGCGTCGAACTCAGCCCCGCCCGGGCGCGAGAGGCCGATCAGGTGTTGGACCGCGTGTTCAACACCGCCTGGCAATCGACGCGGGTCAGCAAGGAGTCCATTGGGCTGCTTTACCTGAACCCGCCCTACGATCACGATCTCGACGGCGACAACCACCGGCTGGAAAGTGAATTCCTGCGCACCAGCCTGCCCGTCCTGCAAAAGCAGGGTGTGCTGGTCTATGTAGTGCCGCAGCACATCCTCGGCTTCAAAGCCGTCGCCCGGCTGCTCGTCGAATACTTCGACCAGCTGACCGTCCGCCGCTTCCCCGATCCCGAGTTCGAGCGCTTCGGCCAGATCGTGGTCTTCGGCCGGCGCCGCTCCAGCCCGCTGGCCGTCTCCGAAGAGGAGATCGAGGCCCTGCGGCTGCTGCGCGATGCCGATCTGCCGCCCCTGGGCGATCCCGCCGCCGGCTGGCCGCTGGCAATCCCGTCGGCCACCTCCAACGCCACCTTCTACCGCATCGACCGCTCGGCCGCCGAGGATATCCAGACCGCCGGCGCACTCCCCTGGTCCGCGTCGTTGCTGGAAGCCTTCAAGCCCCAGACCGCGCAGATCGTCGAGCCGCCGCTGCCCTTGAAAAAGGGCCACGTCGCCATGCTGATGAGCAGCGGCGTGATGGGCGCCATGGTCATCGAACAGCACGGCCAGAAGCATCTGATCAAAGGCCGCGTGCTCAAAGTCCAGGACCACTCCGAATGCGTCACCGAGGAAGGGGACACCGTGACCACGATCAAGGATCGCTTCATTACTTCCGTCGGCCGGCTCTCGACCGACGGCGTGCAGGTGATCCAGGACGATGTGGCCGGGCTGACCGACTTCATGGAGGAATACGGGGAAGCGATCGCCGGGAAAATCCTGGCGAATCAACCCCGCTACGATCTCCATCCCACTGAATCCGAGTGGACCCACGTCGAAGGCCTGGGGAAAGGGCGTGCCGCCCTGCCCGGCCAGAAACCGGGCCTGCTCGATGTCCAGAAGCACGCCGCGATCGCCCTCACCCGCACCCTGTTCTCCAAAAGACATGCCATCGTCCAGGGAGAAATGGGGTGCGGGAAGACCACGATCGGTTCGGCCGTCATTGATCTGGTAGGAAAATACCCCGCCATCGTCATCGCTCCCCCGCATCTCGTCGACAAGTGGTGCCGCGAGATCACCGAAGTGATCCCCGGCGCCCAGGCCCGCGAGATCCGACGCATCGGCAAAGGCGAAAACGGCATGGATATCAATGAGGTCCGCAGCTTCCTCAACGATTTCCATGCCGGCCGCCTGGGTCCCAAGGCCGTCGCCGTCGTCTCCGAAACCTCGGCCAAGCTGGGCTCCGGCTGGACTCGCGGCGTGGCTACCCGCTACACCCTGGGCCAGATCAAGCCCGGCGAGTATGTCGAGCCTTCAGTTCTGGAGGGAATCACCGGGCAACGCAACCGCTTCAAGGCCGCCCTGGCCGCTTACAAAGCCGCCCGCGCTCAACTGCTCCGCAGCGAAGCGCCAACAGCAGAGCTACGGCAACATGTCGCCATGCTGCGCAAAGCGGCCCTGGCAACGGCCGACGTTTATCCGGTCTGCCCGGATTGCGGCAGTCGGGAGCACTTCGTCCACGGCAACGGCTTCCTCTACTACGAGGAACAGCCCCGCGCCTGCAATCACTTTGTGCCGGGTTGGGAACGCGATGCGCAGGGCCGCAAAGTCCTGAACGATGCCGGGCTCCCCACCTGGATCTGGAGCCGCCCCGACGACTTGAAGGCGCCTTACCCCGCCTGCGGCGGCCGGCTCTATCAGTTCGCCGGCCACGGCACCCTGCGCCGGTGGAGCATTGCGGATTACATCCGCACCCACGCCCCCCGCGTCTTCAAAACCCTGGTCGCCGACGAATGCCACAACTATCGCGGCAAAGGCAGCGATCGGGGCCGGGCCTTCCATCACCTGGTCAAGGCCACCCGCTACGCCCTCGGCATGACCGGCACGATCTACGGCGGCGAGGCCACCAGCGTCTTCTACCTGCTGGGCCGGCTCAACCCCGCGATCTTCCGGAACTATCCCTTCGGCGCCGAAGGCGAAAAACGCTGGGCGCGCCAATATGGCGTCCTGGAGACCAAGGTCTATAACGGCAAAGAGGCCGATCCCGACGAAGCCGAGCACGGCGGATTCAGCGCCCGCAAGCGCAGTAAAGTCGTCGTGACCGAGAAGCCCGGCGTCAGTCCGGCGATCCTTTCGCAGTTCGTCGATTGGTCGATCTTCCTGGGGCTCAAAGACCTGGGGATCACCCTGCCGGACTACGAGGAGATTGCCAGGGGCGTGTCGCTGGGCAGCGAGCTTTACCAGCAGTATCGCAAGATGGAAAGCATCCTGCGGGCCTTGGGCCGCAAGGACATGGGTTACCTGTCGTTGTGGCTTCAGTGGTCGCTCAGCCGGCCCAACTCCGCTTTCCGCGATGAGGAAGTGGTCAAGAAGGAGTTTGTCAAAGTCGGCCGCAAGCAACAGCTGGCCGGCGAGGTCCAGATCATGGAGCTGCCGACGGTCGTCGCCGGCGAGGCCGTCCTGCCCAAAGAGCAGGCCTTGATCGACTTCTGCAAGAGCGAAAAGCAACAGGGCCGCAAAGTCATCGTCTTCGTGCGTCAGACCGGCGTGCGAGATATCCAGGAGCGGATCGCCGCCGTGCTCAAAGCCCGCGACCTTCAGGTCACCGTGCTGCGCGGCTCGGTCGATCCCCGCAAGCGCGAAACCTGGATCGATCAGCGGGTCGACGGCATGGACGTGCTGATCTGCAATCCGCTTCTGGTGCAGACCGGCCTCGACCTTATCAAATTTGCCTCGATTGTGTTCTACGAAATTCAGTACGATCTTTACTGCGTCTGGCAGGCCATGCGCCGGGTCTGGCGTTTGGGCCAGCGCAAGCCGGTAAAGGTATTGTTTCTCACCTACGAAGGCACAATCGAAGATACCGCTCTCCGCCTGGTCGGCCGCAAGATGAAGGCATCACAATTGCTTTATGGCGACTGTGTCGGCGGCGCCATCGTCCCTGACGACGAAGGCGACTCCTTCCTCATGGAGCTGGCGCGCACCGTCCTGGAAGACACGGCCTTGCCCGATCTCTCCGGGCTCTTCGCTTCGGCGCGGGCCAAGGCTTCAACCGAAGCCCTGCCCGAAGAAATCACCGAGATCCTGGAAACCGTCGCCCCGAAAGGTCCGTTGACCTGGGCGATGCTCCAGGAAATGGTCAAGACGGCGGAGAAACCCCGCCGTCGCCCCTCGAAACCGGCCCCGGCGCCCACCGGGCAAATGTTGCTCTTCGAGCTGGCGCCGGCTACCGCGTAACCGAGAGAGATTTCAACGCAGAGGCGCGAAGGACGCAGAGAACGCAGAGTTTTTCTTTAACTCTGCGTCTCTGCTGCTCTGCGTTAAATATCCTCCATCCAGAAATAACCCCAGAAAGGAAAAACCTATGTCTACCCAACAGAATCATGCTGAGTATGTCCAGAGTTCCCTGCAGGAGCTGCTGGCTGAGCCCCCGGCCCCCGTGGAAATCGAAGCCGATGATGGCTTCTTCACCGACGCCGACCTAATCTACCGTTACACCCGGGCGCAGGCCCTGGACGACGGCGTGCTCGTCGATATCTCCGCCACCGCCCACGAAGCCGGCTTCAACTGCCCGGTCGCCGTCACGGCTACCGTCTGGGCCATGGTCGAATCCATCCCGCCCAAGTTTCAAGGTTGCCAGGATGTCTCCGGTAGACTTTGGGACTTGGTTTACATGGCCGTCATGGAAATTCGCCGACATCGGGGAGAATCGGGAACTGAACTGCTGTACCGTTTCATCATGCACCACGGCCGGCAGACCTATGTCACCTTAAAAATCGTCTTCGGCTCAGGAGACAATGGGGAAATGGTGGTTACCATTATGCTCCCTGACGAGGATTAAGGTACCGTCCCTTCGCGCTACGGCGCACATGATACAGGCCCAACCATTGGTTGGGCCTGTTGTTTGTGTTTATTGTGGATAACGCAGCCGAAATAACTTGACTTTTAGAAAATGAACCGGATTTTCTCCTACTTAAAGTTAACCTCCTTTTTTATTCCTCCAAAAAACCCATTTGTCTTAACGTTTCTATCAATACCGCATCAGCAAAAACATCTTTTGGAATAAACTCAATCGCCCCAGCCCGAAGCCCGGCAACAACAGCTTCATGAGTTTCCTGGGAAGTAAGCATAATAATAGGAATGTGAGCAGTCTCCTGAGAAAACTTAAGATTCTGGCAAATTTGAAAACCGTTCATATCCGGCAATTGGATATCCAGAATAATGACCCCCGGTTGATGATCCTTTGCCAGATTCAACCCGGTTCTTCCGTCTCCAGCTATAATTATTTCCATACAAAATTCTTCCAACAAGCTCCGAAAGTGGGATGCTTGAGTATCACTATCTTCAATAATTAAGGCTAGTTTATTCATAATACTCTCTTTACACATATTTAATTAAAACAATACGAGAGTTTTTCAAATAAGAAGATTCAACTGTTAATTGATCGGTCATCCAGCTGATATCTTTCAAGATTGACACGGGAAGTTCCACATACTCGTCTACCATACACACAATACGAATCCCACGCCCCAGGGTATTGACAATCCATTCGATGTGAATTTGATCATTACAATGGCTTCCCATTTTCAATGCATAAGCAATAGATGAAGTCGCCATCGAAATTCGGGCCTGATCGGTAACATTCATTCCCATAAGACGAGCCACTTCCCGAACTTTTTGTCGCGCATTAATTATATCTACATCCATATTAATCAGAATGATAATTTGCTGGCAATTGTTTTCTAAAAGTTGTTGAGCAATTACCAAAAAATCCCGAAGATTGAAAGGTTTGGGAATATACTGAGCCTGCAACTGTTGTACTTTTTGTTCGATAGTGGGTGAACCAAACGCGGTAATCATAATAGCCCGAAGGTCGGGTATACAAACTCGAGCCGCCTTCAACAATTCCAATCCATTAAGCGCGGGTAATTGGATATCGCTGATCAGAAGATCATAATGTTGACACTGTATGCGCGACAAAGCATCATAGGATTCAGTACAAATCTCAAGCTGACATCCACTTTTCAACCCCCATTCCAAAGTCCGACAAAGGGCTCGGGCTATTTGCACTTCATCATCAACTATCAAAACTTGTTTCTTTTCCATAGTAATACTTTTGCAATTCGCAAGCTATATCAATTGGTAAATAACATCCAAAAGATTGTCCTGGTCAAAGTGGCTTTTAATGATATAAGCATCGGCTCCCGCCTCAATGCCTCGCGCCTTATCTTCCGCCGAATCAAGAGATGTAACCAAAATAACTGGAATTTGCGCAGTGCGGGGGTCATTCTTGAGAAAACGGGTCAATTCAATCCCCGTAACCCGCGGCATAGAAACATCGGAGATCACCAAATCGGGCAAATCACTTCCTGAAATGCGAGCCAGAGCTTCCTGACCGTCCAGAGCTACCCATACAACGAAACCTGCCGCTTCAAGAATATTCTTTTCCAAAGTCCGAGTCGTAATAGAATCATCCACCACCAGGATCTGTTTAGAAGCAATCGATGAAGCTTCGGCGGCATTCCCATCCTGTAAAGTAATGGGCAGACAGCGTTCTCCCCGCAACGCCAATTTGATCAAATCGCTCACATTGAGAATCAACAAAACATCTCCATTTCCCAGAATGGTCGCCCCGGCAATCCCATTGACTCGTTGGATTTGCCGTCCTAATCCCTTAATAACCACTTCCTGTTCTCCTACCAATTCGCTTACCACAAAAGCCATTTTGCGTTCCGCCGAAGCCAGAATCAACACCGTAAAATGACCATTGGCATACATTTCGCCATTGCGGGAGATACCAAACACATCACAAAGATGAACGATAGGTAAAGGGGCCCCGTTATATTGCAATGTCTCGTGCCCTCCTGCGGAAAAAATCTGATTACGCTTTACAGATATAATCCGTTCGATAGCATTAACCGGAATAGCAAATGCTTGTTGAGCAGCCTTGACCATCAAAGCACGAGAACTGGTAAGGGCCAGAGGTAAAACCAGGGTAAAGGTAGAACCGGCATCTGGTTGCCAGGTAACATTGATACGTCCTTGCAGCGCTTCTACATTGCGGCGTACCACATCTAACCCCACGCCTCGTCCGGAAACATCCGTGATAACTTTACTGGTAGAAACGCCGGCATGAAAAATAACGGCGGCTAAATCGGCCTCTGTCATTGTAGCCGTATCCCCCTGTCCATGTTGCACGGCCACCCGCCGGATAGCTTCCAGATCCAACCCTTTTCCATCATCGCTTACCGAAAGCAGAATCTCCTTGCCGACCTGTTCAGCCTTCAACACAATATGACCATTGCGCGATTTTCCGACTGCAAGGCGCTGTTCTGGAGATTCAATACCGTGGTCGACAGCATTACGCAATAAATGGATTAAAGGGTCTTTGATCTGTTCCAAAACCCGTTTGTCCAACTCCACATCATTCCCTACGATTTGCAAAGCCGCTGATTTTCCAGCGACCTGAGCAAGATCACGAACCATCCGGCCAAAAGGGGCTGTAATCGTATTAAAAGGTAAAAGCCGGGCTCGTTTGACATCTTCTTCCAGAGCATCGATCGCCATCGAAAGCTGCATGGAATCCGTGGTATATTCTCTGACCAGATGGTTCACTAAAGAACTCATGGATCGCAATCGTTCCTGGCTGCTTTCCAAATAGGAAAGTAAACGATCGGTATCATGAAAAGGTAGCGTATCTCGTTCCCCGGAACGGTTAGCAGAACGGCGTACCAACCGGTTGTAGCTCTCTCTCACAGAAAGCCATTCTTTTTGCCATTGTCCCATCTGGTCTTGGGCTTGATGGACCTGTACCATCCGTTGCTCGGTCCGAATGCGAGCCACATGCAGCTCGCTTAATTGAGCCAGCAAGGTATCCAGTTTGTTGGCCTGGATACGGATTGTATAGCTATCAGCAGGTGGCATGAGATTAACCGACGCTGTGGGAGAAACCGCAGGAGCAGGAGAGTCTGGAGACGTTGAACCAGAATCCCCATTCATTCCAGGAATCGGAATTCCAGAAGATAAAGATGGATTTTTCTGAAACGGCTCCAGGGCAGCCAGAGCGTGTAAAATCTCGGTAGGAGGGGTAACGGCCCCCGCCTCATAGGCATTCTGAACCGCTTGAATGATATCCAGCGTATGGTAACAAGCCGAAAAAAGTTCAGGCGACGGAGATAAAGTATGCTGCTGCAAGCCCTCCAAAACCCCTTCCAGAGCATGAGCCAGTTGTTCTATCGCCGTCACGCCAACGGCACGCGCAGCTCCCTTCAAACTATGAGCAGCGCGGAAAATGGATTGTAACATTTCCGGTTCCTGTTCGGGAGTGAGGCGGTGTTGCTCCAGTCCCAACAATCCATCCGTCATCGTCTGGATGTGTTCCGCCAGTTCTACCCGAAAACTATGGATTAATTGTGCCCGTATTTTTTCACTGAGGGACATGAGCCCCCTCCTTCCGGAACGTGAAAGCTGCTGCTAAAAGTTTTTAGAAACGATATTGAGCTACGTTTTGCAATAAAATCCGGGCCAGTTCATTCAAACTCTGCGCTGCACGCTCCGCCTGCCGGGTACTGGCCATACTCTGGACGGTGGCTTGATTGATGTTCTGCATGGCGATAGCCATCTGCTCGATCCCCGAGACTTGCTGGCGACTCCCTGCCAGTACCTGAGATGCAGCCTGAGCCGAATCGTTAATCACACTGTACATCTGATCAATGGAAATGCGGGCCTGAGCAGCAAGCTGAACGCCCGTATCAACCCCCTTGGTCCCCTCCTCCGTCGCCATAGCCGTGGCATTGGTAGCCCGTTGGATCTCCGAAAGGATCGTTTTGACCTGTGCCGTGGCCTGACGGGATTGTTCGGCCAGGGTGCGCACTTCCATAGCAACCACAGCAAACCCTTTGCCGTATTCTCCAGCCCGGGCCGCTTCAATAGAGGCATTGAGCGCCAACATATTGGACTGGGCTGCAATTTCATTAACCGAAGCGATGATTTCGCTGATCTGCTGCGTCTGTTCGGAAAGTGCCACAATGTTTTCCGCAATCCCCTCCACTCGCTCCTTGATCTGGGACATACTGTCAATCGTATCCTGGACGGCTTTTTGCCCGGTACGAGAAACATCGAGCGTCCGTTGCCCCACATTGGCCACTTCTTGAGCCCGGGCCGCCGCCTGTTCCGCGATGGCCTTGACCTCATCAACGGTCGTAGCCGTCTGAGAAATGGCAGCGGATTGCTCGTTAGCGCCCGAAGCTTGCTGGGTAGTAGCGGCGAGGATTTCTGAAGCAGCCGAAACCAGATTGGTACTGGCCTCATTGAAATTACGGAGCATGGTGCGGAGTTGATCGCTCAACCGGTTGAGATTGTTCTTGAAGATATCAAAATCCCCATTGTATTTATCCGTGATAGGTTGAGGAACTTCACCCCGGGCTATCCGATCGACGTAATCGGCAGCAACGTTCAGCGGCAAAATCACCGAATCCAGAATCCCATTAAGACCATTGACCAGGGTATTCCAATCACCTTTGAAACGATTGGCATTGGCGCGGGTAGAGAGCTTTCCTTCTATTGCAGCGCGAGAAAGGGTATTAACTTCTTCCACCAGACCTTGCAGATTATTGCGAATCGAATCCAATTTTTCATTGACATACGCTTTTTTGCCGGGAAGTTTCTCCATTGTGGCCGTAAAATCGCCTTCCCCATAACGTCCCACAATTTCCATCACCTGGCGTTTGATACGAATATGCTCGAAAACCTGATCCACAGTTCCCTGGGCCATTTGACGGTAAACGCCACTGAACCGCTCGACCACAATTCGGGAATCCAAATCCCCGGCACTTTGTTCACGGTTCATACGGTTGACTTCTTCAGCAAAAAGGTTAAGAGTGGCAATCATGCTGTTCAAATTATTCTTAAGCTCGTTAAAATCGCCGTTGTATTTATCGCTAATAGGCTGAGGCAAATCCCCACGAGAAATCCGTTCCACATATTCAGCAGCGACATTAAGAGGTCCCACAACAGCATCAAGAGTATCGTTAATACCTTGAACGATTTCCCGATACCCTCCCTTAAATTTTCCAACATCCCCCCGCACAGAAAGCCGGCCATCGACAGCCGCACGGGTAAGAGCCGTCGTTTCTATCACCAAGCCCCGAAGCGAATGGACAATCTGTTTAATTGCCGGAGCAATTTCGTCTTTATGATCTCGAGGAGAAATTTCAACGGAAAGATCACCTTCTGCAATCCGGTTTAGAGACCCAATCACGATGGATTGAAGATCTTCCGTAAATTGATCCATGGCCTGAGCCAAAAGCCCAATCTCATCCTGGCGCTGCATTTTGAGCCGCATTCCCAGATGGCCCAAAGTCATCTCCTGAATCATCATCACCACTTTACCTAACGGTCCGGTAATGCTAAGGGTGAGCACCAGACCAATGACAACCGCAAGGATCACGCTCAAAACAATCGTTCCCAGGATAATGTTGCGGGAATTTTGTGAGACCTCGTTTGCCGCTTTGGCCATATTCTGACCCTGAGTGAAATTATCGTTGTATAACCTTTTGGTGGCAGCATCGGTATCATCAAAGCTTTGACTCATACTGATCATTTTGGCATAAATCTGGTCGTCCAGCTCCTGCATTTGGGCGGTATTAGCAGAAACATTTTTAGCCAGCAACTGATCTTTTTCCTGGGTCAGTTGAAGGATCTCCTTATATTCCCGCTCCCACACAGTCCATTTGGTCATAAGATCCTGATAATTCGGATCTTCGCTCACCGCAATCGGGCTATTTTCTTTATAATCGGCCAAAGCTGTGGTATATCTCCCATGAGCCTCTTCAATATACTGATAACAATTAGCGCGCATTTTGGGATCATTAAAATCAGGATTGGCAAGTTTTCGATATTCGGCCGCGATGGCCGTTTGGGCTTCATTGATGACTCCCGTATCGTAAACACAGGCCATATAATTCTCGCTGACTTTTCGATAAGAATCCGTGACGCTGCCCAAACTGAGATAACCCACTGCACCGGTAATGCCCGTGATAAGAGCAGTCAGAATGAACGCCCCAATCAGCTTCACCCCAATCTTCAAATTGTCTAACATGGTGCCTCCTGTTTCAATGTAAAAAGGGGATAAAAGTATGGGCCTGCGAAGTCCAGGCATCGCGTTTACAATCCAGCTTCATTGATAATAAGTTGAGGATCATGCAACAACACCGGCAAATCAAGGATCACCATCAGAACAGCGCTTTTACTTTCCAGCTGAAGCTCCGTAACCCCCCGAACATAGGGGTTTCGAACATTAAGTACCATTCCACCGGCATCTTGAATGCGATTGATAGAAATTGATTCCACCCGAATAATTTCATCCACACGCAAAGCAATTTCCATTTCTGGAGTTTGAATAACCACTAAATAGTCAGTTTCAGCCATTCTTTCAGTGGAAGATACTCCCAAAAAACGCGACAGATCGATCACCGAAAAAATTTGGCCCCGCAGGTTAACGATCCCCAAAACCCACTGAGGCAAACGCGGAACTGTAGTGAGTTTTTCCAAAGGCCGGACATCAAAAACATACCGGACTTCCAATCCATAGTATTCCGCTCCCAACCGCACCACCACCAGAGAGCATTGCTCCCCAGGCTGGTCTTCGGTCGGTTTCCGAGCAATTAGAGACGCGCGCCGGGCCCAGGCTCGAAGCAAAAGTTCGGGATTTGTCTCATGGGTCTCATCCAGCGCCACTCCCACAGCCGCTATCCGTTGATGCAGTTGTTCCCAATTAAAAACAGCGGTGTGCCCCGTGGACCGTAATTTTCTATTCATTGCTTCTCCGTAGATTGCGCGTGCAAACCTTCGACTCGGTTAGTTTTTCTATCAAAGGCATAGACAGAATGCTTATTGAAAGCGAGTATCAATCGCCCCTGGAGTCAAAAGAGTAGTGGCCTCGGCTAATAACTGAATCTGACGAGAATCGAAAAGCCGGGCGCAATCGAGGACCAGCAAAGTAATCCCGTCATGGTAAATCAACCCCTCCAGAATGGGAATCTGGCCAAGGACCGTAGGAAAAATTTCAGCCAGAGCTCCCCACCTTTCTACCGAAAGGGTTAAGATATCAAGCACTTCATCGACAATCAAGCCGATCATTTGGGGATCAAAATGGATCAAAATAATGGGGGTGTGCAGGGACCAGAGACTTTCGGTCAGATGCAAATGACGACGAAGATCTACTACGGGGACAAAAGCTCCGCTGACATTGATAACCCCCATCAAACTGGGTTCCGTTTGAGGCAAGGGGGAAATCGTAACCATATCAATCACCCGAACCACCGTTTCGATGGGCACAGCATAATGCTGCAGGCCCATCCGAAACGTCAAAAGCTTCCCCGAAACCGTTTGTGCAATGGAAGTGACCATGAATTACCTCTCTATATTCTTCCTAAGGGCTCAATAGTGCGTTGAAAAAGGAAAAAGTGGAGGTCGTGAAAGTCTAAGAAATGGTAGTTTTTAGATGAGATAGAGATTATCAAAAAATCGCCCGCTTGTCACTGTCACTTTTGAAAAAAAACGACAGTAAAGTGACAGTAAAGTGACAGTCCTTTGAAACTTGTAGAATCTGCCTTTTTACCCCCACTTGCATCAAAAAGAATTTTGTTTATACTGCTATCATGATGGTACAGACTGCGAAATTGCTTTCTACAGAAAAAAGCCCTTAAGACTGTTACCGAATTAAAAAGGAACATAAAAAACCATGAAGAAAAGTTTGCTTCGCAGAGGGTTATGGTTTTTTGTTTTACTGGTCTTGATAGCGCCGAACCCTGTCCGCGCCCAGGGAAAGCAACCTCCCCCCATCCGTTTTACCCAAATTGGCGACGATGACGGCCTTCCCGGAGAGAGGATTCTGTCAATCCTTCAAGACGACATAGGCTTCATGTGGATCGGCACGGAAGAAGGATTGAGTCGATACGACGGCTATACCTTTACCACCTACAAGCACAACTCCCAAATTTCCTCTTCTTTAAGCAATAACATTGTCAATACGGTTTATCAGGATCATAAGAATACGCTGTGGATCGGCACCGTTAATGGATTGAATCGGTTGGACCCTGCAACCGGGGCTTTTACACGCTATCTACCGGACAACGCCGATCCAACCAGCCTGAGCCATGAACGGGTGCGCGCAATATGTGAAGATGCAAGTGGGTCGCTCTGGATCGGCACCCTCGGAGGTCTCAACCGTTTAAATCCAACCGGCAGCGGTTTCACCCGTTTTCTCCATGACGAAAAAAATTTCCAGAGCCTGAGCAACGATCAAGTCTGGGCGCTTTATGGGGATCGGCAGGGAATGCTCTGGATTGGGACCTCGGACGGATTGGACCGGTTTGATCCGACGACCGGCATTTTTATCCATTATCGCCATCAGGAAGGCAACCTTCATAGCCTCAGCGACAACCAGATAAATGCGATCGCCGAAGACCACAATGGGCAATTATGGATCGGCACCAGTAAAGGCCTCAACCGGTTGGATCGAGAAACTGGAGAATTCACTGCGTATCGCCATGATCCGAACGACACTTCCAGTTTGAGCAACGATGTCGTGCGCGCCCTGGTCGCCGACGAAGAAGACGGATTGTGGATCGGAACGGAAGAAGGACTCAACCATTTCGATCCGGCAGACGGCAATTTTACGGTTTACAAGGCAGAACCCGATAATCCTTACAGCCTGGCAGATTCCGCAATCTATTCATTAAGGATGGATCGGGTCGGCACGTTGTGGGTTGGAACCTTCACCGGAGGCATCAGCAAATGGGATCCCTGGGCCACCCAGTTTGAGCTTTATTTCCACATCCCCAACAATCCCGACAGTCTCAGTAGCAATCAAGTCAATACCCTCATAGAAGATCGCTCCGGCCAGATTTGGATCGGCAGTGCAGCGCCGGGAGTCGATTCTTTCGATCCGCAAACTCGCCATTTCCACCACTATCACCCTGATCCCACAAATCCTCAAAGCATGAGCAATTCCGCTGTGACGGTCATGTTGCCTGAAACAACCGGTCAATTATGGATCGGGACATGGAACGACGGTTTGAATTATTTCGATCCGATTACGGGAATCTTCCAACATTACCGTTACAATCCTGCCGATCCGCAAAGTCTCAGCAGCAATACGATTTCCGCTTTGGCTGCCGATCGCGCCGGCAATCTCTGGATTGGGACTTTGGGCGGCGGGCTCAACTATTTCGACCGTGCCCGGAGAACTTTCACCCGTTATCAGTTCGATGAAAACAACCCCGTTAGCCTGGGCGACAACCGCATCATGGCACTTTATATAGACAGCAAGGGAAGCTTGTGGGTCGGGCTGACCGGTCTGGGATTAGAAAAATTTGATCCGGCGGTCAAGGGATTTATCCATTATCGGCACGATCCTCACAATCCGGACAGTATAGCCCCGGCCAGCGTCTTCACTATTCTAGAAGACAGTTCCCATCTCCTCTGGCTGGGAACCAGCAGCGATCTGGAGAGCTTTGATCCTATCCAGGAGAAATTCACTCATTACACAACGGAGGACGGCCTCCCCGATGACTATTTCTATGGGATTTTGGAAGATAACCAGAACCGGTTATGGCTCAGCGGCAACCATGGGTTGAGCTGTTTCAATCCTCGAACCGGCGAAATACGCAATTATGGTGTAGGAAATGGATTGCAGGGAGAAAGATTTCGGCAAGATGCCTTTTTGAAAACGCGCAGTGGGGAGTTTTATTTTGGAGGGACCCAAGGATTCAACCGTTTCCGACCAGATCAGATTCGGACCAATCCCTATGCCCCCGCGATTGTACTGATCGATTTTCAGATATTCAATCAATCCGTTCCCCTGGGTAACGATTCGCCCCTCAAAGAACCAATTGCCGTAGCCTCGAAAATCGAACTGAATTATGACCAATCCGTGTTCAGCCTGGCTTTTGCCGCTCTGGATTACACAGAACCAGAGAAAAATAACTACGCTTATCGGCTTGAGGGCGTGGATAAGGATTGGGTTAAGGTCGACAGCAATCAACGTTTGGCTACCTACACCCACCTGACCCCCGGCACCTATATCTTCCGGGTAAAGGGGTCCAACAATGACGGCATCTGGAATGAAACCGGAACGACAATCCAGATCGTCGTTATGCCGCCCTGGTGGATGACCGGGTGGTTTAGAGGAATAGTCCTGATTGGGGTTATGGGGTTGCTGGCCGGCGGCCTGCACTGGCATTTTTATGGGACCCGGCGATCGCAGCGGAAATTTGAACAAGAAATTGCTCGCTGTACCGCCGCTCTGTCGGCCCGCGAACAAAATTACCGGCTGATTCTGGATACCTCGATGGACGGCATTTGCCGGATTGCCCCCGATGGTACCATTCTTTTCGGTAACCAGGCCTATGCAGAAATATTCGGATACCGGTTAAATGAATTGATCGGGAAGTCCTATCTGGAAATCCTTGCCGATCCGGCAGAGCGACCGGCAGCGGAAGCCCGGTTGGAACAGTTACGGGCAGGAAAAAGGATTATAGGAGAATCTAAAGCCCTGCATCGGAACGGCCATACATTCCCCATACAATACAGCTTCGCTCCGATTATCGAAAACGGGGTCGTGACCGGGATCACGGGTACACTCCGAGACGCCACCCCACAGCATGAAGCAACGGCCCTGCTTCGAGAAAACCATGAACGGTTACGAGCTGTGTTAAACAGTATTGGAACGTTTATCTACGTGGCTGAAACCCAATCCTATAAAATTATTTTCATCAACCAACACATGCAACAAACTTTCGGCAATATTGAAGGCCAGATTTGCTGGCAGGTACTCCAGCAAGGAAAAACCGGTCCCTGTGAATTCTGTACCAATCCTCATTTAATCGATAGGGACGGCCAGCCTACAGGCATCCATATCCGAGAGTACCAACGCCCCCAAACCGGCCGCTGGTATCACATTCAAAATGAAGCTATTCGCTGGATCAATGGACAATGGGTCCGGCTGTCGGTGGCTACCGATATTACCGATCTCAAAATGGCCCAAGAACAAATCGCAACCCAACAATGGCAATTGGCCTCCCTGGCCGAACGAGAACGAATCGGAAGGGAATTGCATGACAATCTGGGACAAATGCTCGATTACATCCATTTGCAGGCTCAAACAGTTCAAACGCTGCTTTCCCAGGAAAAATACGGACCCGCAAAGGCGATCTTGATTCAATTGGTGCGAATGGCTCGGGAATCCAATACCGACATCCGCCATTACATCATGGGCATGCGGGACGGCACGGATCGCAATGAAGAAAACCAGGATTTCATCGAAACTCTACAAAACTACATAATCCATCTAAAAGAAACTTATAGTTTTCTGACACGGTTTTCTTTCCCCGAAGAGAGAGCGGAATTACGGCTGACTTCAGCGGTAGAAACGCAGTTATTGCGCATTGTGCAAGAGGCTCTGACCAATATCAGAAAACATGCCGGGGTTAAAAATGCCAACCTGCAACTTCAATGGGATAAACAAACCGTGCAGATTTTAATTGAGGATCAAGGCATTGGTTTTATACCGGAACAAACGAGCACAGACGCCCATTTTGGATTGAAAATCATGCACGAACGAGCCGTTCAAATCGGAGGCAACTTACGAGTGAGAAGCGCTCTGGGGCGTGGGACCCAAGTTATCGTCCGGGCTCCCCGGCTTTTGCCGGAAAAGGAAAATAAGGACATCGACGGGATGCGAGTATTGCTGGTTGACGATCATAGGCTCTTTATGGAAGGATTGCGAAGCCTGCTGACGCTGCATGGCATGCAGGTTGTAGGATTCGCTGTTAACGGCGAAGAAGCAATCGCCCAGGCTCAGGTCTTGCTTCCCGATCTGATATTAATGGATATCAACATGCCCCACTGTGATGGAATTACCGCCACTCAACGGATCAAAGAATTGTTGCCGGCGACCCGGGTAGTAATTCTGACAATGACAGCCAACGAGGAAAGCCTCTTTGCGGCACTCAAAGCAGGCGCCTCAGGATATCTGCTTAAAGGGTTAGACAACGATGAGTTCTGCCGATTGTTGCACGAGCTGATCCAGGGAGAAGTTCCTCTAGCATCAGAAATGACCCAACTGGTTTTGGGGACTTTTATGAAAGCTAAAGAAATATCATCCATTTCGACCAGCTCACAGCAAAAACTAACACCCCAACAGAACGGCGTGCTTGAATTGTTAGCTCAAGGATTAACCTATAAAGAAGTAGGACAGCAATTGAACCTGAGCGAACGAACGGTCCGTTACCACTTAGAACAGATCTTAATCCGCTTACAAGTTGAAAATCGGCACGCAGCAGTGGAGTATTATATCCGCCATATACGGGAAAAGTAAAAAACGCATTATTGCAGAATTTATTCAAAACTCACCACCGATCAAAGATATCGCAGATAAATCTAAAAGTCACGGAGAAAAAGCTGGAAAAAGCCTCATTTGTCCTCCCTGCGCCTCTATGGTTTATTTCTTTCCATGGACCATAGCTCTTCACAAAGTAACCTATGTATTACTACTCAAAACCTCTCTTTCTCTCCCCCATGAAAATATAAAATCCACCGCTAACGATACCGCAAATATAAAAGAATATTATTATCCACAAAACTATTTCAGTTAAATATGACCTCTCAGGGACGGCTTCCTTATTATTCCGTCAAACTATCACGGAAATCTAGCACATCTATCACAAAATGACTACACAAGTTGCTACTAGGCACCCCCCGCTTCTTGTGTTACTCTGTCAGGGTTGTTTTATGGTACTTTAACATCAAAGTAAATAGGCTGCTAAGCATTTTAACTCGCAAGAGTCCTCTATTGTCATGTCTTTGCCGAATTGAGCTGCCCGTAATCCAGGATCATGCCAGGCTCGTCAATGCCCTTCGATCCCCAAAACTCCGTCTATGGAGTTGAGCAGCTCGTCGGCCCAGACATAGTTTCCTGAATCGCTCCCGAATTGCGCCGGATTCCTTCCCGAATGGCACCGGATTCATTTTTGACGATTTTCTGTGGTTAAATGTTCTTGCATTCCACGTTTTGACGGCGCGACACAGAAAACGGCAGGTGAATCGAGATTTCTGTACCTGCAACATTTTCATTCCGTTGCATCATGCCTGTTCTTGGAGGGTTTCTTATGAAGCTGTACGATGATCTACATTTGGAGAGCTTGATCGGTCTTTTCCTGTTAGAGAAAAAGGCCGACGGTATGGCGAAACGCACGCAAAAAGAGTATGGTAAGGTCCTGGACCGCTTCCAACGCTGGTGTCGAGATCACCAATGCATCCTGGCGGAAGACCTGAATCCCCGGCATATCCTGGAATATGCCGCCAATCTCCGCGACACCCGCTGGGCCGAAGCCACCATTGCTTACCATATCCGCCCCGTGCGCGCCTGGTTGAGCTGGCTGTACCAGAACCAGTTGACGGAAACCAACCTGGCAAAAACCATCAAAGCTCCTGAAACAGTAATCCGCTCAGAAAGCATCCCTACCCTGGAAGAGATCGGTCTGGCCTTGAATGTTCCCGCCGGAAATCCGTTGCTGGACCTGCGGGACCGGGCCATCATTCTGATGATGTTGGATACCGGCGTTCGCGTCGGTGAACTCACCCACCTCACGGTCCAAAATTGGACCTGCAGGGCGGCCGAGCAGCGCTCCGAGATGCTCGTCTATGCCAGCAAAACCCGGAAAACCCGCACGGCCTGCTGTGCGGAACTGTCCACCCTGGCAATGGCAGCTTATCTGAAAGCACGCGGCAAGGTCAGTCCGCAAGACAGTCTGTTTGTAGGCAACCACAATCGTCCCTTGACCACTTCAGGAATCGACCACATGTTACGCCGGCGCGCCGCTCAGGCCGGCCTCCCCTCCAACAAACTTCACCCGCATATCTGGCGGAAAGCCTTCGCTACCTACGCCGCCGAAAACGGGATGGACCCCACCGTCTTGCTTACCTTGGGCGGTTGGTCCAGTATGGAGATGTTGAAAACCTACATCCAGAACAATCCCCGGCGAATTGCGGATATGCACACCCGCACTTCGCCGGTAGACAATGGGCTCAAAAAGAAGAAAAATTGACAACCACACAGCCACTCTAAATAAAAGCCATTGAACACCCCAGCCGGACCGGCTAAGGGACCGGTCCGGCTATCGAAACCATTTGCAGAATAAAAGGCCCGTGGTATAATCTCAGGCGTAAAGCTGGCATAACCTTAACGACTATGTAAGCTTATTTTACTTTTTTCATTGGGGCGTGGCCAAGTGGTAAGGCGACAGACTTTGGATCTGTCTCCCATTAAAGGCCCTAAAACAGGCTAAAAATCAGGTAGCAAGAAATGATCAGCTTTGTTGTTGGTCTAATTATCCCCTCCCTATCCTACAACAACAGAGCCTGAATGTGATTTGGGTTTTGTTGTTTGCTTAAGGAGGGCGACATGGTAGAAAACAACCTCCCGACCTATATTCCCCTGGAAGAAGCCGCTACACGGTATAACATCCCCCTGGAAACTTTACGTCGAGCAGTAGAAAACAATCAAATCCGGGCAATTTGGTCCATTGAAGAATCCGAAGAAATTGCCATGGAATTGGCTGTTGCCGAAGATGATGTCGCATCTATGGAACAAGAACCGCAGAAAACTCCCCCGGCCTTTATCTCTCTTGAAAAAGCGACTCAGCGCTATAATGTGCCGGTTAATGTATTAATCGAGGCTGTAGACCGAGGCGCAATCAAAGCAGTTAAAGTCGGAAATATCGTCAAGATATCCGAAAGCGATGTATCGATTGTCGCAGCGCAGGTACAAAAACGCCAAGACAATGATGAATTAGTATCTATTAGCGAAGCAGCACGACGGCTTGGACTTCCTTCTGGTACTGTATTTCAATGGCACGAACATGGATGGTTGCCCGTCTTGGCTCTTGGCATTAGAAGGGCTAAGTTGGTATCTTGGAATCAGGCCCAAGCATTGGGTCAATTGCGGCAAGATCGCAATTCCGGACGTGGAAGCCGATTGATTCCTAAAGTACAAGACCTCGCAGCTTTTTCAGCCTCATAGTTTTCTCGAAAAGATATAAAAAGGCGGGAAATCCCGCCTTTTTTGTTTTCTCTCACTCCCGTTTCTTTTTGAAATCTTGACAACTTACAAGAGTAATATTATACTTAACTCAGTTTTCCAGGAGCCCCGGTTTCCTCAACGGATAACCTCTTGCAAAACAAAGAAAGTGTCCCCGCCCACCCTTCGAAAGTAAAGCGGGGACAAAGCCCGAGGAGCAGCGAACTCCCAGGCGTCTTTAGTATATCGGTAAATAGCCCTTTTGTAAATTCGGATCGACCGTCGGCTTTGCCGGCCGGCGGATTTCCCATAGCGTGCCCCTGCACATTAAAACATTCCGTTTCCCGGCGCTCTGAATCCTCTCAGAGCTATTCGTTTAAAGCCTCCCTCAATGTAGCCTTGTGTTTCCTCTTGGAGATTCTCAGCGCCACTTATCCACTGCCCATGACATTATCCACACCTTCAGGGCAGTTATCCCCAAGGGAGGAGAACCTATGGAATGTGTCGTGGAGCTTAGTCAAATGAACTGTTCCATCAACCTGAACGCCGTCATCAGTTGCGTAGCCGTCACGGCTGTTTTCGTTGGACTATTCATCACCTGCACCTTTTATGCAATGCTCGTCGCCTGGCTGAAGAAACGCCACTACGACGAAGGGTACACCGCGATGCTGGTGGTCATCGGCGTGGCCTGGACCCTGGCCGGCGTAGCCATCCTGGACTTTAACCATGCCCTGCTGACCGCCGGGGCCTTTGTCTGTTCCGGGACCCCGATGATTATCGGCTCCTGGTGGGAACACGTTCAGATGCGCCGCAAAAGCCAGGAGGATCTGCAAAAGATCACCGAAGAGCACATGGCGCAGTTCAATCCCTCTCAGGAACAGAAAGGTTAAAAATGACGCGACCGCGGGGTTGGCCTAACAATGCCCGGGATTCCCGGGAGCGGGCCATTGAAGAAAGCCAGAAAGTGGTCCGATTGCTCATGCCGATCGTGCAGGGTGAGCAATTCGACCGCACCGAAACCCTGCGCCGGCTGGCGTTGGCGATGGTCTCGGCGCTTTCCGCGCTGCGGGCGCTGGAAAGTGTCTCCCCGGATTCCGAGGAATAAGGAGGTAGAAGCGATGAGTAAGCCGTTAGTTCGCTGGATCGAAAAAGCAGCGTTACCGCAAGGTGTGCAAAAAATGCTCCAGCGGTTTGAAACCGCCTTCGGCCTGCACGATCGGGGATACCAGGTCACTTATTACCGCGAAGACACAGTGTTCGTGCAGGTGCAGGGGATCTGCGATGTGTACCGGCTCGCCCGCATGGCGCTCCATAGCCCCGACATCAGATTGGAGCTGGAAGCCTCGGCCGTCCAATACTGGACCCTCCGCATGTTTTGCAGCTCCTGGCAGATCGAGCACGAAGTCAACCGCAGCCGGCCACGGATCACCCAACCATTGCCGCCCGACGATCTGGCCACCCGCGGGCAATTCGTTCAGGTTCACGACAATGACTGAGCACAAGGGTCAACCCATGAATCGAATTGTCTGTAAACGCTGTGGAGAATCCGGGCGCCTCATCTGCCCCTGTCGAGAATACCGTTGCACCGCCGAAGAAATTCCTGATTCCTGGGATACCACAAAAGTCGTCTTCGCCACAGACCCGAACAAAGCCGCCCAACGTTATGTTCAGCAAGCATTTGAGACCGGGGACGGCGAGGTCACGGTCTATGTCCACGATCCGGCCACGCAGTTGAATCAGGCCTTTCGGGTTACCTTTGAATACGCATTTTCAGCCTACGTCGAAGAAAGCCCGTTACCCCCGGCATTGGCGGAAAAATGCCCGGTATGTGGGATGCCCTTAAAGCATCATTGCTGTCCCCTGCCCACCTGCGCCCGCTTTGGACAAAACACGCGCCAGGTCGTGCCGGCGATCATATCCCGCCAGGAAGCGTTGTGGTAAAAGGATCATCCGGCGATGAAGGATATGAAAGAGTGGCTCGATACTTGCTCCCGCTGCCATCGCTTTGGCCCGCAACCCTGTGGTTGTCAGGGCTATTTCTGCCTTTGCAGTGCAGCCCCGATGGAGTGGAGCAAAGCCGAGCATCTCTATGCCGCATCCTTTGCCGAAGCCGCCGAACGCTATTTGAAAATCCACGACATCCAAAACGGTCAGGTAATTGCAGAAACCGAACGCACTGTGCATGTGCAGCATGAAGTAACCGGGGAATGCCGGCAATTCACCGTCTTCCTCTACCTGCATCCGGCCTATCACGCCCAAGAAGTAGCTTCCGACTTGGAACCGACAGATAACGCAACGGCAAGTGCCGCAGCCGTTTCCGTTCCATCTCTGGCTCAACTGACCCTGGATTGGGAATAAAAAAAGGAGAATCCGCATGACTAAAATCGCGCTGGTAGGTTGCAGCTCTCGTAAATTGACCGAGCCGGCTCCGGCCCGCGACCTGTACACCAGTCCCTTGTTCCAGGCCGCCCGGGATTACGCCGATACCCACGCCGATCGCTGGTTCATCCTCTCAGCTCAGTATGGGCTCGTGCTTCCCGACCGAATCATCGAACCGTACAACACCAGTCTGGCGGAGAAATCCCCGCCGGAACGCACCCTGTGGGCGGCCCAAATCGCCTACCAATTGACCGAACTCCATCTGCTTCAAGACTCCACCGTCTGGATCTTCCTGACCGGCCAGATGTACGCTCGCCATCTAAGCCTCTATCTGGCGATGACCGGAACCGTTGAACAACCGCTGGCCGGCCTGGGAATCGGCCAACGGATTGCCTGGCTCAAATCCCATACCGCTTAAATTCCAAGGAGGAGAAGTTTATGTATCACAAAGTTATCATTGTCGGCAACTTAGGGCGGGACGTGGAAATGCGCTACACGCCCGATGGCGCCCCCGTGACCACCTTCAGCGTAGCCACCAATCGGAAATGGAACAATCCCGACGGTTCTCAAGGCGAGGAAACCATCTGGTTCCGCGTAACCTGCTGGCGCCGGCAGGCCGAGATCGCCAATCAATACCTGAAGAAGGGCAGCAAGGTCCTGGTGGAAGGCCGCCTGCAGCCGGACAAAGAGACCGGCGGCCCTCGGGTCTGGACCGGCCAGGACGGCAAACCCCGCGCATCCTTTGAATTGACCGCCGAAAACCTCCGGCTCCTCAGCGGACACAATGGCGGAGCTGAGAGCGGTCATGCTGGCAATGAAGACGCCGGCGCGATTCCCGACGAAGACAAGATTCCGTTCTAAGCCTGCCCGCTCTTTTCCTGCCCTCCGCCATCCGCAGAGGGTAGGGCAAGGTCGAGCAGTTCAATCAGTGAGAGGTGCACATGAACCGATCCAAAAATAAGCAGGTGCTGAGCCGGACCCGGCAGATAGGGACCCAGGCGCACAGCGGCCGGATTCCGGCCCTACTGGAGCTGGCTTTCTCAGAACGCCTGTGGACGCAATTAACGGAAACCCTCGGAGATCCCACCGCCGCCGAAGTCCGGGTCCTGGACCTGGTGCAGCATTCGATCCGCCCGCCGCGCTCCGCCGGCCTGACCTTGTACACCTCCGAAGCTGAAGCCGGCACCTGGATGAAAGCCCTGCACCCTTACCGCGCCGGTGCCCGGCCGGCCTGGCGCGCCGCCATCTTTGACCTGCGCTCTGGGGCTGACAGCGCCGACCTGCACCGTTATCCCTACGTCGCCCTGGCCGCACAAGGAGACATTTCCCCTCGCTATGCCCGCCTCCTGCCCGCCGTGATCGCCGCCCTGCGCGGCTGGAGCGCCCAGATCATCGTCATCGTCGATGAGACGATGCCGGAGCCCGAGGCTTTGTGGGAAGAACTCACCGAACCTGTCACACTGACTTCGCCTCGCTGGAACCGGGTCTTGCACTGGCAACCGGCGCCCCGCCGCACCAAAGTTGTGCGCCGGCACAAACTGCCCATGCCGCTGCCGGAGCCGGAACTCTTGCCTCTGCTCATCGCCGAACCAGTGTAATCCCATGGACACCACGACGATCGGAATCGCGGTAGCAGTCATGGCAGGAATACTCCTGGCTTTAGTCCTTGGCCGGGCCGTGCTCCAGACCCTGCGCCACGCGGCCTGGATCATCGGCGCGCTGCTGAGCCCGGCCGTGATCCTGGTACTGGCCTTCTCGGTCTTCCAGGCCCAAACCACCGCCCTGATTGCCGTTACCTCCCAAACCCTCAGCATTGCCATCATCGGCCTGCTGACGTTGCTCCTGCTGGGCGCCAGTGGGGCGCTTTTATATCTGGTTTTCCGCCAGCGGAATCAGCAGGAACAACTCGGAAATGTCGATCTACAATTGGCCCGCCTCCTGGCCGCCAACCTGACCCTGCTGACTGAACTGACGCTGAAGAACCATCATCAAGCCTTGCCCGATCCCGACGACGAAACGGTCCTTTCCTATGACTACGAAGACGACGAGGCCCCCGAACTGCCGATCCTGCCGCAAGGCTGGGGGTGGTAGATGGATCTCCCGCGCTGGCTGCCCTGGATCGCTTTCGGCGGACTCCTGGTCCTGACGATGGTCTGCAACGGCACCACGCCGACGGCAACCCAGGCCACGCCGCCGCCGATCACCTCCGCCGCCTTACAACCCACGTTGGAACAGGCTCAGGTGGAAGTCTACCTGGAGACGATCCGCACGGAACGCCAGCAGCGCGAACTCCAGCTTACTCTGGAATCGCTCTATGCTCAGCAAACCGCCACGGCCGCCGCCCGGCAGGCTCTGGCCGACGAGGAATCCACCCGTCAGTCCCGCGAAGCGACCGCAACGGCGGAATCCCGCCAGGCCACCGCGACCGCCGTCGCCTGGCGCACTACGGTCGAAGCCGCCCAGGCCTATGCCACAGCGACTGCCGAAGCGCACCGCGCTACGGCCACCGCCAATGCCATGCTCTTTGCCCATGCCAATACCGCTACCACTGCCGCCTGGTCCGTCAATGCCACCGCCACCGCTGATTCCCTGCGTTCCCTGGCCACGGTCCAGGCCGCCGACGCCGAACGGGCCCGGCTGGCGGCCGAACGCGAGCGCATGGTCTATCCGTTGCAAGCCTACGGTCCCTGGATTCTGGGGGGGACGTTGTTCCTGACCCTGCTCTGGGTGGGAGTCTGGCTGGTCCGCCAACTGGGACCCCGGCTCAGCGCCGTCTCCCGCGATGCCCGCGGCGATGCCAAGATCCTGATCTTCACCGACGATCAGGGCCGCAAGATCATCCTGGATCCGGATCGCTCCCTGGGACCCGCGACCACTGTGATCGACGGCCAGGTAACTCAGCCGGCCCTGGCTCCCCTCGAATACCAGGAACGGGTTACCGCTCGGGATCAGGCCGTGGATCTGGCCCATCGGGGATTGCCTGGTAACACACCAGCCCGCCGGCGGGCTCCTACGCCCCAGCAAGCCGCGCAAATGATGGCGCCGCCCGCTCCGGTGCAGGCCCTGCCCGGCGGCAAGGTGCGGATCATCCCGCCGCAGGAAGCGCGGGCCTGGCTCGATGAGGTCACCCAGCAGGCCTTGAAAAATGTCATCGAAGGCGAAATCGTGGAGGATGAGGAATGAACCGCGAACTGCTCCCGGCCCTGGTCCAACCGCCGCAAGAACTGGCGCTGCATATTCCCAAGGCTCGCCTCTTTGAGGCCGAGGAGATTTCGCGCCACATTATCAACACCCTGGAAAAGCGCGGGCTGGAACCGGCCTTCTCCGACTGGCTCATCACCTGGGACCGCGGCCTGGTCTGGCTCTTCGGCCTGCTCGATGTCGCCCGCCTGGAAAAGCTCGAAGCCTACAGCACCGACGAGCTGCTCCACCATCTCGCCACCGCCATCGGCGGCCGTTCCATCTTTGTGAGCAACCACTCCGGCCTGCGCTACGCCGTATTGCTCTCCCCCATGCCCAAGCTGCCCGCCAAAGCTGCCTTCCCCGGCTTCCAACGGGGAACCGTTTTATTGGGCCGGCGCTACACCGGCGAAGAGCTGGCGGTCCCCTGGGAACGGCTGGGCCACCTCCTGATCGCCGGCATGACCGGCTCCGGCAAGTCGATGTTTCTAAGATTGCTGGGCTATCAGGCTATCCTCGAAGGCTGCGCCTTATTACTTTGCGATATGGACGGTGCCACCTTCCCCATGCTGGAACAACACCCGGCCCTGATTGCCCCCATTGCCCACACCCCGGAAGAAGCCCTGGCCCTTGTGGACCGGGCCATCGGAGAGTGCAACGCCCGGGCCGTGCTCTACCGCGAGCTGCCCGGCTACCCGGAAAAGCTGGAAGAGTACAACACGCTGGCCGTCGCCGCCGGCCTCGCGCCGCTGCCCCGCTGGCTGGTCATCCTGGACGAATTCAGCGCCACGGTCATGGCGGCCGGCGGCGCGCAGGGACTCCTGGCCCGCTCCACTGCCGAATTGGGCTGGCGCGGGCGGAAGTTCGGGATCACCCTGATCTTCGCCGCACAGGATTTCAGCAAAGGCGTCGTCGGCCGGGTCCGGGATCAGGTGGGCGCCGTCTTCGGCTTCCGGGTGCGCAGCTCGGAGATCGCCGACGCCATCGGCATCCCGCAGGCCTCCCGCATCCCCGCCAGCCGGCCCGGCCTCGCCATCACCGACCGCTGGGGACCGGTGCAAACCTTCTGGCTTGATAAGCAACTGCTGGTGGCGCTGGCCGCCGAGAATGCCTTGGCGGAATCGCCCTTGACCGACTCGGAGCTGGCGCTGGTGCGTTGGGCCCTGGTCGAGCGCAATGGCTATCTGACTCTGGCGGAGATTCAGTCACGGTTGGGAATTGGTCCCAATCCAGCCCGACGACTGGCTGAGGAATGGGATTTGCGCGGCTGGTTACAAAAAGATCCCAACAGCAAAAACGCCCGCAGAATCACCGAGGTTTTGGCGGCTCTGGCCGACAAACCATCAAACGCAACAAACACCGACAAACAGGCCGGAACCACAACAAACAGCCCTCAAACTGGTTCAGAAACGGCAACAAACAGCCCAACAAACAGACTTTGAGCCGAATAGGGCGGCAACAAACCAACAAACAGCCCATCAAACTGACAAACAGGTCAACAAACTGAAAAGGAGCGGAGAAATGGAGACAGCGACGATGTTACGAATTGGCGTAGACCCCGGCTTCGGGGGGATCAAGATGGCGGCGATCGAAAGCGCCGGCCAACAGAAAAGCGTCCATGTCCCCTCCGTCGTGGGGATCGGCGATACCGATCTGGGACTGCTCTCGCTGAACGGCGCCTCCCGTCGCAAGCGCGAGCTGCCCATCACTGTAGCCTGGGACGGCGTCTCTTACCTGGTCGGCGATCACGTCGGCGACTATGCCCGCGTCGTCGAACGGATGGACTTCAACCGGCTGCGGGACGGCTTTGAACTGCGGGCCCTGCTCTACGCCGCCCTGGGCAAACTGCTGGAAGGCGGGGAGCACCGCGCCGCCCTCATGGTCGGCCTCCCCGTGGAAGTCATGGCGAACAAGGAGCTGGCAAAGGAGACCCGCACCGCTCTGCGCGGTTGGCTGGTGGGCGCTCATGTTTTCCGGGTGGACGGCATCGAAACTCGACTCCAGGTCGAACAGCTCCAGGTCCTGGCCCAACCCGCCGGCGCTTACTTCGCCTGGGGCTTCGACAACCACGGCCGGCCTACGCGGTCCGCTGAGGATCTCCAGGACCCGGCCGCCATCTGCGACATCGGCTTCAACACGCTGGATCTCTTCGCCGTGGAAGACGGACAGGTCAAAGCCAAGTTCACCGGCGGCGACGTGGTAGGAATGCGCCGGGCGGCCGACACCCTGGCCCGGATGGTCAAGAAGCAATACGGAATAGCGCTCTCCCTTCATGAAGCCGACGCCCTGCTTCGCCAGACCAAGCCCCTCCTGGCGACCGCCGACGGACGAAAGGACTTGAGCGAGGCCGCCGGCGCAGCGTTGAACTCAACCACCGGTGAGATCCTGGCCTTCCTCTCCAACCGCTGGGGCAACGGCCGGCAGTTCCGCCGGCTGATCTTCACCGGCGGCGGCGCCGAAGCCATCCACGCGGCCCTGGTCCGCGAGTATCCTCACGGCGTCATCCTGGAGAATCCGGTCCAGGCCAACGCTTTGGGCCTCGCCCGGGCGGCGATGGGACTCTTCAAGTAACTGCCGTCAATTGACGGCAGTTGACAGCAATTGACGGCAAGCGAGCGAGGAACCTCCATGGCAAGACGAAAAAAAGAAATCCGGCTGGATCTCCGGCTTTATCCCGATTCCGATACCGATTTGATCGAGTGGTTGGACAGCATGGCGACCCTGCCGCATGGATACAAGGTGCAAGCCATCAAAACGGCCTTACGGCAAGGGATGGGACAGGGGAACGCCATGCCGGCATCAACGCCCTCAACGAACCTGGATCAAATACAGACCTTGCTGGAAACGCTGCACCGCATTCTGGATCTGAACCAGATCCGGGCCGTGGTCGAAGCTGCGGTAGCGTCCAGTCTGGCCCGGCAAGGAACCACCATCATTCAAACCGCGCCGGCGCTGGCCCAAGAGGAATCCTCGCTGCTGACCCATATGGTCTCCGGGCTCATGCTGGAGGAGGATGAGGAATGAACGAACTATTTTTACAAGTCTTGATCGACTGCCAGAAGCAGCTGGGCCTGAACGACGCCGACTTCGCCCAACTCCTGGGATTGAGCCGCCCGCTCTGGCGAGCCATCAAAGGGGGGCGGCGGGAAATCAGCCTGCGCCTGGTCCGGGGCGCCCTGCAAGCCTTCCCCGACCTGGAGCCCGTCATTCTGGACTATCTCCGCTCCGACGCGGAGTAAAGATCGCAATAAAACCAGGAGTAATACAGCAAATCATGTCTAAATAAATTCCCCAGGTACACCAGGTACCAGACATATAAGGGTTTTGCGCGGGGGGTACCTGGAGTACCCGGTGTACCTGGGCAAAGTTTCCTATCATTATTCCGGCTGCACCTTAACATTTTAATGACAGTTTTTTTCAAGGAGGGCACACACCCATGGCTCAATCCGTTGCCGAACACGCAATCCGCTTAGTCCTGGCCCACGCCGGCGCCGACCCGGCGACCTGCTCCCTGCCCCGGTTGGACCGACAGGCCAACATCCGGATCGAAAGAACGCCGGATAACCTCTACATCATCCTCATGGCTCCCAAGGGCCGGGATTCTCCGCTGAGCGCCAGTCTCGGACTCGTGATCGGCACGGTGGTCGAGCTGAATCTGACCGAAGCCTGGATGCTGGTCCAAACCGAGCCCGACGCAGCGCCGCTCAAAGTCTGGGGACCGGCGGGCCGCCTGGCGCAGATCGTGCGGGGCAATGAGGTCTGGGCTCAGGGCCGGCTCTGCGCGGAAGGCGTGAAAGCCTCCTATGTGATCGTCACGGCTATCGGCGAGGGCGCATGTACAACGAAGTGCTCCTGATCGGCTGGATCGTGCGGCCAGCGGAGCTGAAGCAGCCCGGCAGTGGCGAAAAGCACTTTGCCTCGACCAGCCTGAGCACCAAACGGCGCTGGCGGGATCTCAACGGAATGGCACAGGAGAAAACGACCTTTCACACCATCGAGGCCTGGGAAGATCGCGCTCAGATCCTGGCCGAAGCCGCCCCCGGCGATTTGATTATGGTCGAAGGCTACATCGAGAACGAGGTCCACGACGGCAAATTCCATTCCTCGGTGGTCGCGCAGAAGATCATGCGGCTGAAAACCAAGGACCAGGGCCGGCTGACCCGCCGGGGCTCGCTGGTGGACATCGTGGAAAGCCTGGACGATCACGATCGGGAAGTCATGCTGAAACTCTTGCTCAAAGCCATGGGAAGGAACTGAAGACTAAATGACGCTGCTCCGCCTTGAATTAACGTCGCTCTACCGATATCACCCGGATGTCCGCCCGCCGGCCGTGTACCTGACCGGGCAGGAAGTGCTCCGCCTCTGCCGGACGCTGATTGATCTCCCCGAGCCGGAAATGTACGAGGATTTCATCGCCGGCCTGACCCCGGCATCCCAAGACGCCCCGCCCGGGTACGTCGATCCCCACCAGGTTTATACGGTATTGCCCGGCGGTTCGATTTTGTTGGGGACCACGGTCAACCGCTGGATCGCCGCCCTGATCGAACAAAGGGCCGCCGTAGAATTCCTGGCCCTGGCCCGGAGCCTGCGGATCGAGTCCGCGCTGCCCGCTGTAGAAAATCCAATTTCTCCGGCGGAGGGCCGGAGTCACGAAAGGAGTCCGATGAACTGGAAACGTATTTTGATAGGGTTGAGTCTGGTCGCCATTGCCGGCAGCTTCGTCGCCGGCCTGCTGATTGCCCGGGAATTTCCCGAGCGCTTCCGCTGGATCGCCGGCTTTCCGATTGCCGGCCGCTACATCCAGGGCCATGCCGGCCTGGTCCGGGCCCAGGTGCTGGAATCCGGCGAGTCAGGCCTGGGGGACATCATCGACGTGCTGGCCCACCCGGAGATCCTCATGGAGACGGACGACACCCGCGCCTCGATGCTCCTGCCCGGCGATTCCTTCATTGCCTATTGCCAGATCACCGGGGACGGCGCTGCGCTCCGCATCCACGGCTGTCGGTTCATCCCGGTGGTAGATCGGGAAGTCGTCCCCCCGCAATGAACGAGCCGAAGGATTGAGACCATGGAAAAACCAATGGATTCTCCTTTGCATCGCCCGGCGTTCCGCTACCACGGCTCGAAATGGCGGCTGGCCGATTGGATCATCGAAAGCTTCCCGCCGCATGAATGTTACGTCGAACCCTTCGGCGGCGGCGCCGGCGTACTCCTGCAAAAGCCGCGCTCCTGGCTGGAAGTCTATAACGATCTCGACGGCGCCGTGGTGAACTTCTTCCGGGTCCTGCGGGAGCGACCTGCCGAGCTGATCCGGGCCATCGAACTGACACCTTATGCAAAGGAAGAATGGCAACAGGCCATGAGCGAGGCCCCGGACGATCCGCTGGAGGCAGCCCGGCAGTTCTATGTACGGGCCTATCAAAACCGGGCCGGCCCGACCGCCGCCCAGGGCGCCGGCTGGCGACGGAACAAAGTGGTCACCCAAGCCACCGACGGGCGCAAGCTGGCCACGCCGGCCGCCGTCGCCTTCATGGACACGACCCAGCTCTACCCAATAGCCGGCCGGCTGCGGGGGATGCATATCGAGCACGATGAGGCGCTGCGAATCATCCAGCGGTACGACGGCCCGGGAACCCTGTTCTACCTGGATCCCCCCTATCCTGGCTCGACCCGCAGCCCCTGGGCCCGCCAGGTTTACAGCCATGAAATGACCGATGCCGAACACATCGCCCTGGCCGAGTCCTTACATGGTATCCAGGGCATGGCCCTCATCAGCGGCTATCGCTGTGAACTTTACGATGCTTTATACAACGATTGGGAACGGCGGGATCGGGAGACCCGGATCAACGGCCCCGGCAGCGCGGTCGAATCGTTGTGGATCTCGCCGGCGGCCGCGGCCCGACGGTTGCCGCTGCTGGCTTACGCGGCAGGAATGGAGGGATAAAGGCTATGGATCATTCAATGAATGAAACCCTGAAAAACAGCGTCGAAAAGACGGAGGATCTCCACCGCCGGCTCCAGGAATGGCAATTATTAGCCGGCCATTTCGAGGCCGAATTGAATGCCCTCCACGAGATCGCCGGCGGCCAGTTGGGGGAGACCACTGCCCAAGCCGTTACCCGGGCTCTCACCGAGTTACAAGCCCGGACACTGGCAGCGGAGACGGCCTTGAAACAAACGCAAGAACTCCTGGCGGCCGCCGGATTCTGCCCTTTCTGTCCCTGCGGACCGAACCTTGGAGGCGAGTGTCAGCTTCTTTGCTCCATCAGCGAATATTTCTGGAAACAGCGGGGCCAACGCCGCCCCATCGATATCCAACGCGAAGAAATTGAAGCCCGCTGCGCCCTATCGAAAAAAGACTGACCCCCAGCCCGGCCAATGCAAGGTGCAATCACGAGGGTAGGACGCTGGAGAAACCACGGGCAGGACGGAACAACGGAGAGAGGGAGAAATAGCGCGGGTAGGCTGCCATTCCCGCCGGCGGGAAAAATCAACGGGCCGGCTACGGAATCCACACCGGCAGAACGGAACGCCGGCAACAGAGGGTCATGACGAGGGCCAGGCGCGGACACACCCGCTGGAGAGGACGCCGCAGATTGCACGGCCCGCCGGCCGACACGAACCACGGCAGAACGCAAGATCGGACAAAGGACGGAATATCGAGGATACGGAGAAATGCCGACGGCAAAATCGCCACGCCGAAGCAAAGAGAAACGACGGCTTGCCACGGTAAGAACGGAATTGCGGCAGGGAGTTGAGGCAAGCCGGCCGGAATGGAGGGAACTGGAAGAACGGAAGATCGGAAGGAAGAGAGAAATCCCGGTAAGATGGATTCTTCCATCCTCCAGACTTCCAACTTCCAATCCGCGAACTTCCAATCTGCCACCTGGCAACAAAAAAAGGAGTCCGAAGACTCCTTTCAGCGGTGGCAGCAGCTCCGACGCTCCTACATCCAGGGCCACCCCTGGACAGCCGGCTCTGGACAAGCTCAGACCTGCTCAAATTCTATCACGGGAGGTAAGAATGCGCAATTGGATTATCGGAATTATCACCTTCATCATGTTGGTCATCCCCCCCACGGTCGGCTACGCCACCGCCCCTTGCGAGGAACTGACCGGCCGGCCCCTGGCTCTCTCGCCCTATCGCCTGGAGCAGCAGACCTTTTTACAAAAGAGTGCAGCCGCTTTGGACGAGATGGCGCTGGTTTCCACCGAGCTGAACGCCATCGCCGCCGGCAATGATCCAGCCAGCATGGCGGAGTCCTTTCGCCGCGCCGGCAAGGTCTCCGATCTGGCCGCCCGACTGGAGCAGATCATCCTGCCCGAAGCGCCGGTGATCTACGAGCTGCTGGGCGAACGGCTGAATCAGACCCGCGACACCTACAGCCTGGCCGCCGAGAAGTTGCTCTCCTACCTGGGCAACAACAGCAGCGAAGACCTGCAACAGGCCCGCGATGCCTTAACGCTCGCCGACACCTCGCAGGCCGATCTGACACAGGCCGTCGCCGGGCTGCGCTATCCTTTATGCCGGGAGGTCTGGCATCGTGACCGACGCTGAGTTCACCCAAAACGCCGATCTGGAGCTGCTGCGCTCCGAGCTGGACCGCACGCAGGAACGCTATTTCACCGCCGCCCATCAACAACGCCAGGCCGAAGAGCTGCTGGCCCGCTACCTGAACACCCTCTATCCGGTGGCCTATGCCCAGGCCCGCGCCCGCAAGGTCTCCGTCGTGGCCTTTGCCGAGGAAATGTTCAAAGCCATCTCCCGGGTGCAGGCCTCGGAAAACGCCGGCGCGGAGATTCTGCTGGCCCGCTATCTCGAAACCCTGTTCCCGGCGGAGTATGCTCAAGGGATCAAGCAGAAGACCTCCATCCAGGAACTGGCGGAACAGTTGCTCCCCCAGGTGGGAACGGCAAAGATCCAGGAAACTGTCAGCGCCCCGCCGCCAGCGCCCGTCCAGGAAAGCGCCGACACATTGACCGCCCTGCGGATCCTGGGCAGCTCGCCGGATTGGGAAGTGGTCCGCCGGCGTTGGGAAGCCGAGACCCACAAAAGCGAAGCCGCCTTCACCAAAACGCTCGATACGCTGCGGGAAAAGGACTGGATCGACATCACCCACGTCCCGGCCAGCGATCGGATCAGCGGTCGCTATCGCCCCTGGCTGGTAGAACTGACCGCCGCCGGCCAGCGGGCCTATCAGGAGCATGTCGGCACCGGATTGGCACCCATTACGCTGAACGACTTCATCAACGAACGGTACAAGTCGCCGGAAGCCTGGTGGTTGATCCGGGTAAGCCGCGCCTTGATCCTGGAAGCTAATGATTTTCCGCAACGCGGGTCCTTTACTTATGAAGTCTACGACTTGGCCGAAGCCGTACCGCCGGGCTTCCAGAAACGCTACGGCAATAGCGAACCGGATCTCATCCTGATCCTGCATCCGCACGGCAGCCCCCCGCTGCGGTTTTGCATCGAATGCGAGCGGGCGAAATATCCCGCCGCCCAGCTCAAGTCCAAAGTAGTGAAGAATGTGCTGGATTACACCCAGGCCGGCTTCGAGGGCGTCTACTACATCGCCCCCGACCGGGACGCCGCCCAATTGATCGTAGGCGCGGCGCGCAAGCTGGCGGCCGATTTGCAGGACAACCCGACAGCCATCGACCGGGCCTTCCTGGCAATCTTCACCGTCGACGACCTGGCCGGGCGTTGGTTGCCGTCGCCGGCGCAGATCAACCGCTGGTTTCAGCCGGGCAAGGAAAAAGACGAAACGGTGAAAATCCCGGCCGAAGCCGTTCGCCCGAGGCACCATTTCAAACATAAGGGAGGAAAACCCCATGCGGATTGAAGAGTTACTCACCCGTTTCGGATTGCTGTGGCTGGACGGCACCGTCGTGATCCTGGCCGCCGCCCTCCAGGCCGGTCCCTTTCTGCTCGCCGGCGGCGGACTGGCGGGATTGTTGGGTGTCGTCACAGGACGCCCCCAGGCGCGCCCGACCAAAGAGCAAACGCAGACTCAGGCGCCGGCAGGATTTACCTTGAGGTAAGTCAGGATTGAGCACCTGGCATTCAACCCTCTACCATGGCCTCGCCCGGCTACTCATGCGCCTGGCGTTGGTCCTGGTTGAGAGCGGAGACCGGCTATCCAGGATAGCAATTCAAATCGAGGTGAGACGATGAGCGACAATTTTACCCCTGCCGATTATGCCGCCGCCCGGGCCTTGACCGACATCCTCAACGGCAAGCCCTTGAACGGCCAGGCCGACCATCCCGAAACCCTGGGGATGTGGGCGCCCACCCTGTTGCAACTCAATGGGATCTTAGCCAACGGCGGCCGCCCGACGGTCCGCATGGCCTTCGCCGCGCAGATGCAGGCCTTCCCCGAGCTGGGGCGGTTGCAAACCCTGGCCGCCACCGGCGGCCTGATGGACGGCGCCACCCGCGAGGCCCTGGCAATCCTCGAAGCCGACGGCCGGCAACTGCCCTATGAACTGCCGTCGGTCGATACGGCGGAATCCCTGGCCGATCTGGCCGAGTTCGTGAACCGCACCCTGGTCCTGCCCAAGTTCCCCACCCGGGAGAAAAAGCGCGCCGTAGCCTGCGTAATCGGCAAACTGCTCCACAACCAGGGCCGGCTGCTGGTCTCCACCCTGGACAACTCGCCCTATCTCGTGGGCGACGACAGTGCCGTCTGGCCGCTCACCGGGGAGACGGCAGGGACCATCGTGATGCTCAGCCAGGCCGGGTTGAACGGCTCAGAATCCACCTTTGCCTGGGTGCTGACGGAGCTGCAATGCCTCGCCGTCACCGAGGGACGCAAGGTCACCTTTCGCCAGTTCTTTTTCCAGCAGGAGACCACGCTCTATGTCTCCTGCGGCCCGGCCCACATCGTCCGGGCGCAGCTCGACGGCGAACAGGTGCGGCTGGATCTGGTATCCAACGGCACCGACGACATCTGGTTTCGCGGCCAGGATGGCCTTCCCGAATGGAACCCCACCGCCACACCGGTCAATCCGCTGGATCTGGCGCCGTTCAAGCCCTGCCTGACCACGCCCCATGAAGTGCCGGCCTACACTCCCGAAGTGCAGCAGTTGCTCTTTCGTGCCTGGCTGGTGGGCATGGTCGGCCAGGTCCGCCCCATCCCCATGCTCTCCACCATCGGGGACAAAGGCGGCGGGAAAAGCCAGGTGGTGCGCTCGCTCTCCTTCCTGTTCATGCAGCAAAAGCCCAGCACCTTGAGCCACGATCAACGCGACATGGAATCCAAGGCCATCCATGCCCCGCTCCTGGCCCTGGACAACGTCGACGCCAGCCCGCAGCCCTGGTTTCCCGACTTCATCGCCGCCCTGGTTACCGGGATGGCCTTTGAACGGCGCCGGATGTACACCAACACCCAGGTGGAACGCGATGAAATGCCGGCCGTCCCCGTGATCTCCACCCGCACCGCCTCCTTCGCCCGGCCCGATGTGGCGGAGCGCACCCTGCCCTTACGCACCGGGAAGTTCGCCGAAAGCGGCGTGGGGATGCTCTCCGACCGCGAGCTGGATGCGATCACCCTGGATAATCGCGATGCCGTGTTGACCTGGCTGACGATTCAAGCCGTCGAAGCCTTGCAACGAATGCCGGATGCCCCCAACCTGCCCGGCCGGTTCGTCTCCTTTGCCCAAATGGTCTGGACCCAGGCCCACCTGGAGGGCAAAGACGCCAAGGCCGCATTGACCGCCCTGCGCCAGGCGCAATATCTCTCGGTCGGCGATTCGGACGAGCTAATCGCCGCCCTGATCGAGTATACCCCGCAGCTCTGCGGTGAGTTGGGCCGCTGGAGCGGAACGCCGGCGGAACTAATGCGGGCCTTGCAGGAACGCGGCGCGATGCTGTCCTATCAACAGGGCGGCAAGGTGATCGCCCAAAAGCTACGGGAAAGCTCCGGCACCCTGGCGCTATTTGGCATTACCGCGAACGAGCACCGGCAGGGCAACGCGACCATCTTTGAACTGCGTTGCAAAGCGGAGAAACCGGAGTAAAGGGAGATAACTTTGGAAAAGAATTCGGCGAGCCTTGAAAATTATTCCGGCTTTGCTCTGCCGGGGAACGGGGAAACCGTCGGAGCAGCCCGAGAAAAGTTACTGAAAAATTTCCGCCCCCGGCCGAAAATATCTTGGGATTGTTCTGGGTCCTCTAATCGGAGAAAACCGGAGAACCGGAGCAAATGGAAAAATTTTCCAAAAAAGTTCCAAAAAATTTAAAAAGTTTTCCGTCATTCCTCCGATTCTTTCCGGTTCTCCGACCGGAGAAACCCGGAGAACCGGAGCAAATCGCCTAAAGTTCCGAAAAAAGTTCTAAAAAATTTAAAAAGTTTTCCGGTTTTCCTCCGATTCTTTCCGGTCCTCCGGCCGGAGAAACCCGGAGAACCGGAGCAAATGGACTAAAGTTCCGAAAAAAGTTTTTCAAGATTTAAAAAGTTTTTTGTTTTTCCTCCGATTCTCCCCGGTCCTCCGACCGGAGAAACCCGGAGAACCGGAGCAAATCCACTAAAGTTCTGAAAAAAGTTTTTCAGAATTTAAAAAGTTTTTTGTTTTTCCTCCGATTCTTTCCGGTTCTCCGACCGGAGAATCCCGGAGAACCGGAGCAAATTGACTAAAGTTCCGAAAAAAGTTTTTCAGAAATTGAAAACTTTTCCGTTTTTTCTCCGGTTTTTCCCATTCCGACAGCAGGAAAGGCACCATGAAAAATAACGTAGACCTCTCCCCGATCGATCTCCTCGCCCTGGTCTCCCGTTACACCCAGGTCGTCAAAAAGGTAACCAACGGCCGGGACGGCGAGGAATACAAAGGCCCCTGCCCGGTGTGCGACGGCCGGGACCGCTTCACCGTCTGGCCGCTGCATACCACTGCCGGGAAAGGCCGCTGGTATTGCCGGCGCTGTAACCAATCAGGGGATGCCGGGGATTTCCTGACCTTCATCCAGCCGGGGATCAGCGAAAATGAAAAATGGGCCGCCTTGAAAGCCCTCGGCGCTACCTTCGAAGGCGACGAGCAGTATACCGGCGCCGGCCAGTTGCCGGGTCAGGCCAACAAAGTCTTTCGACCGCCCCCTGACTGCCAACCGCCGACGGCCGCCTGGCAAACGCGGGCGCGAGCCTGCCTGGCTTATGCGCAGGAACAACTCTGGAAAGATACCTCAGCCCTCGCTTACCTGACCGGCCGGGGAATGACCCTGGAGATGATCCGCGAGGCCGGACTCGGCTATGTGCCACAGTCGATCACCGATCATGCCGAACGCTGGGGACTGAATTCAAAAGAGGGCCCGGTCTGGATCTCTCGCGGGTGGATCATCCCCTGGGAGATCGACGGTCAACTCTGGCGGCTCAATATCCGACGCCACCCTGAAGAGATCCAGGAAGCTCAAGCAAAGGAAGATGCCCGGGCGGCAACGGAAGGCCGCGATCCCAAAAAGGTGAACAAATACACCGGCCCCCGTGGTTGGGGCGGCGGGAAACCGCTCTATCGCGGCAATCGGATCAGTATGCAGCTCCCCGTGGTCATGGTCGAGGGGGAATTCAAGGCCTTCGCCATTATCCAGGCGGCGGGAGATATCGTCGAGGTCGTGGCCACGGGTTCGACCACGGGAGCCCGGGCGGCCCGCTGGATCGGATTGCTGGGCGCGGCGCCTCTGGTATTGCTGGCATTCGACAACGATGAGAATCATGCCGGAGACGAAGCGGCCGCCTGGTGGCGCGATGGGCTGAAGAAGAATTCGCTGCGGCTCCGCCCCCTGTGGGCCGACCCGGATCAGATGGCCCAGGACGGCCTGGATCTGCGGCCCTGGATTCAAGGCGTGCTGGAGATGGCGAACTGGAAGCCGGCCCGCCGGGCGAGTCTGGCGAAGAAAGCCGCGCAGGTTCAGACCAGGATGGAGCCGCCGGTAGAGCTATGGCGCGATCCCTACGGCATCCAGCCGACGAACTGGCCGGCCACCGTAATTTTGCCGGGGGACTGGCGGGGGATCGTCACACCGGCGAAGTGGGAGCGCCGGCCAGACGGCTCAGTCCAGGCGACGTTTGACAGTCTGGAAGAATGGAAGGATTGCCAGGGTGCGGCCCGGGCCATCGCGGAAAGCATGGCGGAGGAACATTATCAAGCCGGGCCGGGGGATGACCCGGCCCGGTGGTGGACGGAATACCGAAAGATTGCGCTGCTGGCGGGGTGGAGCGATGTGGGAGAGTGAAACGGTCCAAACAATGAGGTGCCCCTCACCTCATAAAGTCAAGGTGCATCAATCAAAGGAACCAATACGTCTATTCCAGGCCAATGTATTCGCTTATGTTTAAAACTATCGGGCATTCTCGAATCGAAATAACAAATAACTTGAGCAACAGATAAATTTTGCGTTAAAGGAAGCCATAATCTTCCTGGAGTTTTTGCTTTATCCAAAGATTCCTGGCCTAAAATCAAAATATAAATTCCTTGCTCAGGATAGTTCAAACCAAATGAATAAGAAACATGGCTGCTAATTCCGTAAGAACGGTCTACTGTTTGCGGTGTTCCTATCCCGTTCATTACTTGCCCGAATTTTGGACTTTGATACCGAGAAATTACTATGCTATAAATACGCCCCTTATGTAATTCAAGTGTTCCATAGGAAAATTTTTCCGTCCATTCATAAGTAACGATCCCATTTTCTTCTTCTACCCTAGATAATGTATTATCGTAACCATATTCCTTCTTTATCCATGCAATAAACTCACTTTCATCCATCTGACTAAGAGTTTCCTTTTTCGCTCCACATAGATCACTATAAAAAACGGGTGAAAAATTTTCTCCCGGCGGTTCAAAATTAAGCTCCCTATAAAAAGATTGATCCTCATCTGAAATCATTGACAATGAATTATCGGGTTTAGCATCAGAAAGCCAATCGATAGGGCTTGCATTTCCCTCTCGATCAATGATATAAGCACTTCCCAACCTATTTGAAGAATTAATAACAAATTGAACTATTCTTCCATCAGCCAGATTATAGGTGTAAAACCGTCGGCCCGACCCGCTGGAAGTATCAGGTACCCCTAAATGAAATATAATTTCATCAAAACTCATGTTAATTCTGAAAAACTTAAAATCATTAATAAATAAAAATCTCTCTTTGCTTATTCGCACGATTAAAAACAGCATCAATATCCCTACGATAAAAATAGTAGCGCTAATTATTAATTTTCTCCTTTTGGATAAAACACCTTCCAGTTTTTCTTTTTTCATTTGAATCTCCATAAATCATATAAATTTAAATTCAGATCATCTCTATTGCCTAGCCAGAGTTAGAAATCACTTTTATCTTGCCTGTGATCCAATTTTGGATAAGCACCTCACCCAGCGAACTTTCAACCAATAATCCAGCTTAACCATTCTATTTTTAAAACAAGGTGAATAAAATTGCCGATTGTCAATGCAGGAGCGAGAAGATGAAAACCCTCTCGCCCCCTAAATCTATACAATCACAAACTGTAATATTAAATCATCTTTTTTCGCTATATTTACTGGGAGCTATCCATTCCAAACTATGGGCTTTAACACAAAAATACCCACAAAATTCCTTATAATTAGCCTCAGGGTGAGCTCTATCTGCAAACATAGGATCAACTATTTTGTTTCCAGACGCATCCACATCAGTTACCTGTTGCCCACCCGGTTTATGAGACCAAGATCCATCAGAATTTTGACGATACCAATGATAGTCAACATATGGGCCACCTGGATAGGGGTTAATAATAGGTCCCATTGCTAAAGCTACTTTGTACTCTCCGCGAGAGCACTCACCTAGACGATTAATTTCCCTCAGCCCATCAGCTATAGCTGCCGCACTTAACGAGGCACATGTAGGAACATCTTCTGTGATTGGATATCGAGAAATATCGCCAGGATCAGGTGGGTGCCACTTATGCTTGCTATATGCATTGTCATCCAAAGCATAAGAATAACAATTCCCCGAAGAGAGCGCAATATCACTTGAATTCCACGGATCGGGGCCATAAGAAACCTCATATCCACTTGTTGGTAAAGGAAACATTCCGTCCATCAGAATAGTTTTCTTTGTTCCCCATAATTCCAAGAAAGTAAAGCTCATTTGAATAGGCTCCCCAGGTTTTGCCTCTCCAAAATCATAAATTTCCTTCCAGGTTTCTCCACCAGGAATTACCCTCATAGTGTGAAGAATAGTAGCAGAACTATCAAACTTTAAAGAGACTTCCGGTATTCCAAATGTAGAACTTTTTCCTGCAAGGACATCCCAACGAACAAGGACAGTATTTCCCCCATACCATACTTCTCCATTATCATATAATACCATCCAAAAATCGCCTAATCTGTAAGATGAGTAAACAAGTTGTCTCACTCCAGCATCGAACTGATATCCATTACTAACCGGGCAATGTCCAGTCGGATCAGTTTTATTAACGGGATTTTCAACTACATATAAATAAGGATTAATGGTTAAAGGTTCTTGATAGTCTCCCTCCCACGTATCCACCTGTGTGAACCGCCCCGTATCCGGCTGATACCACCGGGCCCGCAGATAGAGCATCTCCGAGGAAGAATCCCACCATTCGCCGGTAAAGCCCCAATCGCTGGAAGTGGTGCCGTACTGCCACAGCACGTCGCCGAAGGGCTCATACCCTACGGCATAAGTGACTGATCCCTCGTCATCGGTCCATTGGCGCACACTACCCAGGGCATCGGCCAATGGATAGGCCCAGGCAGCATCCTGCCATTCGGCCAGGCGCCCCAGACCATAGATATCGCGTTTACCATCGCTAGTAGATAACACCTGAGCCAGAGGTTGCGCGGTATCCCAAACAAAGGAGGTCACCACACCATTGGTATTCAACGCCATCCGCAGACCGTCGGCATTGTAAGTGTAAATCGTCGTCGCCGTGATACTTTGCGCCTTGACCATCCGGCCAGCGCCGTCATAGGTATAGGTAAAGATCCCATTGCTGAGCAAGTTCCCCCGGTCGTCCCAGGTGTAAGTCTGCCCATCCGCCAAGATCAACCGATTGGCTGCGTCGTAAGTATAACTATGAGTGCCTGCCGTATCCGTCATGGCCACACGGTTGCCGACGGCATCATATTGATAGGTAAACTGTTCCCCTGTCGAATAGGTAGCATCGACCAGCCGTCCCAACGGATCATAAACATAGTTGATGACCTTTTCCACAACAGGAGTATTCGCCGTCCGCAAATCCTGTTCCTGCGGGCCGTTCCAGACCGGGGTAAACCAGCGGCTGTATTGCTGGAAAGGCTGAGTGGTCTGATCATAACGCAGCCGCAGCCGCCAATGATAGGCAGTTCCTGCGGTTAACCCGGTTACCGTCTCGGTAAGATTGACTCCTGAAGCCAGGGCATTCGTCCAGTTGGCGCTCATCCCACTGATGACGCCCGTCGTTGAGGTAAAGAACGTTCCCAACGGCGCCACCTGCCATTCCAGCTTGACCTTCCCGCGCCCAAAGGGACTCCAGGCTCGCACCGCCAGATCGAAGCGATCCGACCGATCGGAATGCCCCAACCCTGAAATCGAAGCACTGTCATCTGAAGCCCGCTGCCGGGGAGCCAGACCCACGCCCTGGCCGCCATTACCATAATAAACCTGAACCCGACCCGCATTCCCCAGACTGCCGTTATCGTAGCTATCTACCCCGATCAGGATATCCGCATAACCGTCGCCATTGACATCCCCCGCCGTACTGACGGTTCCCAAATAAGCCCCGGCCTGATCGCTTTCCACCCCCCAATCGACCGTGGTACTCAGCCCACTGGACGATCCAAAGTAGACAAAAGCCCGGCCCTCATCTACCTGGCCGTTATCATAAGCATAAGCGCCTACGATCACATCGCTGTACCCGTCCCCGTTCACATCACCCGCCGTACTGACGGAAGCCCCGAATTCTGCATAGGCCTGATTGCTTTCTGCTGTCCAATTTGCCGTAGTACTTAACCCATCGGCAGATCCATAATAGACAAAGGCTTTGCCTTCATCGGTCTGCCCACTGTCGTAACGGCGAGCCCCGATAAGCACATCCGCATAGCCATCGCCGTTCACATCGCCCGCCGTACTGACCGAAGAACCGATCAAATCATCGCTCTTATTGGACGTCACCATCCAGGGATTAGACTGCAATCCTGCAACCGAACCGTAATAGACATAGACTACGCCGTTATTATACAGATATCCGGAAGAATAGGCCTCCGCGCCGATCATGATATCGCTGTACCCATCCCCATTCACATCCCCAGCCGTCCCGACCGCGGCCCCCAATAGAGTATCGTTTACATCACTTTCCAGTGTCCAGACCGGCGTTGTAATCAGGCCGGAAGCCGAACCGTAGTACAAATAAGCCTTTCCTTCATGATACTGGCCGTTGCCATAAGTATTGGCTCCCACCAACACATCACTATAACCGTCGCCGTTCACATCGCCCGCCGTACCGATAGAGCACCCAAAATTCGAGTTGGCCGAATTGCTTTCTATCCAATCAGGGGTCGCCGACAACCCATTGGCGGAGCCATAGTAAACATACACCCGCCCTTCATTCGTTTGATCGTTGTCATAATACAACGCGCTGACTACCACATCGACATATCCGTCGCCATTCACATCCCCGGCAGTGCCGGTAGCGAATCCAAAGTAAGCCTCCGCTTGATTGCCCTCAGCACTCCAGCTAAAACTACTGCTTAATCCAGAGGCGGAACCGTAATACAAGAAGACCCGCCCCTCATTCGTTTCCCCATTGTCATAAAGATAAGCCCCCACAATCACATCGCCGTACCCATCGCCGTTCACATCTCCGGCCGCATGCGGCGAGATACCAAAATGCGCCTCAGCCTGATCGCTTTCCAGGGTAACATGGGGCGTCGTCTTCAATCCTGCCGGCGCCCCATAATAGACAAAGGCCCGGCCTTCATCCGCTTGCCCGTTGTCATAGTAAGACGATCCAATCACCACATCCGCATAGCCATCGCCATTCACATCGCCGGCCGCCCCCACGCTAAAGCCCAGCAACGCAGAAGCCTGATCGCTTTCGGCAGTCCAATCCGCCGTAGTCGCCAAACCATTCGACGAGCCATAATAGACGAAAGCCCGCCCCTCATCCGCTTGCCCGTTGTCATAGAATTGGGCTCCGATCAGAACATCCGCATAGCCATCCCCGTTCACATCGCCCGCCGTTCCCACGGCATTGCCCAGATAAGCCGAAACCTGATTGCTCTCCACCGTCCAGGCCGGCGTTTGGGGCAACCCGGAAGCCGCTCCGTAATACACCAACGCCTGGCCTTCCTGCGACTGGCCGTTCGTGTATTGGCGAGCCCCCACAATCACATCGGCATAGCCGTCGCCGTTCACATCCCCCGCCGTCCCCACCGAACAGCCCTCATAAGCACTGGCCTGATCGGCTTCCACCAGCCAGCGCCCCGTGGTCGTCATCCCCGTGCCGGACCCGTAATAAACATAGGCCGCCCCTTCATCGGTCTGCCCGTTGTCATACCCCCGCGCTCCGGCAATGATATCCGCGTAGCCGTCTCCGTTGACATCCCCGGCTCCACCGACCGCATACCCCAGATAAGCGGTAGCCGAATCACTCTCCGCTCGCCATTCCCCCGTCGTTTGAATTCCCGTGCTGGACCCGTAATAGACATAGACAGCCCCTTCACCGGTCTGTCCATTCGTGTAATTATCCGCGCCGGCGATGACATCGCCATACCCATCGCCATTCACATCTCCGGCACTCGCCACGGCGTATCCGAATTCCGTCCCGCCCACACCATTGGTCAACACAACATCAGGTGTAGCACTCAATCCGTTGGCGGAACCGTAGAATCCATACACCACCCCGGCATCGGTTTGATTCGTGTCATATTGATAAGCCGCTACTAACACATCGGCATACCCATCACCGTTCACGTCTCCGGCCGTATGGACCGCATTCCCCAAGTAAGCGGAGGCCTGGTTGCTCTCCACCGTCCAGGCCGGGGTAATACTTAACCCCGAGGCCGAGCCGTAATACAAATAAGCCCGCCCCTCATCCGTCTGACCGTTATCATAAAGGTATGCCCCGACGATCACATCACTGTACCCATCGCCATTTACATCCCCGGCAGTACGTACGCTGTGCCCCAAGAAAGCGCTCGTCTGATCGCTTTCCGCCGTCCAGGCCGGGGAATTCAACAAAGGATCGATCGTAATCGGGTAAACCGCCCCGGTATCCTCCACCACCAACCGAATGAGATTCCCTTCCAGTTCCAAATGCGTCGGGAGCCGCTTCTGCCGGGCATCGTAAGCCTCCAGGCCACTGTAACGCACCTGCAGCTTCCCGATTGCGTCGGTAAATTCCACGATATCGCCGTTCAACGTCGCTCGCAGCGTCGTCGAGATAGCCAGCTCAACCACCAAATCAGCATTCCCGCGAGGATGCGGAGCCGCACTCAACGTAAAGCCCTGTTCCAGGCCCCGCTCATCGTTCAAATACCATTCTGTCAAAGCAGCGCTGCGCTGATAATTTACTATATTTCCGGCAGAGGACAGAGCTGCTGTCGACGTCACCGACTGTAGGTTTCCCCGATAACCGTAACCACTCAAACTCATCCACAAATCCCAATGGGTCGAGCTGTCTTGGCGAGGCACCAGCAAAATGCCTGTCGACGTGAAGTAAGTCCGCAGATTATGCGCTCGATTGGGCGCCTGATAAGCCGCCGGCAAATTCGGGCGATGCGTTTCCGCCTGCCAGCTCACCTGATACTCAGAACGTTGAATATTTGCCTGAACTCGAGATAGCCAATCCGACGGAGTTTCCGCACCCAAGGTTTCTGTTAAACCACCCAAATTTCCTGTAATCTCTGAGGTTGCCGTAAGACCTGCCGTCGATGAAATGACATCAACCGGAGCCACGGCATCGGGAAGTTCTTCCGTTGGCGATAGAGTTGCGTTAACTGGAATTTCTGTCGCCCCAGGGATCGGAGTTTCTTCTAATTGGGGTAATCCTGGTAGAGCCTGAACGGCCACCGGATTGGCCATCATCAATGGATGATTTTCTTCAACCGAAGCCTCTACCGGCATCGTCAGGGTCATCCCCATTCCAGCTACTATCACCAACATCAAAAGTCCCGCCACCGGGCCGGCCCAGCGCCGATATTTACGATTACGAGCCAGCACCGCCCCAATCATCAAAGGCACCAGGAACCCGGCCATCGGATCCACCGGATACGTCGGCGAGTTGGTATTAAAAGGCGCAGGTTCATCATTCGCTGGGGTCGCTGCCGCCAGCCCCAGATTGAGCGGATAAGTCGGAACTACGGCCAGCCCTGCATCCGGCTTAACGACCGTTTCCGTTACGGCAATTCGATTGCCCAAACCATCCAGACCATATTCATAACGAGCCAGCAAATCCTCACCTTTGCTGTATTCAATCTCGATCAAGCGCCCGGCCAAATCATAACCGTAAGCCATGACAACCCCATTGGGCAACGACATTTCCTGCAACCGGCCGCCCCTGGTATAAGTATAGAAAGCCGATTGCTCTACCGTGTTCGTGACCCAATCGACCCTGGTCAAACGCCCGGCCGGATCATGGGTATAGGTCACCACCTCTCCCGTGGGATAGATCAGGTTTTGACGCCGGCCCAGGGCATCGTATGTATACTGAACTTCTTCACCGGCGGCCTGGATACCCCAGGGCTGATACAGGGTGTCGTAATTGTAGGTAATGACTCCCGTCGCATCCGTCATCGCGGAACGATGCCCCAGAGCGTCATACGACATCGTGACCGTAAAAGCCGGGATATCGCCCACCGCCGGATAAACGATTTGTTCAGGCCATCCCAGAGCATTGAATTCCGTCGTCACCGTAAGAGGATTCTGGGCATTCGGATAGACGACATTCACCCGGCGGCCAAATCCGTCATACTGATAGCGAATAACCTTCTGATTGGGATCTGCGGTAGCAATCTGCCGCCCCAACTGGTCATAGGTAAAAACGGTCGTATGAGTAAGCCCATCCGTAATAGCCGTCAGATTCCCCCAACCGTCATATCCATACACCGTGCGCACATTGGTCTGCTGATCCTGAGGACCGGTAGGAGAATAGTTCTCCGTCACGGCAATCAAATGCCCCAGCCAATCGTATTCATAACGAGTGGAAATTCCCAACGCGTTGGTAACCAAAGTCCGGTTGCCGTCGCGGTCATAGGCATACGCGGTCGTATTACCCAACTCATCCGCACTGGAAACCAGCCGTCCAAAATCGTCATAAGCAAAGTAAATCCCGATCGAGTCGGCATCGGTAATCGCCGTTTGTTGCCCCGCCAGATTGTAGGTATAAGTAACCACCTCGCTTAAAGGATTGGAAACCTGCACTAACCGGCCGGTACAATGATAAGTGTAGGTAGTGGTATAACGCACGCCCTCCGGCAAAAGATCCACCTGGGCCACAACCCGTCCCATAGCATCATGATAGGATTCGGTAGTACGGGTAGGCCCCTGCGTAGTCGTCAGAACCTGTCCAGCTGCATTGTAAGCATAATAGTTCGAATTCTCGGCAGCATCGGTGGCCGTCAGCACCTGCCCGGAAAGATCGTAATGGTTGACCGTCGTGCCGGACAAAGCATCCGTAGTCGTAATGACCCGCCCTAAAGCGTCGTAGTCGTAAGTCGTCGAAATCACAGTCCCGGCAACTCGCAGCCGTTTTTCCACTTGCCCTTGAGCGTTGTAAAGGGTAACCGTCTTGATATTTCGATCCGGATACGCCGGATCATAGAGCCCATTTCCCTGATAATTTTGGGTAACAGTCACCGGACGGCCGATGGGATCATACTCATACAGCAAAGTCCGGGAAGAATCACCCCGTAGCTTTTTCACCGTCCAGACCTGCCCCGCAGCGTTATACGTCGTGACTTCCACCAGATTGTAATCGGGATGAGCCGGGTCATAAACCCCGTTCCCGGTATAGTTTCGCGTCACCGTTACCGGCCGATTGAGCAGATCATACTCGGTAAAAGTTACTCGCCCCAGCGTATCGGTCACCCGGACCTGATTGCCGAAAATGTTATACTCGTACCAGGTCGTAAGGTTCCAATCACCACTGTTCAAAGGCAAGGCCGTGGTATAGTGCGCCGTCGTGCTGATCAACTGGCCGATTTCACTGTATCCATAACGAGTCGCCAACCCGTCGGCCTCCGTAACCACCCGACGATTCCCCGTCACGGGATCATATTCATACACTGTGGTCAAATTCCAGGCCAGATCGGTCCCATGCTCCGGATACAAGGCCGATGAATAATTCGCCGTGACACTGATCAGTTGTCCCGCAGAGTTGTAGAAATTCCGGGTCACATTTCCTACCGTATCCGTAATCAAAGCCTGGTTTCCCTGAGCATCATAGCCATACAGGGTCGTGAGATTCCAGGCATTATCCGGCCCGTGTCCAGATAATGCAGGAGAAAAATTGACTGTTTGACTGACCAACCGATTCAAACGGTCATAACCATAAGCCGTTACGTACCCCTTTGTATCGGTAATCGCTACACGGTTCCCGGCCTTATCATAACCGAAAGAGGTAACCAGATTCCATGCATTGTCAGTCCCATGGCTGGGATAGGGGATCGCTGCGGAAGAGGTATAGTTAACCGTCTGAGCAATTAACTGATTAACTCCATTGTACTCAAAATGCGTAACCAGACCTTTCGCATCGGTAACCGCCACCTGATTGCCCACTGGATCATACTCATAGAACGTTGTTTGATTCCACAGATGATCCGCGCCCTGATCGGGGTAAATCGTCGGAGAATAATTGACGGTGGAGCTGACCAACAATCCCAAGCCGTTATACCAGGAACGGTTGACCAGTCCATTGGCTCCGGTTACGACGATCTGTCGGCCCATGGCATCATAGCCATATAACGTCGTCAAATTCCAGAGATTGTCGCTTCCGTGGTTGGGATAGAGGGTTTCCGAGAAATTCGTCGTCGAACTGATCAACCGCCCGGCATTATCGTAAAGCTGGCGGCTAACCTGATTCAGCGTATTAGTCATCGCAATCTGACGCCCTACCGCATCATATTCGTAGGTCGTAACCAGATTGTATTTCCCCAGATAGTTTTGCCCCCCGGCCGAGGTATAATTTCTCGTCACCTGGAGCAAATGATTGCCCTTATCATAAACATTGACCGTCATCCGATTTCCCGGAAGCGTGGTCGTAATCAACCGACCAACAGCATCATACTCGTAACGAGTAACACCCACTGAATCCGTAAACGTTTTCAGTTCCCCGGTATCGTAATAATCATAAGTCGCCGTAATCCCATGATCCACCACCTGAACCAAAAAACCAGCCGCATCATAAGTATTGACTACCGTCCCCGATTGGGCATCGGTCATCGTAATTAATCGAGTTCCCTCATATTCGTACCGGGTAACACCCGAATTGGCATCCGTAATCACCGCCGGAACGCCCCGTTCCGTATAACTCACACTGATCGATGCTCCCAGCGCATCCACAACCGTTTCAGGCAAACCTTGCTCGTTATAAGTACGCCATACGGAATGGCCGTTCGCATCCGTGGCCACCGCCGCATTGAAATCAAAATCATAAGTACGGGTATAAGCCCCCATAACACCCGACTGTGCTACCAGGGTTCCGCGATGATCATAATAATCCACCCGTTGGTGGTCCATCGAATCTGTAACCGTAACAGTACCATTGGCCCCGTAGTCAAGCTGCAGTGGATCTTCTGAAGCCGCACTCAGTTGCTGAGTGGCCCGCCCCTCACTATCGTAATTCGTCCGTTTTACCAGATTTCCCAAAGGATCGACAATGTCGGATAATTTATGCTCGCCGGTATAAGTATGAGTCCAGGTAAAGCCCCGGGTATCGGTCACCGTAGCCAGATCACCGGTGATATTATAGGTATAATCCACCGTGCGGCTTAAAGGATCAGCAACCTGCACCAATTTTCCCTGAGAATCATAACTGAGATTCAAATACCGCTGACCGCCGGCATCGGAAACCCGGGTCAAACGATCGTCCTCATAACTCAAGGTTAAGGCTCGATGATTGACCGGTTCCTGAAGTGAAACCAACCGGGCAATACTATTCTGATTAGTCGCCGTAAAGATATAGGTCGAGCGATCCCGGGATTGAGCCACATAGGTTATCGCGCCGGCCGCATCCAACGTACGGGTCAAAGTGGCCCATACCCCGGGAAAAGCATCATAGGTTATCGTTCCAGCTGCAGTGATTCCACTATCAAAAAAACGATACAGAGAACCTTGCAACCCCTTAATAATGACGGTCCCTGATTCTCCGGGCAACCGTGTCACATCCGTCGATGTCCCAGGAACCAGATAAACATCGTAATTATGGGTCCAACCGGCCCCTAAACTGCCGGTATAAACCCCCACTGATTGGGCATTATAACTGCGGTTAAAATAAATCGGCCCCCCCAACGCTTCTACCGAGATATCTTTGTTCTCGTAATGAAAATTTCCCGAGGCCGTATTGATAGGATCGCCCGCCCAACCTTGATAGTTTCCACAACCAAATTCACAATCACCGGGCGCATAAGCCTGACCATCTGGGACCTCGGAATAAGGAAGGGTTATTTTTCCAAGATCAATCACGGTAAGATTTACAGATGTTAAATAAAGAGCAGTATCCCAATAAGTAATTGGAATACTGCTGTCTAGGAGATCTAGGATAATCTGAAAAGAAGTGGCGCCCCCAAAAGAGCGTGACTTTTGGTCTGGATGCATAGTCGTCATTACATTATATCCACAAGGGGGATTTATATTTACCCCTTCAGTCTCGAACGAATAAAGATGTCTGGTCTGCACAGGCACTGAACTAATTTCGGTAACCAACCCATCATAGACCACCGTACCCGTTGCATCTAAATCTACCAATCCAACCATGGCATCATAGTAGCCAATATCGGTCGACTGTTCCACTTCAATATAAAAAGGCGTTGTAGTTGTAGGCACATAAGAAGATGAAAAACAATCCCACTCCCCACTATGGACAAGAGAGCATTCAATACCAAGATCTGTAGATCCCTGCGAAAGAGAAATCTCAGCATTTCCCACACCTTTAAAACGGCCTACATACAAAACATAATGGTGTCCTATAACCGGAGTAATAGGTCCTTGAGTTCCAAACCAATTCTGGTAAACCAGGGCTCCAGTCCCGGTAGTAAAAAGCTGATTGTTCGCCGTACTATCCGTAGTTTCACGGGCGGGCGGTTCGTTCAAAGTTGGAGCCGGATCCATGCTCTCCACTTCTGCAAAATGCACCCTTCCCTCCGGCAAATACAACGAGAACGCATATACCCGCGGCTGATTTGCCGTATTTCGATCCTTATAACTCCCCAGAGATAAGAAGGGATTAAAAACAAACGTAAAAACAATCAAGACGCTCAGCAATGTTTGCCACATAGTCACCTCAACTTACTTTGAAATTTAAATCAGCAAAGATTCTCTTTTAAAAATTGCACGAAGTGCGATTCAAAACCATACAATTGTAGCACCGTTGATAGATTTGACAATATCAAACTTTTATGTCATAATCTCCCCAATAACTTGAATATGCCAGGGAGTTCTCGCCGCCCTGACCAAAAGGCAGAGAGTCCGGCTTGCCCGGATCAGCAAAAGTCAGCGGACGCACTTGCCGCCGCTCAGCCTTGATTACCAAGGACCTAAAGGGGAAGACGTGGTTAGCCACGTCTTCCCCTTTTTTTGTTGTCTCGGAGGCTTCCATGCCCAACCGTAAGCTCTTTGACTTCCGCATCTTAATCGTCGGTTTGATCCACCTGGCGGCGCTCATCGTCCTGCCGGGCGGATACCGCTGGCTGCTGGCGACGGCCTTCCCCGCCGCCGCCTTCCTCGCCTGGTACAAGCCCGACGACCGCGACGCCACCCTGCCACTTTCCCTGGGGATGATCGGCGCCGTCTCCGCTCTCTGCATCGGCTATCGCATTCTCTTCACCCTCGCTGCCGATACCCCCGACCCCGAAGGTGCGCTGCTCTACAGCACCAGCATCTGGGCTCTAGGCCTCGCCGGCGCGACCTATCTGGGCTACCTCATTTACGTGGCCCGCTTCGCTTTCTGGGAACGGGGCAGCGCCCTCTACGGCCCCCGCGCCCGCATCAGCCAGGAGGTGATCCCCGATGTCAAACGCATCCAGCGCCGATAACTTCCAGCTCATCCTCAGCGACAACAAGGAACACCTCCGGGCCTACGTGGTGCGCCTGGCGTCGGGGCAATTCGTCGCCTGGTCGCCGTATTTCCTGCGGGTCCTCCGCAAGAACGCCCGGACCCTGCGCTCCCACCTGGATCTGGCCGACGATGTGGTAAGCACGCTGTACGATCCCCAGGGTGAACGCAACACCTCCGCCATTTTCTCCCTCGCCAATGTCCCCAACTGGGGCCTGTTCCAGTTGTACGGCGGCCGGGCCCTGGCGCCTTCCCTCGAAGCGGCCGTCGCCCTGGCGGAACAGGGATCGGCGCGGTTGATCAGCGCCCTCAAAGGCCGCTTCCGTCAGTCCAACGGCGGCCCCCTGGAAGTGGAAGAAGCCACCGCCTACTACCGTCACCTCCTGGCCTGCCGCTGCACCGCCGCGATGATCGGCCAACCGGTGCGCCGGGTGGCCGCCAGCGCCGCCGGGGCGGATGGAGTCGGCCAGCTGATCGCCGCCGATGCCCAGGAACAACTGGAGACCATCGTGGCCGGGCTGGAGGATGTGCCCTTCGCCCTGCAGGTGACTATCGCTCCTTACGCCGCCCAGGAGATCAACGCGCTGTTGCAGATGACCGCCCGCGAACTCTCCCGCTTCGCTTCGCTGGTCAAGGGCTCCGACTCCCTGAGCATCAGCATTTCGCCAGGGTCCCTGCTTACACCCATCGGCGGGACCATCCGCCAGGATCAACGCTCCACCGGCATCAGCCGGGTAGAACGTCTCTCCGCCCTGGAAGAGCAGGCCCACCAGCTCGAAGCCGGCCGCAGCCAGGGCCAGAGCGACTGGCAACGCCAGCAGCAGAGCCAGGAGCACTTCAACAGCCACACCGAAACGCAGTACGCCGCCGGCGCGCACATCACCGAACACAGCAAAGAGCACGAACAGGCTCAGGTCCACCTGGACCGCACCTATGCCGAGCAATATCAGGCCCACAAGACCTACAACGGCGTGGAGAACAGTGTGCTCCGCGACACGACCCAACGCAGTTCCGAGCAGCAGGGCACCCGCCACACCGACACCGGCGAGCAGGGCAGCCTGAACGCCCACGACAGCATCAGCGAAGCCACCTCCGGCAATCGTTCCGGCTCCGGCAACCGCAATGAGACCAACCAGTATTCTTTCGGCGAAAGCGCCAGCTTCGGTTCCTCCAAGAGCTGGGGCGGCTCGGAACACGAGCAATCCTCCAGCCAGTTCGCGGGCTCCGGCGGCGAGCAGACTTCGGGCGGTTATCAGGCCGCCGACTCCCGCTCCGGCACCGGTCAGGAACAAAGCACCTATCAGCGGGCCGGAGAATCCAACGCCGGCGGCGATGGGGTCCGGATGGAAACCCATGCTTCTCAGGAACTCAGTGCCCGTGCCGGCGCCCAGGTTGGCGGGACCGTGCCCGGCCTCGGTGGTGCCTGGGTCAGCGGCGAACAGACGCAAGTGGCCGGCCAGCGGGGTCAGAGCTACGAAGCCCGCGACCATGAAACGGTGCAATCCTCCGGGCAAGCCGGCGAACGCCATCAGACCGGCGAGACCACGGTCAGCACGGGAGCCCGCACATCCGATCAGGACTACCAACGCAACGGCCAGGAATCCAACGCCCAGCAGCGCAGTTGGGGTGGATCGGAATCCATCAGCGGGACGGAATATCGTTCCGGCGGCGGGACCCGCACCGACAATGTGAGCTACGGCTACAACGAAGCCTATTCCGATCAGCATCACACCGATCGGGACTCCAACCGCACCTGGGACAGCCAGGTGGCGCAGAACGTAGCCTTTCAGCAACAATCCCAGGAAGCCAGCCGGGGCGTGCAGTCGATGGTGAAATCCTATTCCGGCTTCCTGGATGAGACCGGCACCCGCCAGGGCCAGTTGACCCAGGACGATCGGATCGCCACCGACCGCGAGATCAGCCGTGAGACCGACCGTTCCGAATCCGGCTGGCGCAGCGAGTCCCAGGCCGGAGACATTGCCAAACAACAGACCGAACAGGGTCAGATGTCGATGCAGCAGGCAGTGATGAGCGATGCTGAGAGCTATGCCCGTCGCAGTTCCGCCCAGCTCGCCGGGGAGACCGGCTCCTTTGCCGGGTCGGGCCTGACCACGACTCGCGGCGTCATGGGCCCCGGCGGCGCCGGCGTCTTTGCCGGTTTATCCTTCAGCCGGCAGACCATGGACGCGCAACGCGAGCTGGCGACTTTGCTTTTCCAACAACAGCGCGACCGCCTCTTCGCCGGCCTGAACACGGGCTTCTTCCGGGTGCAGTCGGTCTTGATGGCGCCCGAACCGTTGATCCTGGAGCGATTGGTCGGCGCCGCGCTTTCCGCCTGGCGCGAAGAAGAAGTTGCTGTGCCTTTGACCGCCCGCAGCGGCGATGAGGCCCTCTGGGATCGCGCCGTGCGCTTCGACCTGGATGAGCGCGTGGAGGACAATCCGCTGGAGCCCAAAGCCTATTCCCAGGGCCTCACCTCCAACGAACTGGCCGCCCTGGTCCACCCCCTGCGCGTCGAAGGCAAAGGCGGCGTCAGCGCCACGTTGCGCCCCTTCCCCTCCTGCCTCGGACTGGTGCGCGGTCAAGGCGAACTGGAGCTGGGCCTGGAGATTTCGCCTACCACTTCCGAAACCACCGATCTGGTTTACCGCCTGGCCGGCAGGGATCTCATGCACATGCTGCTGGTCGGCGCCTCCGGCTCCGGTAAATCCAACGCCGCCATCTGGATCGTCTCGCAGATCGTCAACCGGCTGCGCGAAGTCCCCGAGACCGGGATGCCCCTCCCCGTCGCCTTGACCGGGCCTCTGCACATCGACGTGCCCGCCGGCCGGCCCGCCCTCGGCGTCACGGTCTTCGATCCCACCGGTGAGTGGCGGCGCCTCGCCAGCATGGTCCTCACCAACGAGTTCCATTTCTTCTCGCTGACCGATCCGCACTTCTGCCCGTTGGGGTTCAATCCGGTCGCCATCCCCAGCCCCTACATCACGCCCAAAGATTGGATCTCGATCTTCGCCAAGCAATGGGCGCTGAACTATGCCACCGGTGGCACCGGCATGGCCCTGGTCCAGCGGTCCTTGCGGCTGCTCTACGAAGAACACGGCGTTTTCCAAAACCCGGCCCAATCGGCGAACCTGACCCTGGATCACCTCTACCAGAAGGCCAAAGAACTGTTGGAGGAACTGCAAAAGAGCCGCCAGGACAACATTTCGCCGGGCATCCTGAAGCGCATCGTGGACAAGCTGGAGGAATTCACCCCGGGCGGCCTGCACTATGAAAACTTCGGCCAGCCCGGCGCCCCCGATCTGGAGCGGTTGCTCTGGCCTTACGGCGTGACCGTCGTCGAAGGCGCTTTCAAGGATGAAATGCTCAAGGGCTTCATTGTGGGATTGCTGGGGGCGGCCACCTTCAACCACAGCGCCGGCAAGTATGAGGCGCAGATCAAATTGCACGGCACGCTCAATGTCCGCCGGCATCTTTTTGTCTTTGAGGAAGCCCATGTGGTGATGAAGTCGGGCGACAAAACGACCGAAGCCCAGGCCGCCGTGGAGCAGACCGCCGGGATCTGGGACGACATTGCCGATCGCGGCCGCAAGTACGGCCAGATCCTGATGACCGCCGCCCAACACTGGCTGGGTTTGCCGGAAGGCGTGGTCGGTTCCGCCAAGATCGTCATCGCTCAGGGGATCAATACGATGGAAGATGCCAAAGCCGCCGTCGCCGCGCTGGGGATTCGCCCCGGCACCGGGGCGATGGATGAAGTGACCCAGGTGATCGACCAGCTGCTCGACATGCCGGTGGGCGTGGGGATCTGCAAACGCAAGCGCCTGCCCAAATCCCGCGAGGACGAACAGAAGCCGGTGGCCTGTCTCTTCCCGGATATTTCCAGCATCGAGCCGCCCACCGACGGCCAACTGGCCTACATGCTGGCCCATGCCGCCCAACTGACCCAGCAACAGCGAGAGACCTGGGAGCTGGTGCGCAGCGGCTTCACGCCCCAAGGGCACACCTTACTCAAATGAAAAGAGATTTAACGCAGAGCCGCAAAGATCGCAAAGAGACACAGAGAGGGATAAATTATTTTTCTCTGGCTCTGCGTCTCTGCTTCTCTGCGACTCTGCGTTGAAAAGCCCTGTTCTGATAAGGAGGAAATTCAATGAAACACTGCCTCATCGCCTTTTCGCTGATTCTGTTGGCCCTGCTCTTCACCGCTTGTGGGGTCGAACCCCGGCAAGCGCCCGGTGCGCCGGCGGCGCTGGCCGTGGTCACGCCCACCCCGATGGGCGCGCAGCTCATCGCCGCGTCGGCCATCGTTACGCCGTCGATCCATGCCGGGATCTTCACCTCGAAGTCCGTCGGCGACGATCTGCTCATCGTCACGGCCACCCTGACCAACACCGGCAACACGGCTTTGCAGCCCGCCCTGATGGAATGGTCCGTGGTTGATGCGGGTGGCAAAATCTTCCTGCGCTCCAAGATGGCGGAGATCACGCTCAAAACTGCCGAGCAGCCGGTGATGCCCGACGAGCCCATCCCCGCCGGCGCCGCCGTAACCGGACAGATGATCTTCGATGTGGCCGGCTATCAGGCGCCCTTAAAGCTGGTCATCCGCCAGGACGAAAACACCTTGACCTCACTCGACTTCACCCCGGTGGAGATTCCGTAATGCCCACGCCGCCCGTCCTGGTGATGATCGTGGCCGCCACCGAAGCCGAGTCCGACGCGCTGCACACGGCGCTGGCGGCTTTGGGCCCCGGCGTGCGCCTCCGGGTCGCCGGCGGCGTGACGCCCGATCGCTTCGACCAGGGCCTGCGGCTTTTCCGGCCCGGTCTGATCTGCGCGCCGGCCGGCACCTTTGTGCCCGACACGCCGTTGCCCGTCGTGCGGATTCCCGTCGGTGCCGACCCGGCTGAGACCTTGCTCACCTATTGGAAGGCCCAGGCTGCGCCCGCCGGGGAAATGCCGGCCGCTCCGGTGCAACCTGCATCACAAAGCCCGGCGCCTTCCCTGCCCTTGCCCCGGCCCGCCCGCCAGATCCGCCTGGGCTTCTGGGGCACGCATGGCGGCGTCGGCACGACCACCGCCGTCATCGAAGCCGGCCGGCTGCTGCTGGAACGTGGGCTGAAGGTAGCGCTTTGCGATGCGCCCCAACGCGGCGATATCGCCCTACGGTTGAACCTGGAACCGTCCCCGGAACCGCTCAAGGTTCAAAACGCGGTGATCTTCAACGGGATTCCGGTCCCAGAACGCCTGGAAGGCTTCGGCGCCATCGTCATCGACGGCGGCCGGGCCCAGCGCGCTTTCAATGCCGATTGGATTCAACTCCACGAACCGTTGAAGCCCGAGGAAATCCAGCGGCTCATTACCCGGCAATGGCCGGAAGGAGTAAAGCCATGTTGATTTTGGTGGTGGGTACCGCCGGCGGCGTCGGCACCACAAAGCTGGTCTGTGAATTCCTGAAGCACAGCGCCCCGGCTCTGGGATTGGATCTCGCCGACGGGAGCCTGGCCGGGCGGTTGGACCGCAATGTCTATACCCTGGACACCCTGGTCTTCTCCCGCCGGGATCGACTGACCGTGATCGACGAGTTGGTCAAACGCCGGCCCGTGCTGCTCTGGAACGAGATTTGCACCGTGCATCCCGAGCTGGTCTGGACCCTGATCCGCGAGACGGCCCAGCGGATTCCCTTGATTGCCGACGGCGGGTTGACTCCGCCCACGGGGATCTGGGAACTGGCCGACGTGCAGCTCGCCGTCAGCCGCGAAGGCGATGGCGTCTCCACCTGGCATGAAAAACGGCTGAGAGCTGCCCATCCGGCCCTGCGGATTGTTTCAGGAGATTTGAAACAAGCCGGCATGGCCCTGGCAAATCAACTATTGCCGAAACCGCCCGCCAAACGCTTCTCGATGTCCGATTTACTGAAAATCCGGCAGGCGTAATCGATTCCGGTTACGCATCACGCATTACGAATCATTTACTCGAAAGGAAAAACCAAATGAAACGCTCTCTACAAATGATCCTGGGTCTGCTGCTGGCCCTCGCCGCGTTCGGCGGCGCGATTCTCGCCAACGTCCTGACCCGCCCTCCGGAATATGCCGTCGCCGTCGTGGTCACGGAAGTCGCCCCTTTCACGCCGCTCACTGCCGACCAGGTACAGATCGACGTGCAGACGATCTCCGAAGCCGTCGCCGCCAAGTACATCCTGGCCGACGAGTGGGACGCCATGCTGAACGCCGGCGACATTATTGCCGTCGAATCCCTGCACCCCGGTCAGCCCCTGCTGCGCGAGGCCCTCGCCACCGGCGACAATGCCGGCAAGGTCAAACGGCTCTCCGTCGCCCTGACCGATCCCGAGCTGGTCATCATCAACGTTCCCGTGGAGCAGGGCAAAATCCCCGCTGTCTACCCCGGCGATGCCATCGCCCTCTTCTATTCCGCCGGCCAGCTCCAGGCCCAGAAAATCGCCACCGATGTGGTCACCGCCGCCAACCTGGAACCCACCCCGGCTCCGGCCCTGCTCCCGGGTGAAACCGCCTCACACACCCTGGAACTGCAACTGCCGCTCTCCAAATGGATCGCCAACGGCCTGGTCTACCGGCTCAACCGCGAGGTCAAGGACAATCCCAACTACGGCGCTCCCGGCTCCGAGAACGAACCGGCCACCATCGAGGGCGCGGTCAACGGCCTGGATGTGGTGGTCAGCCGCGAAACGGCCGAATGGATGGCCTTCGCCCTGGCCCACGGCAAGGTGCAGGTCGGCGTCCTGCCGGCAGTGGCGGTGCCCGAGATCAAAGCCGGGACACTGCCGCCCTCCCGCGGCGTCACCTGGTCCGACCTGGAGGATCGTTTCTTCGAGGATCGTCCCGAGACGAAATCGACGCCCGTCGCTGCGCCGGCCCAGCCCGCCGCCGCACCGACCGAAACCCCCGTTCCCTAAACTCAAGAAAGGATTACACCGCCATGTCGAAAAAGCACCCGGACCCCGAAATTCGTTTATTGCTGGGATACAACAGCACCGAAGAACTGGCCCAGATCATTCTGGCCCTGAAAAACACCTCGATCCGCATCGTCGATGTCGCGGCCACCGGCCCGGAGCTGGCCCAACGCGCCGCCCGCCTGGAAGTCGATGCCGTGCTCTTCAACTCCGACATGCCCGATATCTGGGCCGATCCGATCCAGGACACGCTCCACCGGATGCAGGATTCCGCCGGGAACTATATTCCCCTGCTGGAAATGCATCCCAACGTCTTTCTGGACCCCGCGCTCACCCGGGAAATGGTGAAACTGATCCGCACGATGCGCAAAGTCACCCGGCTGCAGCGCAAAGTAGCCGAGCTGCTGCGAGAAGTGCAGCCGCTCACGATGCTGCATTCTTCCCCGGAGGGCGTATGAACGGCTTTCTATTCATCGCTGAGACGCAAAGGACGCTGAGGTCAGATGCTTTTATCTGCGCTCGCTGCGTCTCTGCCGCTCTGCGACTCTGCGTTGATTCTCTTCGGTAGGAGGTTTTATGAGCGACGAAATCAAATGCATCGTCGGGTACACCGGCTTTCAGGATATCCAGCTGCTCTACCAGGCCCTGGAAGGCACCGGGATTCAGATCGTCACCATCGTCTCCGACGGCGTGATGCTCGCTGATCAGGCCCGCAGCATGGGATTGGACTGCGCCCTCTTCACGCCCACCCTGCCGGGGATGACGCCTTCGCTGGTTCAGGAATTGCTTACCTTCGAGGATCATCCCATTGCCGCAGTGGGCCTGATCCCCGCCGGCTCCGGCTACGCTTCGGAATACAGCCGCTTCGGCATGAAGGGCTTCATCATGACGCCGCTCGACGTGGTACAGCTGCAACGGCTCCCGGAGCTGATCCGCTCCGCCGTTTCCACCAGCCGTGCCGAACGCAACGCCCGGACCTTTACTCCGGTCACCGCCGATGACGCCCTGGCGATTCTGGACCGCGGCGGCTGGCAGCAGCAGACCATCGCCGTCTACTCGCCCAAAGGCGGCGCCGGCAAAACCACGATCTCCACCAATCTGGCCTGCGCTTTGGGGATGATCGCCCAACGGCCCACGCTGCTGATCGACGCCGACATGAGCCGGGCCAATACCCACGTCCTCTTGAAAATGGAGATCCCCGACGAACCCATGAAGCACATGGTGGCGCTCTATGAAACCGTGGTCAGCCAGGGGAAACGCAGCGGCAATTATGTGGTGCGGGCTCAGATGCTCCAGAACGCCACCCGGCTCTACGGCGGTAAGCTCTCCTTCCTGCCGGGCATTCCGCAAATGCACCAGGCCGGCTCGGATCTCTTCATGGAGGACCCGCAGCGCACCATGACCATCTTCGCCGATCTATTGCGCGAAGCGCGGGGCTTCTTCGACTTTCGGATCATCGACACCGGTCCCGATTACAACACCCTCTTTCATTGGTCGGCCCTGGCAAACGCCGATCTGGTACTCCTGGTCGTCACGCCGGAACGCACCACCTTGAACGACATCCAGGGCATCATTCCCAACCTGGCCGCCACCTTCAATACCTTACAGCGCTTCCGCATCGTGCTCAACGGCTACGACGAACGTTGGGGCATGAGCCCCAAGGACATCGCCGAATTCATGGGCGGCCGGATTCCGATCGTCGCCACCCTGCCCTGGTCGCCCGAAGAGGCCCGCGGCAGCATCAATCAGCAAAAGCCTTTAGTTTTACAGAAACCGCTCAATCCGTTGGGCGAGGGCATCGTCAAGCTGGCCGCGCAGTTCTACCCGCCGCTGGAAGCCCTACTAAGGAAGAAAGAAGTCAAACGCGAAGGGGTCCTGAAGTCGGTCTTCGGCACTTTCGCTAAAGGAGGTTCCCGATGAACAACCGCCCGCCATTTTCCACGAACGCCAGCCGCGTCTCGCCGGCGGCAGCCGCCTTGCAACAGGCTCAGGCCAGCCGCCCCGATGCCGGGGAAAGCCGCTTCGACGCGGTGCTGGCCGAGGCCCGCAACCGCATCCGCACCCAGTTCAACCCGGCCCAGATCGAAGATCCCTCCGACGGCGACTACCGCCTGGCGGAGAGCATCGTTCGCCCCCTGGTCGAGTCGATGGTCCAGCACGCTCGCGGCGCCGGCGAGACCCTGACCCGCGATGCGGACGCCTACGTCCAGGAAATCATGGACACCATCTTCGGCTTCGGGGTGCTCTCGCCCTATCTCGCCGATGAAGGCATCGAAGAGATCATCGTCAACGGGCCGGGCGACATCTGGATCATTCATTCCAGCCGGGGCAAGGAAAAAGCCGGGGTAGCCTTCCGCAACGCCGAGGAAGTCCGCAACTTCGTCAATCGCGCCGTGCGGGGCAAAGGGTTGAGTTCCAGCAATCCGCAGGTGGACGGCCGGATGCGGGACGGATCGCGGCTTCACGCCATCATGGCCCCGGTCACGGTCAATGTGCCGATCGCCGTCACGATCCGCCGGCACCGGTTGGTCGCCCGCACCCTGACCGATCTGGAGCGCCTGGGCTCCATCACGCCGACGGCGCGCCTGTTCCTGGAAGCGCTCATCAAGGCCCGGATCAATCTCGTCATCGCCGGCGGGACGGCCTCCGGCAAGACCAATTTCCTCAACGCCATGGCCAACGCCGCCGACGACAACGACCGCTTCCTGGTCGTCGAAGACACGCCCGAGATCCAGATCAACAAGCGCGATGTGATCCAGATGACCACGCGGGATCAGGCCGAACAGGCCCGCAGCTTCAGCATTGCCGACCTGATCATCCAATCGTTGCGGATGCGCCCCGATCGAATTCTTACCGGCGAGGCCCGCGGCCCGGAGATCGTCGATGTGTTGACCGCCGCGAACACCGGCCACGACGGTCAGATGCTCACCCTGCACGCCAACTCTACCCTGGATGTGATCCAGCGGATGGAGACGATGTACCTGATGCGCGGCGTGGAGGTGCCGCTGGTCGCCATTCGCCGGCAGATCGCCGACGCCTTTCAGGTGGTGATCTACCTCAAGCGCGTTTCCATCGGCGGTATTCCCCGCCGTTTCGTCACCGAGATTGCCGAGGTCGCCCCCAGCCGCTTCATGGAAGAGAACAAAGTGGTGGTCCAGAAAGTCTTCGAAGATCGCGGCCAGGGATTGATCTACACCGGCTACTTCCCCGACAAACTCGCCACCCTCATGAAAGAACGGGGAGTCATCCTGCAGCGGGCTTCATTGGGGGAACGATAACCCGGGAGTTGGAAGCTGGAAGGCTGGAAGGCTGGAAGGAATCTGCCCTCTTCCATTCTTCCATTCTTCCACTCTTCCGTAATGCCAGGCTTTTAAGGAGGAATTTATGAATCCAACCGCTATTATCTCCGGCATCATCGCCGCGGCCGGAATCTTTCTGATCTTTTCCGCGCTGGTCTTCCCGCCCCGCGTGCGGCTGGAACAGACCCGCCAGGACCCGCTGCACCGGCTGCAAGAACGGCTGGACGCAGCGGAGTTGCCGATCCAGGCCAAAGAGTTCGTGCTGATCTGCCTGGGCATCACCGCCGGCACCGCGCTGTTGGGCCTCGCCCTGGGCGCACCGGTTTTCGGCTTGGTCGGGCTGATCCTCGCTCCGCTGCTCCTCTGGCAACAGTTGGAGTCCCGGCGCGACAAATTCCACGAGCAGTATGCCGACAGTCTGGCCGAGGTCGTGGGCCTGCTGCGGGAAGGTTTTTCCGCTACTGGTGTGATGAACGACGCCCTATCGAATGCCGCGAAGAACGGCCCCGATCCCGCCGGCGCCGACTTCCGCGAGATCCTCAGCCGCAAGAGTCTGGGCGACAGCCTGGAGGTCGCCTTCGCCCCCATCCTCGACCGCCGGCACGAGCCCTATCTCAACATGGTGGCCGAAGCCCTGACCCTGAAAGAGAATGAAGGCGGCAACGCCGGCGAAATCCTGATGGGTCTGGAAACTATGATCCGCGAACAGTCGGCGCTGCGCAAGGAGATCGCCGCCAAACAAGCCCAGGCCCGGCTGGAATCCATCATCGTCAGCCTGGCGCCCATCGGCTTCTTTCTCCTGCTCAAGTTGCTGCCCTGGATGAAGGGGTATGAGCAAGGATTCTACAACAGCGCGCTGGGCCAGCTGGTGCTGTTGGTGGTGCTGGTCTTCTCCGTCATCGCCTATGTCCTATCCCAGCGGCTGGCCACGCGGGGGCTGAATCTGGAAGTCAAAGAAGTCACCGTGATGGTGCGGGAGGCCCGACCATGATGATCCTCTATGGACTGCTGGCCGCGTTCGGCATGTTCCTGGCCGTGGATGCCTTCTTCCCGCGCCCGGTCAAAGTGCGCCTGACCGGACCGGACGATCGGGCCTTGTTGCCCCGGCTGATGGACACCTTCTTCACGCCCGCCGGCAAGCGAGTGGCCCGGATCGGGCGGCGGGATTGGGAGGAACAACGCTCGGATCTGGAGGAACGCCTGGCCCGCGCCGGCTATCCCCCGCCCTTCCTCACCCCGGAAAGCGTGATGGGCTACCGGATCTTCACGGCCGGGCTCTTTGCCGGGATGATCGGGATCTTTGCGCTGATTCTCTCCTTCGTCATGCCCGGCGGCCTGGGCGGATTGGAGCTGCCCTTCGTCATCGGCGCCGGCCTGATGGGCTGGTTCATGCCCAATCAGTCGATCCAGAATGCTGAAAACCTGCGCAAAGAGCAATTGACCCTGGATGCCGCTTCCACGCTGGACCGGCTCGCGATCTACATCTCCGCCGGTTACGCCCTGCCCATGGCCCTACGGGAACTCAGCGAGCGGCCCGGCGGCGCCTGGATCGGAGAATTCAAACAGATTGCCGCCGATTACTCGGTAACCCAGGATTTCAAAGGCGCGCTGCAGGCCGCCGGCCGGCGCTGCGGCCAGTTGCAGGAGATCACCCGCGTCACCGAACGGCTGGATGCCGCCTACGACATGGGCGGCGGCGGCCTGGCTCAGACCCTGCGGCGGATGGCCGGAGACGCCCGGGTGCGGATCAAGTTGCTCCTGACCGAGCGCGGCTACAAGAATGCTGTGATGATGGTCATTCCGGCCTTCTTCGCCATCGTCGCCATTGCCCTGTTGCTCATTGCTCCCGGCGCCATGCAGCTCGTCGGCGTGCTGGGAGGATGAAGGTTCCTATCCAGGAAAGGAGGTGGACAAAAAACGTGAAACGTAAAACGTGATGACCGGCATTCAAGGAGGTTTTGGATGCCAGGGACTTCTTTGGAAAAACCATTACGTTTTACGTTTCATTTCGATCAAAAATCAAAAGTTCAAGGCTGCATTACGTTTCACGTTTTACGTTTTACGCTTCAGATTCCAATCGACCCTAAGGAGGTCATCATGTTGTTAAAACAAAATCGCAGAGGGCAGGGATACACCGAGTACGTGGTCCTGCTGGCCGCCGTCCTGGCCATCGCCGGCATCGTCGTCGGCACCATCCAGCTCGTCGGCAACGTCTTCCAACGCCAGCAGGGCCGCATCAACGCCCTGCCGTAGGAGGAACCCATGCTCAAACGTCGGCGCGGACAGGGATATACCGAGTTTGTGATCGTTTTGCCGGGGCTGCTGCTCTTGCTCATGCTCATCTGGGAGTTCGCCTACTTCTGGTGGGCCCGCGAGGTCACGGCTACCGCCACCTTTGAAGGAGCGCGCCAGGTGGCCGTGGGCCGCCCGGCAGCCGACGGTTACGCCGTCTACCACCAGATGTTGGGGACCGGCCTGGGGCGCATGTCCCAGGAACACAGCGGAGGGTTCACCCTCTCCGTCCGCCCCGCCTATCGCTCGGTCCAGGCCCGCGCCGATGTTCCTTACCAATGGCCCACCGGCCTGGGAGCCCTCATGGGCGGCGGGTTGAACCTGAGCCTCAAATCCTCGGCCTTCTTCCGGCTGGAGGACTTTTTCCCCGGACCGCCGGAGCGGTTCGAATAAAAGGAGAATGCCATGAAAAAGTTACAGCTTTGGAGTTTGCCCGTGGTTTCCGCCCTATTGCTCCTGGCCCTGGGCGCGATCGGCGCGCAGTTGCCCGCAGAGTCGGTCAAGGCCGAGGCCGGCGGCCTCTGCCTCCCGTTGCCGATCGATCCCCAAACGTTGAGTTACCGCACCTATCTCCCGGTCATCCAGGGGCACGGCGGCACGCCGGCCCCGGAGACCTGTACCGTTTCCGAACGGGAGCCCAACGAAGTCCACACCGCCGCCCAACCCATCGACCAGTGCGTCAAGGGGGCGGCACCGGATGATTTGGACCAGGATTGGTTCAAATTGGAGGTCTGCCAGGGCCCGGTGGATTTGACGTTGAAGCTGGAAGGGCAGGGCGATGTCGATCTCTACCTGCACAGCAATCCGCCGGGTCAGCCCATCGCCCGTTCCGAGACTGTGGGCAGTCGAGAACAGATCCAGGCTACCCACCTGGTCACCGGCACCTACTACGTCCTGGTCCAGCCGGCCATCGGCGCCACCGGGACCTACACCCTGACGGCCAAAGCCGCCTGGAGCGGAAACCGTTAAAGGGAGGGTGCCGTGAAAACCTTTAAAGAACTGTGGAAAGAATTGCCGGGGCTGCTGGCCTTGTGGCTGCTCTTCAGCCTCCTGGCAATTTTGTTGGTGGGGGGGATCATACCGGCGCGAGACGCCCCGGTTGATCCCCGCTCACCCTGGGCTTTGCCCGAAGCCATCTGGGAAGGACGCTGGCCATGAAAGAAAAAGGTCAGGCTTACGTGGAGTTCATCCTCGTCCTGCCGTTGATGCTGCTCTTTGTGGCCGGCATCATCGCCTTCGGTCAGAGCTTCTACGCCAAACTGGCGACCCAGGCCGCCGCCTGGTCATCAACCCGCCACGCCATCGCTACCCTGAACGGCGACCGCGGCCCCAGCCAGGCGTTCAACGCGGCCCGCTATACGCTCTCCGGCTTCGGTCTCAACCCCGAAACCGCGCAGGTGCAGCTCCATGCCGCTACCTGGAACCGGGCCACCAATGTGCGAGTACAGGTCTGCTATCCCATCCCGCGGCCCCCGGTCCCTTACGGCGACTTGCTCCTGCCCACCCGGGTCTGCTCTCAAGAAGAGATGCCCACCTACCGGTGGAAATCCCGTTGGTAAATCCCAGAAAGGAGGGAATTGTGAAAATCCATCGGCTCCCACGACAGAACCGTCGCCGCGAGCAAGGCCAGGCGCTTCTCTGGATCGCCATCCTGCTGCCGTTGTTCATCGCCCTGGTCGGTCTGGTCCTCGACGGCGGTTATCTCTGGCAGCAGTATGTCCGGGCACGCTGGGCCGTCTCTTCGGCTGCCGTCGCGGCCGCCTCCGAGATCGACCCGCAGACCTTCACCGGCTCGGGACGGATGATCCTGAAACCCGAAGCGCGGGCGGTGGCATCGGACTACGCCACCCGCAACGATCCGCAGCTCCATGTGACCGATGTCCACATCCAGGACAACCGGTACATCGTGGTGCAGGGTTGGAGCGAGGCGCAGACCGTCTTCCTCTCGATCTTCGGCGTGAACGGCTTTCGACTCAATGTCCGGGCCATCGAGCGGCCGGCCTGGGGCGTGGGACAGGAGGGGCAATAGAGCGATTGCCGGGGTCATGCAGCCGGGCGGCTGCACAGCAAGGGCCTTTGCTTTACAGCGGCCCGGCTGCGTGACCCTATCCGCAGACGTATTATAATCGCCCTAAGCCATCTCAAATCCTTAAGGAGGAATCTCATGTCTCAGGAAAAGAAACAATCACTGGTTTCCCGGATTACCCCAGCCGGCTGGCTGGCTCTGGTCGTTGTGACCATTTTCATCGTCGGCGTTGTCGGCAATCTGGTCAAGGCTGCCGTACCTTACAACCGACTGCAACCGATCACGCCGCAACCTACCTATACTCCAACCGTGGCTCCGACGGCCACGCCGGAACTCGACACGGACGCGGCCTGGGAGACGTTCATGCAGGTCATCAACAAGTGCGGAACATTGCCAGATCAAGGAGATGATCTGTCCAAATATCCGCAAAGTCTGGAAGAACTAACCGCCGATGTCAAAAACTTAACCACAGATTCGGACTGGCTTGGTTGGTGTGGTAGATTTGATCGACTGTTGTCGGAATTTGGGCCCCAAAACATTTCCTGCAAAGGAGATAAATGCGAAGCGGCCGTGTCAGTTCATCACGTCGCTGGTTTTTCATTCATGGAAGCATGGTGTGAACAAAACGCTGACGCTTGTACAAAAATGAAAAATGAGCACCTGGATCTTTACAACAAGCGTATCCAGGATCGAATTATCATTAGCCGGCCCCCTAAATTCTTCGACGAAAATCCGTTTCAACTTATCAAAGGTACCCTTATTTATCAGGAGGGACGATGGATCGTTACCAAAGTGCAAGTCGAAATTTTGCCGCCACCCCCCGATTCTACCGCTACGCCGCAACCTTAATCGCATTTGGTCTGCTATTACTGGTAGTTTTCTGGGCTCAACCTCAAAAAGGATGCGCTCAAGGAGGCTGCAATTGTACATGTCCCCCTACGGGAGGATGCATGGATGAAACAGGTTGTTTTAACGCCTGTCAAAATCAAGGTGGAGGCGGAGCCACTCCTCCTCCACCGCAGCCTACCGATCCCCCACCGGGCGGCGGTGGCGATCCCGGCCCTCAGCCCACCACGCCGCCGGGAGGAGGCGGCGGTCCTCGTCCGACCGCCGCTCCCCCGCCCGGTCTGCCCGCCGACGGCTACTACACCCGGAACTGCGTCATCGCCGGCGCCGATGCCCTGGTCACCTGCCCGGTGCAGCCCGGCGAGCCGTATCCCTTCGCCGTCGTGACCTGGTGGCACTCCGGCCGCGTCTCCTATGTCGTCTCGGCTCGCTGCGCCGCCCCCGGCGAATGCAGCGCTGTCACCCCGACGCCCCGGCCGCAGCAGACCCCACCGCCGGCTCCCGAATGGCCCTGCAATACCCCGCCCGAAGTCTCCGGCGGCATCATCACCCAACCCTGTCCCCGCTGGCCCGGGTGGAACATCCAGGCGCAGGTCATCATCCCCGCCGCGGAAGTGCTCCGCAATCCCTGGCCCCGCAGTCTGGTCGCTCTGCCCACCAAACTGACCTACACCGGCAAGCCCAACGACATCGAATCCTTCTCTGAAAAGGCGTTACCTTGCGATGTCGATTACAACGCCTCGTACACGGAATCCACGATGCCCAATTGCCCCCAGGCCGGCGGCACCGTCTCGCCCGGCACCCGCGTCAACTATCAGATCGGCGCGGCGTGGCGCCGCTGGAAGCTCACCACCGGAGAAATCTTCGGCTTCCGGCCCCCCGACGAAGTGACCTGGACCATCCCCGATCGGGAATGGAACGGCGGCACCCAGACCCTCTCCGGCTACGCCGTGGAATACTCCTTCGAGACCACCTCCTGGGAGCTGGACCGCAACGGCCCGGCCTGGAACCCTGAATGCCAGGAGCGCGATTGCGCCTGCGATGAACGGGTGCAGAGCTGGGACCGGGAATCGTATCAGGTGCAGATCCGCACCTGGTGGTACCCCGAATGGACCTTCCGCTACGACGAGATGAAATGTACCCGCATGGAATCCTCGCCCTGCTTCTGCCGGCCCGAAGGCGAACCGGTGGGCATCCCCCACTCCGACTGCGGCGGCAAACCAGCCACCTGCCCGGCCACCGCCTGGTGGGGCAGCGTGGATCAATGCGCCGAGTACAAATGGGTCAACCAGACCGATCCCTGGACCAAATACAACCTCTCGTTGCTGGGCTATCAGCCGGTCATCCCCTGGTTCCTGGCGAAGCAGGCCGGGATGACGCCCGAAGGCCAGCAATGCGGCTCCTATGGGCCCACCAATGGGAGCATCCCCGTGCCCGTCATCGAAGTTCAACCCGTCGGAGTACCCAACTGATGTCCATGCCCGACCTGACCTGGCTCACGCAACTCTGGAATCAACCGGCGACCCAGACGATGGTTTCGCTGGCAGTCTGCCTTTGCTATCTGGCTGTAGCCTGGCAGGATCTGCGCCATCGAGAGATCGGCCTGGCGCCCATGCTGATTTTGACGCTGGTCAGTCTGGTCGGGCATTCCGTCCTCTGGTGGGCCGTCGCCGCCGTGCTTTTCACCTGGCCCTGGCGGCCCACCTGGCTCATGGCCTCTCTGCCGTTGGTCTACGCCTTCGGCTGGAGCGCCGGGGACTACGGTCCCACCCTGGCGACGACCGCCGGTATCCTGGCCTTTGCGCTCCGCTGGTGGGGCGGCGTTGATAGCGCCCTGCTCATTGTGGTCGCCCTGCGCTATGGAACGACCGGCGTCTTCGCCGAAGCCCTGACCGTCGCGGTCGTCGGCCTGGTCCTGCTCGTGGCCCGGCGCCGGTTGCCCGCATTGGTCCCGGCTTTTACCGAAGTCCTGGCGGCCCGCCCGGTCGAACTGGCCGGCCCGGGCCGCCCTGAACACGAAATGCCCGCCGCCACCGCCCTGGCCGCCGCCGGGCTGGTGCTGGAGATCGCCCGGTTGTTGGGCGCTTTGTAAGGGGGGGAAATGCAAACCATCAATCAGGTCTGGCTTTCGGGGACGATCATTGGAGAAGTGAAGCGCTACACCGATTGCGCCCAAGGGGTCAAACTGGCCTTCACCGTCGGCAACGGCGCCGCCCGCTTCTATGTGGAAGGCTTCGAGCCGCCCGACAGCCTGCCGTTGCAATCCAATCAGACGGTAATGATTGCCGGAGTCCTCTTCAGCCGCCGGATCAACGGCCAGCACATCGCCGGCATCCGCGCCGAACAGATCACGCCGTGGATGGGAAGCGAAACAAAAATGCAAGCAAATACAGCCGCCATTCCAACCCGGTAATACTCCAGGTTGACACAAGCTGTAATCCGGGGTTGAATACCAACCAGGAGGAATATACAAATCAACATGAACCCTTTACTCAACGAACTGACAGCAGAAATCCGTTTCACGGGACAAATTCCGGTAGATGTGACAACCTTTCTCAGTCATCATCAATGCGCTAACACGCTAAGTCATAGTATGAAGGTCGCCCAAGAAGGGAAGCAGCTGGCACGGCAATTTGGAATTGCTGAAAATGCAGCGGAAGTGGCCGGTTGGTTACACGACATCAGCGCCGTGATCCCGTCTTCTCAAAGAGTTCAGATCGCCCGCCAATTACAAATAGAAATTCTATCGGAGGAAGAGCAAGTTCCCCTGCTGCTGCATCAAAAACTATCCGTGGTGCTCAGCCGGGAAATCTTCGGAATTACCGACGAAAGCATTTTGAGCGCGATCGGCTGCCACACGACGTTGAAAAAGAATGCTTCCATCCTGGATAAAGTCGTCTTCATAGCCGATAAAATGCAATGGGACCAATCCCATCAAGCTCCCTACCTGGAAAAGGTATCGAAGACCTTAAACCAATCTCTCGATCTGGCCGTGTGGTGTTACCTGGATTACCAATGGCAACAACGGCAAAGTTTGCCCGTTATCCATCCCTGGTTAAAAAATGCTTACGACCAGTTATCCGATAATCTCATGGGCAAAGAAAATCAACCCTGATGAAGGTTTTATGGGGATTTGTTTTGAAGAGATGTAGAGCTGTAACGATCGTGCAACAGATGTAAGATTCCCTGGAATCAATTTTAACCGGCTACAAGAACAATCAATGAAGCAGAATGAATATTCCCAGGGATCGATTTTAGCCAATGTACGATCACAGAATGGGTTCTGGTATGAAGAAATTCGAGTCCTGGAAATTGTTTCTCAAGAAGTGACCCTGGTAAGCATGGAAAATCCTCATGTTATCGCCAGATCACCAAAGCTGGATCAGGACAGGCAAATTTAGTTGATTTTAAAAAGCGAAATATGGTGTTAAATGCATTCCCGGGAGGATTTTTAACCATGGATATAATTTCAAATGAAAGCAGGTCTTCCAACGATCCCGTCAACCTGGCCAAGTTTGACGTACTGCCTTCCCTCCGTTTCGGGAGCGGCGATAGCACCGTGGAAGAAGTCTACCCCCGTCAACGACAAGGGGAAAACCTGCGACAACAACAACGTGAACCTCAATATTTGCTTAAACGTGGCTTTGGCGATTCGATTTCCGAACGCCTGAGTTATCTGATCGCCTGTACGTTCAAAATCCCCTATCAAACCGTCCAATGGGCCGTGGATTTATCATCAGCAAGTCCCACAAGGCGTCTTCGCTCGATCAATGATGACCTGGTCATCCGAAGACCCCGCGTTGTGATCTGCTTTGAAAGCGGCGCGGAAACCATCGTAGAGATCAATCCGGAAACCGCGACGGCGAAGATCCGTCACACCCAAGAAATCGTTTCCGTTCGCAATCCCTGGGATATCTATCGGATCAGAGCCCTGAATTGTTTTACGGAAGATACTGAAGACGCTGAAATTCTACGTCGTCCCAATGGACTGCTTTTTGGCAGCGATTTAACCTATGGCTTCGGCGTAAGTGATTTGTCGATGACGCTCTTTAGTATGCCCGCTCCAGTCGAATTGCAAGATATACTTCCTAACGATCCGGGAATCAGCTCGACAGGCTTAACGCTTCACGATGCCCGACACTCGGTTAAGGAATTTCTCGAACACTTACCTCAGGCCCAGGCGCGAACGATATTCTTATCCACACTTCAACAGATTGTAACTCAGGACGATTTACCCATGCTGCTGGCTACCGACATTGCCCAATCTCCGTATCCACGAGTCCAAATATTTGCGGAGCCAATTCATAACTGGGTAAGCCAACGACAACAAGTCATCGCCTCTGTATTGGAAAACATTTCGTAAAACTGTTTTAAGCAACCGCGCAGACCGGGCGTAAGCCCCTCGATTTCTCAGCGCCGTTGCTTTTGCTGAACGCGCACGGATAGGCTCTCGGGCCTTCCGGCGGACCTGACTTCAAACAGGGCCGCCTCCTGGATTTGCAGTGCGCCAGGAGGTGGCCCTGTTTTTTGTTGTCTCAAAGCCGATACGGCTAATCAAATTTAAGGAGAAGTATTCATGGAAACGTTACTGGAAAGCGACATTGTTTCGTTGGGACTATTCCTGCTCGCCATGGTCGGAGTGTTCGGCGCCCTGCTCCTGATCCGCAAACGCCGGACCACGCATATGCTGATCGGGGCCCTCTTGATGGCCGCCGGCGGGATCGAAATCCTCGGCGCGCTGGCACTGACGCCGATCGCCGGCCCCGGCTTCTGGCTGTTGCTGGTCATCGCCCTGCTCATCGAACTCTTCGGCATCATCCTGACCGGCATGATGCTCCGGCAGCGCCGGCTGGAAAAGAAAGGCTGAGCCCGGATGGACGCCCCGGCCTGGCTGGATACCCCGTTGCTCCGTTGGGGACTCCCGGTCGCTTTGACCGCGGTGCTGGCTTTGCTGCGGTGCCGGCTCTGGAGCCTCAAAGCCGGCGCTGCCCCGATTCTCTACCTGGCGTTGCTGCGGTTACTGGCCGTCCAGGACTGGCCGGGCGCCCTCATGCTGCTGGCCGCCGTCTTCAATGTCTGGCTGAACCGCGACGAGCTGCTGGTCGATCTCTTCGCCCACGCCCTGCTGATCTCCCTTTCGACCTGGCACAGCACGGAGAGTACCTTGCTGGTCAGCGCCGGCGTTCTGCTGCTCCGGCTGAACTTCGCCGGCCTGACCACCGACGCGGAACGCTGGATCGGCCTGGGGCTATTGGCTCTGCATCCTACTCTTCCGGGACTGATCTGCCTGGTCGGAGGCGACCTGCTCCTGCGAACCTTGAGCCTGGCCGCAAACCGCGAAAGCCGCCCCTGGGCCGCTCCCGGCCTGACCCTGGGCTGGCTGGCCTTCCAGACCTTGAGGTGGCTATGATCTGGGGCCCCGTCGATCCGATCGTTGCCGACATCGTACGCGGCCTGCTGGCCCTGGCCACGCTCAACAATCTGGGGATGCTGCTGGATTACCTGCTCAACACCATGGACCGGCCCGCCACCCGCGTCCGCGTCTGCATGAGCCATCTCATCACCCTGGCTTTCACCGGCGGATCGCTGATCTTACTTTTTCGGCATTAAAAGGAGGTGTTTATGATCAGAAACAAAAATCACCGCCGAGGCGCCGAGAACGCCGAGTTAAAAAATTCTCTGCGACCTCTGCGCCTTTGCGGTGAACTTCTCTTTCTCTTGAGCCTGATTCTGGCGGTTCCAGTGTTCGGTGCCACACTGCTCCGCGACGACTTCAACGGCGGGAATTCCGGTTGGAGCTTCGACCCGGGTCAGGGGTCTAATGTCGTGGATTTCAATGCCGGCGGCGTACTGCGCCTGCAGGGCGACGGCGGCACCGAGTTCCCCATCGTCGGCCGCAATGTCTATCCGGGCATCCAACCCTATTCCACCGGCATCCATCCCCACTGGATTCTGGCCCTGCGCTTCCGTTACACCGAGGCCGCTACCTACGGCACCGCCATCGCCCTGGGCTCCGACTCCGGCTTCACCACGGCGCGACAGCCGGCCGCCGATCCGATCCGCGAAAAGTGGCAGAATCTGCTGTGGATCTATCAGGTGCGCAATGCCGGCGAGCATGTCTTCAAGATCGTCGCCTTCGGCAACACTCACTACAGCCAGGATACCGCCGCCGGCGCGGATACAGCCTGGCACACGCTGGAACTGAACGTCGATGGCCCCACCTACACGCTGTTCCTTGATGGGACCGAAATCGGCTCGGGCAATACGTTACCCACCACGCCCCGCACCCTCTGGATGGGCAGCTACGTCACACAATCCACACCCGGCAACTGGTCGGATTTGGAAATCGACTGGCTCCAGACCGACGCCGATGTCGAGCCGCCCACCGTCGCCGTCACCCCCAGCGGAACGCCAGGGAATAACGGCTGGTCGAAGACTCCAGTTCAGATCACCCTGGAGGCTGCCGACGCCTGGGCCGACGTGCGCGACATCAACTACCGGCTGGATGGCACCTTGTGGTATTACCATGGCCCCTTCACCGTTGCCGGCGACGGCCTGCACACCCTGGAATACAACGCGGTCGATGAAGCCGGCAACGTCTCCCCGGTCCAAACCCTGACCCTCGCCATCGACGCCACGCCGCCCGGCTCGGCGATCCAAAGCCCGGCCAACAACGAATGGATCCACGGCAGCATCCAGGTCAACGGCACCGCCTGGGACGCCACTTCCGGCCTGGCCGCAGTCAGCTATGCCACCGACGGCGGCGTGCTCTGGACCCCGACCTCGGGCACCGCCACCTGGAGCGCCACCTGGGATACTACCACCAGCCCCGACGGCGATACCCTGCTCAGCTCGCGGGCCGAGGATCAGGCCGGCAACCTGGAAACACCCGCCACGCGCCTGGTCCACATCGACAACACCCCGCCCCACACCTCCGCCGCCCTGGCCGGGACTGCCGGCAACGGCGCCTGGCATCGCGCCCCCGTCACCGTGACCCTGACGGCGATGGATGCCGGCGCCGGCGTGGATACTACCGAGTATCGGATCGACGATGGAGCATGGACCGCTTACGCTGGTCCATTTGTCGTGAATGGCGACGGCTTGCACACTGTAGGCTATCGCTCCGCCGATCTGCTGGGCAACCAGGAAGCGGAGCAAAGCCTGGAGATCCGGATCGATACCCAGGCCCCGCAGACCACCGTCGATCTATCGGGTCCCCTGGGTCGCAACGGCTGGTACACCAGCACCGTCCTGGCAACCTTCATCGCGCAAGATACGGCCTCCGGCATCGCCGACATCTACCTGGACGGCCTTGCCCTGTTGGCCCCCACCATGACCTTCGCCACGGATGGAGTTTTCAACTTCCCGTACTTCAGTGAGGACCGCGCCGGCAACCGGGAAACCGCCCGCACCCTGAAACTCAAACTGGACACCCTGCTCCCCAGCGCCACCCTGATGGGCGGCACCTTCTGCCCCGGCTGCGGCGAGATCCTGGTCCTGCGCACCAACGCCTGGGATGTCGGCTCCGGCCTGGAGAGCTGGCGGCTGGAAATCCTACGATCCCGGGGCTCGGGCCTGGTACAAAGCTGGGCCGGAACCGGCACCCCGCCAGCCATGCAAGCATGGAACGGCGTCGATACAGCCAGCCGCCGCCTGCCGGCCGGAAACTATCCCGTACAGCTTACCGTAACCGACCTGGCCGGCTGGAGTCGTATCGTCACCGGCACCGTGCAGATCACCGAGGCGCCGGTCACGCCGACGGCTACACCCACCGCGGCGGCTACCCCACAGCCCACCGTCACACCAATGCCGCAGCCGACCGCCATCCCGCAACCCGTTGCCGGACAGGAAGAACCTACCGCCACCGCAATGCCCACCGCAACCGGCACGCCATCCCCGACCTCGACGCCGCGCCCCAGTGTCACCCCGACGGCGAAGCCCGTCCTGCAGGAGACACCGGTATTGCCCACGGCTACCCCGCAGCCCACAGTCATGCCGACGCCAACGCCCATGCCGGAGCCCACGCTCCAACCTGCGTTACCCAAAGAATTGCCGGGAAAGACCGCCAAGGACAGAACGCCCGATTGGCCTCCAGCTCACACCAGCGACCTGTGGTTGCCCCTCGGCAGCGCCGGCATGCTACTGCTGACCGGGCTGGCCACCGTACTCGATCGCCGATCGGTATTCGTTGAAAAGCTACAGCAAGCCCTGGCTTATGAAAGACCAGATTTTTAACGCAAAGACGCAGAGAAGCAGAGACGCTGAGAAAAATAAAAATCTCTGCGCCTCTCTGCGAACTCTGCGGCTCTGCGTTAAGTCTGTTTCTGAAAAAACTTTGCCTGAAAAGAAAGGAGCTTCGATGACCCCCGTAGAATGGCTGGCTTTGTTGATGTTGTTGATTTCAGGTCTGGCCCTGGGCGCCGCCGTGACCGTCTCCAACGGCCGGGTGGCGCGGGCCGTGAATAAGCTGGAACAGACCTACCGCAAGGAAAAGGCCCGGCTCCAGGAAGAGAAGCACGCGGCCGAGATGGCCCGTTACGGCGAGCTGCTCCAGCAGCAACTGCGCGCCGATCCCACCAACGGCTGGAAACCCGTCGCACTCAAGCTGATGCAACGGGCCTTCGAGACCACCCGGCAGCCCTCGTTGGCCCTGGCCGGCAATGATCCGGCCTGGATCGAGATCAGTTTCCAGGACGGCGGCGCCAGTCTAGTGCTCACCCCGCAGCCCCGCCGACTGGTCGAAGCCGGGTTGCTGAGCAAGCGTGACCTGGCGCAACTGACGCCGATCGACGCGGCGCTCTACCCGGAGGCTCGCCTGGATGCGGTACTGCTCTGGCGCTCATTGCTTCAGGCCGATCCGGGGCTGCATCCCTGGGAAGCGGAATCGGCGCCGTGGTACGCAGTGATGCGCCTGGCGCCCAAGTTGAAGGTCAAGTAAGAAATCAAAATCAAGGAGAAAACACGATGACAGAACAAACTTCGAGCAATGCAGTGGTTTTGGAAGGGGCCGTGGTCGGCCAGTGGAACCTGAACGGCGACACCTGCCTGCGCCTGGCGGTGCCCCGTCGTCCCGGGATGCCGGGTAATCCCGACGGCAAGAACTTCGACGCCGTGTCGGTACGGTTCAACTATTTCCTGGCCCGTCAGGCCGATCTGCCCAAGAAGGGCGATTACATCCGGGTGCAGGGATTGATCCAGCAGCGGGACACGGAGGAAACGTTAAAGCGGGCGCTGGAGCGGATCACGAATCCTGACGAAGGCGCGGTCAAGAAGGCCCTGGAGGTATTGGAAGGAGTCGCGGATCACGTTCGATTACAGCGGCGAGAGACGGAGGTGGTGGTGCTGAGCTGGGAGATCGCCGAGAAGCCGGAGCGGAGGCAGAAGAGGGAGCGGAGGCGGGTTGAAGCTGTGACGGCGGAATAAAGCAGAGAAAAGCCCGCCGGCAGTCGGAATGACTGCCGGCGGGCTTTTTTTTAAACAGAACAAAAGCTTCTACTGTTTAATTTTACGTAAGAGCAAGCGTGGTCCGGCCTCTATCAAGACAGGTAGCTGGATGGATAAAGTGATAGACAAAGCATTAGCGATTGCAAATTCAATGCTTGACCCGTCAATGATTGCCCCGGGAAATTTCCCATGCTATAATGAATTTATTGTTTCGTTAGTTTCGCCTCAATCGATACAATCAAAGGAGCCCAATCTTCTTTTTTTGATTGACCGCAATTAAATCCGCCCGCGCTCCGAGTTTTATGGCCTAAGAGTCCCTGTGACTGATGGCGTGAAACCGTCAGGGTATAGCTGGAAACGGCTATGCCTCCCGTATTTTGGAAAGGAGCCCACCGGCATTTCTTGTCTGCCCTGTTTCCCTGTCCTTTGGGGAATGACAGGCAACGACGAGTTATGGCGACGTTCCTTTGGGAACGTCGTTTTTTTGTTTGTGTTTCGACCGGTGCAGCTGTTCATTTTGAATCAATAAGTCTGTTCCCCGATGGGGATGGATGGTCGGTTGGTATCCATATTTACACAAAGAGGACGCGATGGAGAAAAAGAAATTTGTTGTCAATGGTATACCCCGTCAGTTGATCGTGGATCCCGAAAGCTCATTGGCGACGGTGCTGCGCGAGCAGCTGAACCTTACCGGCGTCAAAGTGGGCTGCGGGACCGGGCAGTGCGGAGCCTGTTCCGTCATCATGGATGGGAAAGTCGTGCGTTCCTGTACCTTGAAGATGAAACGGGTTCCCGACGGCGCGGATATCACGACCGTTGAGGGCATCGGCACGCCCGATGCGATGCATGTACTTCAGCAGGCTTTTGTGGTTCACGGCGCAGCTCAGTGCGGGTTCTGCACGCCCGGCTTCGTCGTCTCCTCCAAGGCTTTGCTGGATCAGAATCCCAACCCAACCCGCGAGGAAGTTCGGGATTGGTTCAAGAAGCATCGCAATATCTGCCGGTGCAACGGCTACAAGCCCTATGTGGATGCCGTGATGGACGCCGCCAAAGTGCTGCGCGGTGAGATGCCGTTAGAATCGCTTTCTTTTGTGATTCCGGCTGACGGGAAGATCTGGGGCACGAAGTATCCCCGGCCTTCCGCGATTCCTAAGGTGACCGGGACCTGGGATTACGGCGCCGACATGCAACTCAAGATGCCAACCGGCATGTTGCATCTGGCGCTGGTGCAAGCCGAGGTTTCACATGCCAACATTTTGGGGATCGACACGAAGGAAGCCGAGGCCATGCCCGGCGTCTACAAAATCGTGACCCATAAGGATGTGAAGGGTAAGAACCGCATCACCGGCCTGATTACTTTCCCAACCAACAAAGGTGATGGTTGGGATCGCCCGATCCTCTGCGATACCAAAGTTTTCCAGTATGGCGATGCGATCGCGATCGTCTGCGCGGATACCGAGGAAAACGCCCGAGCCGCGGCGAAGAAGGTCAGGGTCGATCTGGAAATCCTGCCGGCCTATATGAGCGCGCCGGCGGCGATGGCCGAAGATGCCATCGAAATCCATCCCGGCACTCCAAACGTCTATTTTGAACAGCCCATAGTGAAGGGCGAGGATACCAAACCACTGATCGATACGGCCGCGCATGTGGTCGAAGGCCGCTATTATCTGCAACGCCAGCCCCATCTCACCATCGAGCCCGATGTGGGTTTTGCCTATATCGATGAGGAAGGCCGCCTGACCATTCATTCCAAGAGTATCGGCATTCACCTGCACCATGCGATGATTGCCCCCGGGCTGGGAGTGGAGCCCGACAAGCTGCGCCTGATTCAGAACAACTCCGGCGGCACCTTCGGGTACAAGTTCAGCCCGACGATGGAAGCGCTGCTCGGGGTAGCGGCGCTGGCAACCGGCCGGCCGGTTTTCCTGAAATATGATTACAAGCAACACATCACCTATACCGGCAAGCGCTCACCCTTCTTCATTAATTTGAAGCTGGCGGCGGACGCCGAGGGAAAACTGATCGCCATGGAAAGCGATTGGACAGTGGATCACGGTCCCTACTCCGAGTTCGGCGATCTCTTAACCCTGCGCGGGGCGCAATATATCGGCGCCGGCTATCATATCCCCAACATCCGCGGGATCGGCCGGACCGTCTGCACCAACCATGCCTGGGGCTCGGCTTTCCGCGCCTACGGCTCGCCGCAGAGCTTCCTGGCCTCGGAAAGTCTGATGGACGAATTGGCTGAAAAGATGGGCATGGACCCCTTGGAACTGCGTTACAAGAATGCCTATCGCCCCGGCTCGACGACGCCGACCGGGCAAGACCCTGAGGTCTATACGCTCCCGGATCTGCTGGATGCCATTCGGCCTCACTATGAAAAGGCAAAGAAAGAAGCAGCTGAAAAATCGACCGCCGAAGTCAAGCGGGGCGTCGGCATCTCTATCGGGATCTACGGCTGCGGTCTGGACGGAGTGGACGGCTCTGCCGCTACCGCCGAACTGACCGCCGACGGAGTCACAGTCTATACCAGCTGGGAAGACCACGGCCAGGGTGCCGACATGGGCACGCTCGGTACGGCTCATGAGGCGCTGCGCCCGTTGGGAATCGCGCCCGACAAGATCAAGCTAATAATGAACGATACCGCCTTCACGCCCAACAGCGGGCCGGCCGGCGGCAGCCGTTCTCAGGTAATGACCGGAAACGCCATCATCGATGCCTGCGAGAAGTTGCTCGCCGGATTAAAGAAAGCCGACGGCACCTATCGCACTCACGCCGAGATGACGGCTGAAGGGTTACCGCTGCGCTATGAGGGCAAGTGGGCAGCCTCGATGAACAGCAACTGCGATTCCAAGACCGCTCAAGGGAAGCCTTTTGCGATCTACATGTACGGGGCCTTCCTGGCCGAAGTGGCGGTCGATGTGAAGACTGGCAAGGCGAAGGTCGAACGGATGCTGGTGGCGGCCGACATCGGCAAAATCAACAACAAGACCGTGGTCGATGGGCAAATGTACGGCGGGGTGGCTCAGGGCATCGGCCTGGCGTTGACGGAAGATTTCGAGGATCTGGAAAAGCATACGAGTATGATTGCCTGCGGTATTCCGGAAGTCTCGGATATCCCCGATGCGCTGGAGATGATCTACATCGAGACGCCGCGCGTCCACGGCCCCTTCGGAGCGGCCGGCGTGGGTGAATTACCGTTGACCTCGCCGCACGTGGCGATTGTCAATGCGATCTACCATGCGACAGGCGTGCGCATCCGCGAGCTGCCGGCTCTTCCTGAGAAGATCCTGGCAGGTCTGAAGGCATAAAATTATAGAGAGATTTATTGATCGCGCGCCCCGGAGGGGCGCGCGATCAATAAAAAAAACAACTATGGATCAAAACGAACTCCGGGCTTTAGAGAACCAGTGTATCCAGGATCAGGCGCCGCCCTGTTCCGCAAGTTGCCCTTTGCATGTCAATGTGAGGGGGGCATTGGGAGCGCTCACGCAGGGCGATTTCAACGGGGCGCTGCAAACCATCCTCAAGCAGTTGCCTTTTCCCGGCATCGTGGGACGGATCTGCGAGCAGCCCTGTCGTGAAAATTGCAATCGCGGAGCCGCCGGCGAGACGCTTCAAATTGCCGCTCTGGAACGGGCTGCGGCGGCGTATGGCGCGTTGCCGGAAGGGCGGCGGCCGCTGCCGCGACGGGGACGGCGGGTGGCAGTAATCGGCGGCGGATTGAGCGGACTCACAGCGGCTTTCGATCTGACGCGCAAGGGGCATACGGTCACGCTTTTCGAGGCGACGGAGCGGTTGGGCGGGAGCCTGTGGAAAGTGCCAGAGGATCGGTTGCCGCACGAGCTATTGGCGACTGAAATCGCGCGAGCGGTGAGCGATGACATTGAAGTGCGGTTGAATTCTCCGGTGGAGGCGGTCGCTCTGGCGGAGCTGCACGGCAATTTCGAGGCGATCTATCTGGGCGTGGGGCGGGAAGGTGCCGTGGCTTTTGCCGCTTTCCTGGTCGATATCGATCCGGTAACTTTCGCCGGAGCGGAGCCCGGGATTTTTGTCGGAGGGCGGGCCCTGAGAAGGTCGCCGGCTTTTATCGAGAGCATTTCAACGGGCCGGCGGGCGGCGGTTTCCATCGACCGTTATTTGCAAAAGGCTTCATTGACGGCGTCCCGCGACAATGAAGGGACTTATATCACCCGGCTTTATACCAATCTGGAAGGAATCGTGCCGACGGCGGCGGTGCCGGCCGATTCCATTGCAGGATACAGCCGGGAGGAAGCGGTGCAGGAGGCCGGGCGCTGTCTGCAATGCCAGTGCCTGGAATGCGTCAAGGCGTGCGCCTATTTAGAGCATTATGAGAGCTATCCCCGGCAGTATGTACGCCAGATTTACAACAATCTCTCCATTGTGATGGGAACCCGGCAGTTCAATACCCTGATCAATTCGTGCAGTCTGTGCGGATTGTGCGGTGCGGTCTGTCCGGAAGATTTGAATATGGCGACCGTCTGCCGTTCCGCACGCGAGTTGATGGTACAGCAGGACCGGATGCCGCCTTCGGCGCACGAATTTGCGCTGCGCGATATGGCATTCAGCAACGGGCCTTCGGCGACGCTGGCCCGCCGGGCGCCGGGCAGCGATCGCTCCGACTATATTTTCTTCCCCGGCTGTCAGTTGAGTGCTTCGGCTCCGGAACATGTAGCGCAGACCTATGCTTATCTGCGGGAAAGACTGCCCAATGTGAGTTTGCTGCTACGCTGTTGTGGAGCGCCGGCGGATTGGGCCGGGCGGGCCGATTTACGGAGTAAGGTGCTGGTCGATTTCAAAGCGGAGTATGAGGCTCTGGGCGGCGGGAAGTTGATCGTGGCCTGTTCGAGCTGCTATCAGATTTTCAAGACGCATTGGCCGGAGCTGCCACTGGTCTCTCTCTGGGAGATCTTTGCAGCCGCAGGCCTCCCGGCAACAGGCGCTCCCGGCGAAGCACTGCCGTTGGCCATCCACGATCCCTGTACGACCCGTTATGAAGCCGGCATTCAGGAAAGTGCCCGGGAAATTTTGAGGCGGCTCGGCTATCCGTTTGAGGAACTGCCGCTCAATCGAGAACGCACGGAATGCTGTAGTTACGGCGGGTTGCTCTGGCTGGCCAACCGTGAGCTGGCTCACGAGGTAGTGCAGCGACGTATTGCCGCCCATCCAGCCGGCTATGTGACCTATTGTGCAATGTGCCGGGACTTTTTTGCCGATCAGGGCAAACCGACGCTGCATCTGCTCGATTTGTTTTATGAACAGGATCTGATCGGACGTGCTATACGCCGCGGCCCCGGTTTTTCGCAACGCCACGACAACCGGGCGCAGTTGAAACAGCGATTGCTGTCGGAACTTTGGGAAGAAACTGTGAGCGCAGGGAAAGCAATGCCGATGCTTTTGTGGTTAGATGAAGAGGTTGCAGCGCGCATCGATGCGCGGTTGATTCTGGAAGAGGATATACGGCAGGTAATCCACTATGCCGAAGCGACCGGAAGCCGTTTTGTCAATCCCACCAGCGGGCATTATCTGGCATCCTACAAACCAGCCAATGTCACCTATTGGGTTGAATATATGCCGGAAGCGGAAGGCTATCGGATTTACAACGCTTACAGCCACCGGATGGAAATCAAATTGCGTGCCAGAGATCAGGAGGTCCACGGATGAACGATTCGCCGGTATCGAATGAAACAGCCTGGATCTGTGCCCGGTGTGGACATCCCTTGACGTGGGGTAAGGTTGAAGTTGCCTATCTTGACAGTGCTTTTCCGGTGGAACTCTGGCATTGCGAGCAATGTGGTCTGGCGTTGATTCCTGAGGAACTGGCGCTGGGGCGAATGCTGGAAGTGGAAAAGATGTTGGAAGATAAGTAGTTTTTATTTATATTTTCGCGCGCCCCGAAGAGGCGCGCGAAAATATAAGTTTGGAATAAGATTTTTTGATCTTGAGAGCTAACAGTATCCATATGTCCTCTTTTATTTACGAACAAGAAACGGTACGGCAGGCGACGGGCCGGGCGATCCGTCCGGGCGGCCTTGAGCTGACGCGCCAGGCCCTGACTACGGCAGCGCTGGGCCCCGGATCACGCCTGCTGGATGTGGGATGCGGGGCTGGTGCGACGGTGGATTTATGCCGGACGGAATTCGGATTGCAAACGGTGGGAATCGACCTTTCCGCTCTTTTGCTGGCAGAGGGAAAAGCGTTGGGAAGCGGACCATTAGCGCGAGCGACCGCACTCCAATTGCCCTTCGCAGATGGAACGTTTGATGCAGTAAGTGCCGAGTGCGTCCTTTCTCTGGTAGCAAACTGGGATCAGGCGATGGCGGAGGTTCGCCGCATGCTGCGCAAGGGAGGATTCTTCATTATCAGTGATGTCTATGCAGTAGCGGGAAATCGATCGATCCCAGTGGATCAGCCAGTGCATTGTTGTCTTAGTGGGGCCCGTTCCCGGCTTGAATTAGAGTCGAAGCTCAGTAGCCATGGTTTCAGGCTGGTCTTTTGGGTGGATCAGACGCCTTTGTTAAAGGCTTTTGCAGCCCGGTTGATTTGGGAGCATGGTTCGCTGGCGGAGTTTTGGGACTGCACCGGTGCCACTGAAAAGGATCAGGCCGCTTTTCCGGCCAAACCGGGTTATTTTCTGGCTCTGGCCTGGCGAGAACTATAAAAATGACCGGTGCGGTCAGGCCGAGAAAAAAGCCCGTATTTTCGCGGGCTTTCTGAAGCCCGCGAAAACATAACAAAAAAACATCCTCCCCCCTGCTTCGCACAGATCGAACTTTTTCTTGTCTGACGAAAGAGAGCGCAAAGTGCCGACATTATTTTCCGGAGGCTTTGATGGACGATTTGATGATGCAGGTTGCAAAATACAAGCAACAGAACTTTTATTGCAGTCAGATCCTGGTACTGTTGGGCCTGGAGAATCTGGGCCGGGAAGATCCCGATCTGGTACGGGCCATGCATGGTCTGGCAATGGGAATCGATGGCCGGGAGGTCTGCGGCGCCTTGACCGGCGGTGCCGCCTTATTGGGGCTTTATGCCGGACGCGGCAGCGCAAGCGAGTCCGAAGATTATCGTCTTAGTCCCATGTTGCAGTCATTGGTGGCCTGGTTTAAGCAGACGTATGGCGTTCCGTTCGACGGAATCCGGTGTGCCGATATTCTGGACGGCAGTCCGCAGACTCGAACGCGGTGCGGACAGATGGTGCTGGGCGTTTATGAAAAAACTACAGGTTTGCTGGTCGAGAACGGGTTCGACCTTTACGGGCAGGATCGATGAGTCGCAGCCGATTGTTGGGGACGACGGAGAGCGTCTGTCCCGAATGTTTGCAACGGATTCCGGCGCAGCGGGTGCGGCGTGGCGCCAATATTTATTTGAAAAAGCATTGTTCGGTTCACGGGACCTTCGAGACCGTGATCTGGCGGGGCAATCCTGCCTATCCGGCTGCGGTAACCCGGAAGCCAGCTCCTCCTGAGCCACCTCTGACCGCAGTTGCGACCGGCTGTCCCTTCGATTGCGGCCTCTGTGCGGAACATCGACAGCAAACCTGCACAGCCTTGTTGGAAGTGACTCAACGCTGCGATTTACAATGTGCTTTTTGTTTTGCTGCGGCCGGGAGAGCAGAAGCCGATCCGGGGCCGGCCATGATCGAAGGCTGGTATCGCGGTTTACTGCGGGCGGGCGGACCCTGCAATATTCAGCTTTCCGGCGGTGAGCCGACGTTGCGCGACGATCTTCCTGAGATCATCGCCCTGGGGCGACGGTTGGGGTTCCCTTTTATTCAGCTCAATACCAACGGGCGGCGGCTGGCCCGCGATCCGAATTATGCGGCGGCGCTTAAATCAGCCGGCCTCGATTCGATCTTTTTGCAGTTCGACGGCCTGGACGACGATATCTATCGGCAAATACGCGGTCAGCCGTTGCTGAACGAAAAGCTGGCGGCACTGGATCGGTGTGCCGATTTGGGACTGGGAGTGGTGCTGGTACCTACGCTGGTGCCGGGCGTAAATATTCAGGCAATCGGCGATATTTTACAATTTACGCTGGACCGATTGCCGACAGTGCGCGGCGTGCATTTTCAACCAGTGAGCTATTTCGGCCGCTATCCGGCGGCGCCGGAAGATGCAGTGAGGATTACTTTGCCGGAAGTGATCCGCGCCCTGGAGAATCAGAGCGGCGGGTGGGTCCGGGCGGAGCAACTGATTCCGCCGGGGTGCGAGCATGTGGCCTGTTCTTTTCACGGCAATTTTATCCAGCTGACCGACGGACAGTTGATGGCCTGGAGCCGGCAGCGAAGCTGCTCCTGTAAACCGCCGTCGGCAGCGGAGGGAGCGGTCAAAGCGCGGCGCTTTGTGGCGCAGCACTGGAGCCGCCGGGCGGCGGAATCGACACCGGCGAGCGCCGGACCGGGGCTGGGCGGTTGGGACGAGTTGCTGGAGCGAGCGAAAACGCATGCATTTTGTATTTCCGGGATGGCTTTTCAGGATGCCTGGACATTGGATCTGGAGCGGCTGCGCGATTGTTGTATCCACACAGTAGCACCGGATGGGCGAATTGTGCCTTTTTGCGCTTACAATCTTACCTCACGCGAAGGGCGATCGCTTTATCGGTGAACCTGGGCATTTTAACGTCCCGCAAATGGCCTTTGTTCGGCGCGAAACGATGCGCAGTGCGAAGCAGTCAGAGAGCGTTATTTTATTTATGTATTCGACGGCTTCAGAAAGCCGTCGAATACATGTTTTTTGCTTTCTTCAAAAGGGGTTGAACTGATCGAGGTTTTTTTGGAAACGATAACACCCTTAGAATCCTGGATTGCCCATAAAATCAACGCGACGGGGGCGTTGAGTCGAGAGTCGCTGACTGCCTATCAACTGGCGGCGTTGAGAAAAACGCTGGGCTGGGTGCGAGCCCGCAGTCCTTTTTATCGCGCACATCTGGCGACCGCTCCGGCTGAATTAAATTCGCTGGCAGAGTTGGCCGCTTTTCCGTTTACGACGGCGGCCGATTTGCAAGAAAATCCGCTGCGTTTTGTCTGCGTTTCGCAGAGCGAGATTGCGCGGGTGGTAACGCTCGATAGTTCCGGGACGACGGGACTGCCCAAGCGGCTTTATTTCACGGAAGACGATCAGGAACTTACGGTGGATTTTTTCCAGGCAGGGATGTCGACATTTACCCGACCGGGAGATCGGGTGTTGATTCTGCTGCCCAGCGCCCGTCCCGGCAGTGTGGGGAATTTGCTGGCACGGGCGCTGGAAAGGCTGGGAGCAGAAGGAATTCGTCATGGGCCAGTGAAAGAGATGCGCGAGACGCTGGAGATGCTGGCTGCAACACAAGCGACGGGACTGGTAGGGATGCCGGCTCAGATATTGGCGCTGGCGCGGTACCCGGATCCGACCGAGACGTCGGCGCTGCGTTTTGCCCTGCTCACGGCCGATCATGTGCCTCAGGCCATCGTTTCGGCAGTTGAGAAGGCCTGGGGATGTACAGTTTACAATCATTATGGGATGACTGAGATGGGGTTGGGCGGCGGGGTAGACTGTTCTGCCCGGCGAGGCTACCATTTACGGGAGGCCGATCTGTGGGTGGAGATTGTCGATCCGGCGAGCGGACAACCGATTCCCGAAGGAGAAGAAGGCGAGATTGTTTTCACCACCCTGACCCGGCGGGGAATGCCGCTGATCCGCTATCGCACCGGCGATGCAGGGCGCTTTGCGCCGAGGGCCTGTCCCTGTGGAAGTGTGCTGCGCACCATGGCGCATGTCACCCGGCGGATCGATGGAGCGGCGTTAGGAGGCATGTTGCCGCTGGCGTTGCTGGATGAGGCGCTTTTTGCGTTAGAAGGAGTGGTTGATTTTAAGGCGGTTTTTAGTCCTGGAGAGCTGTTCATCTGTTTTTTTGTTTTTAAGGACAATCCTGATCTGACGGCAAGAGGTCGGGCGGCGTTGTTGCAGGTGCCGGTTATTGCAAAGGCGGTAGAATTGGAGGAACTGGTAATACGAAGCGCGGTGGTAGAGAGTGACCATGTCCCGCCGCCGGTCAAAAGAAGGATCGAATAACAAATCATCACGTTTTACGTTTCACGTTTTACGTTCCAGAACCCGACAAACCTCACTTGCCATTTACATTGCCCATGCTATGCTAATCCCGACATTTAATATAAGCCGGTGCGCTTCCGAGTCCTATCGCCTGTGAGTCTATAGACTTATGGAGATAAGACCGTCAGGGTACAGCTGGAAACGGCTGCGCCTCCCGTATTTGGAAAGGAATTGCGTCACGGCCAAACCGTCAGCCGCGCCTTTACACGCCGGCTGGCGTCTTTTGGCGCTCGACAACGCAGCCGCAGTTCCTCTCCTCAACTCCGTGTTTTTGCGTCCCGCAACAGGCACTTTCCCAGTAAAAAACGTCGCGCCGGATGGGAAGAGAGTTATTTTTTATTCATTTTTCGGCGGCTTCAGAAAGCCGCCGAAAAATGGCCAGTCCTTTCTCTTGCTTTCCGGACTAACCGCATAGGTCAAAGAAATTCTCTCTGCTCATTCCGTCGAAGATCGTATTTTACGAAAAAAGTGCCAGGAAAGGGACGTAACAAGCCGGCCGTGGGGTCTCCCCCCACAAATGAACGCATCGGTCGAAATAAATCATCTACAACCAAGGAGAAGCTACATGTACGATTTTTTAACTGCGTTAGGCATCCGGGAACTTAATTACGGAGCCTCGACTGGACTTCCCCACAGCTGGATAGAAACTGACGGTGAAATCCTGACCTCATATTCCCCCATCGACGGCCGCCCCATCGCCCGTGTCATTCAGGCCCGCCGCGAAGACTATGAACTCATTAGGAAAAAAGCTGAAGAAACTTTCAAACAATGGCGCCTCCGCCCCGCCCCCCAACGCGGCGCCCTGGTTCGCGAAATCGGCGACGCTCTGCGCACCTATCAAGAACCGCTCGCCAAACTGGTCACGCTCGAAATGGGCAAGATCCTCGTCGAAGGCAAAGGCGAAGTTCAGGAAATGATCGATATGGCCGACTTCGCCCTCGGTCTTTCCCGCCAGCTCTACGGCCTGAGCATGCACAGCGAACGGCCCTCCCATCGCATGTATGAACAATGGCACCCGCTAGGCCCCGTCGGAATCATCACGGCTTTCAATTTCCCGGTAGCTGTCTGGGCCTGGAATGCCCTGCTCTCTGCCGTCTGCGGCAACACAGTAATCTGGAAGCCCTCCCTGAAAACACCCCTCACCGCCATCGCCGTCCACAATATCATCGCTCCGGTGCTCGCCGCCCATGACCTCGACGGACTCTTCAACCTGGTGATCGGCTCCGATGCTGAAATCGGTGAAACCCTGATCCACGATCCCCGCATCCCTCTCATCAGCGCCACCGGCAGCTGCCGGATGGGCCAGAGAGTCGGCGAAGTCGTCGCTCGTCGCTTTGGACGCTCTCTGCTGGAACTGGGCGGCAATAACGCCGTCATCATCACCGAAGACGCCGATCTCGGACTGGCGCTGAGGGCCGTGCTCTTCGGCGCAGTCGGCACCGCCGGACAACGCTGCACCAGCACCCGACGCCTCATCATCCATCGCACGATCCGCCCGGCCTTTGTAGAGCGGCTGATCCATGCCTATCGCCAGGTCAAAATCGGCAACCCGCTCATCCCCGACACCCTGATGGGGCCTCTGATCGACGCCGATGCCGTAAAACAGATGCAGTCCGCCCTGGCCGCAGCACAACAGGAATGCGGCACCGTCATCTACGGCGGCGGCACTATCCAACCTGCCGGACTGACCGGCGGCTTCTACGTGGAACCGGCCATCGTCATCGCCCCCCGGGATCTGCCCATCATGCGCGAAGAGACCTTCGCCCCCATCCTCTACATCGTCGAATATGAAACCTTTGAAGAGGCGCTCGAAATCCAAAACAGCGTGGATCAGGGCCTTTCTTCGGCCATCTTCACCCATTCCCTGCGCTACAGCGAACAGTTCCTTTCCGCCGCCGGCTCCGACTGCGGCATCGCCAATGTCAACCTCGGCACCAGCGGAGCCGAGATCGGCGGCGCCTTCGGCGGAGAGAAAAGCACCGGCGGCGGCCGCGAATCCGGTTCCGATGCCTGGAAAGCCTACATGCGCCGCCAGACCAATACCATCAACTGGGGCACCACCCTCCCCCTCGCTCAGGGCATCCAGTTTGACCTTTAAATGTGTAATTTTGACAGCTTCCCCTTGATTGTTATAAT
>CAZCTC010000020.1:0-115905 GCA_964501335.1 uncultured Anaerolineales bacterium | reverse complement strand
CGTATCCTGCCCAGGGTCTTTTTTTGATAAGAAGCGATGAGCAGGAGGGGGGGAGAGTTTTTTTGTTTATATTTTCGCGGGCTTCAGAAAGCCCGCGAAAATATAGGTTTTTACAGGAACATTGCCAGTGCGTAAGGGGCGAGGGCCAGGAGGGCCAGCCATGGATTGAGCCGGCGTTCGGCGTTGCGGTTGTCCCAGGTGAAGAGCAGGTAGGCCAGGGCAAAGGCGATCAGGCCGCCGGCGATGAGGGTGATCAGGGCCAGGGTGGGGTCAATCACGGTCTCTTTTTGATAGGCCAGTCCCTGGAAGGCCTGCATTGCATAAGTCGTGGGAAGAAGGCGGCTGACTTTGCCCAGGGTTTCGGGCAGCATGGTGAGCGGGACCATCATGCCGCTCAGCATCATGGAGGGCAGGTAGATGAGCTGCGTCCAGAGAATCGTGACGCGGGTGTTGGCCGAGATCACGCCGATCAATACGCCCAGGCCGGCACTGGCAAAGGCGGTCACGACGGCAACCAGGATGAAGGCCGGCCAGTTGACTGGCAACGGCGCCTTGAAGAGCGGATTTGCAGTGGCTGTGATGACCACGGCGGCGATCAGGGAATGAATGGATGTGGTCAAGGCGGGCATTCCGATGACGGCCAGCCGGGGAATGCCGTTGATTTTGTAGCTGCGGAAGATGCCGGATTCGCGGGCTTCGACCAGGGGGTTCGGCATCCCCAACAGAGCGCCGGAGAGTACGGCGAAGGCGATCATGGCCGGGATCATGGTTTCGATGAAGATCGGATTGATGGAGCCCATCATGGCGCCCATCATCAGAAAGAATCCCAAGGGGAAGATGTAGTTCAACAGCAACAGCGAGCGATTGCGCAGGCCGGTTCCGAATTCAAATGAAAAATGGTTAAGCAAGGCGGTCATCGGGAAGCTCCTGTTTCGGTAATTTCAAGAAAGCGTTCTTCAAGGGAAGGTCGTTCGACGCGCAGGTCGATCAGCCGGTCGTTCTGCCGGGCAATGTGGGCCAGGATGGCGGAGACGCTGGGCCCGGGATCGGTGCTGTAGAAGACCGTGTAATCGTCCTGGGACAGCCGTTGGGTGACGGCCGGGAAGGATGTGTGATTTTGCGCCAGGCAGGTCTCATCGGTGCGGACTGAGATTTTGGTGAGACTGCCACCGGTGGCGGTCAACTCGCGGGGGGTGCCGGTGGCCACGATCTTGCCTTTGAGCAGGATGGTGACCCGGTCGGCCATCTTTTCCGCTTCGGCCATGTCGTGGGTGGCCAGCAGGATGGTGGTCCCGTCTTTGCGCAACTCCTGCATCAAGGCATGGAGTTCGACGCGGGAGGCCACATCGAGCCCGGCGGTGGGTTCATCCAGGATGATGACGGGGGGGCGGTGGTTGATGGCCAGGGCCAGGGCCAGCCGTCGTTGTTGGCCGGTGGAGAGGGCCAGGTATTGGGTGTTCATTTTTTCTTTGAGCCCCAGCCGTTCCAGCAGTTCATAGCGCGGAGGCACCTGATGATAGGCGCTGAAGAAGTCCAGGGCTTCGCGGACGGTCATGGTATTGGGCAGGCCGGAGGTTTGGAGCTGGACGCCGATGACGTTGCGCAGTTTGCGGGTGTCGCGGACGGGATCGAGTCCCTGGATGCGGAGGGTGCCGCCGTCGGGGGAGCGCAGGCTTTCCAGGCATTCGAGGGTGCTGGTTTTGCCGGCGCCGTTGGGGCCGAGGAGGCCGAAGATTTCTCCGCGGTGGACCTGGAAGCTGATGTTGTCGACGGCGATGAAGTTGCCGTAGATTTTACGAAAGTTTTCTACCTGAATGATAAGGTCGTCCTGGCGGTTCATAAAGAGTGCTCCTATAAATAATTGTTTATTTTTTCACGCTCCGAAGACGGAGCGTGAAAAAATACAACCTGTGCTGGTGGGCATTTTTAGCGTCCCGCACAGGGTATTTTTCTTGTAAGAAGCGACGCGCTGGATGGGGGGAGAGAGTTGTTTTGTTCATTTTTCGGCGGCTTCAGAAAGCCGCCGAAAAATGGTTTTTTCTTTCCCTTGTTTTCCGGGTTCGCGGCGCCGGTTTATATTTTTTTGTCTTCGTTTTAGAGTATAGCGGGAAGGAGGGGGGCTGTCATCGCTCGGGCGGGGGATTTTGTGGGGTGAGATGAGATCACCCGAAGGGGTGAGGTGCGTTAGAGCAGATGCAGTTCGTGGGCGCGGGCGGCGGCCTGGGTGCGGTTGTTGACGCCGAGTTTGGCGTAGATGTTTTTGAGGTGGGTTTTGACGGTGTTGAGGGAGACGACCAGGGTGACGGCGATTTCCTGATTGGCATCGCCGGCGACGATACAGCGCAGCACTTCCAGTTCGCGGTCGCTCAGCGGCTCGATCAGGTCGGCTGCTGCGGTCGGTTCTGCCGAGTGGTCGGCCGGTAGGATGGCTTCTTTGATGCGGGCGATGTAGGCCGGATCACATTGGGTGGCGGCTAGGGTCAGGAGGGGAAGCAGGCGGGGCCCTTCGTTGGCGAAGGTGCGGATGTAGCCGCCGGGCTGAGCCAGGTTGAGGGCTTCGATCAGCGGGGGCAGGGCGGCGGCTTCCCGGCCGGAGGTCTGGCGGACGATGGTCTGTAAAATTCGCGCTTCGATGATACGGGCAATGCGGTTGCCCTGGCGGGCAAAGTCGATGATCCGTTCCAGCAGGGCATCGGCTTCAACCAGATGGGAGCCGCCCTGGGCCAGCAGAACCCGGGCCAGGACGAGATAACCGCTTTCCTGGAAGCTGTTCATGGGGCCGTCGAGGGTCACGCCGGTGCGTTGGATGGCGACGGCGGCTTCGGCGTCATTTCCCAGCCAGGCTTTGATCCAGGCGTGGAGCGTTTCGATCAGTGAGGTTGCAAAGACGGGGGGCAGGACGGCGGCGGCCGGTTTCAGGGTTTCCAGGGTTGCCAGGGCCGCGGCGGGGTCGTTATGGGCCTGGGCGAGACGGATGCGGCCCAGATAGCCGTTGAAGAGCGCGTCCCAGTTATTCCATTGTTGGCCCAGAGCGATGCCCCGGTCCAGATAGCTGGCGCATTTTTCCAGATCGTTCCATTCCAGGAGCAGATTGCCGAGGCCGGTATAGAGCGGACCGGCAAGCGGGGAGCGTTCGCCGGGGCCGGCGGCGATGTAATCCAGGGATTCCCGATAGGTGGCAGCGGCTTCGTAAAGGGCACCGCGGAGGGTTTGCAGTTGGGCCAGATGGCTGAAGGAGAGGGCGGCAAGGTGAAAATTTTCCCGTGCCCGGCTTAAACGGAGGGTTTCGGCAAAGGTCTTTTCGGCGATTTCCTGCTCGCCGTTGATTTCGGCGGCAACGGCGCGGTTGAAGGAGGCGACGATGCGCAGGTCGGTGGGGGTGTTGAAGAGCGACTCTTGATCGGTCATGCCTTCAAGGCAGCGCAGCGCCTGATCGGCTAACTGGCGGGCGCCGGGGATATCCATTGCATTGATGGATAGGACGCTGCGAAGCGTGCAGATTTCTCCCCGGGCGACGCGGAGGAAGGGAATTTGAGGCAGGTCGCCAGCGGTGTCGATTCCCAGGGTTTGTTGGGCATTGTTGAGCGGTTCGGCTACTTTATCCAGCTGGAGTGTGGAAAGGAGCGTCCAGGCGTAAATGACGCTGAGGCGCGGATTGGTGCGGACGATTTCGCGGGGCAGCGCTTCAATCCAATCACAGAGTGTCTGGATTTCGCAGGTGTAGAACATCAGCCCGGCCTTTTCCGTGAGCCATTCGGCGATGCGGTCGAAGTCCTTTGCTGTGAAGGCATGATTGATGGCCGGGACGAGCAGATTCTGGTGGTAATACCAGTCGGCTGCGCGGCGGTGGAGTTCCACAGGGAGATCGGGATAGAGGGTTTCCAGCCGGCTGCGGAGGAAATCGGTGAAGAGGGCGTGATAACGGTACCAGCGGCGTTCGGCATCCAGCGGGATGAGGAAGAAGTTGCCGTTTTCGAGCTGTTCCAGCAGTTGTTGGCTGTCATGACGGCCGGTGAGGGCCTGGCAGAGGGGGCCGCTGAGCCGATCCAGTACGGCGGTCTGAAGCAAAAAGCTGCGGAGATTTTCGGGCTGGCGGTCGAGGATTTCCTGAGCCAGGTAATCGAGGACGTAACGGTGGCTGCCGGTGAAGGCGCGGATGAAAGCGCCGGTGTCTTCCTGGCCCTGGACGGAGAGGGCGGCGAGTTGCAGTCCGGCGATCCAGCCTTCGGTGCGGGCTTCCAGGGCGGCGATCGCGTCGGCGGGGAGGCCCAGTCCCATGATCTGGTTGAGGAAAGCGGTGCTTTCTTCGGGCAGGAAACGGAGATCGGCGGCATGGAGTTCGCCGAGTTGTCGGCGGGCACGCCATGGGGCCAGCGGGAGCGGCGGGTCCGTGCGGCTGATCAGGATCAGATGCAGGGGCGGCGGCAGATGGTCGATCAGGAAGGCGATGCCCTGGTGGATGGCCGACGAATCGATGGTGTGGTAGTCGTCGAGGATCAGAAAAAAGGGCTGCGAGATTTCGGTCAGCTCGTTGATCAGGACAGTCAGCAGGGTTTCGATCGGCGGTGGCTGAGGAGAGCGTAGCAGGCCAGGCAGGTCCAGGGCGAGTTGGGGATGGCGGGTTTGCAGGGCCGCCAGGATGTAGTTCCAGAAGCGGATGGGATCGTTGTCGCCGGTGTCGAGAGAAAGCCAGGCGACGGCGGGTTGCGCCGGGCTGTGAATCCATTGGCTGAGGAGGGTGGTTTTGCCGAAGCCGGGCGGGGCCGCGATGAGAGTGAGGGGACGTCGGGTGGCGGCATCCAGGCGTTGCAACAGGCGCGGTCGGGCAATCACGTCGGAGCGTTCCGGCGGGATGAAGAGTTTGGTGCGCAGTAAGAGTGCTGATTCCATGAGTCTAAAACGTGAAACGTGATGATGGGTCGCAGGTTTGCTCCCGTATGAGTATAGTGGGAGGTGAGGAGATGTCAACCTGGATATTTTTAGCGTCCCGCAAATGTTTTTTTCTGGTGGGATACGACGCGCTGGACGGGGAGAGAAAGTTTTTTGTTTATGTTTTCGCGGGCTTCAGAAAGCCTGCGAAAACATGGGATTTTTTTCTGCGTCCCCGGCATCTTTGCGGTACAAGCTGAGTGAATTATGGGGTGCGGCGTTTTTTACTTTTTTGAGTTAACTGTACAGGTCAAACTTTCGCAGAGCTTGACGCAAGCGTAAAAAGTGGTAGCATGCTACGATACCAGTCGGCTGCCAACCGATTGCTTAGTAAGGGTAATACCATGACAGATGAAGTAATGCAACTCTATCAACGATTACAGCAGATTTATATGCTGATGAATGATGAAGATCGGCGCAATCTCAGCGTTGCCGAGATTTCCTCGTCCCAGTATCACTTGCTTTTGCAACTACCTATCGACAGCACTGAACCCGGTCTTACGCTTGGGGATCTGGCCGAACGTCTTCATTGCACTCCCAGCAATGCCACTCGCCTTGTGCAACGTCTGGAATTGCAGGGGTTGGTGCAGCTGACGCGCGATACGAAAGATCGGCGGATGGTTTTTGTGACTTTGACGGAGGCGGGGCGGGAGACGTTGGCGGCGGCGCGTACGGCTCATGAGACGCCGCTGGCGCATCGGTTTGATGCGCTTACGCCGGATGAATTGCAGTCGCTTTCGGCGTTGACGGAGAAGTTGATTCTGGCTTTGCAATCTGAATCGGAAGAATAGATCGACATTTCCGAGGTTTATTTATGATTTCGCGCGCCTTCTCAGGCGCGCGAAATCATGTTTTAGCGTCCCGCAAGAGGTTTTTGTCCGGTGGGAGACGACGCGCGGGATGGGGGGAGGGAGTTTTTTATTTGTATTTGGGCGGGCTTCAGAAAGCCCGCCCAAATACAGTTTTTTCACTCGTTTTTCAGGGCTCATTGCACTGGTTGGTTTTTAGCGTCCCGCAAGAGGCTTTTGTCCGGTGTGAGACGACGCGCGGGATGGGGGGGGGAGTTTCTTTATTTATATTTTCGGCGGCTTCAGAAAGCCGCCGAAAATATGGGCTTTTTTTCCAGACTAACCGCACAGGTTGTTTTTTTGTCCGGTGTGAGACGATGCGCGGGATGGGGGGAAGGGGTCGTATTTGACTATTTTGGAAGTTGTGTTAGGATTTCGGCATCCTTACAGGAAATCTATGAAAGGAGAGGCGTACTATGACAACCGCGTCCTTGGAACGATCCAGTTATGTTGTCTTCGGCATGAACCTGCCGGTTCAAAGTGCGCCTGTCCGCTTCAGCTAACCTTTTCGGTATAAACCTCTAGCGGCCACGGGCGTAATCAATGCCCGTGGCCGTTTTTTATTTCGGCCACGGGGCGGGACGGCTCCGTGGCTATTTTTTATCTCTAAAAATCAAAAAAGGAATCAGAAATGTCTTCTTTTGGCTTTAATTTTATGTCAGAACCTTCGGGTCTGGTCTTTAAAAAATCTCAAGGCACTTATTTTGTGCGGGCGGCCGGCGGCGAAATTACCTGTTCGATCTCCAACCGGTTGCGGAAACAGCTGGTTTATCCTATTGCGGCGCCGACCGATCCCCGGCGGCGCGGCAAGCGGGTGATCGAGGTGCAGGAGATCGATGTGGTCGATCCTATTGCGGTAGGAGATTATGTGGATTTCACGCCGGCGGGGGATGGGACGGGGGTGATTACGGCAGTCCAGCCGCGGCGCAATGCGCTGGTCCGTCCGGCGGCCGGGCCCAAGCAATTGGAGCAGGTGATCGTTTCCAATGTCGATCTGGTGGTGGCGGTGATGGCCGCGGCGCAACCGGCGCCGGTGTGGAATTTGTTGGATCGGTATCTGGCGGCGGCGGAAGGGGCGGGGGTGCCCGCTCTGATCTGTCTGACCAAGACGGATCTGTGTGATGAGCTACCCAACGAGGTGCACGACTATGAACGGATTGGTTATCGGGTGCTGGGGACAAGCTCGGCCTCGGGCCTGGGCCTGGATGCCTTGCGAGAGGCACTCCGTGGCCGGGTATCAGCCTTTGTGGGCAAGTCAGGGGTGGGCAAAAGCTCGCTGCTCAATGCAATCCAGCCGGGATTGGGGCTGCGGGTCAATGCGGTCAGCCAGACGACCGGCAAAGGGCGGCATACGACGACGGCGTTAGAGATGTTCACGCTGGATTTCGGGGGGCAGGTGGTCGATACGCCCGGGATGCGGGAGTTCGGTCTGAAGCTGCCCGACGATTTCGATCTGGCGGAGGCTTTTGTGGAAATGCGGCCCTATCTGGGGCGTTGTAAGTTCGGCGCGGGTTGTCGGCATGACCAGGAACCGGGCTGCGCGGTCTGTGCGGCGGTTGAAAGTGGGGCCATTGCCGAACGGAGGTGGCAGAGCTATCTGCGGCTGCTCTCTGAAGTGGGGTGAACATGGATGGAGTGATTGACTTAGAGATCAGGGAAACGACCTCTACTCAGGGGACGATACAGTTATTGGGGCACTATCTGCGGCCGTATGGGCGACGGATGGTCCTTTTGACGGGGTTGTTGCTGGTGGGGATTGGCCTGCAACTGGCCAATCCCCAGATCCTGCGCTATTTTCTGGATGCGGCCCGGGCGGGAGCTTCCGATTCGGCGCTTTTTCAGGCGGCGGGGATCTTTCTGGCCTTTGCGTTGTTGCAGCAGGTGCTGGCGGCTGCGGTGACCTGGGTGGGCGAGGATCTGGGATGGCGCTCCACCAATCAACTGCGAGAGGATCTGGTCCGTCATACGCTCCAGATGGAGATGGCCTTTCACAAGCGGCATACGCCGGGTGAGCTGATCGAGCGGTTGGACGGGGATGTGAATGCCCTGGCGAATTTCTTCTCCCAGTTGACGGTGCGGGTGTTGGGAAATCTGGTCCTGATTGTGGGAATTTTGTTCTTTTTGTTTCGGGAGAATTTCTGGATCGGGGCCGGGATGACCCTTTATGCGGGGGTAACGTTGCTGGTGCTGAGCGGTCTGTTGAAGACCGGCGTGCGCAAGTGGGCGGCTTACCGGCAGATCGAAGCCGACCTGATGGGTTTTCTGGAAGAGCGGTTGACCGGGACGGAGGATATCCGGGCCAATGGGGCGGTGGGGCAGGTGCGGGCGCGTTTTGCTGAATTGAATGCGACGTTGTTGCGGCTTTATCGGCCGGCGCATATGGCGAAGGCGCTCAATTATACAGTGACCTATGGGTTGTATGCGTTGGGATATGGATTGGGGCTGGGCCTGGGAGTCTATCTCTATCTGAATGGGAAGGCGACGTTGGGGACGGCCTATGTGCTGCTTTACTACATTGCCACACTCGAGGGCCCGTTGCAGGAGATCCGCCGGCAGGCCGGAGATTTTCAGCAGGCGTTGGCGAGCGTGGGCCGGGTGCAGGGGCTGCTGGCGCGTGCGGCCGCGGTGCGCGAGCCGGAGAAGCCGGCCGGGCTGCCGCAGGGGGAGTTGGAGGTGGAATTCAAGGGGGTTACCTTTGAGTATCGGGATGAGGCGCCGGCCGGCGGCAACGGTGCCGGGGAACGGGATTTCGCGTTGCGCGATCTCTGTTTCCAGCTGGAGGCCGGGCGGGTGCTGGGGGTGTTGGGGCGGACGGGAAGCGGTAAGACGACGCTGACCCGGCTGCTCTTCCGGCTTTACGAACCGACGGCCGGGGAGATCCGGCTGGCGGGGGTGCCGTTGGGGACGGTGCCGCGCGCGGATGTGCGGCGGCGCGTGGGAATGGTTACTCAGGAGGTGCAGTTGTTCCGGGCGACATTGCGGGACAATGTGGCCTTCTTCGATCCGGCAGTCTGCGATGCGCAGATCCTGGAGACTTTTGAATGGCTGGGGTTGATGCCCTGGTATCGCACTTTAAAAGAAGGATTGAATACCTTCCTGGGGGCCGGCGGGATCGGTGTCTCGGCCGGGCAGGCTCAGTTGCTGGCTTTTGCCCGGGTTTTTCTCAAGGATCCGGGAGTGGTGATTCTGGATGAGGCGTCGGCCCATCTGGATCCCGCGACAGAGCAGTTGCTGGAGCGGGCGGTGGATCGGTTGCTGGTGGGGCGCACCGGATTGATCATTGCGCACCGGCTGGCGACAGTCCGGCGGGCCGACGACATTTTGATCCTGGACGGCGGGCGAGCTGTGGAATACGGTCCGCGGGTAGCTCTGGCGGGCGATTCGCAATCCCGTTTTGCCCGGTTGCTTCAGACCGGGTTGGAGGAGGTGCTGGCATGATGCAAGCGACGAGAAAACTTTCCAGTTGGAGGTTGTCGGCAGCATTGATCCGGCAGGCTCCCTGGCCCTATCTGTTGTACTTTGTGGGACGATTGGGATTTAAGTGGTTGCCTTTGATTCCAGGGTTGATCGAACAGGTGATTTTCAACCGGCTCGGGAGCGGTGGAAATGCCGCTCCCGATGTCTGGGGGCTGGTGGCCCTTTTTGTGGGGGTGGAGTTGGCCCGGGCGCTTTCGGATTGGGGATCGGCCTGGGGCGATGTGAATTTCCGGTATCGGGGGATGGGCTGGTTGCGGGGCAATCTCCTGGCGGGAATTTTGCGGCGGCCGGGGGCGTTGCCGCCGACGGTCGGGACCGGTGAAGCGTTGAACCGGTTTGATTATGATACGGCGGAGGTCTGTGACTTTCCGCTCTGGCTGCCGGAGGTGGTGGGAGACGGCGGGTTTGTGCTGGCGGCGCTGGCCATCATGGCGCGGATCAATCCGGCGATTACGGCGGGAGTCTTTGTGCCGCTGCTGGTGGTGGTGCTGGTGGCGCAGGTCGTCTGGTCGAAAATGTTGGATTATTATCGGCAGAGCCTGACGGCGGCTGAGGAAGTTTCGGGATTCCTGGGCGAGGTGTTGGGTGCTGTCCAGGCGATCCAGGTGGCGGGGGCGGAGGCCGGGGTGGCGGCCCATCTGGGCGCATTGAGCGATCAACGGCGGCGGGTGGTGTTGCGGTGGCGGCTGATGCAGGAGCTGACGAATTCAATCTTTACCCATACGATGGAACTGGGCGTGGGCGTGACGTTGTTACTGGCGGGTCAGGCGATGCGCGGGGGCAATTTTACCGTGGGAGATTTTGCGTTGTTTGCCTATTACCTGACGTTTATGTCGGCGCTGCCGTCGTTCGGGATTTTCATCGGCGATTATAAGACGCAGGGCATTTCGATCCAGCGGATGGCGGAGCTGGTCAATGGCGAGGAATGGCGGCTGATCGAGGTAGATGAACCCGCATCAGTTGGTGCCGCGCCGCTGCAATCCTTGAAGGTTCGGGGATTGAGCTATCACTATCCAGACTCGGAACGGGGCATTGACGATATATCGCTGACGGCGTCCCGGGGCAGCTTTGTCGTGATCACCGGGCGGGTCGGCTCGGGGAAGACGACCTTGTTGCGGGTCTTGTTGGGCCTGTTGCCGGCACAGGCCGGGGAGATCCGTTGGAACGGCGAGCCGGTGGCTGCGCCGGCTGACTTTTTCATACCGCCGCGGTCGGCGTATACGCCACAGTTACCGCGGCTTTTTAGTGAGACGTTGCGGGAGAACATTATGTTGGGTGAGGTGAATGAGGTGCGATTGCAGGAGGCCTTGTTTACGGCGGTGATGGAGCCGGATCTGGCTCAGATGCCGCAGGGGGTGGAGACGGTGGTGGGGCCGCGGGGTGTGCGTCTCTCCGGCGGGCAGGTGCAGCGGACGGCGGCGGCGCGGATGTTGGCGCAGGAGCCGGAGTTGTTGGTCTTTGATGATCTCTCCAGTGCGCTGGATGTGGAGACGGAGCAGTTATTGTGGGAGCGGCTGGCGGCGCGACCGGAGGCGACCTGTCTGGTGGTGTCCCATCGGCGGGCGGCGTTACGGCGAGCGACAGAGGTGCTGGTGTTGGAGGCGGGGCGGGTGGTCGCGCAGGGGACTCCGGAGGAATTATTGATCACTTCGCCGGAATTCAGAAAGCTGTGGGATGCCGATTCAGAGGGAGGAGCGGAATGAGAACGCGACCGGATGGGTCAAAGGGACGGAAACGGTGGTCGGTGGGGCGGGGGGTGAAGCCGGAAGATGTGGAAGAGCTGGATGAAGTAGAAGAGCTGGAGGCGTGGAAGCTGGACGATCTGGAATTATGGGAAGAGCGCCGGCAGGAGAAGATGGAAGATCGCAGGAATGGGAAGTGGAAGAACGGGAGCTGGAAGAACGGGGAGGGGAAGCGTAAAACGTAAAACGTAAAACGTAATGATCCTTCCAGGTTGCGCGTTGTGTTGGATAGCGGGAGGTTGAGCCGGTTTTGTAAATTTTTTGCGAAATTATTTTCGTGGCAGTACAGGGATTCGATTCTTGCTAGGGAATTGAGTCCCTGTATAATTGTAGTTGCCACTTTTTGAAATTCATCCTCTTCATTTGGCAGCTTCCTTAATCCCAGGTTTGGAGATCGGAGGTTAATGCCAGGATATTTTTCTATTTTCTGGGATTTTGTTCATGGGAAAGGCTTCCAGCCTTCGTTATCATTCCTCATTATTTTCTATCATTCCTCTCCCTTTTTTCTCAGGTCTGGAGGTACCGCACGAGTCGGCAGGGAAGAATTTTTTATTTTTTGTGAACCGCTGCGGTTCACGGGTAATGAACTTTTTCTTTTCTTCTGCCGCGCAATTACATCCCTTTAATTTTCCAGGAGGAAAAATGAGAGGCAAACTTATCGTTTGTGGGATTTTGTTTCTGGTCTTGTTTTCTGTTTTTGTGATACCCGGGTTGGCGCAGGCTCCCGATCCGCAATCGGGGACGGAGCCGGAAACCGCCTATGCTCCATTCAATACCGCCTTTACTTATCAAGGCAAGCTGCTCAAGGATGGGGAGCCGGTTTCGGAGATCTGTGATTTATCCTTTCGGCTGTACGATGCGGCTACAGGGGGGCTGCAAATGGGACGAACCGTCACTGCTACCGTGCCGATCAGCGATGGCTTTTTTATTGCCCCACTTGATTTCGGTTCCAGTGTTTTCACCGGGCCGGCACGCTGGCTGGAGATTGCCTCGAAATGTCGAAGGGATCTTGATTACACCACTTTTGCGCGGCAAGCGCTTACGGCTGCGCCCTATGCGCACTATGCGCTTGCTGCCGGAAGTGCGACGACAGCCAACGTGGCTTTAACGGCCACTGCGGCTATATCGGCGGCTACTGCTTTTTCAGCGAGCTGGGCGACGACGGCTACGGTTGCCGGCGAGGCAGATTTGTTGGACGGTCAGCATGGATATTTTTATCAAACGGCTATTAGTGAAGGGTGCGCGGAGGGCAGTTCGATCCGGGTTGTTTATTGGAACGGTACCGTGATTTGTCATCTTGATGTGGTGTTCGACCGTTCTAGAAAACCTGGAGCTCCTACTATTCGTGCCGTGCCCAGCACCGGAGATGAAGGGCTGCATACTTCGATGACGATCGGCTTCGACGGGTTCCCACTGATCAGCTATTATGATGCGACGAACGGGGATCTGAAAGTAGCTCATTGTTCGGATGTTGATTGCAACTCAATGCCGCTGACGGATACGGTGGATAGTAGCGGGGATGTAGGGCAAGATACTTCGATCATTATCGGTGCGGATGGATATGGGTTGATCAGCTATTACGATGTGACCAACGGCAATTTGAAAGTGGCCCATTGCTCAAATCTTGAGTGCAGTTACGTCTATATTTACATTCCCGATAGTGTTGGGGATGTCGGCCGCTATACTTCAGTAACGATCGGAGGCGATGGACTTCCTTTGATCAGTTATTATGATGTGACCAATGGTGATTTGAAAGTGATGCATTGTGCAATTTCTTCTTGTTCTTCGGTCCAGACTTATACGCTCGATAGTACCGGGAATGTAGGCCAATATACTTCCATAGCTACCGGGGTGGATGGCTATGGATTGATCAGCTATTACGATGTGACCAACGGTAACTTGAAAGTGGCCCATTGCAATAATTATAATTGTTCCACGGCAGCGATTTACACGTTGGATAGTGTCGGGGATGTCGGCCGGTATACTTCGGTGACCATTGGCAACGATGGTTTCGGACTCATCACTTATTACGACGTGACCAATGGCGATTTAAAGGCAACTTATTGTTCCTATGTTGTTTGCAATGTAGGGGCGAGTTTTACGTTGTATAGTGCCGGGGATGTCGGTCAGCACAGTTCCGTGACCATCGGAGCCGATGGGTTGCCTTTGATCAGTTACTATGATATTACTAATTCCGCTTTGAGAGCGTTCCATTGTTCGGATGTAAATTGCATGGTAGGGTCAAATAGCTCTATCATCAATGTGGGGGATGTGGGTTTCTATACATCTCTGACGATTGGGGTGAATGGGTTGCCTATGATCAGCTATTACGATATGACCAATGGAAATTTATCGATAGCTCGATGTTTCAATACCTTTTGTGCACCTTACTTCCGGCGGCGATAGGAGGCAGGGAGATGAGACGGAAGGGTTGGATCCTGGGAGTGGTTTTGTTGGCAACTTTGGGGCTGACGGGAGCCGTGGTGGCTCAAGGGGGTGGGTACGATCTTTCGTGGTGGACGGTTGATAATGGAGGAGCGCTTAATGTAACGGCGGGGGCTTATACGTTGAGCGGGGTGGCCGGTCAACCCGATGCGGAGGCCGTCAGTGTCGGTGGTTATACTTTGCAGGGAGGTTTTTTCAGTAGTGTGGCCATGGTGCCGGTAGAATATCGGCTTTATCTGCCGGTGGTGATTCGAAATTCCTGAATTTGCTTTTGTCTTTTTTCGCGCGCCGACCCGACTGGCCGGCGCGCGAATTTTTTAACTTAGGGTCTGTAAATTTATAAGTTCCCGAATTTTCAGGGGAAAACGCTATAAAAATCGGTAAGTTATTCTTTTACGACCCCTTAGCGGATGCGGGGGCCGGTGCGACGGGCGATGAGCTTTTCGGCCATCGTGCCGTAAAGGGTTGGCGTGGCTCCGATTCGAGGTCCGGGTTCCGGGTCGTTTTCCGGAAAGTAGCGGGGCAGGGCCCGGGCGGTGGAGGTAGGCAGGTCATCCAGAAAATCCTGAAGGGCGGCGATGAAACCGGCCGGATCGTCGTCATGGATCGTGTGGCCGCATTCGGGGAATTCGGCCAGGCGGGTATTGGGGCGGCGGTTGACCATCTCATGGGCGTGGGGCGTGGTGAGGGCCCAGCTTTGATGGCCGTGCAGGAGGATGGCGGGGCAGGATGAGCCCAGCCAGTCGCCCCACCAGTTGCCGGCGATGAGTTGCTGCGAGCGCTGCATGGTTTCGTAATGGAAGCGGAAGCCCCAGCCGTCGGGATATTCGACCAGGCTTTCCAGGAAGTAGGTATCGTTGGCGAAGCCTTTTTCGGCCAGGAATTGGGTGACGGTGCGGAGATTGGGGAAGCGTTCGGGCCAGTCGGCCGTGGAAAGGGGCTGGAGATTGATTTGGGCGGCGATGTCTTCCACGATCAGGGCGCGCACCATGCCGGGATGGCGGGCGGCGAATTGATAGGCGTTGAGGCCGCCCAGGGAATGGCCCAACAGGATGACGGGACCCAGCTCCAGGGTACGGATCAGGCCGAGGATGTCGGTGAGATAGGCGGCGCGGGAGTAGTCGTCGGGGCTGTCGCTCCAGCCGTGGCCGCGTTGATCCAGGGCGATGAAATGGTAGGAATTTTGCAGGGCGCGGGCGACCGTGTCGAACATGCGGCCGCAGCCGTAATGGCCGTGGAGGGCCAGCAGGGGGGCCCCATTGCCGCCGTAATCCAAATAGGAGAGGCGGGTGCCATTGATGGTGATGAATTCGCGATGCGGCATTGAAACTTCCTTCACTTTTTTCTTCTTTCTTCAGTTAAGCCGGATAATTTTTTAACCTGGGCGGTGTGCGCTGTCAGCGTCCCGCATAGGACTTTTGTTTGTTAAGTAACGACGCGCAGGATGGGAAGAGAAATTATTTTTAATCATTTTTTTTGGCGGTTTCAGAAAGCCGCCGAAAAAATGGGCTTTTTCCCAGATTAACCGCCCAGGTCGTCGATTTTTAATTTGCTCTTTGGTTCTGATGTTAAGACAGGGGAAGGATCATAGCACGTTTAAATGGGGCGTCAAGGGGTACTTTTTGTTTATATTTTTAAGAATGTGATACACTTCAGGCCTTCAGGGAAATTGACCCGCGCTGGCGGGTGGGATGCTCAGATGTGAGGAGGGGTACCGATGATGAACGAAAATGCGTTGCAGAACAAAATTGAGACGTTGAAAGCGTTCCGGGAGCTGAAATCCGATTATCTGGAACAGTTGGGCCCTGTTTTGAAAGGGATGGACGATTGGGATTTGCTCCGGATCAATCCCCTTTCTTTTGCTCAACAACAAGGCTGGGATGAGGCGGCGACGCTGGACCTTTTTATCCATGGCGCTAAAGTGGGACTTTTCGATTTCTCCTATAACATGGTTTGTCCCTATTGTGGCGGCATTGCCAACAACCACCAGGATCTGGATGAACTGGAAGCGGAGATGTTTCATTGCCAGATGTGCAATGTGGATGTGCCGACCTATCTGGATGGGCAGGTCGATGTGTCGTTTGCGATCCATCCGGAGATCAAGGCGCTGCCAATCGATCCGTTGCGGGATGCGAATAGTTACGTCCGTTATTATTTCTCCCCCAACTATCAAAAGCAGCGCCCTTTTCTGGATTATGCCGAGGAAACGTTCCGGGCTTTTCAGGTGTTGGCGCCGGATGAATCGTTTTCGATCTCCGTGGATGGGGAACCGGGGTATTTCTACCGGGTGGCCAGTATCGAGCATAATGCTTCGTGTTGGATCATTTTCGATAGTGAGGGGCCGACGGCCGATCATCAGATAGAGATCAATATCCTGGCTCAGGGGATGCGCCCGGCGGAATTGCATGTGGCGCCGGGGCATTATGAGTTGACCGTCCATAATCGGTCGCGGGTGCGGTTGGGGACGATCTATCACTATTTCAATCTGGATGAATTCATGGCAACCGAGGCCGCTCATCCGATGACGATTGTGCCCTATTTGACGGCCAGCGGGTTGATCAATACGCAGAGTTTTCGCGATCTTTTCCGGACGCAGCAGTTGCCGGAGACATTGAGCCTGAATATCAAGAATCTGACCATTATGTTTACCGATCTGCGCGGGTCGACGGCGATGTACGACCGGGTGGGGGATATTCTGGCCTATCAGTTTATCAAAAAGCACTTTGAGCTGCTGGCCCAGTCGATCCGGCTGCATTCGGGGGCGATTGTCAAGACGATGGGAGATGCGGTGATGGCGGCCTTTGTCAGCCCGGCGCGGGGATTTTCCTGCGCGTTGGACATGTTGCAGAAGATGCAGCAGTTGAATGAGGAGTGGCGCGGGCAGGGGTACGAGGCCGGGTTGAAGGTGGGGCTTTACAATGGGCCGGTGTTGACCGTGGTCAATGACGAACGGCTGGATTATTTCGGGCAGTCGGTCAATATCGCGTCGCGGATCCAGGGGCTGGCGGGGGCGAGTGAAGTCTATGTTTCCGATGCTCTGTTGAAAGAGATCGAGCTGGAGCCGTTGCTGGCGGAGTATGGCTATCAGTTGGAAGGGCGGCAGGCGGCGTTGCGAGGGGTGGAGCAGCCGGTGCCGGTCTATCGGGTGTACAGAGGGTAGCGTTTATTTGTCTATATTTGGGCGCACTTTCTGAAGTGCGCCCAAATATAAATAAAAAATTCTCTCACTGAATTATCTATTGACGAGTCTGTAGCGTTTGATCTGTGTTTCCAGCCAGGGGCGGAAGAATTTCTGGTAGCCGATGGCGGTGAAGATGATCAAGAGGCCCATGAGGCCCATGGCGAAGATAAAACCGAGAGCGCCGTTGAAGACGCTGAAGGTGAGATAGCCGGCATAGAAATAGGCACCCAGGGCTCCGAAAACCAGGAAGATGCGGCGTTGAAGTAAGGCGCTGGCAATGATGAAGGTCAGGTAGAGCAGGATGTAGGCGATGCCCCAAAGCTCTCCCTTTTCCAGCGTGATGGCTGTGAAGGCAAACAGAATTTGGAGATGGCCGAAGAGATAAAACCAGAAGCTGTAATCCTGTCGGGTGCGGCGTTGCAGCAGAACTCCAAAGATCAGCATGGTGAGGCCGAAGAGTGCAGTGCAAATTTCAGTGCGGAGATTGATATAGTTATCGTAAGGGCCTTGGAAGCGATTGATAATATCGAGGGAAAGGGCCCAGGTCCAGCCGGCGGTCAACAGGGTGAGCAGGGGAAACCGTACAATCAAAAGAAACAGTGCCGCTATCGCCAGGCCGGAAAATTCAACGAAAAGGCTGTAAATATCGTTGGAAATGTAGGTGTGGATGGAATATCTGCCGAAGGATAAAAATTGGAGCAGATAAATCAGCCCCGGGAAGATGCCGACGCCGGCAAAGATCAAGATGTTGCCCGGTAGATCGAGTTTCGCCACCAGGCGCAGGATCGCACCCAGTATCCAGAGCCCCGTGATGGTAACAGCAGTGATGAGGACTTGGCCGAGTTTTTGTAAATCATTCCACATAGTGAAGGTGAAGACGGCATAAGCGGCCAGAATCATGAAGCCGCCGAAGTAATAGGCGATTGTAAGCAGATTCAATCCTTTGCGTGGTTCCGCGGGTATGGGGGTGGACGGGGTGACGGTTTGCAGGTCGAGGTGGATTTGTTCGAGTTGTGTTGGGGAGAGTATCCCTTGGGTGACCCAACGTTCGAGGTCTCTTGAAGTAAAGTGTAATTCTGGGTCCGGCATTGCCGCCTCCTGATGATTTTGCTGGATTTATAGTAAGAGCGAAACAAAAGAAAGTCAATTTTTGAAGTGAGAGTAAGTTGAATTATAATAGGGCCGGTTGAATCAGGCGGGCAGCGGTGTCCGCAGAGGGATGTGTATGAAGGGCTGTTTTAGAAATGATGAGCGATGAAGTTTTCCAGACAAAGCGGTTGCGGATTCGATGTGCGCAACCTGTGGATAGGGATGTGGATTTTCTGTGGACGTTGTGGACGAATCCGCAAGTGATGGCTCAGGTGGGATTTCCACAGGGGTTACGGATTACAAAAGAGGAAGTGCGGCTTCAACTAACCCAACCGCAGGAATCGATATGGGGGGCGAAGTTGCTGGCTGAGTTGAAGTCGACCGGGGAAATCGTTGGAGAATGTTATCTAGGTGCGCCGGATGGAGAGGGGATTGCCGAAACCGATGTGAAGCTCGCTCCAGCTTTTTGGGGACAGCATTATGGTGTGGAGATCAAACGCGGTTTACTGGATTACCTTTTTGAACATACTGATTGTCGGGCGGTTCAGGCAACGCCGAATGTGGGGAATATCCCTTCTATTAAAATGCAGGAAGCTGTGGGTGGTCGGCGCGAAGGGGAATGCTTTTTCGATGTGCCGGTGGAGAGTTTGGGGTATCGGATGCCGGTATATGCTTATATCTATCGGGTTTATCGTGAGGATTGGGATTCTAAATAACCCATTGGGTTAAATGGTTGAATACGTGTGGGATGGGGAAGAGAACTTTTTTGTTTATGTTTTGGCGCGCTTTCTCAAGCGCGCCAAAACATAGGCTTTTTTTCTGCGGTTTTGGGGCGATTAATTTCCAGGTTTTGTAACGACGCTTTGATTCAGGGCTTCCTGCCAGGAGACCGTCGGGGTGAAGCCGAGGCGGGCAAAGTTTGTGCCGTCCATGGAGAGGGGTTGGCTGAGTGTATCGACCAGTTCCCGGGTGAGTTCTTTTTGTCCGCGCCATTCACTGATGACGGCGGCGATCCAGGCGACGGCATAGGGCAGTTTGACTTCCCCGGTGCAGCCGGCCAGGGCGCCCATGGCACGAAGCAATTCGCCGTTGGTGATAGTTTCCCCGACGACATTGTAGATTTTCTCGAGGGCCTCGGGATGATCGAGGGCGAGAAGGCAGGCCCGGGCGGCATCTTGAGCTGAGACGACCGACCAGGAGGCTTTGCCGGAACCGATGATGGTGGTTTTGCCGCTTTCGCGCATGCTCTGGAGGGCCGGGATCATAAAGCCGGTATCGCCGGCACCGAGCACCAGCGGCAGGCGCAGGATGGTGTAATGGAAGGGCAGCAGATGGCGCAGGGCGTTTTCGGCTGCGACTTTACTGTTGGAATAGTTGGTGTTGGGACGTACGGGATATTTTTCGGTAGCATTGAGGACCGGCCCGTAGACGGTGATGCTGCTGGTATAGATGAACTGTTTGACATTGGCCTCTCGAGCCACAGTGGCCAGGGCCGCGATGCCGTCGGCGTTGGTGTGCATGAAATCGGCCGGTTCGCCGCGACCTCCTTCTACTTTTCCCGCCAGATGAATGACATGGGTGATCCCTTCCAGGGCCCGTGGGAGCGTTTCCATGCGGGTGATATCCCCTGTGACAACTTCGTACTGGTTTTCTAACGTGGCGCGGGCCGGATCGTGGGGCAGCAGAAGCAGCCGGGGGGCTTTTTCGGTCAGCAGGGGCAGGAGATGGCGTCCGATAAAGCCGGAGGCGCCGGTGAGTAAGATTTTCATAGTGTTCCTCTTTTGAAGTAGAAAGTAGACAGGAAGAAATTTTGTCGATCAGGTCGTTTTTTCTTTTGCTTTTCCAGGGCGATCGCAATGGTTTTATTTTAGTTAGAGTAACTATAGCTGGAATGCAAAATATGTCAATTTTAGGAGGAGGAAAGCGATGCGACGGGCAATGATTCTGGTGGGGGGATGGTTGTTGTGGGGGATGGTGATGTGGTTCTGGCGGGGGCCGGTGGCGGCGCAAGGGTGTCCCCCGTTGCCGCCGGCGACGGGGCGGGTGGTGACGGTGACGACGGAGGCGCAGCTCTGGACGGCCGTCAATGAGAATGTGCCCAATACGACGATTTTGCTGGCCAACGGCACGTACAATCTGGGGCAGAATGGCCATTATCTCTGGATGGATACGCCGAATGTGACCTTGCGTTCGGCGAGCGGCAATCGGGAAGCGGTGATCCTGGATGACAATTATGAAGGGACGGAGATCATCACGGTGCTGGCTTCCAATATTACCATCGCCGATCTGACGGTGAAGCGGGCCGGCACGCATCCGATCCATGTGGTGGGCAGCGACAGCGGGGATACGCTCAATACGTTGATCTACAATGTTCACATCATCGATCCCCGGCAGCAGGGGATTAAGATCAATGCTAACGGAGCCAAGACCCATTTTCCCGACAATGGCGTGGTGGCCTGTTCGGTGATCGAGCTGACCGATGTCGGGCGGCCCTATATCCAGAACAACTGTTATACCGGCGGGATCGACGGCCATCAGGCCCGGAACTGGGTTATTCGGGATAATCGGATCTCGGGGTTCTGGTGTGCCAGCGGCCTTTCGGAGCATGCGGTGCATTTCTGGAGCGCCAGCCGTGACACGGTGGTGGAGCGGAATTATCTCTTTAACAATGCCCGGGGGGTGGGGTTCGGGCTGGGGACTTCGGGGAGTTCCCGGAATTATGGCGATACGCCCTGTCCGGGCACTTCGGGCTTTGTGGATCATTACGGCGGGACGGTGCGGAACAACTTTGTCTTTGCCAATCAGGCCGGACTGTTTGCTTCGGCGTCGGGGATGGATTGCGGGCTCTGTTTCTGGAATGCCTGCCGGGTGGCGGTCTATCACAATACGGTGGCGACGACTCAAGCGCCGGCCTTTTCTTCGATTGAGTGGCGTTTTGCCAATACTTCGGTCACGTTGACGAACAATCTGGCGAGCCATACGTTGCGGGAGCGGGACGGCGCGACGGCCGTGCAGACTTCCAATCTGGCCGGCCAGCCTTTGACGTTGTTTGTGGATGGGGCGAACGGCAATTTGCATCTGGCGGCCGGCGCCGGTGCGGCGATCGACCATGGGACGGCGCTGGCTGCCGGGCTGTGCGACGGCGATATCGACGGTCAAACACGTCCGTTGGGGGCGGCCCGGGATATCGGCGCGGATGAATATGGGATTGCGGTGCCGGCGGCGGTGGGGGATTTGCGGATCACGCGGGTGGTGACGACGGTCGGGACGATGACGGTGACGCTGGCCTGGAGCTGGCCGGCGGGAGCGGTGACGGGGACGTTGCGTTACAGTTCGACGATGATCCCGGCGGCGGGATGGGCCGGGGCTTCGGCGCTTGCGACGGTGGTCAGTCCGACGGCGGTGGTGACGGTGTCGGTTCCTTACAACGGGGGGACTTTCTTTGCGGCGATGAAGACCCAAAATGCGGGGGGTGATTCGTTGCTTTCCAATGTGCCGTTCTGGCCGGATCGGAAGATTTATTTGCCGTTGGTGCTGAAGCCGTAGAACTGTTTTCAGGCAGTACCGCAAAAGTAACTCAGCGGCAAGAAATACACCGCGGATCGAAGATGTTGTAAACAGGCGCAGAGATCGCCGAGAGAGATAAAAGGGGCTTCTGCGCAAAGGGGGGATATTAAAAGCATTTTGGGCGCGCTGTCTACAACAGCGCGCCCAAAATGCTTAATCATTTCCGCTTCCCTTCGAGAGAAAGGAAAGAGTTTTTATTCTTCCATAAAGTAATCCGAATCGATGTGTTTGAGTTCGTACGTCACAGTAGGAGCTACGCCGACGTTATAATCGATCATTAACTGCGCGAGAGTTTCACCGTCGATCAGGACGATTTTGCTTTCAATTTTTGACGTATAATCGCGGGCAGCCTGGCTGAAATTGGATGTGGTAATGAAAATGCCTTTGCGGGCATGTTGGCCCTGGAGTGCGCCGACAAAGGATTGGATTTCCGGCCGGCCAACGATATGTTGATCTTTCCAACGTTTGGCCTGGACGTAGATGATATCCAATCCCAACCGGTCTTCTTTAATAATACCGTCGATTCCTTCATCTCCGCTTTTACCGATGGCTTCACCGGCATCCTGACGGGTACCGCCGTATCCCATCTTGACCAGCAGATCGATTACCAGGCGTTCGAAAAAAGCCGGGGTATGGTTGCTGATGGTTTGGAGCAATTCGACCGCCAGATTCTGTTTAATTTTTTGATAGGCGTTTTCGATCTCTTCTTCGGGGGTTTGAGTATCATTGAGGTCCAGTGTGAGATTTTCTGTCCTGTTTTCTTTATTGGAATCAGGTTGAGAATCGGAAAATTCGGGGAACTGGCGCAGATAGGCGACGTTGATCTTCGGGGGATTTTGTTTTAGAACCGATCGTCCGCGATCTGTGATTTGATAGTATCCCCGGCGGGTAGGTTTCAGCAGACCGGCCTTTTTCAAGTAGGAACGGGCCCAGCCTATGCGATTGATGAAGGTAGCTTGTGAGCCGCTGGGAAGCATTTGGAGTTTTTCTTCCGGAGTCAGTTTGAATTCTGCGGCGAGAATATCAACAGCTTCAAGGAGTGAGTGTTCCTGTCCATCGCTGGTGAATTTCAAAAGGGGGAGCATAACGGTTTGGTAATCTGGGATGGCCATAATTTTGTCCTTTTGAAACGAGTTTTGTATTTAAGATGATTGTAGAAGCAAGTTTTAACTTGTCAATTAAACGCCTTTTTGTTTTTGCCTGTCGGGTTGTTCGTTGATATGGTTAATCGCCGGCTTTTTGCGTTCCGCGAAGGGTTTTTTGTAGGGATCGAGGCGACGCGCGGGATGGTGGAAGGGCATTATTTTTATTCATATTTTCGCGCGCCTGAGAAGGCGCGCGAAAATATAGACCAAAAACAAATCCCCTTGTCAAGTCTTTCTTATGGCCTATAATGATTGGCGGTTGTGCCACACAACCTCAGGACGATCTATTGAGGTGAACAATGACAAAGTTTTCTCGACCCACAGGTACGCAGGATATCCTTCCCGAAGATCAGGTTTATTGGGAGCATTTGACCGCCCATGCGGCTGGATTGGCCCGGCGGTATGGGTTCGGCCATATCGATGTGCCGATCTTCGAGTTCACGGCCCTGTTTGCCCGGGGCGTGGGTGAGGGGACCGATGTGGTTGAGAAGGAAATGTATACCTTCAAGGATAAGGGCAACGATGAGTTGACTCTGCGGCCGGAGTTTACGGCCGGGATTGTGCGGGCTTATATCGAACATGGGATGCATACGTTGCCGCAGCCGGTGAAGCTCTATTCGATCGGGCCGGCTTTCCGGCAGGAGCGCCCGCAGGCGGGACGTTTCCGCCAGCTGCACCAGTTCAACGCCGAGGTGTTGGGCGTGGCCGATCCGCTGGCCGATCTGGAGATTATGATGGTGGCCTGGGATCTCTATGGCGGGCTGGGCGTGCAGGGGCTGTCGTTCCAGTTGAATTCGACGGGCTGTCCGGTCTGCCGGCCGACTTATCTGGCGGCGTTGAAGGACTATTATGCCGGGCATATGGATCGGATCTGCGAGGATTGTAAACGGCGTATCGATAAGAATCCGCTGCGGGTGTTGGATTGCAAGACTGCCGCCTGCCAGCCGGTGATCGAGCAGGCGCCGAAGATCAGCGATTATCTGTGCGAGGATTGTGCGACGCACTTCGGTACGCTGCGCACCTATCTGGATGATTTGGGCAAACACTATACGATCAACCATCGGTTGGTGCGCGGGCTGGATTATTATACCAAGACGGTCTTTGAGGTCTGGGCCGAGGGGATCGGCGCTCAGGCGGCGGTCTGCGGCGGCGGCCGGTACGACGGTTTGATCCAGTTGTTGGGTGGTCCGGCGACGCCGGCGGTTGGTTTTGCGGCCGGGATCGAGCGGGCGGTGATGGTGATGAAGGTGCAGGGAATTCAGCCGACGGCGATTCCTCAGCCGCCGATCTATGTGGCCTTTATGGGCGAGGCGACGCGGCTGGCCGGGGTGCGGCTCTTGAACGGTTTCCGTTCGGGCGGGCTGGGGGCGCAGATGGCGATGGGCGGCAGCCTGAAGTCGCAGCTGCGGCAGGCCGATAAGCGGGGGGCCCGGCTGCTCTTTATTTTAGGCGAAGATGAGCTGTCACGGGGTGAGGTGACTTTGAAGGATCTCTCTTCCGGGACGCAATCGGCCGTCGCACTGGATGCAGCGGTAGAGACGGCCAGACAAATTTTGGGTGGGTAAGTGCGGCGCGACGATGGTTCTCCCCGGGGCGATCCGTAAGGTCAGTTTGCTTTTCAATCCCTATCTGGAGGCTTCTCCGCGGCTGGCGGAGGAGATTGCTCATTGGCTGGCGGTGCGCGGGATTGAGAGCTGGCCCTGTTCGGTAGAATCTCTGATCGATGGTGATGTGCCGCGGCCTGATTTGATGCTCTCTCTGGGGGGCGACGGTACGATTTTACGGGCGATCCATCGGACGGCCGGGATGGAGATTCCGGTTCTGGGGATCAATCTGGGCCGGATCGGTTTTTTGACGGAAGCTTCGCCGCAAAACTGGTCGGTGGTGTTGGATCAGGTGCTGGCCGGTCAGGGCTGGCTGGAGCAACGGACTATGTTGCGGGCTTCCATTTATCGAGGCGAGACATTGTTGTACGAGGGCGATGCGCTTAACGATGCGGTGATCAGCCGCGGCGCTCAGGCCCGGACGGTCAAACTGGTGACGCGGGTCGATGGAGCTTTTTTGACCCGGTATGTGGCGGATGGATTGATTCTGGCGACGGCCACGGGATCGACGGCCTATGCTTATGCGGTAGGCGGCCCGGTGCTGCCGCCCTGGTTGCACAATCTGGTGCTGGTACCGGCGGCTCCCCATTTAAGTCTGGATCGGCCGCTGGTGTTGGATGCCGGGTCTACGGTAGAGGTCATTGTGCATACAGCGTTGCCGGGGATGTTAACTCTGGATGGCCAGGAAGCCGGGGAACTGGTGGAAGGCGATCGGGTGGTAGCATCTCGGAGTCCTTTGCGCGCTCATTTCTGGCGGTTGGGGAATCGGGATGATTTCTTTAAAACCCTGGTGGCGCGCCTGACACCGCGAAATGGGGAGGACGGATGAGCAACTTGAATCAGGTGGGATTCAATCCGACGGTTGAGGGCGATGAGACCCTGACCTGTTATCGGCATCCCAAAGTGGAGACGGCGCTGCGTTGTTATCAATGTCAGCGGCCGATCTGCCCGAAATGCGCCCGGCGTTCTGCGGTGGGGTATCTTTGCGATGATTGCCTTCGCGGACGCAAGCAGCGCTACGAGCAGGGGAAGCCGATGGACAATGTGATCGCGGGCGGGATTTCGCTGGCGTTGGGGGTGGCGACGGGGTGGTTATCGCTGATGTTTTTTATGGTGATGATATTTCTCTCTCCATTAGCCGGCGGGCTAATCGCGGAAGTTGTCTGGCGGGCGGTGGGACGGCGTTACAACAGCCGGTTGTGGTGGATTGTGACGGCCGGGATCGTGTTGGGGACTCTGCCCTATCTGTTTTTGGGATTTCTGATTACCGGGATTCAGGTGGGGGCCGGCGACATTCCGGTGGGGGCGTTTAGGCTGATTGGCCCGATTGCCCATATTTTTCTGGCGAGCGGGATGGCCATTGCCCGCCTGAGATTGCGTTAACTGATGGCGCGCCTGTTGGTTTTGACGCCCCAGTTGCCTTATCCGCCCCGTCAGGGGACGGCGTTGCGCAACTGGGGCATTTTGCATGGGTTGGCGGGACGGCATAAAGTCGATTTGCTTTCGTTTATGACGGCCGAGCAGGGGCGGGAGATTTCGCCGTTGCTGGCCGGGGTGGTGCGGCGCGTGGAGGGAATTCCGCAGCCGGTGCGGCATTTGCAGGGACGATTGGTGCATATGATCGGGTCTACGCGGCCGGATCTGGCCTGGCGTCTGGAAGATCCGACCTTTCGGGCCCGGCTGCGAGCCTGGTTGCAGGAGGTCCGTTACGATTGGGTGGTGATCGAAGGGTTGGAGCTGGCGCCGTATATGGGAGAGGTGCTGGCTTTGCCCAAAGAGCGCCGCCCGCGGGTGATTTTCGACGATCACAACTGCGAGTATCTGTTGCAGCAACGGGCTTATCTGGCGGATCGCGGCCGGCCGGCGCGGTGGGCGGCGGCCGCTTATTCGCTGGTGCAGTGGCGGCGGTTGCAGCGGTATGAGGCGGCGGTTTGCCGGCAGGCGGATCTGGTGATGGCGGTGTCGGCGGCGGATGCGGCGGCGTTGCAGCGCATTGCGCCGACGGTGCAGCCTCTGGTCCTGCCGAATGGAATCCATGTGGCGGAATATGCGGATTTTGCCGGGCGGGCGGAGCTGATGACGCCCGCTTTTGTTTTTACCGGAACGCTGGATTTTCGGCCTAATGTGGATGGGCTGATCTGGTTTCTTACTGAAGTCTGGCCGCAGATTCGGACGGCGCTGCCGGAGGCGCAGGTTTATCTGGTGGGACGGCGGCCGCATGCCCGGCTGGCGGCGTTGGCCGGGACGCCCGGGGTGGTGTTGACGGGGCCGGTGCCTGATACGCGGCCGTTTATCGGCGCGGCGACGGTGTATGTGGCGCCCTTGCTGGTGGGGGGCGGGACCCGGTTGAAGTTATTGGAGGCGATGTCGATGAGCCGGGCCATTGTGGCAACGACTCTGGGGGCGGAAGGCTTTCCGGAGCCGGAACGGGCGTTAGTGTTGGCGGATGCTCCGGCGGATTTTGCGGCAGCCTGTGTCCGGTTGGCGCAGGATGGGGAGTCAAGGGCGGCGTTAGGGGCGCAGGCGCGTTCCTATGTGGCGGATTATGATTGGGCGCGGTTGCTGCCGCCCCTGTTTGAAAGGCTGGGGTGATGTTTTTTTGCGCTTAAGGGGGGCGATACGCCACACATGGTTTAACAGAAATGGTCGACCTGTGCGGTTGTTCATTTGCGTGGATTGAAAACAGTTTTTTTGCGCCCCGCAACAGGTGTTTTCCTGGTAAAAAGCGACGCGCTGGATGGGGAGAGAGAATTTTTATTTGTATTTTTGCGCGCATAAGAATGCGCGCAAAAATACGGACTTTTTTCTTCCGTTTTTCCAGGCTAACCGCACAGGTCGGAAATGGTTTTATAAGGCCTGTTGATTTTCGTAGGGGGGGCCGATGTGGCCGCCCTGGATCTCAGAAGTTATATGTGCTAACACATCTTTTATTTTTCTGCCAAGGAGGCCTTATGACGACTTATGAAAATGATCGGGTGCTGGTTTTTCGGTTGCCGCCGGGAGTGGATTTGCTGGCCGAATTGACCCGCCGCTGCGATCTGGCCGGGGTGGGGCAGGCGGTGATCCACGGGATCGGGGCGGTGAAAAATGTCGAGATCGCCCATTACAGCTTTGAGAGTCAGGAATATCACCGGATTGAGTTGCCCGGAGAGCTGGAATTGCTGGCGCTCAACGGCAATGTTTCACGCCGCGATGACGCGTTGTTTGTCCATGCGCATGTGCAACTCGGCGACCGGGAAGGCCGGGTGTGGGGTGGGCATCTGTTTGCGGCCGAAGTGTTGGTAGCCGAGATCGCTGTGCAGACTTTGGGTGGTCAGCCGCCTTTGGAGCGGGAGGCCGATCTGGTTTCCGGATTGAAATTGTGGCCGTTGGAAGATATTTAACTACATCACAGAAGAAAGGTCCTCTATCATGGCTTCATCCAGGCGTCGTTGGGTCGTCGTTGTTCTCTTCTTCCTTTTCATGCTGCTCCATCAAGCCGACAAATTATTGATCGGACCTTTGACCTCGCAGATCATTACCACCTTTGGGATTACTGAAGAAGAAATGGGTCGGGTGCTTTCGGGAGCGTTGGTGATCGGTGCCGTGCTTTACCCGTTGTGGGGGTACTTGTACGACCGTTATTCCCGGCCGAAGCTGCTGGCGCTGGCTTCGCTGATCTGGGGTTCGACTACCTGGTTGAGCGCCATCGCTCCGACCTATCCGATTTTTATGGGCACCCGGGCTTCGACCGGGATCGACGATGCGAGCTATCCCGGGATTTACAGTTTAATCGCCGACTATTTCCCTCCGGGTTCACGCGGACGGGTTTATGGAATTTTGCAGCTGGCCGTGCCGACAGGCTATCTGTTGGGAATGATCCTGGCCAATCTGCTTTCTCCGATGTGGGGATGGCGGGGTGTTTATTATTTTACCGGAGCCATCGGGGTCTTGCTGGCGATATTGATTTTCTTCGGCGTGCAGGATATCCCGCGTGGCGGCGGCGAGCCGGAGCTGGAAAATCTGGCCGAAACCGGATTATACAAGTTCGAGTGGAGCAAGGCGCGGGATCTGTTCCGCAAGCCGACGATGTTGTTGCTCTTTGCCCAGGGTTTTTTTGGTGTTTTCCCCTGGACCGTGATCACTTACTGGTTTTTCCGTTATTTAGAAGTGGAACGGAATTATTCGGGTGACAAGGTGATCGAGACCATGGTGACGGCTGTGTTGGTGTTGTCCTTTGCTACCTTTATGGGCGGGATGGTCGGGGACTGGTTGTTTAAGCGGACCCCGCGCGGGCGGTTGATCGTGGCGCTGACGGGGGTTTCGATGGGGGCGGTGATGATGACTCTGACCTTGAAAACTCCACTGGATAATCCCGGACTCTTTATGGTGTTGCTGGCCGGGGCCTGTTTCTTTATCCCGCTGGCTTCGGCCAATGTGATTTCGACGGTGTACGACATTACCGTGCCGGAAGTGCGGAGTACGGCGCTGGCGATTCAGTATTTCATCGAGTCGAGCGGGGCAGCGCTGGCGCCCTGGATGGCCGGGTTGATTGTGACGAATTATGGTTTTACGTTGGGCAATGCGATCTGGATGATCTGTCTGGTGGCCTGGACCTTCTGCCTGATTTTCTTCTCGCTGGTGACTTACCGTATTCCGCGGGATATTGCCGCTTTGCGGCAGGAGCTGCGTTATCGGGCGGAACATCCGGGGTAGCTGGAAGATTGGAAGACTGGAAGATTGGAAGGCCGGCTTATCTGCATTGCCGGGTGTTTAAAATCCATGTTTTCGGCGGCTTTCTGAAGCCGCCGAAAACATGCAAAAAATAATTCTCTCTGTCTGCTTCGCACCGCGCGGCGAATTTTACCGGGAAAGTAGCTCTTGCGGGCGCGTTTGCATTTTTACCGAAATTTGACAGTCCCGGGGAGTTCGAGTACACTGAGGTTGTGGTCTTCTAATAGTTGAGGATCACAAATCCTCGGATGGTATACAATCCTTACATAGAGGAACCCATGCCGGAAAAGCCAGCAAAGTCGTCTACGCCAGTGATTGATTCCGAAGAAGCGCGTGACCTGCGTAATACGCTGATCTTTGCCGGAATTCTGGTGGCCGGATTGGGTTTGATGATTCTGGCTTCGAGCCCCAACATTGCCAACCTCTCTATTCCCCCTCTGGAACTGGGCCTGGTGGCCCTGACGGCTGAACTGGTCACCGTGGCAGGGATTGCCGCTTTGCAGTTCAATATCCCGGTGCGGTCCATCTCCTGGGCGGCGTTGGTGATCTACACGATTTTAGCCTCGTTCACCGTCCATTATACGGGCGGGCCGCTGACGCCGATTCCGGCTTTGTATTTGTTGATTGCCGTCGGCGCTTCGTTCCTGTTGGGCTGGCGCGGGGCAACGGTGATGGGCATTCTGGGAATCAGTTGCTATGCGTTGGTGCTCTATCTGGAGTACAGCGGCGTGCTGAAGATGGTGCAGATCTGGCGGATTTCCTTTTCCGCCAGTGAACGCGGGTCGCTGTTGATTATCAACTGGTTTGCGTTGGCCATTCCCACGCTGGTGACCTCTCAGCTGGCCGGGACGCTGGCGGAACGGTTGAAAGCGACGAACGCCAGTCTGCGAGAGTCGGAGCGCCTGCGGGATAATCTCACTCACATGGTGGTGCACGATCTTCGCAACCCTCTAACCGGGTTGTTGGGCTGGTTGGATATTTTGCAGACGGTGCTGACCAATCAGATCACGCCGGAGCAGGGGCGGCTGCTGGAAAATGCCCGGCGCAGCGGCCATGTGTTGTTGGGTCTGGTAAGCGAGTTGCTGGATATCAATAAGATGGAAGCGGGCAAGTTGACGCTCCATCTCCAGTCGACCGATTTTTGCGTGCTGATCGATGAGACGGTGGAGTCTTTGCGGGGGTCGGCGGAACTGGAAAAGCTGACCCTTGAAGTTGAGGCCTGTGAGGATGTGATGCATCAGGTGCCCTGCGATCGGGCGCTGATGAGCCGGGTGCTGGTCAATTTGATCTCCAATGCCATCAAGCATACGCCGCCGGGCGGGCAGATCAAGGTGACGGCCCGGGCCGGGGAGAACGACATGGTGGTGGTCAGTGTGACCGATAATGGGATCGGGATTGCCAGTCAGCATCAGAAGCGGATTTTTGAGAAGTTTGGGCAGGTGGAAGTGCCGGGCCAGGAACGGCGCGGTACCGGCCTGGGGCTGACGTTCTGTAAGCTGGCAGTGGAGACTCATAATGGGCAGATTTGGGTGGACAGCCAGGTGGGTAAGGGGAGTACTTTTTCTTTTACGCTTCCTTTGATTGTGGAGTAAGCTCCTATCCTGTTGGGGGCAGGCTTTTTGGCGTCCTGCATTGGGTTTTTACCCGGCAAAAAGCGCCTTTTAATTCCCTCTATCCCCCCTTTCCCTTGGGGGAAAGGGGGAGGAAACTAAGCATTATTTTGTAGTTCTGACCTGTTTTTGCATACCCCTTCGGTTTTTATTGCCCGAAGGGGTATTTTTTAAACATGAGGGGCCGCTCGAACTGCTGGCCGTCGCTGATCCGCCGTCGAGATCCCAGACAAGGGTGATGGAATCCGGGACGAGGATGGTGACGGCCATTGAGTTTAATCCGGGGGCGAAATCCTGGGGTTGGGAGTAGTTGTAGCTGTCGGGGGAGATATGATTGCCGGGTCCGTAAGGGATGTTGATGGACCCGGGGTTAGGGTTGTTATAGCCGAAGACGGCCAGATAGGTGCTCGTACCGCTGATTACCTGGACGCATTCCAGGAAAGGTGAAATCGAGTTGTAGGGAGTGGGGGTTGGGGAGGCCGTTTCGGTCGGTTCCGGCGTCGGCGTGAAGGTGATGATAATAATAGGCGTGCGGGTCGGAATCGGCGTCTGAGTCGGCGTCGGGGTGGGGGTAGGCGTGTTGGTTGGGGTATTGGTGGGCGTGTTGGTGGGCGTCGGCGTGTGGGTCGGGGTGGCCGTATCCGGCGGCGGTTGGGGGGTGAATGTCGGCGTGGGGGTGTCGGTGGGCACCGGCGTCGAGGTGGCTCGGGGCGTCGGCGGTCGGCGGGTCAGCGTGGGGCGCGGCGGCAGGGATGTATTGGTAGAAGTCGGCTGCGGGGCGCTGGTCTTCGTCGGTTCGGGCGTATTTTCCGGCGTGTTGAGAGGTTCCGGTGTGGAGGTGGCTGTGGGAGGTGCGGACGTGGGGCGATGGCGGGTAGGAATGATGACCGGCGCGACCACTTGAGGCGTGCCGGTTTCTGTGGGGAAGAGATCGTTTTCCGTATCCCAGGTTTCGGTGATGATCTGCGCGTTCAAGGGTTCAATTTGCAGCTGCCACGCTTCCGGACTGTAGGTGCTGTCGGGATTCAATTCGGAGAGCATGCTGGCGGCTACCTGCCAGGTAGGCTGCGGGCGAATGGCGTATTGGGCGATAGTCATGAGGCAGGCGAAAAAGCCCAGCAGGACGATGAGCACCAGCAACAGCGTGCGGCGTTTGGAATTGAGATAGCTCAAATTAGTTCCGAGATGGGTTGTCGAGGCCATGGTTTTCCTCTTCTTTCCCGGTTGAAAGCACCGGCAGAATTACACTGAAGGTGCTGCCTTTTTTAGGGGTGCTTTGGACCTGGATCTCTCCTTGATGGGCCTGGACGATGGCGCGGGCTATATAGAGTCCGACCCCCAGACCGCGTACTTCTTCTTCCATATTACAGGCTATCCGGAAGAAACGGGTGAAGAGTTGTTTTTGATTTTCGGCTTCGATTCCGATGCCGGTATCTTCGACGGCCAGCACGACATGGCTGTTCGGAGCGCTCAGGCGCAATCGGATTTCACCTTTGGGGGTGTATTGGGAGGCGTTGCGGACCAGATTGACGATGGCCCAACGCAGGCGTTTGACATCGGCTTCGACCAACGGCAGGTCGGTCGGCACTTCTACTTTGAGTTTGAGCTGTTTGTCTTCCAAAACAGGGCGCCATTCCTGGGCGATATCCAGCACAATTTCGCCTAATTGGACCGGTTTGAGTTGCAGTCCCAGTTTCCCATGGGCCTCGACTTCTGAAAAATCCAGCAGTCCATTGATCATTTCGATCAGGCTGTCGGTGTTGCGGGTGATGGATTGCATAAAGGACTTTTGTTGAGGGGTGAGGTCTACGGTGGTTGACAGCAGCTGGCTATACCCTTTGATCGAGGTGAGGGGGGTGCGCAGTTCGTGAGAGACGTGGGCGATGAAGGTATCTTTCAATTCTTCGGTTTCGACTTCGGCCGTAATATCGCGTAGGACGATCACGGTGCCCAGCAACTCTCCCTCATCGGTCCGTACCGGGGAGGCATGGCTGCTGAGGGTTTTCTTCCCGATCTTGAAGCGATGACCTTCCGCCTGCCACTCGCTTTGGGATTGAGAATTTTGATCCATTTTGACCACCATGGCCAGTTCGCGGGCGGGGTTGAGCTGGTGGGCCTGCATTTCCTTCAACATATTTTCGGCGGTGGTATTGAGCGGGGTGAAGCGGCCGGCCGGGGTGCTCAATACGACGCCGTCACCGATGCTGGATAGGATGGCCTGGAGCCGGCTGGCGGTTTCTTTGTGGGTATAGAGCAGTTTTTCCAGAGCGTCGGTCCGTTCGGCCAGGCATTCGGTCATCCAGTCGAAGGTGGTGGCCAACATACCGATTTCATCCTGGCGTTGTTGGATGCCGGTGCGCTGATTGAAATTTCCTTCGGCGACGGCTTGAGAGGTTTTGACCAGAGTGCCCAGGGGATCGGTAATCCGTTTGGCGATGAGATAGCCGACGAAGATAACGCCGCCCATGGCGATGGTGAAGAGGATGCTGTAGGTATTGCGACCGTTAACACCGGCCTGCATGACATAGTTGGAGGGCAGGACGACGGCGAAGGCGCCCAGGACCTGGTTGCGGACCATCAAGGTTCCCCGGGCGATCCGGTAAGGTCGGAGGTTGAGTTCGATATTTTCTCCGCGGGTCGTTTGGGTATCGGCTATGACGGCATTGTATTCCTGGGAAGAAACGGAGAAATTTTCCAGATTGATGCCGATGTTTTGAGAGGCCTCCCCGATGGTGAAGGTGGAGATGATGGCGCGGCCGGGCTCTTGATAGATGACGACATCAGCCAGGGAGGTGGCTTTAAGTTGGGGTAAGAGGGTGTCCAATGAGGTGCCGACGATGACGACGCCGACCACGCGTGTGCCCGATTTGATGGGGAGGGCGGTGAAATAATAGTAGCGACCATCCGTGTGCAGGCCAATACCTCGTTCGACCTGGTTGGCCGGCGGGTTGTCGGCCAGCAGGAGATTTTGGACCAGGGGAAGTTCACTCAGATTGAGGGTCTGGGTGAGGATTTTGGGAGGGCCGTTTTGCTTGAGCATGTGGAGCATGCTGATGCCGTTGGCATCCACGATGATGATACATTCTTTGCCGGCGGCGGCGGCGGCGGGAGCGGCCAGTTCCTGGACCTGTTTTTGGTTGCCGGAATTCAGGGCCAGATCCAGGTCTCGGGTGAAGGCGACGATGCGGGCGGATTCCTGATGGGCGCTGTCGCGGCGGGCAAAGCTGTCGGAAACTACCCGGCCGGCTTCCAGAAGCTGGTTGGTTAACCGTTCGTCCAATGAGCCGACAACCAGATTGGTGACGACATAAGTTCCAACAACCCCTAAAGCCAGGGTTAAGATGAAATAAGGCAGAATAACTTTCCCTCGAATATTTAAGGAAAAGATACGAGACCAGAAGGTCGGTTTGGGGGCAGGTTTTTTACCCTGGTGTTGTATATCCATCTTGTCCTGAACTGTCCTTTAAAAAAGCAAAGGTGGCGAGCGATTGAACGGGTGATCCAATCAGTCTCTCGGGGCCAGCGGAATCTGGATCGAGGTGTTGGCTGAGAGCATTCTGGCAAAAAAATCATGCATAGAGTGCATTTCTATTATAGCCGGTAATTTCAGGAGGGCAAAAAAGCCCTGTTATTTTTCGATCTGCGCGGTTGTTCATCAGCATAGATTAAAAATGGTTTTTGTGCCCCGTAACCGGTGCTTTCCCGGTAAAAAGCGCCGCGCTGGATGAGGGGAGAGAGTTTTTTGTGTGTTTTTGCGCGCATTCTTATGCGCGCAAAAACATCGGTTTTTTTCGACCGAAGCGGTGGGCGTTTCAGCGTCCCGCAAGGGGTTTTTGTTCGGCTCGAAACGCCGCGCGGTGCGAAGCAGGGGGAGAGAATCATTCAAGAGGGGCAAATGGATCGACATTGGATGCAGATTCGAGAGGCGGCGCTGGCGGCGGTGGAGCCGGGGGCGGCGGTGCGGCGTTATCTGAGGTGGGAGGCTCCGGGGCAGTTGCGGGTCGGGCCGGCGTTGTGGATTTTAGAGCCGGCGGAGCGGGTGGTCGTGCTGGCGGTGGGCAAGGCGGCGGCGGCAATGGCGGCGGCTGCCGTGGAGGTGCTGGGCCCTTTTCTGGCCGATGGGATGGTGGTCACGAAGAAGGGGCATGCCGCCGGGGTGAGCCTGCCGCCGACGATCGAGGTGTGGGAGACGGGACATCCTATCCCCGATGCGGCTGGACTGGCTGCTGCCGGGGCGATGCTTCGTCGCCTGGATGGATTGGGCGCTCAGGAGCGGGTGTTGGTATTGCTTTCCGGAGGGACTTCGGCGCTGTTGCCCTGTCCCTTGCCGGGGTTGACGCTGGCCGATTTGCAGGTGGTGACGGATTTGTTGTTACGGTCGGGGGCGACGATCGGTGAATTGAATGCTACCCGCAAGCATCTGGATGGGTTGAAAGGGGGGCGACTGGCGCAACGGGTGGGAGCGCATCCGCTGGCGACGTTGATCCTTTCGGATGTGGTGGGAGATCCGGTGGATGTGATTGCGTCGGGGCCGACAGTGGGCGATCCGACGACGTACGCGGAGGTGCAGGCGTTGCTGGTGCGGCGGGGGGTGCTGCATCAGGTGCCGCCGGCGGTGCAGGCATTGCTGGCGGCCGGGGCGGCGGGGCAGGTGCTCGAATCGCTCAAGCCGGACGACCCGTTGCTGGCGAGGGCGGTGCATTGCGTGATTGGATCCAATCGGTTGGCGGCTCTGGCGGCAGCCGAGGCGGCAGAACGGTTGGGGTATCGGGCGTTGTCGTTGGGCTCTTTTATGGAAGGAGAGGCCCGGGAAGTGGGGCGGTTGGCGGCGGGATTGGTGAAAGGGGTGCAGAGCCAGGGGCAGCCGCTTTCTGCGCCGGCCTGTTTGATCTGGGGCGGCGAAACGACGGTGACCGTGCGGGGGAGCGGGAAAGGTGGCCGGAATCAGGAACTGGCGCTGAGTGCGGCGCTGGCATTGGAGGGGCGGCCCGGTTTTTTGTTGATGGCGCTGGCGACGGATGGGACGGATGGGCCGACGGATGCGGCGGGGGCGGTGATCGATGGGGAGACGGTGCGGCGGGCCCGGCGGTTGGGATTGGAGCCGGAGGCGGCGCTGGCGAACCATGATGCTTATCCGTTATTGGAGGCGGTGGGGGCGTTGATGAAGATGGGGCCTACCGGCACGAATGTCAATGATCTATTGATAGTATTGGTGCACAAATGATTTTTTACCTGTGCGGTGGGCCTTTTAGCGTCCCGCAAATGGCTTATTACCTGGTAGCATGCGACGCGCTGGATAGGGGGAGAGAGTTTTTTTGTTTGTGTTTTTTCTTTGTTCGCAGGAGGGGCTTTCCAGGTGGAGTAGGGGATTTATTTTTTGCGCGCCGCCGCAGGCGGCGCGCAAAAATATAAAAACTCTGAAGAAATCTTTTCGATTTTTGCATCGGAATTCCGGCGTGGTATAATCAACGATATTCACCTGAAAGAAGATAGAGGACAATTTACGCCATGAACCTGTTTAAGAAGGTTTTCGGCGATTCCAACGATCGTGAAATCGCCCGTTTACAAAAAGTTGTTCAGCGCATCAATGCGATGGAAGCTGATTATCAGAAATTGGATGATGCGGCCCTCAGCGCCAAGACCGACGAATTCTGCGACCGCTACGATAATGGTGAATCGCTGGATGATCTTTTGCCGGAGGCGTTTGCCGCGATCCGTGAAGCCAGCCGCCGAACCATCGGACTTCGCCATTACGATGTTCAGTTGATTGGGGGGATGATCCTGCATAAGGGGCGGGTCGCTGAAATGCGTACCGGTGAAGGCAAGACGCTGGTGGCTACGTTGCCGCTTTATCTCAATGCGTTGGCTGGAAATGGTGTGCATCTGGTTACGCCGAACGATTACCTGGCGAAGGTGGGGGCTCAGTGGATGGGGGCGGTTTACCATGCCTTGGGGGTTTCCGTCGGCGTGATTCAGTCGGGCATGGGGGTGCCGGATAAGGCTTCCTTTATCTATGATCCTACTTACATCTCGGCTGACGATCGGTATCAATATTTGCGGCCGGTTACCCGTAAGGAAGCTTATCTGGCCGACATCACGTACGGCACCAATAATGAATTCGGTTTTGATTATCTCCGGGACAATATGGTGCTGGATCTGGGGCAGTGTTCGCAGCGGGAGCTGACCTATGCGATTGTCGACGAAGTCGACAGCATCCTGATCGATGAAGCCCGCACACCGTTGATCATTTCGGGGCCGGCGGAGGAATCTTCGGAGCTTTACTCGCGCTTTGCCCAGCTGGTGCGCCATCTGGACCGCGAGACGGACTATGAAGTCGATGAGAAAACGCAGGTGGCTATCCTGACCGAAGAAGGCACCTCGAAGATCGAGCGGCTGGCGAATGTGCCGGAAGGGAAGAGCCTTTACGATCCTGAACATGCGCATATGGTTCCTTATCTGGACAATGCGCTGCGGGCCAAGGAATTTTTCCGTCGGGAGAAAGAGTATGTGGTGCGGGAGGGGGAAATCATCATCGTCGATGAGTTCACCGGCCGCATGATGTTTGGACGGCGCTATTCGGAAGGGTTGCACCAGGCCATTGAGGCGAAAGAAGGGGTGCAGGTACGTCAGGAATCGTTGACGTACGCCACGATTACTTTCCAGAATTTCTTCCGGATGTATGGTAAACTGGCCGGGATGACCGGTACGGCGTTGACCGAGCGGGAAGAGCTGCATAAGATCTACGATCTTGAGGTGGTGGTCCTGCCGACCAATGTGGAGTATCGGGCGCGTTTCGGCGATCTCAAGCAGAGCCATGTGGTGTTGGATCAGGCCGGGGTGAGTTTTGCCGGGGCGATCAGCGAACCGGAAGGCATCAAAGTTACCGTGTACGACGGGCCCAACCAGGAGCGTTATTATCGCCGGTTGGATCTGGCGGATCAGATCTATAAGACGGAAGCGGTGAAATTCCGGGCCGTCGCGGATGAGATCGAGGCGACTCATAAAGCGGGCCGGCCGGTACTGGTCGGTACGGCGGCTATTGAGACTTCCGAGCGGCTTTCGGCTTTGTTGAAGGCGCGGAAGATTCCTCACAGCGTGTTGAACGCCAAGTACCATGAAAAAGAAGCCATCATCGTGGCCCAGGCCGGACGGCCGGGCTCGGTGACCATTGCGACGAACATGGCCGGCCGCGGTGTCGATATTTTGTTGGGCGGCAACGGCGAAGGGCTGGCCCGTGACGAGATCCGCAATGAAGGGTTGGATCTGACGGAGATCAGTCCGGAGGCCTGGGAAGAGGCGGTCAAACTGGCTCGCCAGGGAGCCGATCCTTACGAAAAGTATCCGGAGCGGTGGGCTGAGATCCTGCGGGATCGGATTCGTCAGTGCGATGCCGACCGGCGGAAGGTCTATTCGTTGGGTGGTTTGCACGTTATCGGTACCGAGCGGCACGAGTCGCGGCGTATCGACAATCAGCTGCGCGGTCGCGCCGGCCGGCAGGGCGATCCCGGTTCCAGTCGGTTCTATCTTTCGTTGGAAGACGAGTTGATGCGGCGGTTCGGCGGCGAGCGGTTGCAGCCCTGGATGGATCGGGCGGGATTCGATGAGATCCCGTTGGAATTCAAGATGCTGTCGGGGCTGATCGGGTCGATCCAGGAGCGGGTGGAAGGTTATAACTTCGACATCCGCAAGCATGTGTTGGAATACGACAACGTTGTCAATAAACAGCGTGAGGTGGTTTACGCGGAACGGCGGAAGATCCTTTCCCGCACCGATCTGCACGATGATCTGATGAAGGTCGTGAACGGCGAGATCGAGCGGGTGATCCATGCCTATACGTCCGGTTATCCGGAAGATTGGGATTTGCGGGAGATGCTGGCGGAGCTGCGGCGTTTTGTGCCGGTGCCGCGCAGCTTTACCGCCGAGCAGCTGGAATCCCGCAAACCGGAAGAGATGATCGCTCAGTTCGGCGAGTGGGCTGAAGTGACCTATCAGGGGATCAACAACCATTTGGGTGAGGATCTCTATCGCAATATGCGGCAGGAGGAAGTTCCGCTGCGCCAGCAGTTGGTGGAGAGCCGCGACCCCTTTTTCCAGAATATCGTGCGGATAGCCCGGGAGCAGGGCGCGGAGGCCCATTTGGCAGAATGGGCGGAGATCCCGCTGCGCCGGTTGCCGGAGGACGGGGAGAAGCTGTTCCGGGAGAGCACGATTGAGGCGTTCCGGTTGTTCCGGGATCGTCGAGTGATGATCAAGGCGTTGGATGAGCACTGGGTGCGGCATCTGACCGATCTGGATGTATTGCGGGAAGGGATTGGGCTGCGGGCGGTGGGGCAGCAGAACCCGTTGGTGGCCTATCAAAAAGAAGCCTATGGAACCTATCAGGAGATGATGTCTTCTGTGCAACGGAGCATCGTGCGGGCGTTGTTTGTGGTGCCGCAGACGGCTGCGCCGCGGGCTTCTGCGGCTGCACCGGCCCGTTCTCCTGTAAGTGTGCAGCGGAATGTTCAATTGCGGGCTTCGGGGGGAAGTGCCAATGCTGCACCGCCGCCGCCTGCGGCGGCTCATACAGGACAGAAATTGGGGCGGAATGACCCCTGTTGGTGCAACAGCGGCAAGAAGTATAAGGATTGTCATTGGCGGGAAGATCAGGCTTCCGGTATCATTCGGATTGCCGGAGCTTCGACGCCCGATGCCGGTTCGGCTTCACGTCGGGTACGCCGTTAATTACGGAAAAGGATGACCATGGAGGAAGATCTGACCCATCGCTTGATGACGGATATGGAACCTGAGTTATTGGAGTTTGTGCACCAATATGTCGATTCCTTCGTCAAATGGGATGTTTTGCTCTTTTTCAGCAAGAATCCTCACATTGTGGACACTGCCGAAAATGTGGCTGGGCAGGTACGGCGTGCTACGGAGGTGGTGGCCAGTGAATTGAGCGATCTGGCAGCACGGGGAATCCTCCAGGAGATGCAGATGGGAGAGACGATGGTCTATGGGTTGATCCCGAATGCAGCTTTGCAGACCCAGCTGTTGCGGTTTATCCAGGCGACAGAGGATCGTCGTCTGCGAGTGAAGATTATTTTTCATGTGATCCGCGGCATGAACGATCAAGACGGATATAACGATGACGGTGCGGAAGGTTTTGTCCCCTTTGAATGAGGGGGTCAGGTGATGCTGGGGTAGGTGATAAGAGGCTGGAAAATGGTTACTGGATCCGAAAATCAAGCAAAGTTCGCCCGGATTCGATTGCGGGAGTGGGCTCATCGATTGCCTAAGATCGATCTTCATCGTCATCTTGAGGGTTCCCTGCGGTTGAATACCCTGGCGGATATTGCCCGCGAGCATGGGATCGACCTTCCCAGCTATGACATTGAAAAATTGCGCCCTTATGTGCAAATGATGGATGATCGGCCGACTTCTGAGAATTTTCTGGCGAAATTCCGGTTGCTGCGGCGTTTCTTCACTTCTCAGGAGACGGTACAACGGATTGCCCGGGAAGCGGTGCTGGATGCGGCGGCCGACAATGTGAAGTATCTGGAGCTGCGTTTCAACCCGGTGGCGCTGGCCCGGTTGCAGAATTTCCCGCTCTGTGATGTGGTGGGGTGGGTTTCCGATGCGGTCGGCAAAGTTCAGGATGAAGTGGGGATGCGCACCTGTTTGATTTTGCAGATCGGCCGGGATGAGCCGCTGGAAGTGGCGGAAGAGATTGTCGACATTGCTATCGCCAATTACGGCCGGCTGGTACGAGGAATCGATCTGGCCGGCGATGAGGTTAATTATCCGCCCGGACCTTTTGCCCCTTTGTTTCAAAAGGCCCGGGCGGCGGGTGTGGGGGTGACGGTGCATGCCGGGGAGTGGTCGGGGGCGGAGAGCATTCGGGCCGCGGTGGAGTTGTTGGGCGCTCAACGGTTGGGCCATGGGGTCCGGGCCGTGGAGAACTCGGCGATTGTGCGGATGTTATACGAGCGGCGGATTGCGCTGGAGATCTGCCCGACCAGCAATTTGCAGACCGGAGTGGTGAAGGGGTTGGCTCAGCATCCTTTGATGGATTTGATTACGCTGCGGTTGCCGGTGACGATCAATACCGACGATCCCAGTGTCAGCGATACGACGTTGACTGATGAGATTATGGTGGCGGTGAGTGAGATCGGGTTGCCGTATCCGATGGTCTACCAGATTTTGCGGAATGCGGTCAATGCGGCTTTCGTGCCGGAGGAAGAGCGGCCGGGGCTGTTGGCGATGTTTCAACATCAATTAGAGACTTTCCCGGGGGCGGCGGCGGTCTTTGCGGAACCGGGTTTTCCGATCGCAGTGGAAGAAGATTCGTTTTCTTCTTAGTTTAATTTTCTATCGATGGGGCCTGTTTTTTACATTCCGCAAATGACCCCTTTTCGGTTAGATGCGACGTGCTGGATGGCGAGAGAGTTTTTGGGGCTATGTTTTCGCAGGCTTCAGAAAGCCCGCGAAAACATGGATTTTTTCTTTCTGTTTTTCCAGGTTAATTGCCTGGACGGTGTTTTTTTAAGGTCAGTTGGATGATTTGAGGGGCGAAGTCGGGGTGTGAGGCGAGAATTTCGTAAGGCTCTCCATCTGCCAGAATCTTTCCCTTTTCCAGAATGACAATTCGATCGGCAAATTGAATCGCCCATTCCATATCGTGGGTGACCAGTAAAATCCCCAATCCTTCGTTTTTCCATTCCACCAACAATTCCCCAAAAGCCATTTTGCACAGCATATCCAATCCGCGCGTCGGTTCATCGAGCAGGAGCAGCGGCGGTCGGGTGATGGTCACGGCGCCGAGGGCGACCCGTTGGCGTTCTCCGACCGAGAGATCCCGTGGATAGGCGGCGGCATACGTGGTGAGGCCGAGGCGGTTCAGCATATCGGCAAGGCGTTCATCGATCGGCAGGTTGTGGTTGCGCAGGGTGACGGCCAATTCTTCGGATGTCGTTTCGGCGAAGAGGAGCATATCGGGTTCTTGCGGGAGATAGCCGAGCCGGCGACAACGGGCGGCGACTTCCCAGGTGGTGATTTCTTCTCCGGCCAGCCGGATATCGCCGGTCTGGGCCGGAATCAGGCCGGCGATGGTGCGCAGGAGGGTGGTTTTCCCGGCGCCGTTGTGGCCCAGGAGGACGGTTAATTCGCCGGGATAGAGGGTGAGGTTGATTTCCGGCAGGATCGGGCATTTATCCAACGTTACGTGAAGCGATTGGATTTCCAGCAGGGGTTGCCGCGATTTTAGAGGCTGTTTTTTTGTGGCAGTTTGCAACGGCCATGAAGAAACAGCCTCTTTTTTTAAGTCGAAGTAAGGGCGTGCGGTTTCAACCGAGAGGGGAAGGGGCTCCCAGCCCAGTTTCCGGCCGAGTTGTACGATGGCCGGAGGTGCGGGCAGCCGGGCTGCGGCGGCGGTCGGTTCGGCGCTCCAAAAGGTGCCGTCTCCGGGAAGGTAGACGACTTGAGTGGCGATGGGCAGGAGTCGTTCCAGGCGGTGTTCGGCGACGACGATGGTCAGGCCGGCGGCGTGCAATCTTTGCAGGCAGGCGATCAGTTCGGCGGCGGCGGCTGGATCGAGCTGGCTGAGCGGTTCGTCGAGCAGCAGGATGGGAGGGCGCAGGGCCAGGGCGGCGGCGATGGCCACCCGTTGTTGTTCTCCGCCGGAGAGCTGGTCGAGCCGGCGGTGGCGGAGTTCGCTGAGGCCGGTCCAGGCGAGGACTTCGGTGATGCGGGCTGCGATCAGGGCCGGCGGGAAGAGGGCGTTTTCCAGAGCGAAGGCGACTTCATCGGCGACGGTATCGGTTACGAAGCCGGCGACCGGATTCTGGATGACGAAGCCGATATGAGCGGCCAGCGCCGCCGGTCCATTCGTGAAGGGGGTGTGAGGACCGACATGGACCCGGCCGGCGATGCGGCCGCCGGAGGATTGGGGGACGAGGCCGTTGATGCAGCGCAGGAGGGTGCTTTTGCCGGAGCCGGAAGGTCCGGTGAGCAGGACGAAGGCGCCGGGCGACAGGGTCAGGTTGATATCTTTCAGGATAGGGCGGGCGGTATGGGGATAGGAGAAGGTTACCTGTTGAAAAACGATGGCCGGTGGATTGATTGCCGGCAGGGTGGCGGAAATGGCGGGTGAAGGCGGTCGGTGAGGCGGGGTGGCGATCGAACGGGGAGCCAGGGCCGGCAGGATCAGGATCAGGATGGGGAGGGTGGCGGGCAGGGCGAGTTGCGGGGGGGTGAGATGGGGATAGACAGGATAGGCCAGCCAGTCGGGGGCCAGGGTTTGGAGCAGAATCCAGCCGGCGAGGGCTGCGGCGGCGCTGCCTCCCGCGGTCCAATCGGCGGGGGTGAGAGGGGCGTGGGTCAGACGGGGACGGGCGGCCAGGCGTCCGGCTTCGCGCAGGCCGGCCAGGGTGAGCAGGGCGCCGGCGCTCAGGCTGAGCGGGCCGATCCAGGCCGGGACGGCGAGCATACGGATGGCGGCTCCCAGGGCCAGGCAGAGCAGTCCGGCGGCGAGCAGGCCGCGGGTCCGGCGTGTCGGCAGTTCCCGGCGGGCGGTAAACCCGCGGGCGGAAAGGGCTTCGGCGAGGGCGAGGGCCTGTTCCAGCGAGGTGATCAGCAGCGGCAGCAACAGGGGAAGCAAATCGCGCAGGCCGCGGATTCGATGACCACGTACTGCCTGAGCCTGGCGAATATCGTCCAGGGTTTGCCGGCTTTGGGGGAGAAAGGCCAGGGCGATTGAGAGGACCAGCCCGGCTTCGTAGAGGGCCGGTGGGGAAAGGCGGATCAGTTCGCGGGGGGATAGGCGCAGCGTCAACATACGGAAGCCGTTGAGGATGACGGCCAGTGCGAGCCCGTTGAGGGCCCCGTAGAGGGCGGCTTCCATAGTGTAGGGGCCGCCCAGCAAGGGCCATCCTGTCGGCAGGGTGAAAAGGACCGTTTCTCCGGCCCGTACCATCAGGAAGTTCCAGAGGGCCGCCAATCCGGTCAGGGTAAGGGTCAGCCGAAGCGACGGTGCAGCATTCAGGCAGACTCCGACAGGCCAGAGGATGGCGAGGGCCAGTCCCAGCAAAAACGGGTTGCGGGTGCCGGAAGTAATGGTCAACAGAACCAGCCCCCACAGCAGCCAGGGGAGCGGGGCCGGTTCTGCCGATGGTTCTGTTTTTACGGCCGGAGCGGATGAGAGGGGCGGACAGGCCGTGCCGATCGGGTCGGAGGCGCTTTGGCTCACCGGGAGCCTTTTTTGCCCGAGGATTTGGTTTTGGGGTGGGCGGTGGATTGGTCCGTTTTGCGTTTGTTGAGTTGCCACGCGACGATAACTCCAACCACGACAACCAGGGCGGCAAAGTTGAGGTAGGGGCGCCAGGTTCTTGGAATCGGGTTGCGGTCGCGTTTGGCGGCTTCGATAGGAACCTGGATCTGATAGGGATAGGTTTTACTGACCGTTCCCATGGGGATGACGGCCAGGGTGGGGATGACAACCGCAGTGGGGTTGGTGACTGGAACGGTGACGCCGCCGCCGGGGGTATCTTCTATTTCATTGGTGAGGCAGGGGTTGGCCAGACCGATGGGCATCGGTTCGGTTTTGCCGTCTCCCCAGACCCAGGCATCGACATCGCCGCCGTGCAGCACGGCATCGGCACTGCCCTGTGTGGCGTATTCCCAGGTGTTGTCTTTTTTGAGGTGGAAATAGCTCCAGTACTGGCAAGGGGTGCCTTTGCATTGGCAGAAACAGTCGTCGGCCGGGCAGCCGGTGTCCTGGATTTTGCAGAGGGCGGTGCCGTTTTGGTTGGCCTGGAAGACGAGCGGAATTTCGGCCTTTTTGAGGAGATCGGCGCCGGTGATGAACCCTTCTGCCGGCAGGTCAATGCAGCGGGTGGTAGCCGTGCCGTCGCCATAGACGATCACCAGACCCACCTGTTGGGGACCGGGAACCTGGGCCGTGACATCGTAGATGGGCCAGGCGAAGAGGCCCAGCAGCATCAAGCCGATGAGCAGCGGGATGATGAAGCGGGAGGGAGAAGGAATAGAAGATTGGAGGAAGGGAAGTGTGGAAGAAGGGAAGTGTGGGCAAGGATTTTCGTTCATAGTTTTTTCAGTTACTCCTTAGAGAAGTTGTTTTTATTCATTTTTCGGCGGCTTTAGAAAGCCGCCGAAAAATGAGCTTTTCTTTTTTTGTCTTTCGGCGATTTTACTTTTTTGCCGGATTTTTGCGGATGTAATAAGCAACGCCGGCGGCAGCGATCGATATACATCCCAGGATGATGACGAGGCCGGCATAGGCGGGAAGGGAATTATTTACCGGTTTTACTTGGATCAGGGAGAGGCTGTTGCGGGCCTGGATGGCCTGGGCTGTGGCGATCAGATTGGGATTGGGGACGGCGGCCTGCCAGCGATAGGATTTGGTTTCGGGGTTCCAGAAGTTTTCCAATGCCTGAAGTGGGGTGATGCCGCCGGGGGCCCAGTCTGCCGGTTTTTCCCCGAGAGCGTTGAGCGCCTGGAGGACGACGGCGGTCGAGTTGGCATCGGAATCGGTGCCGTAGGGAGAGGGTTTTTGCCAGGGGAAGCCGCCGTCGGAATTTTGGGCCTGATGGAGGTAGGGGAGGGCGGTGTGGGCTACATCGGTTTTGCCGGCGGCGACGAGGGCCTGGATGGCGAGGGCGGTCGTGTTGGTGTCGGAGGAATCGTCGGCCGTGCCGCCCAGCATGGCCCAGCCGTTTTCTTTAGGGCGGGGTGCGAGGAGCAGGTTCAGGGCGTCTTCGGGGAGCGGTTCTCCGGCATTGGCGAGGGCGAGCAGGGCGTACGAATGGGCGTAGAGCGAATCGCCGAATTGGGCGTTGCCGGCGGTGTGGCTCTGGAGGAGGTCCTGGACCAGATTGCGGCCGCCGAAGTTGCGTGGGTCCTGATCGACGGCCACGGTGGCCAGGATGATGCGGCTGAGGGCGGCGGCGTTGGTGACGACGGTGCCGGATTGCACCTGGGCCGAGAGATAGTCGAGCGGGGAATGGTCGCCGGTGCGCCAGTCGGTGGGTTTTTCACCGGCGGCGACGGCGGCCAGGATCACTTCGCTGGTGGTGCCGATATCCGATCCGGCGGTCATTCCGCCGCTGAAGCCGCCGTCGGGCTGCTGCTGGGAGCGAATCCAGGTCAGCGCGGCGGCCTGATCCGGGGCGGGGGGGGCGGCAAAGAGGGGCGCGGCACCGATCAAGCCGGCGAGCAGGGTAAGTAACAGGGTCAGGGCGATGATGCGGCCCTGATGGGCAAAATGGTATTTGGATAACATCCGTTCAAAATCTCCTTACTGGATTAGCAGCAAAAAAAATCCCTCTCCGCCGATGGGCGGAAGAGGGGGGTACCGTAAATGATGGTCGATGGCGCCACCCCCTTTGCCTCGAAGGTTGTGAGCTGCGGCCGGGGGGAGTATCGGACTTCCCTGATGAGAGGGTTACCGTTGCGGGACAGCGCCGGATTTACACCGGACTTCCTCCTGAATCCCAGAGCCGAACTTTCTGCGGGGGTAAGAATACCATGGTTCGGGAGCGGGTCAAGTGGGGGAACGTAAAACGTAATGGGCTGTGGTGTTGGGAGAAGCAGCACTCCGAGGGATGAAAATTCAGCGGAAGTAGACAGCGGCAAGTAGACAGTAGACAGCCTGCGCCGCCGGGGCGGCTCTGGAAAAGGCTATGTTTTGGTGCGCACGCCCCCTCCCCATCCCTCCCCCCTACGGTTGTACAGGCCTGACGCGCTTTTAGGGAGATTTCTGGTGAAGATGCGCCACCGGCGTGGAGGTGAGGGGGAGGGTTCAGAGGGTGTCGTTGCCGGGGCGGCTCTGGAAAAGGCCATGTTTTCGTGCGCAGGCCCCTTCCCCATCCCTCCCCCCTACGGTTGTACAGGCCTGACGCGCTTTTAGGGAGATTTCTGGTGAAGATGCGCCACCGGCGTGGAGGTGAGGGGGAGGGTTCAGAGGGTGTCGTTGCCGGGGCGGCTCTGGAAAAGGCCATGTTTTCGTGCGCATTCTGATGCGCACGAAAACATAAACAAAAAAACTCTTTTCCCCGATCCTGTGCGGCGGTTTTATGGCTAGAGAGTGCGTCGCACCTTTCGTAAGTCAGGGAGCCGGTTTGGGGAGGGGGAGGATGACGGTGAAGGTGCTGCCCCGGCCGACGGTGCTTTGGGCGGCGATGTGTCCGCCGTGGGCGGCGATGATGTGCCGGGCGATGGGGAGGCCGATGCCGATGCCGCCGAAGAGATGGCCGCCGGCGGATTCGATGCGTTTGAAGGGTTTGAAGATCTCGTCGAGGGCTTCCATGGGGAAGCCGACGCCGGGGTCGCGGATTTCGATGCAGAGGGCGTCTTCGGTGGGGTAGAGGCGAACGTTGATGTCGCCGCCCTCGGGGCTGAATTTGATGGCGTTGTCGAGCAGGGCATGGAGGGCGCGTTGGAGGCTGTTGGCGTCGCCGCGTACAATCGGCAGGTCGGGATCGACGGTGAGGGTGAGGGTCAGATTGGAGGTAGCGGCGTGATCCCGGAGGCCGGCGAGAGTGCTGTCGACCAGGGAGACGATTTCCAGGTTGGTGAATTCGGGGGTGATGAGGTCGAGTTCCTGGAGGAAGAGGATATTGTTGACCAGCTGGACGACATCGTCGAGGCTGCGGGCGACGGTTTTAAGGAAGTGGGGGGCCTGTTCGCCCGGAACGGCGCCGGAATTGAGGAGTTGGAGGTAGCCGGTGGCGACGGCCAGGGGGGTGCGCAGTTCGTGGGAGACCGTGGTGAGGAAATCGGAGCGCATGCGTTCCTGTTCGGCCAGTTCGGCGTAGGCGCGGGAGAGTTCGTCATGGCGGCGGCGCAGCTCGGTGAGGGAGCGCTGGTCGGCGTCGCGGAGGCGCCAGGAGATCCCCAGCATGATCCGCATGGCGAGGGGGCCGCTGTGGTTAAGGAGGCTGAGAAAATCTTCCCGGTGGATTTCGAGGACGGTGGTGGGTTCCAGGGTGGCGATATCGGCGACCCGCGGGCCTTCCTGGATGAGGGCAATTTCTCCGAAGAATTCTCCGGCGTCCAGCTTTTTCAGGAATTGTTCCTGGTTTTCATCGACTTTTTTCAGGGCGGCGACGCTGCCGGATATGATAATGTAGAAGGTGTCCTCAATGAGACCTTCATGGCAGAGGCGGGTTCCGGTTGGGTAGGTGTGTAATTCGGCGACATCGGTCAAAGCGGTCAGATCGGCGGGGCTGAGGTCGGGAAAGATCTGTTGCAGGGCGGCTATAATGGCGGGCTCTATGTTATGATTCATGTTGCACCTTCGTTGTCGGCCTCAGTTTGGTTATAAGAGGGCGAGATTTTGATTTTTATTATAGCGCACAAGGCGTTAGAGAATTGTTACGGGAGAGTTACGGGGAGGTTGCAGATGTGTATATTTTTCGCGCCCTCGAAGAGGGCGCGAAAAATAATTATTTGAAGATTATTGGCGATCTTCGTAAAGTTCGAGCAGGACGCCGTGGGTGCTTTTGGGGTGGATGAAGGCGTAATGGAGGCCGTCGGCGCGGGTGCGGACACTGCCGATCACCTGGGCGCCCTGGGCGGTGAGCCGGGCGACGGTGGCTTCGACGTCGGGCACGGCTATGCAGACATGGTGCATGCCCTCGCCGCGTTTGGCCAGGAACTGGCCGATGGTGTTGTCGGGGCTGAGGGGGCGGAGCAGTTCCAGTTCGGCGTCGCCGGCGGGCAGGAAGGCGATTTCGACGCCTTCTTCGGGGACTTCGTGGCGTTCGGTGACTTCCATGCCCAGAGCGTCACGGTAGAAAGCGAGGCTTTCGTCCAGGTTGTTGACTACCAGGGCGATATGGTGAATGCGCATATTTCCTCCGGTTTAATGTGTGGTATCGGTATCTTATGCGTTATGGTAAATTGTCAACCGGGGGATATGCTAGCGTCCTGCACAGGGTGTATTCTTGGTGAGTAGCGCCGCGCGGGAAGGGGGGGAGAGAATTTTTTTCTCATTTTTTGCGCGCCTGGGAAGGCGCGCAAAAAATGGGTTTTTCTTCATCGAGATGGGGAGGGTTTTAGTGTCCCGCACAGGGTGTTTTCTTGGTGAGAAGCGCTGCGCGGTGCGAAGCAGGAAGAGAGAGTTGCTTTGTTTATCTTTTCGGCGGCTTCAGAAAGCCGCCAAAAAGATGGGCTTTTTTCTCAGCCTAACCGCACAGGTTTTTTATTTTTTACGTGCCTGGGAGACGTGCAAAAAAGTTTTTATTGGGACGGTGGGGAGGTGGCGTGCCGCAAGGGTTTTTTGTAAGAGGTGACGTGCGGGATGAGGTAAGAAAATCGATAGACTAAAGCAGCACTTTTGTGATAAGATGGGGCGATAGGGGTTTTTCAGTAGTGAGAGGAGGGGTATGATGTTTCATGCCGCGGATCGGTTGGTGGTGGCGGTGATGAATGCTCCCCGGGATTTTTCACTGGCGCGGGATGCGGGGTGGTATCGGGTGCCGCAGCTTAAAGCTCCCAGCTGTCTGATGGATGCGGCGGTGCTGGCGTTTTATTTTACAGCGGCTTTTGGGGAGGAGCGCTGGTCGATCCATTGGTATGCGGAGGTGCGGGGGCATGAGTTGGTGCGGCGGCGCGATCTTTTTCCGGAGGAGCCGCACCATCCGCGAGCGGATGCGATCTATTACAAGATGCAGCTGGGGCCGTTGATTCAACGAGTTCCGCCCATTCTCAGTTTACGCTGGCGACGAATTACTTTTATTGAGAGCAGTTGGGATCGTTTTAATGCGGCGCAAGAGATCAATGATCTGTTTATTTCCGGGGCCGATGGGTTGTATGTGACTTTGAAAGAGAGCGGTTTCTTTCCGGAGCGGGATTATTTGATCTGTGACGATGAAGTGAGTTATACGGCCGATGTGGCGATTCCCTGCCGGGATGGGATTGTGAGCGTGGTATGGGATGATCGGCCGGCCCCGGCGGGGGTGTTACGGCAGCCGGATCTGGCGGCGGTGGAGGCTGCGGTGGCGGAACTGGGAGGCCCTCAACGGCCGGAAGCGTAGGCTGAAGGGCTTGTATTTCAGTGATTGAGGAGTCGTAGTATCTATGGAGAAACTTTCTTTGGAACGGGTTCAGGCGTATCGTGCTGAGACCTATCGTTTGAAGGCCGGTCGGCAGGTGCGTTCTCTGGAAGAGGCTGTGGAGTATGTGGCGGAACGGGGGTTCATTTATTTCTGGCCCATCCAGGGGGTGATGTTGCCCAGTTTGTGGGCGGCGGTGGCGGGCGATCGGCCGGTAGCGGATGTGCATGACGATCCGGGGCATGTGACCTGGGGGTGGAAGGATTCGGCGTTGGGGCAGCGGCGCTGGTATTATGCCAAGGTGCTGCGGCGTAAGGCGACGATGATTTCCCTGGCCCTGGCGCCCACTTTTTATGCGCTTTCGGAAAATTTCGGTTCTCCGGAAGAGGATTACCTGGATCAATACCGGCAGGGGACGCTGACGGTGGAATCGAAGATGGTCTATGAGGCGTTGCTGCGGGAAGGGCCTTTGCACACCCTGGCTTTGCGGCAGGCGGCGTTTCTGACCGGCGAAGGGAGCGAATATCGCTTTAACCGGGCGCTGGATGAATTGCAGGCCGATTTCAAGATTTTGCCGGTGGGGGTAGCGAAGGCGGGCGCCTGGCGTTATGCCTTTATTTACGATATCGTGACTCGCCATTATCCCGACTTGCCGGAGCAAGCCCAGGCGATCGGCCTGGCGGAGGCTCAGCGGAGGTTGCTTCATTGTTATTTGCGGTCGGTAGGGGCCGTTCCGGAACGGGATGTGGTCAAGTTGTTCGGCTGGGTGACCAAAGAGGCGCTGGCTGCCGCTGATATTTTGATTGCCGGGTCGGTTTTGCGGCGGGTGCAGGTGGCAGATCAACCGGGGGATTGGCTGGCCTTGACGGAATTGATGGGCGGTTAAACTTTGGGGGCGTTTTCGGCGGCTTTTGAGGCCGCCGAAAAAAAGCTTTTCTCAGGCTTTAGACTGTGTCCGGCTTTTGGATTTGGCCGGCGCAGTTTTTGTTTCGGAGGGTGAAAGCGTGGTGGTCAGGCAGTAATAGCCTTTGCCGGTTTTGGTCAGGATGCCTTTTTGGGTCAGTTCGGCGATCATGCGGGTGGCCGTGCTTTTAGGGATGCCCTCTTGTTGCAGCCGTTTGGGCGTGATGTAGCCTTCCTGTTGCGTCAGGGCAATGATTTGTTGTTCTTTATCCGAGAGTTCCAGGGGGGATTCGTCGGTTTCGGTTGAGTTTTCCGTGGTTTCGTTCGGGAAGGGGATCGTTTTCTTCAGTTCGTTGAACCAGTCGATCTGATCTTCCAGGCCGGTATTTTCGCTCAATGTGTAGCCAAGTTGCCAGTAATGCACGGCCTCTTCGATCTGGTGCAGGGCGACGTAGGCTTCGGCAATGTTGTAATAGGCCTGCGCCACTCCGCGGGGCAGGTCGATGTCCTGATAAATTTTCAGACTGGAGAAATATTTGGCCAGGGCTGTCGGGTAATCGTTCATCCAATAGTAGATAGCGCCGATGTTAAGGGTGGCATTGGCGATGCGTTCCGAATTTCCCAGGCGTTGATGGACGGAAAGCGCTTCCTCGAAGTAGCTTTTGGCATTTTGATATTGTTTCATGTCCATATAGAGGAAGCCCATGTTGTTGCTGGAATCGGCAATCCGGGCCAGGTCGCCGGTTTGTTCTCTCAAGAGCAGGCTTTGTTGGGCGTGGCTCAAAGCTTCTTCATAAAGGTATTGTTCCTGGTAGAGCCTGGAGATGGCGTCCTGGATGTCTGCTATTTGGAGATAGCGGGTCGGGTCGATATGTTTCAGGGCCTCGTATAAGTCGTTTTTGGCGTTTTCCCATTCTTTAATTTTGATGTAAAGCCACCCGCGATCTTTGAGAAATCCGGGCCATTCGGGGTCGTCAGTGCTGAAGCGTTCGGCGGCCTGCCGGTAATATTCCAGAGCGCGGGGGGCGCCATGATCTTCGTACAGTTTGCCCAGGCGGTGAAAACTGCGGGCCTGATAACTGGGATCATGGGTGGCGCGGATGACCCGCCGGCAGGCGAGGACGGCGTTTTCCGGTTCGCCCTGGTAACGATAGAGATCGCTCAGCAGCAGTTGTACATCGCACCACTGGGAGAGCGGCAATTGTTTCAACGTTAAGGGTTCCAGCCGTTGCCGTAATTCGCGGGCCTGAAATTCATTGATCAGTTCATTGGCTTCCTGGAGCAGGATGGTGGCCGCTTCTTTAAAGTGATGGCTTTGCTCCAGATGCCAGGCGGCCTGCAGGGGGTCATGATGGGTCTGATAGAATTGGGCGGCCTGTTCATGGCGGCGGCGCAGTTGGGGGGAGTTGGCCTGACGGGCGTGGACATATTTTTGCAGTTCAGCCGGGAGGTTCAGGTTCACCCCGTCGCTTTCTTCATTGATCAGGCGGTGCGCGATTAATTCATCAAGGATATCGATGATTTCCAGATGTTCCAATGCGGCAATTTCCTGGAGCCAGGTGCGTTGAAAATCGCCCTGAAAGATGGCCGCCAGTTCCAGGATCGTGCGTTGGTCGGGGGTAAGCTGTTCATAAAGTTCTTCCAGGGCTATCCGTCGCAGATCTTCGTCAAATTGGTGGTTGGTCAGTTGAATCCGGATCAAGCGAGCGGCTTCTTTGATGGCTCGATTGCGTTCGTCGAAAAAGGCATCCTCGCTGGAGATTCCCATGAGGCCGCTTAAGGCACTGACCCGGCTGGGTTTATTATCCCCATCCTGGAAGTAGGTCAGGGGCAAGGGGTCAAGGTAATGATGGCGCAGGATATTGTAGCGCCACCAGATGGGCGAAATCCAGGTAGGATCATCCAAGGGGGGGAGTTCGCCAAAGGGATATGGTGGTATTTCGGGGGCCAGCCGATTGACGGCCCAGCGCAGGATGATTCTCAGTGCCCGTCCATAATCGTCCGGGCCAGGAGAATTCAGTATGAGAACCGGGGTAACCAGGCTGGTTTGGGCCAGGGGAGATCGAGATAGATCAAGTAAACTATCATAGTTTTTAAAGGCATCATTGACCAACCGGGTAAAATCGTTCTCTGAGAGATTCAACTGAATTATGTCATTCATCATTAGTGTTCGGGTAGATGCAGGATTGGGAATGCAACAAGCATTGTATCTGGTTTGGTATAGCAGTCAAGGGGAGAAGGAATTTTTATTTTGAGCCTAAGATACCCAGCGATTGCCAGTGATGGGGAGCATGATGAGATAAGATTGTTATTGTAGAGGACTTCTGTGAATTTCTCTTTTGCCTTGTGGAACAGCCTGAAGAATTTTTCAGGAATCATGGTTATTTTTTTCTTAGAAAAAGGTGGAAGATATGAAAGCCTTAACTTTTCAGCGGTGGGTGGCGATTATTTTGGTGTTGGGAATGCTTTCCAACTTTGTACTGCCGGTGCAGGCTCAGGGAATCAGCGATGAAATCCCGGCTTTTTCGGAGCCGACGATTATTTCTCAGCCGGTGATCCCCGCTGAGAGCCGGCCGGTCCGTGATTCGGGGGTGCCGGTTAAGCCTTGTATTCCGGCCCCCGTGGTGGAGCAAACGCCGATCCATGTGATGGCTGTTTTGAGTTTTGACAACGATCTTTCAGCTTTTGCTTCGGAAGTTCTGGAGCGGATGCAGCAAGGAAGCCGTACCAATCCACAATTACGGGTAACTTTACTGGTGGATCAGGACGGCAATGGGGATACCCGGGTGGTACAGATTCACAAGGGTGTGGTACATACGCTGCCCAACATTCCCTGGGCTCCGGGAGTGGATGAACTGGACACGGCGAATCTCGATACGTTGAGCAAATTCCTGATCTGGGCGCAGACCGAACATCCTTCCACTAAAAGGATTGTGACCCTGATGGGGCATGGGGTAGGGATGGCTCCGGAACTGGCGGCTGAACCGGCTCCTTTAAGTATTGTCCCTTTGCCGCAAGGGCGGGGCAATTCTTTGTGGGATGTTAACAGCGGGACTTATTTGAGCACGCCCGAGCTGGGGCGGGCTTTGTCGGCCGCGACCAATCAGGGGCAGACTCCTTTTGATTTGCTTTTCCTGGATCAGTGTTTTGGCGGGAATCTGGATGTGCTTTATGAGATCCGGAATTCGGCGGAGGTTTTCATCGCTTCTCCGAATTATGCCTGGGCGGCCTTTGCTTATGATCGTTATCTGCCGCAGTTGACGATGGAGAAATCCAATTCAGAGATTGCGCAGATGATTATTGAACAATATGAAGCGGATCTGGACAATACCCATCCTAATGCCATTTTCTGGGTGGAAGGGAGCCAGATTATGACGTTAGGCAATGCTGTGACGGCGTTGGGGGATGCCCTGCAGGCCAGCCTGGCGACGGATCCTCAAACTGAAAGTCTGATTCTCCAGGCAGCGATGCAGGGACAATTTGTCGACACGACGGTCTGTCTGGGAGATTTAAGACTCTGTCCTCCGGATGAAATGGTAGGGTTGGGGAGTTTTGCCCGCAATTTGAAGGCCGGGTTCCCCGGCGACAGTGCGGTGGCGGCGGCCGCCGAAGATATTTTGAATGAACTGACCCAGGTCCATGGGCTCTATCGGGTCGGTCGGCCCTGGCTCCGGCCGGCGTTGACCTGGGGTTATACCGACACGTTGACCATTCTGGCGCCGTTGACTCGAACGTTAAACACTCCTTTGAGCTGGCGGCATACGATTTATACTTCAACGGCTCCGTTGACTGTTTATTTGGCTGGTTCTCCTACACAAACGATGGTGATTCCCATGGCCCTGGCCTTTGCTACCGAGGGGCGTTGGGACGACTTTATCAGTAGCTGGTATACCGTTACCACGGCGACCGTGGGAAGCAGTTGTGCTGCTATGCCTCCGGTGGCGTACGATGTTCAACCGCCCAGTCTGGCACTTTTTCTGGTTGCTTTGGGCGGGGTGAACGATATCCAGCTGGTCTGGAATCCGGTCGACAGCATGAATATCAATGAATTCCGGGTCTGGCGGGCCATCAGCGGCACGATGGAGTTTGAACCGATCACGGTGACGACCGATTTGAATTATCGGGATGTTGATCCGAATCTGGTGCCGGGCGTGAGTTATTGCTATCGTGTCGATGGCTTGTGGCCGGGCGGTATGATGGCGGTGGCTTCGAATGAGGATTGCACTGTTTTCGGTCAGTTGGCGGTGGGGGCCACTTATTCCTGGGGAAATACCGGGGATGAAGTGATTCTACCTATCAATATCCGGAATGCCGAAGGCCTGCACATTGGAGCCGCGGATTTCTGGTTGGATTTTGATCCTCGGGTGATCTTGCCGACTGCCGTCACCCATACGGCGATGACGTTGGGGTATACCTGGCACTATGCCATTACCACGACGGAGACGACCGGACGGGTGCGAATTTCAACAACGACCTATCCGGGTGAGGAGACGGAGTTGCATGGGAACGGCGGGCTTTTCTGGATTTCAGCCCGGGTGGTGGGGTCGGAGGGGATGAGTTCGACCCTGGATTTGAAAGAATACATTCGAGGAGTGGGTGGCTCGGCGATTTATCTTCCCGACAATGTGGTCACTCCGACCCGGATGGTTTTGCGCGATGGGATTTTCCGGGTGGGCGATGAATTCCGGTTGGGCGATATGACGGGTACCGGGGAGGTCAATTCGGCGGATGCCTATATGGCACTTCAGGCGGCTGCCCGGATCCTAACTCCGACTGTGGAACAATTGCAGGCCGGCGATATCAATGGAAATGAAACGGTGGATGTAGCCGATGCGGCCATGATTCTTTATTATGCTCCGCATCGGCTCTGGCCCATCCCCGGGCTGGAAAGCAAGAAGGCGGCTCTCATCACGGTTCCGGTGCAATTGAGCATGGATGCAGTGACCGTAGCTCCGGGGCAGATTGTGGACGTGCCGGTACGCGCGAAGGATCTGGTGGTATGGACCGGTGCCGACATGGCTTTCAAATTCAATCCGGCTTATTTGAAGGTGCTCGATGTGCAAAAGGTAGAACTGGGGGCCCAGGCGGTTATTTCTTACTGGGTTACCGGAAGCCTGTTGAAGGTGGAGATGGCACAGCCGGATGGGATTTCCGGCAGTGGGATGCTGTACAAAATCCGTTTCCAGGTGTTGTCTGAGACGCCGATAGGCAAAATGTTGCCGGTGGTATGGGTTAAATCCTCTCTGAACGATCTTTACGGGCGGGATTATGAGGCTTCAGCTTTAAATCGGCCGATCGTGACTCAAAACGGCATGGTGAATGTCAATCTGTATCAGGTTTACCTGCCGCTGGTTTTCAAGAAAGCGCGTTTGGGAAAGACGGCTCTGTCGGAAAAGGCTGCGGCTGCAGAGTCGGTAGCTTCAGGGGACTGGTTTTCCAGCGTACAGGCCGACATTCAACGTTCAGAGTACAACCTCAGCCGGGTAGACGGCAATTTGAAGGGTGAGCATCAGGCTCCCAATCGGGCAAACGATCTGCGTACCTATTTTACGGCGAGCGGGATTCGGTTGACTTCCCGGAGTGAAGCCGGATGGAATCTAGAGTTAAGCCCGGGCCAGCCTGTTGGGATGCCGGTTATCGAGGGCAACCAGGCGCGGTATGAGGATGAAACTGCCGGAATGACTTTCCGTTATACCAATGATGAATCGGGGGTGCGGCAGCAGATTGTGTTGGTGAACCCGGCTGCGGTAGTGATGAACTGGAAGAGTGATTTGCAGGGTTCGCTGGCTGTGGATGGAGCTGCGGAATTTAAGTCGATGGACGGGGTTGTGCAGTTGCGGTACGGGGAGATGCAGGCCCGGGATGCCGCGGACCATTCCTTGCCGGTGCGGTTGGAATTTACTGCCGGTCAATTGCAGTGGGTAGTTGAAGCGGAGGGGGCGGCTTATCCCGTCGTCTTGACTGCCTTGTTGACGTCGCCCGCAGGCCAACAAAGAACCGCGGTGAAATCGGTCGCTCCGTCAGCCGGACTTGCGGATTGGACGTTTACCGGGGATCAATCCGGTGAAAATCTGGGAATTGGGATGGGGACCGCCGATGATGTCAATGGGGACGGTTATTGTGATGTGCTGGTCAGTGCCTGGCTGTATGACAACGGGCAGATGGATGAAGGGCGGGTCTATCTCTTTTACGGTTCTGAGACCGGGTTAGGGACGACGCCGGTCTGGACGACGGAAAGCAATCAGGCTGAAGCCCGGATGGGTTTTTGGGCGTACAGTGCGGGGGATGTGAACAAAGACGGTTACAGCGATGTGATCATCGGAGCCCATTTGTACGACAATGGGGAGACGGATGAGGGCCGGGTCTTTGTTTTCTATGGCGCGGCGACCGGGTTGAAGGCGACGGCCGATTGGACGGCTGAAAGCAACAATGCCGGAGCCATTTTCGGGGTGGCGGCGGAAGGTGCTGGCGATGTGAACGGCGATGGCTACGATGATGTGATTGTCGGGGCGGCCGATTACAGCCATGGGGAGTCGAAAGAAGGGGCGGCGTATGTCTATTACGGTTCTTCGACCGGGTTGAAATCCACGCCGGTCTGGAAAGTGGAAAGCAATCAAGCCGGTGCAGCTTTTGGGTATACAGCTCGCCCGGCGGGAGATGTGAATAAGGATGGCTATGATGATGTGTTGGTGGGGGCTTTCTATTATAGTAACGGCGAAAACCGGGAAGGCGCCGCGTTTGTCTACTATGGTTCGTCGACCGGGTTGAAGTTGACGGCGGATTGGCAGATCGAATGCAATCAAAGCGATTGCTATATGGGGATGAACGGCGGGCCGGCCGGGGATGTCAATCACGATGGGTATGACGATGTTTTGGTGTCCAGCAATCGATATGACGGTGGACAGGAGAATGAAGGGCGGGTGCAACTCTTCCTGGGAACCGCGGCCGGGTTGCAATCGACGGCAGCCTGGGCTTTTGAGAGCAATGATCCGTGGGCGGAGATGGGCTCCTCCAGCACGGCCGGGGATTTCAATGGGGATGGGTATGACGATGTGATTGTGGGGTCAGGGCCCTATGACGGCGCTGCGGGATCGCAGAGCGGACAGGCCTGGATGTTCTTCGGTTCGGCCCTGGGGCTGAGTCAGACGGCCAATTGGACGATTGAAGGGACCCAGACCGGGGAATGGAAAGGTTTCCGGGTCGCCGATGCCGGGGATGTCGATGGCGATGGCTATGATGATGTGCTGGTGAGTTCAGTGCACTACAACGGCAGCCAGAGTGATTCAGGGAAAGTGACCCTGTATTACGGCACAGCCACTTTGCCCCCGGATGAGGATGAGACTGCGGATTGGACGTTTACCGGGGATCAATCCGGTGAAAATCTGGGAATAGGGATGGGGACTGCGGGCGATGTCAATGGGGACGGTTATTGTGATGTGCTGGTCAGTGCCTGGCTGTATGACAACGGGCAGATGGATGAAGGGCGGGTCTATCTCTTTTACGGTTCTGAGACCGGGTTAGGGACGACGCCGGTCTGGACGACGGAAAGCAATCAGGCTGAAGCCCGGATGGGTTTTTGGGCGTACAGTGCGGGGGATGTGAACAAAGACGGTTACAGCGATGTGATCATCGGAGCCCATTTGTACGACAATGGGGAGACGGATGAGGGCCGGGTCTTTGTTTTCTATGGCGCGGCGACCGGGTTGAAGGCGACGGCCGATTGGACGGCTGAAAGCAACAATGCCGGAGCCATTTTCGGGGTGGCGGCGGAAGGTGCTGGCGATGTGAACGGCGATGGCTACGATGATGTGATTGTCGGGGCGGCCGATTACAGCCATGGGGAGTCGAAAGAAGGGGCGGCGTATGTCTATTACGGTTCTTCGACCGGGTTGAAATCCACGCCGGTCTGGAAAGTGGAAAGCAATCAAGCCGGTGCAGCTTTTGGGTATACAGCTCGCCCGGCGGGAGATGTGAATAAGGATGGCTATGATGATGTGTTGGTGGGGGCTTTCTATTATAGTAACGGCGAAAACCGGGAAGGCGCCGCGTTTGTCTACTATGGTTCGTCGACCGGGTTGAAGTTGACGGCGGATTGGCAGATCGAATGCAATCAAAGCGATTGCTATATGGGGATGAACGGCGGGCCGGCCGGGGATGTCAATCACGATGGGTATGACGATGTTTTGGTGTCCAGCAATCGATATGACGGTGGACAGGAGAATGAAGGGCGGGTGCAACTCTTCCTGGGAACCGCGGCCGGGTTGCAATCGACGGCAGCCTGGGCTTTTGAGAGCAATGATCCGTGGGCGGAGATGGGCTCCTCCAGCACGGCCGGGGATTTCAATGGGGATGGGTATGACGATGTGATTGTGGGGTCAGGGCCCTATGACGGCGCTGCGGGATCGCAGAGCGGACAGGCCTGGATGTTCTTCGGTTCGGCCCTGGGGCTGAGTCAGACGGCCAATTGGACGATTGAAGGGACCCAGACCGGGGAATGGAAAGGTTTCCGGGTCGCCGATGCCGGGGATGTCGATGGCGATGGCTATGATGATGTGCTGGTGAGTTCAGTGCACTACAACGGCAGCCAGAGTGATTCAGGGAAAGTGACCCTGTATTACGGCAAACCCTATCAACCGCTTGCGGAGAATCCTCAGGTTATCGACGGAGATCAGGCAGATTCTTATTTTGGTTACCGGCTTGAAGGGGCGGGAGATGTCAACAAAGACGGTTATGACGATGTGATTGTTGGTGCCCTGTGGTATGACAATGGTCAAACCAATGAAGGGCGGGCCTATATCTATTATGGTTCGGCACGGGGATTGCAGAAGACGCCGGCCTGGATCGTGGAGAGCAATCAGGCGAATGCCGATTTTGGACAAAGTGTGGACAGCGCTGGAGATGTGAATCACGACGGTTATGCGGATGTGGTGGTGGGAGCGACTCGCTATGACAACGGTCAGATGGATGAAGGTGCGGCTTTTGTGTATTATGGTTCAGCTCAAGGAGTGCATAGTACGCCGGATGTGATTCTCGACAGCAATCAGGATAGTTCTAATTTCGGGAACAGTGTGGCCGGGGTAGGAGATGTCAATAAGGACGGCTATGAGGATGTTTTGGTAAGTGCGAATGTCTATTCGGGTGGCATTTCGCAATCCGGCAAAGTCTACCTGTACTATGGTTCGGCGGCCGGGTTGAATTCGACGCCGGCGTGGAGTAAGGAAGGCGATCGAGTTCTTGCCGGGTTGGGCAGCATGATCAATGCGGCGGGGGATGTCAATCGTGATGGGTACGCCGACGTGATTATTGGGGCGGAATCCTATGCCTATAATGGGGTAATGAATAGCGGCGTTGCTTATGTTTACTACGGGTCGGCCACGGGGTTGAAATCAGTTGCCGACTGGACTGCTTCGCCGCTGGGATATGATGACTGTTTTGGAAGTATTGCGAATACGGCCGGGGATGTGAACGGCGATGGCTATGATGATGTCATTGCGGGGGGACGCCGGTACGATAACGGTGAAATGGACGAAGGGATTGTCTTTGTCTATTATGGTTCGGCTACCGGGTTGAGCACTACTCCAGCCTGGAGTATGGAAAGCAATCAAAGCAACAGTGCCTTTGCCATTGCGGGCGGGGCAGCCGGGGATATGAATAAAGATGGATATGACGATCTCGTCCTGGGGCCTTATTGGTACGATCATGGGCAAACCGATGAAGGCGAAGTATGGATCTATTATGGGGCAGCTCAGGGATTGAAGGCGACGCCGGATTTGGTTATAGAGAGCGATCAGAGCGGGGCCTCTCTGGGCGAGGAAGCTGAAGATGTGGGTGATATTAACGGAGATGGCTATGCGGATGTGGTGGTGGGGGCTTCCAGGTATTCCACGACGCAGGGTAAAGTGGGAAGGATCTATGTCTTATATGGACAGGCGCCCCGTTTTTCTTCCTGGAATCCCGGGACGATGGAAGGTCCCCAGGCCAATATTAGTTTGAGCCAGGTGGTCAATGCCGGCGAGGGTCATGTGGATGTGTTGGTGAATTTCCCTTACTACATTCACAGTTGATTGATGCGGGGAAGGTGGGGGGGATATGGGCGCTGCGACAGGATTGCAGACCACCCCGGTATTACCCTGGAGGCCGATTGGGCCGGGAGTTGGTTGGGTTGCCAGGTGAGCCGGTGAGCAATGTTGGCGATGTCACCCACGACGGTTACGATGATCTGAGTGTTTCGGTGCCCGAACTGTCGGATATAAGTTTTTATTTTTTCGGCGGCCTTTCCAGGCCGCCGAAAAAATAGATTTTTCTTCTCGAACGTTTTTCGGGGCTAATCGCACTGGTTATTATTTTCGTTCGCCTCCAAAGGGCGGGCGAAAAATGTTTGCAGGAACCGCACCTCGTTATTCAGATTTCGAGGTATTGTCCTGGAAGGAGGATGAAATGCAAGGATTCAATTTGCAACGATGGCTGGCGAAGGTATTGGTGGCAACACTGCTTTCGACTTTGATCCCGCCAAGGCAGATCTTACCGCAGGTCGAGGCTGCGGCTTTCCAGCCGGAGATGATAACGACTTCTTCTCCTTTAAACCAGAAGACAATAACTCCGGTTAAGCCCTGTGTGCCGGTTGCTCCGGAGCCGACAGTTTTCCATGTCATCGCGGTGGTGGGTTTTGATAACGATCTGTCATCTCTGGCGGAGGAAGTGGTGGTACGGTTCCAGGACGGCAGTCGGCAAAATCCCAAAGTTCATGTGACCCTGCTGGTCGATCAGGCGGGGGATGGGGATACGCGGGTGGTGGAGATTGGCGGTGGGATTATCCATACGCTGCCGCGTATTCCCTGGCTGGAAAGCGCGGATGAGCTGGATACGGCGAGCGCCGATACCTTGAAGGACTTTTTGAACTGGGCGCAGACTGAATGGCCGGCGCAGCGACGGATGGTGATGATTTTGGGGCATGGGGCGGGCCTGACCCCTGAGATCGAGGTGAATGAGAAGAGCCGCCTTCCGTTGCCGCAGGGGCGCAGCAATACCTCCTGGGATGTGACCAGCGGGACTTATCTCAGTACGCCGGAACTGGGGAGAGCCCTGAAGGGGGCGACGCGGCAGGGAGCGGCGCCTTTTGATCTGGTATTTCTGGATCAGTGTTTTGGGGGCAACCTGGATGTATTGTATGAAATCCGCACGACGGCAAAAGTTTTCCTGGCTTCGCCCAACTATGCCTGGTCGGCGTTTGTCTATGATCGTTACCTGGCAGGAATGGCGACAGAGGCTTCGAATACGGAGATTGCGCAGCGGATGATGGAAGAATATGAAACGGCATTGAGCGACCGCCATCCCAACGCCATTTTCTGGGTAGAGGCGGCGCAGATTGAGGCTTTGAGTGGGGCGGTGGATGTCTTGGGCGATGCCTTGCAGGCGAGTCTGACGGCAGAGCCTCAGACTGAAGCGGCGATCCTCGAGGCTGCCTTGCAGGGGCAATTTGTGGATACCACGCTGTGCCAGGGGGATTTGCAGCTCTGTCCGCCGGATGAGATGGTGGGATTGGGGAGCTTTGCGGGCAATTTGCAGCAGGCTTTTCCAGCCACCAGCACGGTGGCGCTGGCGGCGACGGAGGTTTTGAGCCGGCTGAATGGAGTGCATGGGGCCTATCGGGTGGGGACGCCGTGGATGCAGACGGGGGTGACCTGGACCTATACGGATACGTTGACGATTCTGGCGCCGTTGACGCGGACCTTGGTCAGCCCGTTGATCTGGCGGCATACGATTTATACCTCGACGACTCCGTTGACGGCGGTATGGGCTCCCATGCCGACGATGACCGTGAGGATTTCGAATCCCCTGGCCGCGGCGGTGGAGGGGCGGTGGGACGATTTCATCAGCCGATGGTACACGGTGACGACGCCGACCGTAGGGGCGAACTGTGCGATGATGCCGCCGCTCTATCAGGATGTGCAGACGCCGACGCTGGCGCTTTCGCTGGGAGCTTGGGGCGGACTGAACAACATCCAGTTGAGCTGGAATCCTCTGGACAGTAAGGATATCAGCCATTTCCGGGTCTGGCGGGCGATCAGTGGGACGATGAATTTTGAAGCGCTCACGGTGACGGCCCGGCTGGATTATGCCGATTGGAGTGCCGAACTGATCACGGGAACGGCTTATTGTTACCGGGTGGACGGCCTCTTCCCGGGGGGGATGATGGCGGCAGCTTCGAATGTGAGCTGTGCGACTTTTGGGGAGCTGGGGGTGCGGGCGGCCAACAGTTGGGGGGAATCCGGGCAGGATGTGATCCTGCCGATCAATATTCGGAATGCCGAGGGTTTGAAGATTGCGGCAGCAGATTTCTGGTTGAATTTCGATCCGCGCGTGATCCAGCCGGTTTCGGTGACCCATACGGCGTTGACGGATCAGTATGAGTGGACAGCTATCGTTTCTCAAACGGCGACGCAGGGGCAGATCCGGATTTCGACGGTGGCGGATCCATTCCATGTGCCGACCTTGCATGGGGCCGGGGGGCTCTTTTGGATTTATGCGCATGTGGTGGGTCAGGAGGGCATGACCTCGACGCTGGATTTGCAGGAGTTCATTACAGGGACGGGGGGATCGGCGATTTATACCCCGGCGGATGTTTATGCTCCGGTGGCGATGCGGTTGCGGGACGGGGTTTTCCGGGTGGGGGGCGCCTATCAGTTGGGGGATTTGAACGGGGATAAGGCGGTGCTTCCTATCGACGCTTATATCGGGTTGGCGATTGCCGGTGGCTTGATGACGCCGACGGTGGAGCAGGTCCAGGCTGGAGACATCAATGGCGACGATTTGGTGGAAGTGCCGGATGCGGCGTTGGTCTATTATCATTCGCGGTATAAGAACTGGCCGGTGCCCGATTTGAAGAAGAAGGAGGGGGCTGCGGCCGCCGGTTCTTTGCAGTTAAGTGTCGATTCGGTGGGGGCCATTCCGGGGGGCTTTGCGGAGACGGTGGTGCGGGCCCAGGGGCTGGCGGATTGGACGGGAGCGGAGATAGTCCTGAAGTACAATCCGGGCTATCTGGAGGTGGTGAGTGTGCAGGCCGTGGGGTTGGGGGCCGGTTTTGAGTTGCTCTATCGGAAGAGCGGCAGCCTGTTGGTCATCGAGATGGCGAAGGATTTGCCGGTCTCGGGCAATGGGGTGTTGTGCAAAATTCGTTTCCGGGTGAGCCAGACGACGCCGATCGGGAAGTCGCTGGCGGTGAATTGGGTGGATGCGCGGCTTAACGATCTCTATGGACGGGATTATGAGGAATCGTCGCTGAATCAGACGCTGAAGCTCCAGGATGGGATCGTGATGGTGCAGCGCAGCGCTTATATGGTGTACATGCCACTGGTGGCGAAGGGGGCGGTGCCGCATGGCGTGGTAGCAGATGATCCAACGACTCAGGTGGAGCAGGACTGGCTGGCGGGCGTGCAGGCCGAAATCGAGCGTTCGGAGTACAACCTGAGCGCGGTGGCGGCGGACGGCAGCCGGGAGTATCAGGCGCCGAACCGGGCGCAGAATCTGCGGACCTATTTTGGAGAGCAGGGGATCCGGGTCACCTCGCGGATCAGCGAAGCAGCCTGGTCGCTGGCGTTGACTGTGGGACACCCGGAGGGGCAACCGGTGTTTCAGGAGAATGAAGCCCGGTATACCGAGGGGGCTGCCGGAATGACGGTTACCTATCTCAACGAGGAGTCCGGGCTGAAGCAGCAGATCGTCCTGGAAAAGCCGGTCGCCAGGGGCGTCGAGGTGGATTGGGACGGCGATTTGCAGGCCGTGGCAACGGAAGGTGCAGTTGAATTCAAGACGGCGGATGGAGCAGGGGCGGTGCGGTATGGCGAGATTCGCGCCTGGGCGGCGGACGGCCGGGCGCTGCCGGTAAAGTTGGAGGTGGTCGAAGGTCAGGTGAGCTGGCGGTTTGAGGCCGGGGCGGAAGATTATCCGGTCGTGCTGGAGGCGCTGTTGACCTCGCCGGCCGGCGTGCAGTCGGCCGCTCAGACGCCGGCGCGGGGTTATCCGGATTGGACTTATCCGGGGAATCAGCCTGATACAAGTTTTGGTGGGACGATCAGCAGCGCCGGTGATGTCAATGGAGACGGTTATTGTGATGTTCTGGTGGGGCAGGCTTTGTATGGGGCTGGAGAGGCCTTTGATGAGAATGGACAATTCTATGAAGGGCGGGTCTATCTTTTTTATGGTTCTGAGTTGGGGTTGAAATCGACTCCCGATTGGATTGCGGAAGGTAATAAATATGATCTCCAGTTTGGATCGGCTGTCAGCAGCGCGGGAGATGTGAACGGTGATGGTTACAGCGATGTGATCATCAGTGCTGTTGGATACAGCAACGGTGAGTATCGTGAAGGCCAGGTTTTTGCCTATTACGGTTCGGCGACAGGTTTGCGGAATACGCCTGATTGGATGGTGGAAAGCAATGTGGCGGAATCCTGGTTTGGCTTTTCTGTGGATGGTGCCGGGGATGTGAACGGTGATGGGTATGACGACATTATTGTTGGCGCGCCCTGGTTGACCCATGGGCAGGAGGAGGAAGGAGCGGTTTACGTTTATTACGGTTCCCGGACGGGATTGGAATCCACCCCGGCCTGGGGTATTGAGGGCAATTCCCCTTATCGTCATCTGGGTTATTGGGTTGTGTCGGCCGGAGATGTAAATCACGACGGCTATGGCGATGTGGCTGTGGGTAATTATGAAAGTTCAGGGAGCGGCAGTGCTGTTTCTGTCTATTACGGTTCGGCGATCGGGTTGCAATTGACTCCAGATTGGCAGACGCAGTGTAGCACAGCTTCCTGTGGAATGGGGTTTCGTATCGGTGCTGCCGGGGATGTGAATAAAGACGGCTATGACGATCTTATCGTTTCCAGCTATGTGCGGGAGAGTTCTACTTCCGTCAGGGGGCGGTATCAGCTTTTTATGGGGTCCGCTGTCGGGTTGGCATCAACTGCGGCCTGGTCTGTGGAGGGAACTTCACTTAATGATAATTCCGCTGCTTCGGTCAGCCGTGTCGGCGATTTCAATGGCGATGGGTACGACGATATCATTATCGGGTGGCCTCCATTAGGAAGCGACGGCGGCGTCTGGATGTATTTCGGCTCTGCAACTGGACTGAGTCCGGTTCCGAACTGGACAAGCGATGTTGGGGGTGTAGTCAGTGATCTGGGGGATGTCAATGGCGACGGTTTTGGGGATATTATGATCGGGGCACCTTTTTACTGGATCAATGGGGCTTATACCGGCAAGGTTTTTCTGTACTATGGGCGATCAATGGACTTCTTATCGGATACCCAGTTGCTCAATGGGCGGCAGGATTTTTCTTATTTTGGTTATCGAGTCAAGGGGGCCGGGGATGTCAATCAGGACGGTTTCGACGATGTGATCGTCGGGGCTTACCTGTACGATAACGGTCAACTTGACGAGGGGCGGGCCTATCTCTATTACGGTAGCGATTGGGGGGTGAATTCGGAGCCAGCCTGGGCGGTGGAGGGCAATCAAATCGGTGGGTGGTTTGGGTACGATCTCGACATGGCCGGGGATGTGAACGGTGACGGGTATGCCGATGTGTTGATAAGCGGACCTCATCACAGCAACGATCAGTATAACGAAGGCCGGGTCTATGGTTATTATGGCTCGGCGTTGGGGTTGCGGACCACGCCGGATTGGATTGTGGAGAGCCATCATCCGGGGTCTGACTTTGGCGCCAGTGTATCGGCCGTGGGAGATGTCAATCAAGATGGGTATGATGATGTGTTGATCGGGGCCGATGCTTATGGCGATGATATCGCGGCGGCAGGTAAAGTCTATCTTTATTATGGTTCGGCGCAGGGTTTAAAGCTGACGCCGGCCTGGAGTGTCGAAGGGACGCAGGCCGGAGCCCGGTTGGGCCGGGTGGTGAACGGCGCGGGGGATGTGAACGGCGACGGTTATGCCGATGTGATCATTGCCGGACCGGGGTACGACAACAATGGGGCTGTGGACAGCGGGGCAGTGTATGTCTATCACGGTTCTCCGATTGGCTTGAAAGCGGTGGCTGATTGGAAGATCGTGCCGACGACGGCCGGGAGGGGGATGGGGCAGGTGGCCGATACTGCCGGCGATGTCAACGGCGATGGTTATGCTGATGTGGTGGTCGGGGAGATCGGCTATGACAACGGTCAGACCGACGAGGGCCGGGTTTCCGTTTATTATGGATCGGCGCAGGGGGTGCAGTCCATGCCGGCCTGGAGCATGGAAGGCAATCAGGTCTATGCCGGATTTGCGCTTGCGGGCGGCGGTATGGGAGATATGAACGGAGATGGGTATGACGATCTTTTGGTGGGAATTGGGAACTACGATCACGGCCAGACGGATGAAGGCGCGGTGCAGGTTTATTATGGATCGCCGGATGGGTTGGAATTGACTCCCGGGTGGGGGGTAGAAAGCCAGAATGCGGGAGCTTATTTCGGGGCCGGGGTCGGAGCTGCGGGAGATATCAATGGAGATGGCTACGCTGATGCCGTGGTGGGGGCGCCTGAATATACTACTGTGAAAGGCGAAGTAGGCCGGGTTTATGTGTTGTATGGACATCCCTATCTCAGCCGAACGGTTCCGGGGGTGATCGACGGCGATCAGAGCGATGCCGGGTTCGGTCTTCGGTTGACCGGCGTAGGCGATGTTAACCGGGACGGGTATGGCGATGTGCTGGTCGGTGCCCCGGCTTATGATAACGGTGAAACGGATGAGGGGCGGGTCTATCTTTACTACGGTTCGGCTACCGGGTTGTTGACAGCGCCGGGATGGATGGCGGAGGGTAATCAGGTCACTGTCGGCCTGGGATCCAGTGTCAGTGGGGCCGGGGATGTGAACAAAGACGGCTATGCGGATGTGGTGGTGGGGGCTCCCGGTTATGCCGGCGTTGGACGGATCTATGGGTATTACGGTTCGCCACAGGGGCTGAAGCCGGTGCCGGATTGGACTGTGGCCGGCAGCAGCACGGGGACCGGTTTGGGGACGGGTGTGGCCGGGGCCGGGGATGTGAATAAAGATGGCTATGCCGATGTGTTGGTCAGTGCCCCGACCTATACCGGGAATTTCACCGGCTCGGGGAAGGTCTATTTGTATTATGGTTCGGCGCAAGGGCTGAGTGGGATGCCGGCCTGGAGTGCTGAAGGCGATCGGTTGAATGCCGGGCTGGGGACGACGGTCAATCCGGCGGGAGATGTGAACCGTGACGGCTATGCCGATGTGATTCTGGGAGCGGAACTCTATGCGAGCAATGGGATTACGAACACCGGGGCCGTCTATGTTTACTATGGTTCGGCGACGGGGTTGAAGCTGACGGCGGATTGGCAGTTAGTGCCGTCGGTAGCCGATCAATATCTGGGCAGTCTGGCAAACAAAGCCGGGGATGTGAACGGCGACGGTTTCGGCGATGTCGTCATCGGCAGTCGTGGTTATACCAACGGTCAGGCGGCTGAGGGAAAAGTCGAAGTTTACTACGGTTCCGCGACCGGATTGGGTGCGACGGCGGCCTGGAGTGTGGAAAGCGATCAGGCCGACAGCGGTTTTGCGGCGGCCGGCGGGGCGGCTGGCGATGTGAATAAAGATGGGTACGGCGATCTGATTTTAGGGGCTGATCGGTACGACAGCGGTCAGATTGATGAAGGGGTGGCCTGGATCTATTATGGATCGGCGACGGGATTGAAGGCGACGCCGGATTGGAGTCTGGAGGGCGAGCAGACGGGGGGCCGGTTGGGTGTGGCTACGGTTGCGGCGGGCGATGTCAATGGAGATGGGCATGCAGATGCGTTGATCGGAGCCGGTGGTTTTACCGCGGCTTACGATCAGGCGGGGCGGGCGGTCATTGCTTATGGCCATCCTGATAGGATTTATCCGGCTTTCTCGGTTCTTGATGGTGATCAGAGTCTTTCCGGTTTTGGCTCAGTTGTAGCTCCAGCCTGGGATGTTAACAAAGATGGATTCGCCGATGTGTTTGTGGGGGCCCCCTTCTATGATAATCCGAATGGCAATGCCGGAAAGGTCTACTTTTATTACGGTTCGGCCCAGGGGCCCCAGATCCCTTCTGCCTGGATTTTGAATGGGGGATGGCTGGATAGCTGGTTTGGGTACAGTCTCAGTTCGGCGGGCGATGTGAATCATGATGGATATGTGGATGTGGTCGTAGGGGCTCCGTATGAAGAACATAATCTTCCTTATGCCGTAGGGCGGGTGTATGGATGTTATGGTTCATCTCGGGGGGTCTACGATCAAGGGAATTGGGGCGGAGAAGAATATGAGTCGGATGCCAATTTTGGGGTCAGTATGGCTGGTGTGGGGGATGTAAATGGAGATGGTTATGATGATGTGGTGATTGGGGCTAATGATTATCATCGTACCACCGTTCATGGCGGAAAAGTTTTTCTGTATTACGGTTCGGCGACCGGGTTGAATACTTGGTGGTCGTGGAATGTTTATGGTGGGCGGAACGAATCCCGGTTTGGCGTCACGGTGAATCCGGCAGGCGATGTGAACCATGACGGTTATGCCGATGTGATTGTCGGAAACGATAATTATGCCGGCAAGGGAGCCGCGTTTGTCTATTACGGCTCGGCGACGGGATTGAAGCAGACGCCTGATTGGCGAATGGTAGCGGACTCTCCGGGCTGTCTGGGGCGTCTGGCGAATACGGCCGGGGATGTGAACGGGGACGGGTACGATGATGTGATCGTGGGCGGACCTTGCTATGATAACGGTCAGATCGATGAGGGAAAGGTTTTTGTCTTCTATGGTTCAGCGACGGGGTTGAAGACGACGCCGGCCTGGAGCGCTGAGAGCAATCAGGGATACAGCGAGTTTGCTGTGTCGGGCGGTACCGTGGGCGATATGAACAACGACGGCTATGACGATGTGATCATCGGCGCTTCCCGATATGACCATGGGCAGAACGGTGAAGGGGCTATCTGGATTTACTATGGCTCTGCCACCGGATTGAATAGCGTGCCTGCCTGGGTAGTAGAGAGCGATCAGGCAGGGGCTCATTTTGGGGCCAGTGTAGCCGCAGCCGGAGATCTTAACGGAGATGGTTATGACGATGCAGTTGTTGGTGCTCCAGAATATTTCAATGCTGTCGGGTATGTGGGACGGATCTATATTTTCTATGGTCGGCCCTGAGGCAAGTCTCTTATAGAAAATCGGAGCTTTGCGCGCCCGGGTTGCCGGGCGCGCAAATTGCTCTAAAATGGCTTCGATCTGTGCGGTGAACCCGGAAAAGGGAAGGAAAAACGACCTGTGCGGTTAGTCTGGGAAAAAAGCCTATGTTTTCGCGGGCTTTCTGAAGCCCGCGAAAACATAAACAAAAAAACTCTCTCTCCCCATCCAGCGCGTCGCTTCAAGCCAGACAAAAACCTTTTGCGGGACGCAAAAACCGTTTTTAATCCCCACTCATAAACAGCCGCACAGGTCGAGGAAAAAAGCCGGTGTTTTTGCGCGCATTCTTATGCGCGCAAAAACACAAACAAAAGGAGAATTGCATGTCTGAATCCTGGAATATCGTCACTTTTGCCGAGCGTCCAGATCTGGCGGAACATGCTTCTGAAACGACCCGATCCGCCTGGCCGGAATTTATGTTTCACGATCCCGTTGCCAACCGTTATTGGGAACGTCTGGAGCGCTGTTTCCCGGAATACCAGTTTTTGATATTGGATTCGGAGAGCTCGGAGATTATGGGGGTCGGCAACAGCATCCCTTTTTTCTGGGATCGAGAGCCGGAAGCGTTGCCCGATGGCGGGTGGGACTGGTTGATGGAATACGGCTGTACGGCTCCCGAGGATGGCCCGGTTCCCAATATGGCTTCGGCGCTGGCGATTGCTTTTCGACCTGAATTTCGCAGCCGGGGGCTGAGCAGCGAGGCGGTGAAGATGATGCGCCGTATTGCCCGGGGGCACGGTATTCAGTCCATGGTGGCGCCGGTGCGGCCGAATCTCAAGCCGCTCTATCCCCTCACTCCGATGGAGCGTTATGTGCAATGGACGGATAGTTCCGGGCTGCCTTTTGATCCCTGGATGCGGGTTCATGCCCGGCTGGGAGCTTGTGTTCTCAAGGTGTGTCCTCAGTCAATGCGGATCACGGGGACGGTGGCAGAATGGGAAAGCTGGGCGAAGATGCGTTTCCCGGAGAGCGGCGAGTATGTGGTGCCCGGCGCCCTGACGACGGTCCATATCGACCGCGAGGCCGATCTAGGGCTTTACCTGGAGCCCAATGTGTGGATGCTGCATACGTTGTAAATAAAATGTCGAATCCAGCTTTGCATAATCCTCAATTGGACGGCGGACCTTTTCTTTGGGAAGGCGGCCCGATCGGCGTGTTGCTTTCCCATGGCTATACGGCTACGACCACCGAAGTTCGGTGGTTGGGCGAGATTTTGCATCAGCATGGCTATACGGTCATGGGGCCTTTGCTGCCCGGGCACGGCACCACGCCGCAGGAACTGAATCGCTGTCGCTGGCAGGCGTGGGGGGCTGAGGTGGAAAGGGCCTATCGAGAGCTGGCGGGGCGTTGTGAGAAGGTTTTTGTGGGTGGAGAGTCGATGGGGGCGGTGCTGGCCCTTTATCTGGCCAGCGAACATCCGGAGATCGTGGGGGTTTTGACCTATGCTCCGGCTTTGGTGGCGGCGCTTTCTTCGTGGGATCGGTTGAAGTTGCAGCTGGCGGCGCCTTTTGTGGCGGAATTGCCGAAGGGGCAGCTGGACGTTCCGGAGCGTTGGCAGGGCTATCCCGGCAATCCGCTCAAAGCGGCGGTACAGCTTTTGTGTTTGCAGCGAGAGGTGCGGGGAAGGTTGTCGCGGATTTCACAGCCGGTCCTGACTGTGCAGGGGCGGCTGGATCGGGCGGTGGATCATAGTGGGGCGGAGATCATTCAGCGGGAGGTGCGTTCCAGTCTGAAGGAATTACATTGGATGGAGCAGTCCACCCATGTGGTTCTCCTGGATCGGGAACTGGAGGCAGTGGCGGAGATTACGCTGAATTTTATGGAAAAGGCGCTGTTAAGGTCATAAAGTTCTAATTTTAGGGGCAGTTTTTCGGGCGTTACGTAAAATTATGGTAAAATAAATCGTCCGATCGGACGGCGCGCTTCCTGCGCGCCGTTTTTCTGTGCGGTTGTTTTTGAGTAGGGGCAGGTGAGAGGGAGGCATCGACGATGACATGGGACGATAATAAATTAGAATTCTGGCGCGCGGCGCAGGATTTCCAGGAAGCACGTCGCAAGGCGGATATGGAAGAATTGATGGCCCGGTTGACCGGGAAGAAGCCGTTGGGGTTATTGCATTTTGAGACCGTTCGGCAGCAGCTGCGGGCCAGGGTCACCACGGATCGGGGCGTGCAGGATATTCCTCTGGCGGCTGTGATCGGCAGTGTGGACCGTTATGCTGATTTCACGCGCGATTTTTTGCCTCGTGAAAGCGTTAATTCCGAGCGTTGGACCCGGGTGTTGATGGCCACCAACGATCTTTCCGGTTTGCCGCCGATCGAAGTCTATAAGTTGGGTGAAGTTTATTTCGTCAAAGACGGCAATCATCGCGTTTCGGTAGCGCGTCAACTGGGCGCGACGCACATTCAGGCCTATGTGATTGAATTGCAGACCCGGGTGCCTTTGACGCCGGATGTGCAGCCTGAGGAGTTGATTATCAAAGCGGAGTATGCCGATTTTTTGGAGCATACGCGTCTGGATGATTTGCGTCCGGACTCGGATTTGCAGTTTACAGAACCTGGGCGGTATGCGACGGTTGAAGAGCATATTCAGCTGCATCGCTATTTTATGGGATTGGATTTCCAACGGGATATTTCGCCGGAGGAAGCCGTGACCCATTGGTACGATACGGTGTATCTGCCGGGCGTGCAGGTCATTCGCAATCGAGGTATGTTGCGCGATTTTCCCGGACGAACCGAAGCCGATCTTTATCTGTGGGTGGTCGAGCATCGCGCCGAGCTGGAGGAATGTCTGGGCTGGAAAATCGGACCGGAGGAAGCTGCGACGGATCTTATCGGGCGTTTTGGATTGAAGAAACCCAATTTGATCGCTAAACTGAGCAATCAGTTGTTGGATTCGGTTACTCCGGACACCCTGGAGGCCGGGCCTGAACCGGGAATCTGGCGGCGGGACTGGCTGGCGGGGCGACAGAGCGATCATCTGTTCAGTGAAATTTTAGTTTCTGTGAATGGTGAGGAAGTCGGTTGGTGCGCTCTGGAGCAGGCTTTTATTGTAGCTCGCCGTGAAGAAAGCCGGCTGCGGGGTTTACATGTGCTGCCCGAGGGACAGAAGGATAGTGAGGCGGCCCGGGCTGTCCAGGCTGAGTTTGATCGACGCTGTCAGGCGGCCGGAGTGGCCGGCCATCTGGTGCTGGAATCGGGTGCGGTGGGGCGGACGATCTGTGACCGGGCCCGTTGGGTGGATCTGGTGTCGTTGACGCTGGCTTATCCTCCCGGCGAGCAATTCCTGGCACGGTTGGGATCGGGATTCCGGGCTGTGCTGCGGCGTTGTCCCCGGCCGGTGCTGGCTGTTCCCAAGATGGTCACGCCGATGGAAAGAGCTTTGCTGGCTTATGACGGCAGTCCGCGGGCCGAGGAAGCGTTGTATGTGGCGACCTATCTGGCCGGGCACTGGCAGATCCCGTTGGTGGTGTTGACAATTTTGGAAGAGGGCCGGACCAGTCATGCTACTCAGGAACATGCCTGTAACTATTTGAGCCAGTGTTGTGTCGATGCGACCTTTGTCGAGGAATCCGGGCCGGTCGCGTCGGTGATTCTGGAAACGGCGGAAGCCTATAAGACGGATTTTATCATCATGGGGAATTATGGGTTCAATCCGGTGCTGGAAGTGATGTTAGGCAGCGCGGTGGATCAGGTGCTTCGGGAAAGTCACCGTCCTATGCTGATCTGTCGGTAGAATGTTTTTGTTTATATTTTCGCGCGCCGTCCGCGGCGCGCGAAAATATAGAGAAGGTTATGGACGGCGCTCGGGGCGGATCTCGTAGGTTCGGCCGTCGGAGCGTATGGTAACGTTTCCCTGTAAATCGGTTCGATAGAGCGGCAGCTTAAAGAAGCGCGCCAATGTCTCCGGCGGCGCTCCTTGATCCCCACAGCTTACGATCACGGCTTCCGGGGCTACTTTTTGAATAAAGGGCGGGAGCGAGGTGGTTCGCGCTCCGTGGCGGGCCAGCAACAGCACCCGGCTGCGTAAATTTTCCCCCTGTCCGTTGACCAGATTGTTTTCTTCTTCCGTGGTGGTGCTCCCTGGCAGCAACAACGTGAAAGTCCCGTATTGCAGTTGTAGCACCAGGGGGCCGGCTTGAGGTCCTTCTTCCGGCCAGAGTGTTTGCAGTGTGAGTCCCCGATCCAGTTCCCAGCTCTGTCCTGCGTAAAGTGGCCCTGTTGTTCCCGGTGGTCGCTGCGAGAGCAGCTCTTCCCAGCGTTTGTAAGGCTCTCCCTCGCCTTTTTCCGGGCTGACGGCGATGAAATCCACCTGATAGCGCTCGAGTAGCGGAATGAGGCCGCGGAGCCGATCTGAGCGCGGGGCGGTCAGAACGACCAGATCCAGCCGGCGATCCCAGAAGGGCATCCGGCGGCTTAAGTGAGGCAGCAGCAGTGAAGGGTCGGGGCCGCCGTCGATGAGGATTTGGCGGCCGGCCGGAGTGCGAATCAGGATGGCATCACCCTGACCGACATCCAGGATATCGACCTGCAAGGTGCCGTCGGGCAGGGCGGCAGCTCCGGCAAAGGCCAGAAGGCCCAGAGCTGCCAGGGCGGTTAATTGCCAGGCGGGAAGTGTGCGGAGCGTTTTCCAATGGAGCTGACGTTCGGCCGGCGGGAGGTTTCTCCAAAAGAGGAAGCCGACCAGGAGCGCGTACCAGCTCCAGACGAGCGGGACGGCAATTTTCCCGACCGGAACGACGGCCCAGGGGATCGAGCCGGTCCATTCAACGATGCGGATAGTGTAGGTGAGGAAGGCCCAGGCGATCCAGCCGAAGATTTCGCCCAGCGGGGGCCAGATCAGGCCGGCGCCCAGAGTCATGCCGCCCCACAGCATGACAAAAGGCTGAACCGGGAGGACGAGAAAATTGGTCAGCAGGGTGATCAATGAGAGTTGTTGAAACCGGGCCAGCAGGATCGGCAGGGTCGTGATCTGGGCGGCCAGCGTGACCAGCAGCGCGTCACTGAGCCAGCCGGTAAGTCGATGGCCCCGTTCCGGACCCAGGTGGCGGATCAACAACTTTTCGGTGCCCTGGATGAGCGGGTCGCTGAAGCCGATCAGGCCGGCGGTCGCAGCGATGCTTAACTGGAAGCCGGTATCCCAAAGAATCCAGGGATTGAGGATCGACATGAGCAGGGCGGCGGCGGCCAGGGTGGTGGGGCCGTGGCTGGGGCGATCGCTCTGGCGGGCGGCCAGGCCGACCGTGCCCATGATGGCGGCACGGACGACGGCGGCGGAAGCTCCGACCAGCAGCGTGTAGAGCCAGACGCCGGCAACGGCCGGCCAGAAGGCCCGCTGTTTTCCGACCCCGCGGGCGGCCAGGGCGGCGAAGAGCTGCGCCACGATGGCCAGATTGAAGCCCGAGATAGCGACGATGTGGCTGGTGCCGGTGGCAGAAAAGGCATCCTGGAGATCCTGCGGAATGCCCGTTTCAACGCCGAGCAGGATTCCGATCAACAGCGAGGCCTGGGGTTCAGGCAGGAGTTTCTGCAGGGTTTGCAGGGCATGGGCTTTGAAGCGGTAGAGCTGTTCCAGAACAGGATTGCCCTGATAGGAGGCCGTGACGGTGATGACGGCTTCGGAGATCAGGCTGTAGATGCCCTGGTGGGCCAGATTTTCGCGGTAGGAGAAGTCCAGCTCGGTCGGGGGTGTTTCCAGGCTGCCGGCGATCTGGATCCGGTCCCCGTAGGTTGCTGTAGCATAGGGGGAGGTGCGGACCAGGAGCTGTCCATGGACCTGTTGGATTGTGCCGTCGGGCAGGGTGATCTGTTCGGCCTGGACGTGCAGCAGCAGGGCGCGGAGGCGATGATCGGGTTCTCCGGTAACGAGCCCTTCGATGAGGACGGGGGCGGTGCCGTTGTAGGTTGCCAGATGGTGTTGATCGATCACCGGGAGGGTCAGCAACATGCGGCCGGCTCCGAAGAGCAGGCCGGCGACAATCCAGGGGAGTGGGCGACAGAGCGATCGATGGCCCCAGCCGAAGCGCAGCACCAGGGCGATCGGAATGAGGAGCAACCAGCCTATGGGAGGAAAAAAAGCGGCCTGGGTGAGCACTATGCCCAATCCCCAGGCCGCAGCGAACCATATCAAAGGGGTCATCGGCGCCTACCCTTATCGTCCCGGATTACCGCCTCCCGAGATGATAAGGCCACAATGCAGACAAGGGACCCGGTTGTAAAAATCCGGCTGAGTCGGAAAAATTACCCGGCTAACGCTTCGGTCAGCGAGCGGATGTCATAGAAAGGACCGTCCGCGGGGGTAACACAACGAACGCGCATGGAGGCCAGCGGGATTTTTTCATCGTTGACCACGATGTAACCGCGTTCGCGTTCCCGGAAGTCATAGTGGGAGCCCACTTCGCGTTGGAACTGGGTGGTGACATCGTTTTCCAGCACCTGGGCCCGGTCGCGGTGGGTGACGATGATGAAATCATCGTTGCCGCCGAAGCCGAGAAAATCGTCTTTGCGGACATCGCGGCCCAGCGCTTCGGCCAGGATGCGGGTGACGCCGCGGAGCATATCCTCGGCGGCCATGAAGCCATGCAGTTCGCGGAAGGGGTTGAGATGAACCAGGCGGAAGCGCAGCAGCGCCCAATCTCCTTCGGGTTCATTCAACAGGTGCCGGAGCTGATCCTGAATCAGAGAACTGGAGGGTAGCCCGGTGATGGGGTCGGTGCGATTGGCGGTATTGGCCCGGCGGATGGCGTTGCGCACGCGCAAAGCCAGTTCGTCAGGATCAAAGGGGGACGCCACAAAATCATTGGCGCCGATTTCCAGACTGTTCAGCCGCTCGCCGCGTTCGTCCCGGTCGGCCAGGAGCATCATATAGATGTGCTTGGTGCGGGTCATAGAGCGCAATCGGCGGACCACATCGGCGCCCGGCATATCGCTCAGGCTGGTGCTGATGACGATGCCCTGGGGGAGAGCCCTCACAGCCATGTCGATGCCTTCAGCGCCGCTCTGCGCTTCCATTGTTTTAATTTCGGCGGCTTCCATGCTTTCACGCAAAACTGTACGGTTGGCGAGATCGTTCTCGATGATTAAGACACGGCCTTCCACTGTTGATACCTCCGATGACCCATGGAGTTAGTTGCTCGGTGTAATATACCCTGCACCATTATAGAAGGGAAATGCCAGACCGTCAAGTTAAGTTTCTATGTGGCATTTCAGGCACTTTTAACCTGTGCGGTTTGTTTTTCAGCATCCCGCAACTGGCACTTTCCCCGTAAGGGACGCCGCGCTGGATGAGGGGAGAGAGTTTTTATTTGTGTTTTTGCGCGCATAAGAATGCGCGCAAAAACACGGTTTTTTGAGCCGTGAGGTTGTTCATTAATATAGATTAAAAAACAGTTTTAGTGTCCCGCAACAGGTGCTTTTCTGGTAAAAAACGACGCGCGGGATGGGGGGAGAGAGTTTTTTGTTTATGTTTTCGGCGGCTTTCTGAAGCCGCCGAAAACATGTTTTTTTTGAGTTTTTGGGGCCACCTGCACGGGCAGAGAGTTTTTTATTTGTGTTTTGGCGCACTTCAGAAAGTGCCCTAAAACTTGGTTTTTTCCGCTTTTCCGGGCTAGCCGTATCGGTATGGGAGGCTGAAAGGGCCTTGACCATGACAACTCTCATGCCTTCTACCCGTCGCGTAATACTTGACCCTATATTTGCGCATGGTAGGATAAAAGGACACTTCCCCCTAATTTAAACCAGGAGTTGAGTATGCAGACACAGGATTATGTGGCCATTGAAGAAAGTTACGGCGCTCACAACTATCATCCTCTCGATGTCGTCATCAATCGCGCTCAAGGTGTATGGGTTTGGGATGTCGACGGCAAACAGTATATGGATTGCCTCAGCGCTTATTCGGCTCTGAATCAGGGGCACTGTCATCCGCGGATCGTCAAGGCTTTGATCGATCAGGCGCAGAAGGTAACCTTGACGGCTCGGGCTTTCCGTAACGATCAATTGCCTTTTCTGACCAGGGAACTTTGCGAATTGACCGGCCATGAGATGATGTTGCCGATGAATTCAGGCGCTGAAGCGGTGGAAACGGCCTTGAAAGCGGCCCGGATCTGGGGCTATAAAGTCAAGGGGGTGGCGGAAGGCCAGGCGGAAATCATCGTCTGCAGCAACAATTTCCACGGCCGTACGATTACCATTATCACCTTCTCAACCGAGCCTCTCTATCGGGACGGCTTTGGGCCTTTTACGCCGGGCTTTAAGGTGATCCCTTACGGCGATGCGGCGGCCCTGGAGGCAGCGATTACTCCCAATACGGTGGCCTTTATGGTCGAGCCGATCCAGGGAGAGGCCGGGATTATCATTCCGCCCGACGGCTATTTGAAGGCGACGCGGGAGATCTGCCGGAAGCACAATGTGCTCTTTATCGCCGATGAGATCCAGACCGGGATGGGGCGCACCGGCAAGTTCTTTGCCTGCGACTGGGAAGAGGTCAAGCCGGATATGGTCACGATCGGCAAGGCGCTTTCCGGTGGGATGATGCCGGTCTCGGCCGTGGTCGGGCGCCGGGATGTCCTGGGACTTTTCGCGGCCGGCAGTCACGGTTCGACCTTCGGCGGCAATCCTTTGGGTTCTGCCGTGGCGCGCGAATCGTTGAAGGTGCTGGTGGAAGAGAAGCTGGTCGAGAATTCCGCCGAGCTGGGGCGCTATTTCAAGGAACAGCTGGAAGCGATCGACAGCCCCTATGTCAAAGAGATCCGGGGCCGGGGGCTCTTCATCGGGGTCGAGATCAAGCCGGAATGCGGACCGGCGCGGCCGTTCTGCGAAAAGCTGAAGGATTTGGGGATTCTGGCGAAGGAAACTCACGAACGGGTGATCCGGTTTGCCCCGCCGTTGATTATCACGCGGGAACAGATCGATTGGGCGCTGGAGCGCATCCGTCAGGTCTTGACGGCGTAATCTATCGATAAACGGAATGCGCGCAGCCGATGGGCTGCGCGCATTCCGTTGAAAGATCACGACCGCTGCGGCTGTTCATGAGTGCGGAATAAAAACAATTTTTGCGTTCCGCAACAGGTGCTTTCCTGGTAAAAAACGACGCGCTGTGCAAAGCAGGGAAAGAGCGTTATTTTTATTCATATTAGGGGCGGCTTTAGAAAGCCGCCCCTAATACAGGCTTTTTTCCAGACTAACCGCACCGGTCGAAAAATTATAAGCCTCCGAAATAGTGTACTACCAGACGGGGGGTGATTTGTGTCTCAATGATGGCGGCGATCAGCAGCAGCGGAATCACTACGGCGAGCATCAGTTTGGCGAAGTGCGCAATTTCGCGGACCATGCCGTTGATTCCACCGCCCTCATCGGGAGCGCGGAGCATGATATCCCCGATTTTCATTCCTTGAGCGGTAGCCAGAATAGCGGCTGGAATTTCTATGATCCCGTGCGGCAGAATGAAGACGGCCAGGAAGAGTCCGGGGTTAGTCCCGGTGGCAGCCGGAACCTGCATGGTGAGATAGGCAATGATGGCATTGGGGATCATCAGCAGGAGTTGTCCCAGAATGCCCCAGGAGATGATTGAACTGCCGCCTGACAGAAGCAATGAACGGACATTGTTGCTCCAGACGGAAGTGATCGAGAAACTGCTGAGCAAACCGGTTTTTCCGGCGGCGTCCGTGATACTTTCCACACTGACCAGATCTTTGAAAGAGATCAGACCTTTCGGCAACGGGAAATTGACGCTTCCCCAGTACCCCACCAGGAGACCACCCCCGATCGTGACCAGAAGTGTAAAGATGATTTCCGGAACGATGGCTTTGATCTGAGCCGGAATTTCACGGGTGTAGAGATGTAACAACCCTTTGCCGGTCCAGAAAGTCTGCCGGAAGATCTTCCAGGCGCCTTTGAAGTCGAGTTGATCGATATCCTGTCCCAACAGATGTTCACGGTCGAAGGATTTTACGCCTAACCGTAAAAGGAGGATATTGACACTCAGCAGGGCCAGAGCGATCAGCCAGAGTGCAGAGTAATTGCCGTACAGCAGGAGCCCGGCTTCTGCCTGGAGCAGGAAGGCCATCGGCAGAATGATGAAGCTGGCCAGAAGGTTGGCGGCCCGTACGCTGGTGGACTGGCTGGAGATGACGACAGCGCCGGAGACCATGACCAGGGCCTCAGCTGTGGATAGGATGAAAGAGACCAGCACCAGAGAGAAATCCGGTTGCCAGTTGATCGAGAAGCGCAGCAAGAGCGCATAGACGATCATTCCCAGGTAACTGGCGGCTACCGGCGGGGCCATTGAGGAGATCAATTTGCCGAGATAGAACTGGAAATCGGTCAGCGGGGTGGCCAGCAGCGGTTCCAGGCTGCGGCGTTCTTTTTCTCCGGCAAAGGATTCCAGGGCGATGATCAGGGAGAAAGAGCTGGGAAAGAAGCCCACGGCGAGCATCAGGAAGGGCAGCAGCCGTTCCATGATCAAGGTGGCGCCGTATTGATTGACGTAGCTGAGGCCGCGGCCGGCGGCGAAGTTGGCCAGGAAGGGGAAGAGGGTCACCAGGATGGTGATGGGCACGATGATACGCCAGTCGCGCAGGGTGTCGGTGATTTCACGCCGGCTGACGATGAGCGCAGCCGAGAGGTCGGTTTTGACTCTTTCCAAAAAGCCGATCTTGAGGGGAGCTTCAAGGTTTAAGGTTTTTTCGTGAGTGCTCATTGGGCTATTCCTTCTTCCACTACACGCATATAGACGGCTTCCAAACTGCGGGGGATCTCATTCAGGGTGAGAACGTCAATATTGGCTTCCAACAGCGCGCGTAACAGGGCGGGGTTGGTTTTTTCCGGAGAGTCGGTATGGTAGCGGACTTTCTGGTCCTGGACGTGGTCGATGGTGACAAATCGGCTGATGAGCGGCAGTACGCCGTTGTGCGGGGGTTTTTGGAGCTGCACTTCCATCAGCGGCGGACCGAGGAGTCGCGATTTCAGTTCGAGCGAGGTGCCGGTCTCGACGATTTGACCTTTCCGGATGATGGCGATGCGGTCGGCCAGTTCTTCGGCTTCGGGCAGATTGTGGGTGCAGATGAGAATGGTGCGATCGGTGGCCCGCATTTTGTGGATGGCATTGCGCACCAGCCGGGCGCTGGCCGGGTCCATCGCGGAGGTGGGTTCGTCAAGCAGCAGGACGGGTGGATCGTGGAGGAGGGTGCGTACGAGGGCGATTTTCTGGCCCATCCCTTTGGAATATTCATTTAACCGGCGGTCCAGGGCATCCGAAATCTGAAACCAGGTGGTCAAATCCTCAATTTTTTGCCGGCGAATTTTGGGAGGGATTCCCTGGGCTTCTCCAAAGAAGTTGAGATATTCCCGACCGGTCATCCGGGTGTAAAGGCCGGGGGCTTCGGTAAGGACTCCTACGCTTCGACGTACCTCATAGGGCTGTTTGACGGCGTCATATCCTGCAACGTGGACAGTTCCGGAGGTGGGTTTATACATGGCGGAAAGCATCCGAACGGTAGTAGTTTTCCCGGCGCCGTTGGGGCCCAATAAGGCCAGTACTTCTCCTGAGTTGATGGTGAGATTAATATTATTGACAGCGACCAATCTTTCGAATACTTTTGTGGTTCCCTTTAACTCGATCATTCAAACGCTCCTATAACCGGGATCTTCTCTATTGTACCATAATGCTTTTAATAAATAAAGATGTGAATTCATGTTTTTAGTAATCAATTTTTAGGGAGTTTGTTTCGTTGAAACGTAAAACGTGAAACGTAAGAGGGACAACACCCCGAGGGATGAAAAAGAGAAGAGATTTCACCACCGAGTCACAGAGAGCACAGAGAAGAAGAGAGGAGATTTTTCTAAATTCGGCTTCGTTTTGTGAAGATGCGCTACCGGGGCGACTCTGGGAAAAATATGTTTTCGGCGGCTTTCTGAAGCCGCCGAAAACATAAACAAAAAAAGTAAGGTAAAATGGCGGAGGAGGCGTGTATGAGCGATTTGATCCTTCGTCCGGCAGTTCTATCCGATGCGGCGGGTATTTCCGCCGTTCATTGCAGCACCGTGCAGATCTGGCGAAACCCGTTGACCCGACGGCCGTCGGAATATGCTGCGCTGGATCTTTTCGGCCGTTGGTATAACGGCGGTCCCTGGATGAGTCCGGAGAGCTGCGCCGTCCATTTGAATCAGTTGTTGCTGGCCGGGCAGGCTCCCTGGGTGGCCGTGGCTGAGGGGCAGATCGTCGGGGAGGCGGAATATCTGGTGAATCGGGAGCCGGAGCCCTTTGGAGCGGCTTTGCACCTTTCGATCCTTTATATCCATCGCGACTGGCAGGGGCGCGGGGTGGGGCGGGTATTGGTCGATCAAGGGGTGGAGCTGGCGCGCCGGCAGGGACTGGCTTATCTGACGACGCAGCCGGAGGAAGAGGCTGAGGCTTTCTATTCGCGGGTGGGATTTGAACCCTGGATGGCTTTTCGGGAGATGCAGCTGGAGGCGACACCGGAGGCCGTGCTGCCGCCGTCTGAATTGAAGGCGGTTATGGTCAATTCGGGGCCGCCGGTGGGATTGGCGCTGCGGATCGGGCGCTATCAATGCAGCCCCCTGGATTGGGATACGTTCTGGCCGACGCTGGCTTTGCCGGAGTGGCAGGGTTTACGGCGGCAGCTCTGGCAGGGCAGTGTGCTGGGGCGTTCGGTGGTGCTGGGGCTGCGGGAGCAATTGCGGGATGCCACCCAGGCTGACGGCTATGTCTGGATGGGGCCGGCGTTTTCATTGTCGGGGGTGGTGGCGGCGTTGAGAGTCTTGGGGGGCGCTGCCGGTTACAAAGCTGTGGATATGTTGTTGCCTGAAGCGGATTTGCCCGAATTGCGGGCTTCGTTTCGGATGGATTATCAGACGCGAGTGGCGCTCTGGCGGCGCCCTGTTTGAGAAATCAGGGATAAAAATCCGCCCCCGGCGAAACCGGGGGCGGATTTTTTATCCCTGGATGAAATTATTTGGCGTATTCAACGGCCCGGGTTTCACGGATGACCGTGACTTTGATCTGGCCGGGATATTCCATGGATTCCTCGATCTTGCGGGCCACATCGCGGGAGAGCCGCAGCGATTCCAGATCGTCGATTTCGCCGGGGCGCACGATGATCCGTACTTCGCGGCCGGCCTGGATGGCGTAGGCTTCTTCCACGCCCTTGAAGGAGTGGGCCACGTCTTCGAGGGTGCGGATGCGCTTGATGTAGTGCTCCAGGCTTTCGCGGCGGGCGCCGGGGCGGGCCCCGGAGATGGCGTCGGCAGCTTCCACAATGATCGCTTCGACCGAATTCTGTTCGGCTTCGTGGTGATGGCCTTCCACACAGTTGACGATGGTTTCGGAGACGCCATAGCGGCGGCAGAGTTCCGCGCCGATGGTGGCGTGCGTGCCTTCAATTTCAAAGTCCACAGCCTTGCCGATGTCGTGCAGCAGGCCGCCCATGCGGGCGATCTTCTCGTCGGCGCCCAGTTCGGCGGCGAGCAGGCTGGAGAGCTTGGCGACTTCAATCGTATGGGCCAGTTGATTCTGGCCGTAGCTGGTGCGGAAATAAAGCCGTCCCAGCAGTTTGATCAGTTCGGGGTGCAGGCCGGGGATTTCGGTTTCGTAGACCGCCCGTTCACCCTGTTCACGGATAACTTCGTCCACTTCCTTGCGGGCTTTTTCCAGCAGTTGTTCGATGCGGGCCGGGTGAATCCGGCCGTCGGCCACCAGACGCTGCATGGCGCGGGCGGCGATTTCGCGGCGGATCGGGTCAAAGGAGGATACGGTGATGGTTTCAGGCGTATCATCGACAATGACATCGACGCCGGCTTTTTGTTCAAAGACGCGGATATTGCGGCCACCGCGGCCGATGATGCGGCCTTTCACTTCGTCGGAGCCGATTTCCACCGTGGTGGTGGTCAGTTCGCCGACCTGCTCACCGGCCAGCCGCTGGATCGCGGTGGTGATGATATGGCGGGCGCGGCTTTCGGCCTCATCGCGGGCGCGCATTTCCTCTTCGCGGATGACCCGGGCCATATCCTGGCGGCTTTCTTCGGCCGCCTGGGCGAGCACCAGCTGCCGGGCTTCTTCCATGGGAAGATTGGCGATGCGTTGCAGTTCGGCTTTCCGGTCGGATTCCAGTTTTTCGAGATCGTTCCAGCGCTTATCGATGGTGGATTGACGTTTGTTGATGTTCTGTTCCCGGCGGTCGATCTGTTCCTGGCGATGGTCGAGTTGTTCGCGGCGTTGCTGGAGCCGTTCTTCCTCGCGGCGGACCTGTTCCTGCTGATGTTTGTATTCAGTTTCGGCCTGTTTGCGAATGTTTAAGGCTTCATCCTTGGCCTTCAAGACCTCTTCCCGAGCTTCTTTGCCGGCGTTTTCCAGCATGCGGTTTTTGGCCACTTCGGCCCCGCCGATCAGTTTCTTCGTGTCATCAGCGTGTTTGAAATAGCCGGCCGCTGCTCCTGCTATGCCGCCGATGACTATACCTAAAAGGACCCATAAGAATTGCTCCATTTTATTCCATATCCTCGCTTTCTTCAGAGTTGGTTGGAGGCGCGGGATATGCAGCTAAAATCTCCTGAATGAGGTCATAGGAGAAACCGCGGCGGGCTAACCGTTCACTGAGACGCCGCCGGAATTGATCCGGGGGGAGGTGGGCCAGTTTCCGGGCCTGTTCTCGGGCCACGGCGTAGGCGGATTCCTCTTCGTCATGCTCGGCCAGCACATTTTCCATTACGCTGGGCGTAATTCCTTTGCGGCGTAACTCCTGGATCAAAGCCCGGCGCCCCAACGGTTTGAACTGGGAACGATTTTCCACCCAGTATTGACCGAAGGCGACGTCATCCACCAGCCCAACTTCTGCCAGACGGGTCAGCACCTCTTCGATGGCTTCCGGATCGTATCCTTTTTCAGCCAGGTGCCGTCGTAATTCAGCTTCGCTGCGCGGGCGATACGCGAGGTAATTGAGCGCGTTCTCTCGGGCTTTTTCCACTTCGTCGCTGGCTTTCAGTTCGGCAATTTCCGGATCGGACAACCACTGTCCTACCCGTAATTTCATGGCCGTAAACGCTGCCAGCCCGAATGCAAAGTCCTCATCCAGGTAGACGTTCACCCGTTCCTGGTTCCGTTTTTGCGGTTCCAAAGCGGTGATTCTGCCGGACATATCCTGCTCCTCAAAAATAACACGCGGCTATGGTTGGAAAACCATAGCCGCGTATGCGTCATGATTGAATGACGTTTCTGTCCGATCGCTCTTGCACGTCCCCGGTCAGCCAGGAGTATCCCCGGTCGGTGTGTCGAGAAACCAAATTTCTAAACCTGGAGAGCGAGTGTTTATGAGGTTCCAGGTTGAAGTTATTTAGACAGGCTATGGTTTCCAGCCAACATTAAGATATTGGTGCGCGATAGGTTTGGCTGGGGTCCTATCGGTGAAAGTACTGTTTGAGGGTGTCGTAGTTGAAACGACGACCCCGGTTCAGCCAACCGCCCTGGTCAATCCTTCCCTCTGCCGGGCAAGGCGTAATTTTTATATTTTTAACGGAAATTTCAAACTTTTGGTTTGAAGATGTCTCCCACGTATGGTGAGGACCCGTTCCATTATAACGTAAAACTCTTTATAACGCAAAAAGCAAGAGGTTCTTGTTTGAGAGGGGGGATTTCAGCGTCCCGCAAGGGGCATTTCCCAGGTAAGCGTCGACGCGCGGTGCGAAGCAGGGAGAGAGAGTTTTTTGTTCTTGTTTTCGCGGGCTTTCTGAAGCCCGCGAAAACAAGGCTTTTTTCTTGCATTTTGCGGGGTAATTGTAAAGGGGCGGGCGGTCTATTTGGGGCCGGGCCTGTTGGCGTCCCGCAAGGGGCATTTTTCGGGTAAATGTCGACGCACGGTGCGAAGCAGGGAGAGAGTTTTTCGACCTGTGCGGTGAGCCCGGAAAACAGGGGAGAAAAAACTATGGTTGCGGCGGCTTTCTGAAGCCGCCGCAACCATAAATAACCCAAGTTGCTACCTTTAAAAGACGTGCTTTCTATTTAAGCTTTTTTGCATGCAAAGGTTTAGTAGAAAGTAGACGGTAGACAGTAGACAGCGGATTTCCAGTCCATTTGAGCCGGTAAGGCGAAGATTTTTGCTGTCTACTGTCTACTTGCTGCTGTCTACTTTTGGACGGCATGCAGCGGATCTTGAATAATGAGCTGGATTTATCGAGGTGGCAACTTGAATTAAATAGTTCAGTTGTTTTGTGTGGGGCTGGTGGTATGATCTGGGGCTGAAAGTTTAGGAAAGAGGAGTATGGCCATGAAACCTGTCGTTTTTGTGACGCGGCGGATTCCTGGAGAAGGGTTGAATCGATTGCGGGAGCGTTGTGAAGTGCATTTGTGGGAGGAGTCCGGCCCGGTGCCGCGGGAGGTGTTGCTGCGTGAGATTGCCGGGGCGGCAGGTTTGATTTCGATGCTTTCCGATCCCATTAATGCCGAAGTGATGGCTGCGGCGCCGGGGCTGCGGGTGATTAGCCAGTATGCAGTGGGCTATGACAATATCGATCTGGCGGCGGCGACGGCCCGCGGCATCGGCGTGGGGAATACGCCCGATGTGTTGACCGAAGCGACGGCCGATCTGGCTTTTTCGTTGTTGATGGCGGCGGCGCGCCGGGTGGTCGAAGGGATGGACAATGTCCGGCGGGGTGAGTGGGTTACCTGGGGCCCGGAGATTCTGTTGGGTCAGGATATCTGGGGAGCCACGTTGGGGATCGTCGGGCTGGGGCGCATCGGGCAGGCGATGGCCCGGCGGGGACGTGGTTTCGGAATGCCGGTGCTCTATACGGGGCGAGAGGCGAAACCTGAGGCGGCGGCGGCTTTGCAGGCCGAATATGTCTCGTTGGAGGAACTTCTGGAACGCTCGGATTATATCAGTTTGCATTGTCCGCTCACGCCGCAGACCCGGGGATTGATCGGGGAAACGGAGTTGCGGCGGATGAAAGCGACGGCGATTTTGATCAATACGGCGCGCGGGCCGGTGGTGCAGAGTGCCGCTTTGGAACGGGCTCTCCGTGAGGGCTGGATTGCCGGCGCCGGGTTGGATGTGACCGATCCCGAGCCGCTGCCGGCTTCGCATCCTCTGGCGGCTTTGCCCAATTGTGTGATCACGCCGCATATTGCCAGCGGCAGCGTCAAGACGCGCGCTAAAATGACCGACATTACAGTGGATAATCTGTTGGCCGGATTGCGGGGCGAGTGCCCGACATTCTGCGTCAATCCGCAGGTATATGAAAGAAAGTAGACTGTTTGATTTGACAGAGCTTCGGGCAATGATAATATCTCTCCTACCCAAGTTGGTTTAAGAGGGGATGGATGGAAGAAGAGCAAGAGCTTACCCCAATTCGTAAACAGTATTTGCAGTTGAAAGCCCGTTATCCGGATGTGTTGTTGTTTTTTCGGTTGGGCGATTTCTACGAGACCTTTGATAATGATGCTGAACTGGTGGCCCAGGTCCTCGATCTGGTGTTGACTTCGCGGCCCATCGGCAAGGGGCAACGGATTCCGATGGCCGGGGTGCCCTATCACGCTGTGGAAAATTACATTGCCCGGTTGATTGAACGCGGTTATCGGGTGGCGATTGCCGAGCAGATAGGGGAACCCAATGGGCGGGGTCCGATGGAGCGCCGGGTGACCCGGCTGGTCACGCCTGGGACGTTGACTGAATCGACTCTGCTGGATGAGAAGCGGCCGAACTACCTTGCCGCTGTGGTTGTGGAAGGGCAGCGCGCCGGGGTGGCCTATGCCGATATTTCTACCGGTGAATTTGCGGCGACGGTGCTGGAAGACGACGGCGAGATTTTGAATCTGGTGCGGCAGGAGCTGGTGCGGTTGCAGGCGCGAGAGGTGTTGATCCCGCGCATGGGATCGTGGAAGGAGCGGGCCTCGGATCAGACGGCGGAGCGGCCCGAGGAATCATTGCAGAAAACCGTTCTCGGTGCGCATTTTACACCCTGGCCGCAGCATCGATTTGAGGAGACGGCTTCTCGCCAGACCTTGATGGAGCATTTCCAGGTGCGGACGCTGGCCGGTTTTGGCTGTGAAGGCAAACCGCTGGCCATCCGCGCGGCGGGAGCGGTACTTACCTATCTTCAGGAGACGCAGCAGGGGGTGCTGCCGCAGATTATCGGGCTGCATACCTATTCCACGGAGCGCTTTATGGCGGTGGATGCGGCGACCTGGCGCAATCTGGAGATCACGGAGACGCTGCGGCGGGAGAAGCGCGGTTCGTTGCTGGGCGTTCTGGATGAAACCCTGACGGCCATGGGCGGTCGCCTTTTGCTGGTGCGGCTGGCGCAGCCTTTGTTGGATATTCCGGCACTGGAAGCCCGTCTGGATCAGGTGCAGAGTTTCGTTGCGGATGGGATTTTGCGGGCCCGGGTGCGGCAGCAGCTGAAAGGGTTGCCGGATCTGGAGCGGATGTGTACGCGGGTGCTGGCGGGGCGGGCTTCGCCGCGGGATCTGATGGGGATCAAAGTAGCGCTGGAGGCAGTGCCGGCATTACAGTCGTTGCTGGCCGGTTCAAGCGGATTGAGCGGATTGACCGAAAATCTCACGCCGCAACCCGAAGTCGCCGGTTTGATCGCCCGGGCCATGGTGGATGAGCCGCCGACCCTGGTGGAAAAAGGCGGGCTGATCCGGCCCGGCTTTTCGGCCGAGCTGGACGGCATTATTGCGGCGAGCCAGAATGCCCGTGATTGGATCGCCGGCCTGGAGGCCAAAGAGCGCCAGCGTACCGGAATCAAAACGCTCAAAGTAGGGTTCAACAAGGTTTTCGGCTATTATATCGAATTGACCAAATCCAATCTGGACAGCATCCCGCCGGAGTACATTCGGAAGCAAACGCTGGTCAATGCCGAGCGCTTTATCACGCCGGAGCTGAAAGAGTATGAGAGCCTGGTCTTGAATGCGGCGGAGCGGATTTCGGATCTGGAGACGCGGCTTTTTAAGGAACTTTGTGTGGAAGTGGGGCGGTCGGCGCCGGCGTTGTTGGCGACGGCAGGAGCCCTGGCGGCGGTCGATGTGGCGACGACGCTGGCGGAGATTGCGGTGCGTCAGCATTATGCCCGTCCTGTTTTCATGGAGACGCCGGTGCTGCGAATCCGCGGCGGCCGGCATCCGGTGGTGGAGCGGCTGTTGCGCGAGCCTTTTGTGCCGAACGATCTGGTGATGGATGAGGAGAGCCGTATCCATGTCATTACCGGGCCGAATATGGCCGGTAAGTCGATTTTCTTGCGGCAGGCGGCGTTGATCATTTTGATGGCGCAGATCGGCTCGTTTGTGCCGGCGGATGCGGCGGAGATCGGGCTGGTCGATCGAATCTTTACCCGCATCGGCGCTTCGGATGAGCTGGCGGCCGGCCAATCGACTTTTATGGTGGAGATGGTGGAGACGGCCAATATTCTCAACCATGCCACCGTGCGCAGTCTGTTGATTTTGGATGAGGTGGGGCGCGGAACCAGCACGTATGACGGGTTGGCCATAGCCTGGGCGGTAGTGGAGTATCTGCACAACCATCCCGAGCGGCGGGCCCGGACTCTTTTTGCGACACATTATCATGAGTTGATCGAACTGGAAGATCATCTGCCGCATATTCGGAATTTCAATCTGGCCGTGGCGGAAGAAGGGCATGATGTGATTTTCCTGCATCGGGTGGCTCCCGGCGGGGCGGATCGTTCGTATGGGATCCATGTGGCACGGCTGGCGGGGATTCCGGCGCCGGTGGTCTATCGGGCGGAGACTTTGCTGGAACAGCTGGAGAGTGGGGAATTTCGACCCGGGAAGGCTCAACCGGAACCGTTTCAGCCGTTGTTGATTGCGCAGGAGCATCCGGTGGTAAGTGAGTTGCGGCGGTTGGATGTCAATAGTTTGACGCCGTTGGATGCGTTGACCCGGCTTTATGAGTTACAGAAGCTGGCGGCCGGCGATGAGGGAAAGAAGCGTAAACGTCAATAGAATTTTGTTTAGGGAGGCTGACTATGAAAGCATGGCGACGTTGGGCGGGGGGCATTCTTTTGGTCGGCCTGTTGACGGCCTGTGGGCAGAGTTCAGTAACTCCTTTGCCGATTCCTACGGTCAATCAGACTGCTTATCCGATTTATACACCGGAGCCTACCGCTACCCCCGAACCGCCGTTGATGGTCGATTGGCCTCTTTCGGGCGCGGCTGTCGGGAGTCCTTTGACGTTGCGGGGGCGGATCGCCGCGACGCCTCAGGAGGGGCGGTTGGTTGCCCGGCTTTACGATGCTCAGGGAAGCCTGCTTTCCCAATCGGTCGTTACGGTGACCGGGGCGGCCGGGAGTGCGGGCACTTTTGCCGGTGGAATTGAATTTGCGGCCCCGGCTATGCCGGGGGCCGGACGGTTGGAAGTGATGGATGTCAGCGCCGACGGCAGCCAGGTGCGAGCCGTGGCGCAGGTTGAAGTGCTGTTGGGGCAGACGGCCGGGACGGCGGCGGTTGAAGTCCCGGCGCCGGGAGTCAAAGTCACACTGCCCTTGCATGTCCTGGCCAATGTGGGACAGCCGGGGCAGGCAGTTAAAGTATCGTTGGTCTGGCAAGACGGTACGCAATTGAGCGCCGAGGCTGTGCCGTTGGCGAAAGCGGATGGGCAAGGAGTGGTGATTACTTCGTTGGATTGGAACAGCGAATCGCAGCCGCCGCAGCCAGCCACCCAGCCGGCCATGGTGGAGATCCGCGATGCCGGGGGGCAATTGCTGGCTCAACAGCCGGTCACGGTGTTGAGTTTTGATGATCCCGGCGTCCGGTTGTTGACCGTCTACTGGACTTTGGGCGGGGAATTGCAGCCGATCCAGGTGCGGGTGCCGTGGACTCCGGCGGTTGGCACGGCGGCCCTGGAATCTCTGTTATGGGGACCGACGCCGGGAAATCTGGCCGGGTTTGAAACGGCTTTGCCGCAGCCGGCGGAGATTTTGGCGGTGGCCGGGGCGGCGCCGGAAGGGTGGGGCTCCCGGGTGCAGCTGCGTCTCTTGAAGATTGTGGACGGGGTGGCGATCGCCGATTTTTCGAAAGAGCTGGATCTATGGAGCGTGGCCGGGGAAACGGCCGACAGTCAGGCCCGTCGGGAGTTGATTCGGAAGCAAATCACCGAGACGTTGTTGCAATTTTCTACGGTGACAGAGGTGCAGATCACGGTAGAAGGGCAGCCTTTCTAAAGCGTGAAACGTGATGATCTGTTGACTGGGGGAATTGTGGGGGGCGGCATCCCGAAGGATGAAAATTCAGCGGAAGTAGACAGCCGCAAGTAGACAGTAGACTGCTTGTATTGCCGAGACGGCTTTGGAAAAAGCCTGGGTTTTGCGCGCATTCTGATGCGCGCAAAACCTAAACAAAAAAACTCTCTCCCCCAAGCCGGCGTGGTGCATCTTAAGGGGAAAGTGACCAGTGCGGGTGATTTTCCCAAGAGGTGCAACACACTATGATCTTGCAAGGATAGGGGAATTGTTCCCATGTGGAGTCGGTTGAATCGGAGGTTTTATGGATAGAAAGTGCATCGCACCTTCAGAGGGCCTATTTTCAGGATAGAAGAGAGAAATGATATGACACCATCCAGAACCGTTGCCCCTCAGGCTGAACCGGAAGAACTGGCGTTAGATCGGGCTTTGCGCCCCCGGCGGCTCGACGATCTGATCGGGCAGGATCGGGTGCGGGAAAATCTGCGGATTTTAATCGAGGCCGCGCGCGGGCGCAATGAAGCCATCGAACATATGCTTTTTTATGGACCGCCGGGGTTGGGCAAGACCACCCTTTCGCATATCATCGCCAATGAAATGGAGGCTCCGATCCGCATCACTGCGGGACCGGCCATCGAGCGGGCCGGCGATCTGGCCGCCATTTTGAGCAATCTGAGGGAAAAAGAGGTCCTTTTTATCGATGAGATTCACCGTTTGGGGAAGGCCGTCGAAGAGATCCTCTATCCGGCGATGGAAGATTTTGCGTTGGATCTCATTATCGGCCAGGGGCCGGGGGCCCGTTCGGTGCGCTTGAGTCTGCCCCGTTTTACGGTGGTGGGGGCCACGACCCGGCTGGCTTTGCTTTCGGCGCCGTTGCGGACCCGTTTTGGGGCTATCTACCGGCTGGATTTTTACGATCAGGCGGCTCTGGAGGATATTGTGGAGCGGGCAGCGCGGGTGTTGGGGGCTCCCCTGGAACCGGAGGGCCGGGCCGAAGTCGCCCGTCGCGGTCGCGGGACGCCGCGGGTGGCCTTGCGGTTGTTGCGGCGGGTGCGGGATTATGCTCAGGTGCGGGGGAACGGTATTATCACCGGGGAGATCGCGGCGGCGGCGCTGGCCCTGCTGGATATCGACCCGTTGGGGCTGGACGATCTGGATCGGCGAGTGTTACGTGCCATTATCGAGAAGTTCAACGGGGGACCGGTGGGACTGGAAACTATTGCGGCTTCGATCGGTGAAGAATCCGATACGATCATGGATGTGGTCGAGCCCTATTTGTTGCAACTGGGCTTTATCGATCGGACGCCGCGCGGCCGAACCGCGACCCGGCGAGGCTATGAGCATTTGGGATTGGTCTATCCCAAGACTGAGCAAGGCACCTTGTTTTAAAAGGTGATGTTTTCGCGGGCTTCAGAAAGCTCGCGAAAACATAAAAAAGCTCTTTTCCCCATTTCGCACGTTGCTTTTTACCTGAAAGGCATCTGTTGCGGGACATAAAAATCTGCTGTTAAGCCGATCCATGGATACCTCCATAGGTCGAAATATAAAGATAAATAAATACTATAAATATGAAAACAATCGTTTCAATTTGACATTTTTAGGGATTTCGTTACAATTTAAAATATAAATCGACCAGATCCTATATTCACTCTAATAGTTCAAACAATAAGGAGAACATCATGTTAAGTCAATCTGTCCTTTCTGCAATGAATACCCAGATCAAGCACGAAACCTATTCGGCTTATCTGTATCTTTCGATGGCAGCTTATGCGGAGAAAAACAATTTGCCTGGTTTCGGGAAGTGGATGCGGGTGCAGGCTCGTGAAGAGCTGGCCCATGCGCTGAAATTCTTTGATTTCATTTACGATCGGGGCGGAGCGGTGACGCTGCTGGCCATCGAGCAACCGCCGTCGGAATTTGCCGGGGCGACCGATCTGTTTGCCAAATCCCTGGAACATGAAAAGTTGGTGACCGGGTTGATCAATGACATTTATGCCCTGGCCGTGAAAGAGAACGACTATGCCACCCAGGTTTTCCTGCACTGGTTTATCGATGAGCAGGTTGAGGAAGAGCGGAATGCTTCCCAGATCCTGGAGACGCTCAAGATGTTGGGCGAAAGCAAGCAGGGTTTGATTATGCTGGATCACGAATTGGGCCATCGCGGGTAATTTTCTAAAGATAGGATAACATTACGGGCCGTTTCCCAAGGACGGCCCGTTTTTCTTGACAGATTTTCGATTTATGTTATAAAGCGGTCAAAGGCTGAGAACGGGAAGAGTAGACTTCATAAGCGAGGTTCCAGAGAGCCGGGGCAGGTGGGAGTCCGGTACCAGCGCAGAAGTTGAATGGGCCCAGGAGCTGTTCGCCGAACCCCATAAAAATGGGTAGTAGTCCGAATCGGAACCGCCACCGTTATCCAGGCGGAGGACATCGCTTTTGAGCCGTGTCCGAAAGAGTGAGGCTGGCCAATCAAACAAGACGCGTCGTCACCGACGCGTTTTTTGTTGGAACGGCGGACCTCATCAGGGTGGCACCACGGATTGATAACGTCCGTCCCTGCACAGGGACGGACGTTTTTTATACCGGGTGAAGAGGGAGCGAAGCTGCTGACCGTGACAGCTGATCAAACATTAAGTTGTATTATCGAATTTGAGGAGGAAACCCATGTCTGACGCGAAGTTTTTGCCGGATCGCTGGTACAATTTGACCGCCGACCTGCCCACGCCGCCGCCACCGGCGTTGCACCCGGCGACGCATCAACCGCTCACGCCGGATGACCTGTCGATGCTGTTCCCGATGGCCTGTATCGAGCAGGAAGTCAGCACCGATCGTTATATTCCGATTCCGGAAGAAGTGCGGGAGATCTACAAACTCTGGCGTCCCACGCCCTTGCGGCGGGCCGTGCGCCTGGAGAAGGCGTTGGGAACTCCGGCGCGTATTTATTACAAATACGAAGGGGCCAGCCCGGTCGGCAGCCACAAACCCAATACTGCGGTGGCTCAGGCCTATTATAACAAACAAGAGGGCATTAATCGGCTGACCACGGAGACCGGCGCGGGGCAGTGGGGATGTGCGCTTTCCATGGCGGGAGCCTTTCTGGGGATCGATGTGCAGGTTTTCATGGTGAAAGTGAGTTACCATCAGAAGCCCTATCGGCGCATTTTGATGGAATCGTTTGGGGGGCGGGTGACGGCCAGTCCCAGCATCGAGACGGCTGCCGGGCGGGCTGCTTTGGAAGCCGATCCCGATTGCCAGGGCAGTCTGGGGATGGCGATCAGCGAAGCGGTTGAGGCGGCCGTGACAGGCAAGGCGACCAAATATTCGCTGGGCAGCGTGCTCAACCATGTGTTGCTGCATCAGACCGTGATCGGAGAAGAAGCGCTGCAGCAGATGGATGACGCGGGGGCTTATCCCGATGTGGTGATCGGCTGCGTGGGTGGCGGCAGCAATTTCGGGGGGATAGCCTTCCCCTTCCTGGGTGAGAATCTGCGTTCCGGCCGGAAGACCCGTCTGGTCGCGGTCGAGCCGGCGGCCTGTCCGAGCCTTACCAAGGGCGAATATGCCTACGATTACGGCGATACCGCGCATCTGACCCCGTTGGTGAAGATGCATACGTTGGGCCATACTTTCATGCCGGCCGGAATCCATGCGGGCGGGTTGCGCTATCACGGCATGGCGCCGATGATTTCCCATGCGCAGGAGTTAGGATTGGTGGAATCGCGGGCCTATACGCAGCTGAGCGTTTTCGAGGCGGCTTTGCAGTTTACCCGGGCGGAAGGGTTGATTCCGGCGCCGGAGACCTCGCATGCCGTCAAAGCGGCCATTGATGAGGCGCTGGATGCCAAAGAGAAGGGCGAGGAGCGGGTAATCCTCTTCAACTTCAGCGGTCATGGCTTCCTGGATATGGGGGCTTACGAGTCTTATCTGCACGGGCATCTGGAAGATTTCGAGTATTCGGCGGACAAAGTGGCCGAAGCGTTGAAGACGTTGCCGCAGATTTAAGCGTTGGTTTGTCGGGTTGTCTTACGACCGATTTCTTGTGTCCCGCAAAGGGCTTTTGTGGGGTAAAAAGCGATGCGCCGGATGGGGGGAGAGAGTTTTTTCATTTTTTGGCGGCTTCAAAAAGCCGCCGAAAAATGAGATTTTCTTTCCTTTGTTTTTCGGGGTGATTGCCTATGTCAATAAAAAAACGCGCCCCGAAGGGCGCGTTTTTTGTTTTCAAGGGTTGGTTTAATCTTCGTCTTCGCCGGAAAGCTGGCGGGTCTGGTCTTCCAGGGCCAGGGCGTTGATGAATTCGTTCAATTCGCCGTCCATCACAATGGGCAGATTATAGCTGGTCATGCCGATGCGGTGATCGGTGACGCGGTTCTGCGGATAGTTGTAGGTGCGGATCTTTTCGCTGCGTTCACCGGTACCGACCTGCGAACGGCGGGCCGATTCAATTGCTGCCGTTTGTTTCTGCTGTTCGATTTCAAAGAGGCGGGCGCGTAAGACGGCCAGGGCCCGTTCTTTGTTTTGGGTCAGCGAGCGTTCGTTTTCACAGGTAACGACGAGGCCGGTAGGTTTATGGACCATCCGTACGGCGGTTTCGTTTTTCTGCATGTGCTGTCCGCCGGGGCCGGAAGAGCCGTAGGTGGTAATTTCCAGGTCTTTCATGTCGATATGGACTTCGACATCGTCCACTTCGGGGAGCACGGCGACCGTGGTGGTCGAGGTGTGAATCCGGCCGCTGGATTCCGTGGCCGGAACGCGCTGTACACGATGGACCCCGCTCTCATACTTCAGGCGGGAGTAGGCGCCCTTGCCGCGCACGCCGATGATCACTTCTTTGTAGCCGCCGATGCCGGTGCGGTTTTCGCTGATCAGTTCAGTTTTCCAACCCTGGCGTTCGGCGTAGCGCACATACATGCGCAATAAATCAGCACCGAAGAGGCCGGCTTCATCGCCGCCGGCGCCGGCGCGGATTTCCACGATCACATCTTTGTCGTCCCGGGGATCTTTGGGGACCAGCAATTGCCGCAGCAAAGCTTCCAGGTGGACCTTTTCTTCTTCCAGTTGGGTGACCTCTTCGTGGGCCAGGGCCTGGAGTTCGGGGTCGCTTTCCTGGGCGGTCATTTCGCGGGCAGCGGCAATTTCGTCCACTACCTGCTTATAGCGGCGGTAGTTAGTGACGATTTCATCCAGGTCGGAGCGTTCCTTGGCGTAGGTGGCCACCTTTTCGTAATCGGCGGCAACCTGCGGGTCGGCCATCAACCGGTCGAGTTCTTCATAGCGTGCTTCGATGCCAGCTAATCGTTCTAACATCGTTCATCCTCATGTTCAATATACACAACAAACGGCCCGTCAACGTCGGGCCGTCCGTTTTACTCATCTGGTGGGCCCACCAGGATTTGAACCCGGAACCAACCGGTTATGCATCCCACCGCAGCTTTCGCTGCCCCTTTCGGGTTTGTGGGCTGGACTATCCCTTCACCCCCGGAGGGGGCCTGCCGTCTAGTCTCTACACCTTCCCGGATGGGCTTGGCTCGGGGTTGCCATTTCTTGCGAGACAGGGTTCCCCGAATTTGGCAGGTTTCACCCGAAAATTACTTCTCGGGCAGCCCTGAAGTCAAAAACCATATCCGGAGTGCCAGCGGGGATGGGGGCTCGGGTGATTATTGAGAGAGTACCGAGGGGGCCCCGACCCGGGCCCGGACTTAGGTGTCTGACGCTAAGCCGGCCGCTCTAACCGTTGAGCTATGGGCCCAGAGAGCGGGCGACGGGAATCGAACCCGTATCATTAGCTTGGAAGGCTAAGGCATGACCATTATGCAACGCCCGCGTGGGAGTGATTATACCATAAAGTGAAATTTTGCAAATTCGGAGGGATTCACTCTCAGGAATTTTTTGCGGTTCCACATGAACGTTTATATAATAGCCCGCAGGACTTTTTATCGGAGGTGACGCGATGGGATATATGAGTGAGGCTCTTTATTTTAACCGTATTCAAGATCTCTATGCCCGGGGGCGGTATCGGGAAGTCGATCAATTGATCGGCCAGTATTATCGACTTTTTTCGGATGGGTTGGGATTGAGCTATCGATTCCGTTTGCTGGCGGCAGCACAAAGCGGTCAACCGGAGCGGGCCTGGCAGATTTTGCAGGCGGCTGTTTGTGAAGACTCGTGCTGGTATGCTCCCGATTGGTTGATGCAAGAGCCGGCTTTGCTGGTGTTGCGGAGCCATCCAGAATTTGAGTCTCTGGTGGAGCTGTGCCGTGAGCGGGAAGCCGAAGTGCAACGGAGCCATGAGGTGGAATTGCAGATCTTTCGACCCGACGATTTCAATTCGGAGCTGGTTTATCCTTTGTTGTTCGGTATCCATGGCAATCTGGAGAATGCCCGACTGGCGGCGGCGGCCTGGGAGCCGGATTTGTGGGATGGGTGGGTGACGGCCTGGCCCGAATCTTCCCGGAGTGCTTTCAGCGACGGCTATTTCTGGGAATCGGTTGAGCAGGGGCTGGTTGAAATTCGAGGGCATTACGATTATCTGCGTGCCGAAGGCCGGTGGGCGGCGATTTACACTTTGATCGGCGGGTATGCGGAGGGGGCGGCCCTGGCATTGCGGACGGCCTGGGATGGAATTGTGCCGGCAGTCGGTGTGATTTTGGTGGCGCCCGTGCTGCCGGTTTTGCCGGCCGGGACGCCGCCGGCCGGACTCCATGTCTATGTGGTGGTAGGGGAAGAAGATACTGCCGGGATGGTGGATGGGCGTGCGCTGGCGGAGCGGTTGGAGGCGCTGGCGGTGCCTTATGAAATTGAAGTCCGGCCGGGTGTCGGGCATCTTTATCCTCCCGACTTTGAGAGCAGCCTGGTGCGGGCAATGGAGTTCTGTATGGATTTCCAGGCGGAGGATGGATGTCTCGATTGATTTTGCTGGTCGATGACGATGCTTTGCTGCGCCGCAGCCTGGCGTTCAATCTGGAACGGGCCGGTTATCGCGTTGTGACCGCGGCGAATGCGGAGGATGCTTTGGCGGCGGCACGGCGGGAGGTTCCGGATCTGGTGTTGTTGGATATCGGGTTGCCGGGGATGGATGGCCTGGAGGCTTTGCGCTGTTTTCGCCAGGAGTTGAGCTCGCCGGTGATCTTTTTGACGGCCCGGCGGCGGGAACTGGATCAGGTGGTGGGGTTGGAGCTGGGCGCTGATGACTATGTTACCAAGCCTTTCGATATCGACGTGTTGTTGGCCCGGATCAAGGCCGTGCTGCGGCGGGCCGGCGGGGGGAGCGGGGCTGCGGTTCAAGCTCAACCTGCGCCGGTGTTGGTAGTGGGCGATTGGAAGATCGATCCGGCGGCGCATACGGTGATGGTGGGCGAGCGGTTGGTTGATCTTTCCCCCCGGGAGTTTGATCTGTTGGTGGCCCTGGCACGGGAGCAGGGGCGGGTAGCGCCGATCCATGAATTGTTGACCCGGGTTTGGGGAGCGGAATATGCGGGAGAGCCGCAGGTTGTTTATGTACATATTCGTTGGCTGCGGGAGAAGCTGGAAGAAGATCCTCAACATCCCCGGCATTTACTTACCGTGCGTGGGGTAGGGTATCGGTTGGTCCCTTAGAAGGAGTTGAGATGCGCAGATTACGGACCCGGATGATTGTAAGCCATTTGTTGCCCTTGATGTTGGTGTTGCCGGTCATAGGGTTTGCCTTGATGTATTTGTTGGAGACCCAGGTGTTGGTGGTGACTCTTTCCCGGGAACTGGAGCGGCAGGCCGTGCTGGTTTCGGCCATTGCGCGGGATGAGCCGGAGATCTGGTACGATTCTGCCCTGGCCGGTTCTTTTGTCAGCCGGGTGGGTCCTCTGCTTTCTGCCCATATCACCTTGTTGGAACCTTCAGGGTTGGTGGTGGCTACCAACGATCCTTCGGCGGTCGATCTGGTGGGCAAATATCTGGCGGCCGCCGGGTTGAGTGAGGTTTTGTTGAGTGGCAAGAGTGTGCGGATTGACTATGGTGAGCAACCCGGCACCGGGGCTGCGGAGGCCTGGGTGCCGGTTTACGGGATTGATTTTCGGATGGCAGGCGTCATCCGGTTGACCGATCCGCTTTCCAGCGTTTATGGGCGATTTCCCCGGACCCGGACCCTGATTTTTGGGGTGTTGGCGGCGGGGTTGGCCTTGGGTGGGGTGATTGGTTGGTGGTTGGCGCTGGATCTGGAGCGCCCGTTGCGGCGGGCCACCAAGGCGATCGATCGGTTAGCGGAAGGCAGATCTCCTGAACCTTTGGTGGAACAGGGGCCGGACGAAATACGACGTTTGTTGCGCGCTTTCAATGCGTTGGTGGCGCGTTTGCAGACATTGGAAAAGGCGAGGGAACGATTGCTGGCCAATCTGGTACATGAATTAGGCCGGCCTTTGGGCGCTTTGCTTTCCGCGATCCAGGCCCTGTCCGGCGGTGCTGATGAAGATTCGGCGTTGCGACATGAGTTAGTTTCAGGGATGGAAGGGGAGATTCAACGGATGCAGCGGTTGTTGGAAGAGCTGACCCAGTTGCATTCGCAGACCATGGGGCCTTTGGAATTACAACGGCAGCGCACCGCGCTCGCATCATGGCTGGTAGAGGTCAGTGTGCCCTGGCGGGAAGCGGCTCAACAGCAGGGGATCCTGTGGGAAACTCTGTGGCCGGAAGATTTACCGGTTTTATTGCTCGATCGGGATCGTTTGGGGCAGGCTTTGGGGAATGTCTTGAGCAATGCGATCAAATATACCCCGACGGGCGGGGTAATCAGCGTAAGTGCGGGGTGGGCTGGTTCGGAAAGCTGGATTAAGGTGCAGGATACCGGGCCGGGGATTCCGGTGGAAGAGCAGGAGCGTATTTTTGCGCCTTTCTACCGAGGGTCTGTTGGAAAACGATTTCCGCAGGGGATGGGGTTGGGGTTAAGCATTGCTCGCGATCTGGTGGCGGCCCATGGCGGGCGGTTGGAGCTGGAAAGTGCGCCGGGGAAGGGGAGTTTGTTTATTTTCTGGTTGCCATTGGAAGCAAAATAACCTTAAGCTTTTCTTAAGGTTAAGTTCAGCTCTTTTTAAAGACCCGGGAGGCGTTGTGCGGTATCTTATTAGCATAAAGATCTTCACAGAAAAGTTGTGAGTTCGAACCTTTTGAACTTTTGAGGGTGTAGGAGGGTAAGATGAAGCCTAAGAATTGGGGAGCCATGTTGGTCGTTGTATTATCCCTGGCGATTTTGCCGGCCTGTACCGGGGCCCAGGCAATGTTACGGAATAGTTCTTCAAACCGTCTGAATAGTGAAAATGAGATTGATCCGACGCCTACTTTGATAGCTGAATCGAGTGGAGCGGTTAAAGGGGGCAGTTCGGCCTTAGCGGCTTACGAAGGGACCCTGGAAGATATTTACGCTCGCGTCAGTCCTTCTGTTGTGAACATTCAAGTGGTGCAAAAAGTGGCGGTTTCCCCTTCCCAGTTTCCTTTTGCGTTGACCCCTGAAGAGCAATTGCAGGGGGGCGAGGAGCAATATCAATATAGCCAGGGCTCGGGATCGGGTTTTGTTTGGGATAAAGAAGGGCATATTGTAACCAATAATCATGTGGTAGAAGGCGCGGATAAGATCCAGGTGATTTTTTCTGATGGGGTTACGGTTGATGCTACCGTCGTAGGGACTGATCCTGACAGTGATCTGGCAGTGATCAAAGTCGAGCGACCCGCCGAGTCACTGGTCCCGGTGGCGTTAGGCGACTCGACTCAATTACGGGTGGGGCAACTGGCCATTGCAATCGGCAATCCTTTTGGATTGGAAGGCACGCTGACGACCGGGGTGGTCAGTGCTTTAGGACGGTCGTTGCCGGTGGATAACTCGTCCAGTCAGACCGGCGCTTCTTATACCATTCCCGATGTGATTCAGACGGATGCTTCGATCAATCCCGGCAACTCGGGAGGGGTGTTGGTGGATACGGAAGGGCATGTGATCGGCGTTACTTCGGCGATAATTTCTCCGGTCAATGTTTCTGCCGGGATTGGGTTTGCGATTCCTTCGGCTATTGTGAAGCAGGTGGTGCCGTCGTTGATCAGTGAAGGCCATTACGACCATCCGCGGCTGGGGATCAGTGGCATGAGCCTTGTTCCGGATCTGGCCGAAGCGATGAATCTCGAATCGACGCAGTTGGGGGCTTTGATTATCGAGGTTGTTCCGGGAGGGCCGGCGGATAAGGCCGGCGTGCGAGGTAGCGATCGGCAGGTCTCAATCGATGGCGCTACGGCGCGGGTGGGGGGCGATGTGGTCATTGCAATCGACGGAGAACCGGTCAAGCGTTTTGAGGATCTGCCGGCTTATCTGGCCAGTTCGACCAAAGTGGGGCAAACGATCAAGTTGACGGTTTTACGGGATGGCAAAGAGATGGAGCTCTCGCTGACATTGGATGCCCGTCCGGGTACTGCCGTGGCCACTCAGACTCCGAATGCTTCGACTTCTGAAGGGCAGGCCTATCTGGGAATTGTGGGCTCCGCGTTGACGCCGGAAATTGCAAACGAGATGGATTTACCGACGGATCAGAGCGGGGTATTGGTGGGACAGGTTCAGCAGGGAAGCCCTGCGGATCGGGCAGGGTTGCGGGGCAGTTATAAGCCCATTACCCTGGGCAATCAGCGTGTGCTGGTAGGAGGTGATGTTATTACAGCGATGAATGGAACGGCCATTGCCGACATGGATACATTGAGAGCAATGATTCAACAGGCCCATCCTGGGCAAACCGTGACCCTGAGCATATTACGAGATGGAAAGTTATTGGAGGTGAACGTAGAACTGACCGGGCGTCCGACTAACCCTTAACAACAGGAGGTGTGGAGTCTCAATTGCCGTAACAAAATTGAAACTGTTGTAACCCTGGTTGTGCATGCCACTGGGAGGTTGGGAGCGGAAGCTGCCAGCCTCCTTTTTTATAAGGATTTTGAGGCAAACAAAAACCCCCGCCCGGATTCCGGGCGGGGGTTTTTAGGCCCTCTCAAAAGCGGACAATTCGAAATTCAACCCTTAAAAAAGGGGAATTATTAAATTACCAGCTGCGCCGGGGCGCTCCGGAACCGGCACGATTGCTATCGCGGCGGGGACCGCCGCCACCACCACCACCCGCATTTTCTTCGCGGGGGCGGGCTTCGTTAACGCGCAGGCGACGACCATTCAGTTCTTTGTCGTTCAGGTTGTTGATGGCGTTGACCGCTTCGGCCTTAACGGGCATTTCAACGAAACCGAACCCGCGGGATTGACCCGTGAACTTGTCCATCAGGATGACGACCGATTCGATCTGCCCATAGGACTCGAAAGCCTGGCGCAGCTCGGCTTCGGTGGTCTGATACGATAGGTTACCAACGTAGATTCTCATCTTCTCTTCCTCTGTCTAATTTTTGAAATTTGGATGAAAGGGTAAATTCGCTCAACGCTTCCACTCGCGGCCGACTACTATCGTTTCAGAACCACTACCGGGAGCGGAGAGGGCCTGCTAAATCAAGTACATCTGCCGGGGAGGGATAGTCAAGAGGCAGGTAGCAAAAAGCCCCGCCGTCGGAAAGTCTCTGTGGCGGGTACTTATCCAGGCAAATTGGGTGATCGGACACCTTACGCCATAACTCCGAACCTGACACGTAAACTACTCTACTGTTCCACATCCAAGAGAGATTTTAACACAAAACCCAAAAAACGCAAATGGAACCGAATTTTAATTTGGGGAACTTTTGTTACGGTAAATGGCCTGTGTTTGGTAAAAAATGCCACCCTGGATGGGGAGAGAGAATTTTTTGTTTATGTTTTCGCGGGCTTTCTGAAGCCCGCGAAAACAAGGATTTTTCTCTGCGTGGTCAGCGCCGCTGCGGTGAAATCAGAGCGAATTATGCGGTACTGCCATTTTTGCTTTTGACGGCAGGAAGCAGCCGGGATCTGGGGGCCGAGCGAATTTTGAAATTCAGCCGGGGAAAGATGCGCCCCGTTCGTTCCATATAATGGCGATAAGGTTCGCCAAATTTCTCCAGCAGCAGGGCTTCTTCTTTTTGGATGCGACTGCAATAGATAAAAAGGGTCGGCAGGAAAAGGCTGAGACTGGTGATGGCATTGGCGGCAGTTAAAGCGAAGCCGATGCTGCTGATAAAATAGGCCAGGTACATGGGATGGCGAATCCAGCGGTAAAGGCCGGTTTGAGTAAGGGTTTGATCCTGTTTGATGACGGGAACAAGTGCCCAGTTGGCCCCCAGATTTTTACTGGCGATGTAGAGCAGGATAATGCTGGAAAACCAGAGTCCAACTCCTATCCAACGAAGGATCTCTGGATAGAAAATCGTCCAGGGCGTCAGGATGGGGGTCAACAATTGTAAACCGCAGAGGATTTGCCAGGTGATGAACATTCCTCCCGTGAGGGCTATCTGGAGTCGCTGGGCCGGCTGAGGGGCGTCAGTCGGCCGGGCATGGGCGGTCATAACGTAGAATTTAACGATCAATTCCAGGAAGATCAAAAGGGTCATAGCCAGATTTAAGATAAAAGCATTCATGATTCTCCTTGTTTTTCTTGAATTTTAGTGATTGTAAAGATAAATAGATTGCATCGAAAGGCCTCAGCGTTTTGGATGAGGTTTTTAAGACGGGACCAGCTGAAAGGTTGGTGGCGTACCTTTTTCGCAGCTCAGACTGGTTGCAGGGTGGTTTGAAAATGGTAAGGCCTTGAGATGTTTTTATTATATTTATTTTTTAAATTATGTCAATCTTTGCAATAAGAATAATTGCAGAAATCAGATGGAATTGAGTGTGAAATTATGGGGAGAAAGGATGGAAATCGGATGGAAACCGTGGTCGGCTGATAAAGCCGACCACGGGCAGGCGAAGGTCTAACGGGAGGGGACCAGGAAGAACTGAGCGCCAGAGGTGATTAATTCAGGCGGGCGAGGGTCGTTGTATTGACGCCATAAGGTGATTCCTTTTTCATCCAGCTGTAGGGACCAGCTTCCATCCGCTGCCGTATAAAGGGGGCGGGAATTCTGCGGTAAATCGAGATTTTGAAGTTCGGGCTGACTGGCCAAGGGGTCGGACCAGGTATGCGTGGTCAGATCGAGGAGGTAATATTGAACCTGAGGACACTCGGAATTGCGACAGAGGGCTTGAAGATCCAGGGGGGCCGACTGGTGTGGAATAAAGGGAAGCCGCCGTACCACTATTTTCCCATTTCCCAGAGCGAGCAGGTCGAAATTGTAAGCCGGATCACTGGCCAGACAGGTTTGTTCGGTGCCCTCCCGGTTGGTCTGCCAGATCTGACGGGGTGTTAATTTACAACTGTCAGGATTTTGCAGATCAGTGCAAGCGAGGGCGGCTTGAGTGTAGATGAAACCATCTTCTTGCGGAGTCCAGAAGACCGATCCGGCATAATATTGACTGCGATCGAGGGGAATGAGGGTTTGTTCTTTTTCGAAATCATACCCCCACATATAGGGCGGCCCTTGATAGGGAACTACGATGCCGACAAAAGCGGTTTGGGTTTTGTTCCATTCCCCGTCGCTGTTTTCGAGGGGGATTACTTTTCCGGTGGTTGGATTCCAGGCCCTGGCCGAGCGGCCTTCACAGTGAGGGGTGGACAAAAGCAGTGCCCCGGTTTTCAGCCAGCGTTGGGGAATTTCGCCCGTTCCGATTACTTCGGTTTTTCCAGTGGGGAGGTCAAGCAGGCGGGTCTCTGCTGGTTTTGATTCATCGATAAGGGTGTAGGCCAGATAGCGACCCTCCTGAGAAAAACGGAACCCGAAACAACGTTGTTGAATCTGTCCACAGCCATAGCTCACGGGCGTGGTTAGTGGCTTTTCGCAGCGCGGGTCGATGGCGGCCAGGGTGATTTGGGGAGTGTCGGTGTTGAACGGGGTGCGGCTGGCATAGATAAGTTGACCTTCTGGGGTCAGATGCATGTCGGCGCCGACAGCCCAGGCGCCTTTTCTTTCAATGTCGAAAGTAAGCTGTTGGTTTTGTAAAGTTTCCGGGTTTAAGGCCCAGAGATTACCTTCCTGCAGGTAGATGATCCGATTGGAGAGGGTGTAGAAGGGGCGAGATGTTTTCATGTCGTGCTCAGGGACAGAAATAGTGGTGATCTGCGGTTCGGGCACAGTGGTGAGGGTTGAAGTGAGCGTTGTAGTCGGACCAGAAAAGTTGGATTGTGAAGGGGAAAGCGACGTGGATGTGCAGGAGGCCAGGATGGCCAGAAGGCTTATTTCCAAAAGTAACCAGGGAAAACTAATTTTCATTCTACCTCCGTTCTTAATCCTGATGAACAGGTATTGGACGGCCAGGGCGGAGAAGGAGGCTTTGTTTTTTTAACACCGAGGATTGACGGTGTTTTCTGGTCGCTGGGGTGAAATTCTATGAAAAACGGCGTGGAAATTATTTCCAGATTGCCGGATCATGAGCTGTAATCAGGTCAATGATGCCATAAATTTAACGGGAATGCAAGGGGGGGAAGTAAAAGTTTTTTATTTTTGCAATTTTTCTAATCGGTGAGGTCCGGCCAGTACTTCTCGGGAGACATGGAGAGCTCCGCTATTGTCCGGTGTGATCCACCATTTGATCAACCGGATCTCACCTTGCTGGATTTCGATGCCGGTCACTGCGCGGGGATGGACGGCGCTGCCGATATTGAAATAAAGCGGATCTCCGGGATCCGGAAAGGCGGGGCGGTGGGTATGTCCGCAGATGAGATGTAGATGGGCGGGCTGTTGATTGAGCCATTGTAAGATCCAATTTTCAACGACATTCTGTTTATGGTAATTTTGGGCGGGACTGGTAGGATCATGGAGCGCCAGGATTTGCAACGAGCGCCAGACGGTGCGGACCAGCAACCGGCTTAACGGCCATCCTTGATCATTGAAAAAATCTCCCTGATGACCATGAATGAGGAAAATTTCCACGCCTGAGTCTGTGTGGTGAAGTTTCAATCCTTCGTGGACTTTGATTTCAGGAAAGAGAGCCATCGGGGTGTGGGTTCGGTCGTTGTAGTAACTCCCCAGATCTTCGGCAGCGCGTTGGGGATCTTTCCAGATCATTGTATGATTGCCGAAGAGCAGATGGTAACGTCCTTCCTGGTAGAACTGGCTTAACAGCCAGAAGATATGGCTGTGGGCGCGTTTGATATCGGCGAAGTTGAGATTTTCCCAGAGTTCATCGCTGTCGCCGAGTTCAAAGCAGGTGAAACCCTCCTGGTAATAATATTGTAAGGCGTAGAAGTAGAGCAGCTGGTTAGGTGCGAAGTCGTCGGCCCAATCGTTGATGCCCCGATGGGCATCGCTGAAGAGGATCAGTCGTGTGGCATTATCGAATTCGATGGTGGCAGCATTTTGCAGGACCTGAGTGAATCGTTGGGAGAGCGTGTTGGCGGACATTTTACCCTCCTTAGTTTTCTGTTTTTTGCGCGCCTTCCCGCAGGCGCGCAAAAAATGGATTATTTGACGAACCCGAAGTAAATCAGGCCGAGGTGGAGTAGCGTGCTGAGAAGCAGAATGAGATAGAATTCTCCATGGCGGGTTTTGTGGCGGAACAGAAAGAGGCCGGCCCAGCCTCCGATGGCTCCGCCGGCGATGGCCAGCCCGTGGAGTACGATTTCCGGGATGCGTCCTTCGCTTTGACGGGCCCGGGCTTTATCCATTCCGTAAAAAATAAAGGTTGTCAGGCTGACGGCTAATGCCCAGGCCAGGTAGTTGATCTGACCCATGACGGCATAGAGAGCCAACAAAATGGCGCCGCTCAGCAACAGAGCCACCAGGGTAAAGCGCCATTTCGGCGAACGGGGAAGCAATGAAAAGCTTCGTGGTCGGTGAGAGCGATGAGATCTGGAGTGATAAGAATTATGATGGGTCATGCCGGCTCGGTTGTAAAGGTATAATTTTGTTTGACGTCGTATCCCAGGGCTTTGAATTCCGAATTCAGGAATTCAGCCTGGATCAGGGCGATCCGAATCAGGTTTAAGCTGCTGGGAAACGCGGCTATTTTTTGGGGATTTAACCCCTTGAGTTTTAAAACCCGGTTGTATTCTTCGCTGTTGAGCTCTACGATGGAGGCCAGTCCTTCCATTTGTACTCCATAGAGGTGGGTCATGCCTTTGTAGGGTTCAAAGACTGAAATACTGACCCGGGGATTGAGCAGCAGGTTGGCAAATTTTGTGCCGCCTTCACTTAGCAGATACAGAGAGCCCTCGTGGTAAGTGTATTCGATGGGGGTGCTGCGGACGCGGGTTCCGATGGCGGTTGCCAGCGCCGCTGTGTTGTGAGTTTTGAGAAAGGTCTCTAACTGTTCGCGCAGTTGCCCTACAGGCATGGCGTTTGTGGGGCGATCTTTGCAGCTTTTGATTTGCAGGGCGATCTCCGTGACCGTTTCCGGATCGAAGCGGTCAAAGGCCGGCAGGGGGGTGTGATTGGAGGCCAGGCGGGAGATGGAGTCATAATCTTCCGGCGAGAGCCGTTCTGAAATAATCCGGCCTCCCAGTCCACCTTTCCAGACGACGGCCTCGCCCAGAAGTTGGGCGATCGGTTGGAGATAGTTGGGCGTAAATTCGGGAGCCAGAGCGATACAGATCAGGGCGATGCGTTTGGTTTTCAGCCATTCCTGGTGTTCTTTGACAAAGGTCAGCATTTCCGGATCCGGTTGATGGCCGTAAATAGGAATGCCCAGAACGATAAAATCGGCCGGGTGGGAATCGGGTGTGTAATTACTGGCCCGGCAGTAACGGGCCGGGCCTAAAACCAGGGCCAGGGTCTTGATGATGGTTTCAGTCAGACCATAACGGGAACTATAGATTAAGAGGGTTTGATGCATTTTCACTCCTTGAAAAAGTGGGAGGGACTTTTGTTGTCACCGGTTTACCGGGAGCGACAAAAGTCCCTCCGGATTGAGGCTCAGGTTGACCGCGGATTGTGGGCATCAAGCCAGGCAATCAGGGTAGCGAGTACCTGATCTCGTTCTGGTTCGTTGTGGGTTTCGTGATAGAGCCCTTCCCAGGCTTTGAAAGTGCATTCCCCAGGAACTTTGGCGGCAAAGGCCGCAGTGGTCTGGGGATTGGTCAACCGATCGGCGGTGCCGTGGAAGAGCAGCAGGGGAATAGGGGGGAATTCAGCGGCGTGGGCCACGGCCCATTCCCCGCTTTCCAGCAAATCCGTTCCCAATCGGGCAGAAATCCAGGGATGGACCAGGGAATCGGCTTTGTAGGCCTGAATGACGGCCGGGTCACGGGAAATCCCGGCCAGCTCCAGGCCATTGTTGAGGACCATGGTTGGGAAGATTTTGCTCAGGGTTTGGGCGAGCGCCTTTTTCCAACCGGGAGTCGGGGTGGTCGTGTTCAGCCCCGGGCTGGTGGAGATCACTCCGGCGAGATGGGTGGGGCGATGCCGCAGGATATAGTTGAGGACAAAGGCCCCGCCCATGCTGTGACCATACAGAAAGAGTGGGAGATCCGGGTAACGGCGGGCTGTTTTTTCCAACAGGCGGCCGATATCGTCCATTGTGGTTTCAAGGGAGGGCATGTAGCCCCGGGGGCCTGCCGTTTTACCATGGCCGCGTTGATCGAAGCCCAATACGGCATAGCCGGCGGTGGTAAGGGCGGCCGCTACCGGTGCGTAGCGACCCACATGTTCTCCCAGGCCGTGAACCAGGGCGACGGCGCCGCGGGGGGCGCTGTCCGGTTCCCAGCCCTGGGCGAAGAAGGCTTGACCATCGGGAGCTTTCCAGGACGATTCAAAGGTTTTCATTGTTTATTTCTTATTTTTAACCGCGAATGGTGGTTTCCCGGACCCGGGGCAGGATATGCTCGATGACGTCGGCTTCGGTTTGAGGTTGGGGCACATCCTGGTACAGGCTCCAGGTTTCGGTGTGTTCGGCGATATCGCCGGGTTCCAACAGGGTGAGCGGTCCTAAGGTTTCGATTTCCAGCATTTTGCCGTTAGTGAAGACTTCAATGGCGGTGCCCAGATCCGGGTAGAGGATGCCGGGCAGGTAGGTGAAGCGGGTGACCATCAGATGGCCGTTGCGGGCATAGGCCAGCCATTCTTCGGCCCCGGTGGCGCCGATTTTTTGAGGTGTGGTGGCGGTAGGGTCCTGGCGTACCAGGATGTGTTCCCGTCCCCAGGTCCAGCGGGGATCGGACATGTCGGTGTAGGCCCAGAGGGCGAGCGCGCTGGTCGGTTGCAGGTTCTCGCTGTGCGGGCCGCGGGGCGGCAGCGGCAGGATGGCGACGCCGCCCGGCGCCATGACGGAGATGGCCCAGGGGGCCAGTTCGACGGTCCAGAGATTGGCGTTGCGCAGTCGATGGACAATTTCTACATGTGGGCCGGTGGGATCGAGGGCGATGTCGATCTCTTTTTGGATACCGGTGTTGGTTTCCAACGGTTGGATGAAGCGGACAAATTCGTCGTATTCTTCGACGATGACGGGTTCGTTGTCGGGGGTGTTGGTGCGGCCGCGGACTTCGGGAGCATGCCAGAGGCGGTGGCCCCCGTAATTGCGCCATTCATCGGAGCCGGTTTTGCCCAGCCATTCTTCGTAGGCGAGAAATTCGTTTTCCCCGTCTGGGAATCCGAAATGGATGATTCGTGGACCAACGTCGGTGGTAACGATCAGTTCGACCCGTCCATTGGTAAGTTTGTAGCAGTTTTCCCAGCCTTTATAGGGGATACGTTCTATCATGTGAGCCTCCTTAAGTTAAATTGAGTGTGCTATACGAAATATGGGTCTATTTCGTTATTTGAATCGAATATCCATAAAGTCGTTATTGAAATTTTTTGCTCCTCTTATCCCCCCTGCCCCCCATCTCTCCCCGCTCGCGGGGAGAGATGGGGGATTGATAGGCATTTTGCGCGCGCTGCACGCAGCGCGCGCAAAATGTTTTTTGATAAATAATGGGTCTGAGCTGAGAATCTTTTATTTGGTCAGCGTCACGGCCTCCCAGGCGCGGAGGACTTCGGCGACGGTCCAGGCCTGAGCGAGGCAGCCGCAGGGGGTGAAGGGGGCATCCCCATCAAAAATTTCGCTGAGGGTGCCGACGGCATGGCCTTGCAGATGATGGAAGAGCGGTTCGAGATAGGACCGGGCCCGGGCCGGATCCTGGTAGACGCGGTAATGGGCCAGGACGAAGGGCCCGATCAACCAGCCCCAGGTGGTGCCCTGGTGATAGGCGCTGTCGCGGGCTACCCGGTCGCCGCCGAAATGGCCGATGTAGTTGAGATCGTTCGGGGCGAGGCTGCGCAATCCGTGCGAGGTGAGCAGATAGCGGGCACAGGCGTCGACCACGGCCTGCTGGCGGTAGCGCGGCAGCGGACTGGCCGGCAGGGAGACGGCGAAGATTTGATTGGGGCGCAGGGTGGGATCATCGCCGTCGGGACCGTCGATCACGTCGTAACAATAGCCCTGATTGGGATTCCAGAAACGTTCAAAGCTGGTGCGGACCTGTTCGGCGGCGGTGAGATAATCCTGGGCGGGCAGATTGAGACGTTGGGCAAAATCGGCCATTGTGTGCAGCGCGTTATACCAGAGTGCGTTGATTTCAATGGGTTTGCCGGTGCGTGGGGTGACCACCCAATCGTCGATTTTGACATCCATCCAGGTGAGCTGGACGCCGGGTTCGCCGGCATAGAGCAGTCCGTCGGCCGGGTCGACGTGGATTTGATAGCGGGTGCCTTTGCGATGCCAGGTGATGATATCTTCCAGGATTGGGTAGAGTTCCTGGATGAGGAGCAGATCATCGGTCTCTTCGAGATAAGCGCGCAGCGCTTCAAAATACCAGAGTGTGGCATCGACGGTATTGTAGCCCGGCTGCTGACCGATCTCCGGGAAATTGTTGGGCAACATGCCCTGATCGACAAAGCGGGCGAAGGTACGCAGGATGGAGCGCGCTATCTCATAGCGGCGGGTGGTGAGCGTCAGGCCAGGCAGGCTGATCATGGTGTCGCGGCCCCAATCGGCAAACCAGGGATAGCCGGCGATAATGGTACGGCCGTCGGGCTCATTGGGAATGTCGCGCCGCACGATGAACTGATCGGCGGCGAGGATCAGCTGGCGGATGGGAGCGGGGGCCTTTTCCAGGCCGGATTCGGTGATCAACCGTTGCTCGTAATTCTGGCGGACGGTGCAGGCCGCCCAGCCGTCAAGGCGGGGATTGGGGTCGGTACTGGCCACGACGGTGAGCGATTCACCGGGGCGAATGACGGCATGGAAGAGGCCGGCCGTCAGATGGTTGTCGTAAGCATCCAGTCCGCGGGCCTGTTCCAGGGGGAGGTAGAAATCGTGGAGCCAGCTACGTTGTAAATGGGCTTCGGCCCGGTCGGTGAAGAGATAGACGGGCGGAAATTCGGGGGTGAGCTGAACGCTGAAGCCGCGGGGCAGGGAATTCAGGATCGGTTCCCAGGCGGGGGTATGCGTATTGAGATGATGATCCCGGGCATTGACCAGCGGTTGCAGGGCGAGGGCCAGCGGGCTGCTGCCCCGCAGAAAATCGTAGCGGATATAGGTGGTATTGGCTCCGGGCTCCATCCAGATACGTTTTTCCAGACGGGCGTCGGCGCAGGCAAAAGTCCATACCGGGGTGGTCCCTTCCAGTCGGAAACGTTCGATATTATAGAAGCCGTGAGGCTGGATACGGTTACTTCGCCCCCGGCGGTTGGCGAAGAGCGGATAGGTGTTGCCGTTGTAGACGGCCGTTTCGTCCAGTTTGGTTACCAGTAAGGTCCGGCCCACCGGAGGTTGCAGGGCCGCGATCAACAGGCCGTGGTAGCGGCTGGTCAGGATTCCGGCGATGGTGCCTGAGGCATAACCCCCGATTCCATTGGTCACGAGCCATTCCCGGCTCGCAGCAGTCTGGAGGTTGTTGCAAATATCCCGGCCAAAATCAAGCATTTTGGTTTCCTTTCTGGTGATTCAGCTTGGGCTAAGATGGTATCCCGCTTTCACTTCCGGTTAGTGCTGGTGTCAGGGGGAAAGAATTGAGTTACTCGTATTAACCCTGCGGGGTGAGTGTTGTTAAGTTTATTTTCTCGTACATTTGACGAGAAAATGGAGTTTTCTATTTAGGTGAGGTCTCCATGGCGCGCGGCAGGGAGATTGTGAAACAACTGCCGTGGCCCAAAACGCTTTGGGCCCAGATCCGGCCGCCATGGCGTTCGATCATGCCCCGGGCGACGGAGAGTCCGAGGCCCATGCCTTCATGGCTGCGGGTCAGATGGTTTTCTACCTGAACGAAGGGTTCGAAGATCCGATCCAGATTTTGGGGGGCGATGCCGATGCCGTTATCGGTGACGGAGATGGCGACGCTGCCGGTTTGCGGCCGCAGGCTGATTTCGATGATGCCGCCGTTGGGCGTAAATTTGATCGCATTATTGATCAGATTGGAGAGTGCTGCATTGACCCGCACGGGATCGACGCGGCCGTGGAGGGGGGCGACGGGCATTTTCAGGTTCAGCGTTTGATGTTTGCCGGCCGCCAGCGGTTGCCAATCACGGCAGACTTCGGTGATCAGTTCCTGGAAGATCACCGGTTGATAGTCGAGTTGAATGGCGCCGGCTTCCAGGTAATGGAGGTTGGTCATGGATTCGATCAGTCGTTGTAATTTGGTGGCGCCATAGAGCACCATCTCGACCTCGGTGCTCATTTCACTTTCGCTGGAGACCTGTTCTTGCAGGAAGGATGCATACCCCAGGATCAGGCCGAGGGGGGTACGGAGTTCGTGGGAAGCAATGCTGATAAATTCTGATTTGATGCGGTCGATTTCGGCCAGCCGTTGATTGGCATCCCGCAGCTGGGAGACCAGCCGGGCATTTTCAATGGCGATGGCGGCCTGGGAGGCCAGGGTGCTTTGGACCTGGATATCTTCCGCGGTGAAAATTCCGGAATTTCCGCGTTTGTTGAGCGTTTCCAGGACGCCGATGTTTTTTTGACGCACCTGAAGGGGGACGCCCAGCAGCGAACGGGTTTCAAAATGGAGACTTTGATCGACGCCTTCGTAGTGGCGGTTATCGTTTTCGACATTCTGGACAATCAACGGCTCGCCGGTACGGTAGATCGTGCCGGCCAGACTGTTGTCGATGGGGACGATGATATGGTTGAGGCTTTCGGGGGCCTGATTGGTAGTGGCGGCGAAGAAGAGTTGACCGGTTCGGGCGTCCTCCAACAAGAGGGAGGACGCCTCAGCATCGATCAAGTCGGTGGCCGTTCGGATAATCAGATCCAGCAACTGGCGCAGATCCAGCGTAGAGCTGAGCAATCGACTGGTCTGGAGCATACGTTCCAGCCGGTCAATGCGAATCTGGCTGTCTTCTGAAGGTGGTTCCGGACGGTCCGCGAGCATTAGAACCCTGCCTGCTTATTTTTCCGTGACCCGGATGCTCTTGATGAGATCCCCGGGGGTGCGGGCCATCTGAGGATCGCGTGGGGTGATGGCCTTCAGGACTTCCATTCCCGAGGTGACCATGCCGAAGACCGTGTGGCGGCCGTCCAGGTGGGGGGTGGCACCGTAAGTGATGAAGAACTGGCTGCCGTTGGTGTTGGCGCCGGCATTGGCCATGGAAAGAATCCCGGGGCCGCTGTGGCGCAGGCTGGGATGGAATTCATCGGCGAATTTATAGCCGGGGCCGCCGCGGCCGGTGCCGGTAGGATCGCCGGCCTGGGCCATGAAGCCGGGGATGACGCGATGGAAGGTCGTGTTGTCGTAGAAGCCTTCATTGGCCAGGAAGGCGAAGTTGTTGACCGTGCGGGGGGCCTTGTCGGCATGGAGCTGGATGACAATTTTGCCCTTTTCGGTTTCGATGGTGGCAATATAGTTCTTTTGGGGATCGATGATCATTTCGGGGGGAGCGATGTATTTGTTATTGCGGTCAGCAGGTGAATCAGCCATGGTTTGAATCCTTTCCTTGAGTTATTTTTCGGTGATGGTGATCGAATTGATCACGTCGCCGATGGCGATCGATTTGACAATTTCCATTCCGCTGGTGACCTTGCCGAAGGCTGTGTAGGCACCATCCAGGAAATTGGCGGGGGCGAGGGTGATATAGAACTGGCTGCCGCTGGATTCTCGCTTGGGATTGACTTCATCTCCCTGGCGGGCCATGGCGATAACGCCTTCATCGTGGGGCAGCTGGATTTCGGCGGAGACATTGTAGCCGGGGCCGCCGGTGCCGGTGCCCAACGGATCGCCGCCCTGAATGACGAAGCCGGGTTCGACGCGGTGGAAGGTCAGGCCGTTGTAGAAGCCGGCGCGGGAGAGGAAGACGAAGTTATTGACGGTTAGCGGGGCGACCGCGGCATTCAATTCGATGACGATGTCGCCTTTGGCGGTATTGATGGTGGCGATGTAGGTTTTGGCCGGATCGATCGTCATTTCCGGGGCTTGGGTGTACATGTCGGCGCGTTCATAAGGGTTTTGGGGCATTCCGGCGACCGGTTCAACTGCGGCTGCCGCTGTAGTGGGCGTGTTGCGGGGCGGTTCGGGGGTGGCGGTAGCCGGAATTGGGGTAGGTGTGGGAGCCTGTTGGCTGGATGTGCAGCCCCAGAGAATGCCTAAAAGAACCAGGGATAGGACCGCGATGCCGGCGATCAGAATTAAAGAAGAGTTTTTCTTAGCAGGGGAGGCGGCGGGGGCTTTGGCTACAGATTTTCCCGGAAGTGAGGAAGATGGGACACGCTTCTTTTTCGACATACGATTCTCCTTGAATTTTTAGATTTAAAGACTTATGAGATTGGTTTGCTTAGAAGTGGCAATTTGAACTGATTGTATCCTGTTTTAGGAGGGAAACAAGCGAGGCGGATTAAGAGGTTTTTTTGGGAAGACCAAAAAAGAGAATCAGAGGTCCCAGCAGCAGCAACGACATGGCAATGGATAAGCCCCAGGTTTGGGCTACCAGGCTCAGTCCAAGGGGAATCAAAGAGCCTATTAATGAAGAGAGGTTATTCACTGCGATGGAGGTTCCACTCTGGCCAGGCATGGCTGAGTAGAGCTGGGCTTTGAGAATTGAATGCCAGCCGGAATTGAAAAAGCCCAGCAATGCCAACAGGACTAATTTGCCTACAAAATTGGGATAGAGCAGAAAAGTGGTAAAGAGCATCAATTCAATGACGGCGCTGTAACGTAGATAGGTAAGGCCGGGCACTCGCTCGATCAGGGGGACCAGGACAAGGGCTCCCAAGAGCCCGAACGTGGACCAGACCGCGATGGCAAATCCAGCCAGGGTGGGGGAGACTCCGACGATATCGACAAAGTAGAGCGCCAGGAAACTCAACAGGACATCCAACAGCAGGCAGGCGCCTTCCAGCAGGATTAACCAGCGAACGACATCCCGACGGTGGAGAGCCTGCCAGGCATTGTGAAATCCCTGGAGGAAGGTCTCTTTTAAAGAGACTGTGGATTTGTTGGTGCGAGGAAGGGCGTGGGTCGCCATCACCAGGAGCAGCGTTATGCCAGCCAGGATCAGGAATAGCCTGCGCCAGTTTTCTCCGGTGAAAAGAGCCAGGTTGAGCAGCAGGGGGCCGAGGACAATGCCGATCGAACCGGCGAGGGTCCAACGGGCCATAGAGGATTCCCGGCGATGGGGATTCAGATCCATCAATGTGGCCTGGGAAAGGTTGACAAAGGCACCGGAAGCCGGATAGAGGATCAACATGGCTATGAGGATGGCGGGGAAGGCTGTACTGGTGCTTAAGAGGAAAAAGCTCAGGGCAAAAGCCGCCCCGCCGCCCCAGATTAAGGGTCGGCGGTCCCGGAAATCACTCAGAATACTGAGGAAAGGCTCGACCAGATTGCCGCAGATGCCAGGGAGTGTAAGTAGAATGCCGATCTGAACATAATTGAGATGCAGGTCGGTGCGGATCAGGGGCCAGGCGGCACCGCGGGCCCCGAAGGCCAGTTCATCGAGGCATTCAATCGCCAGCAGAATCAGGCTGAGTTGGGCCAGGCGGCGGGTCGGTTTGAGGGATGGGATCGCCATGGTTTTTTCCTGTCTGTAGGTTTTGATAATAGAATAACCCAGAATCCCAAAATATCCAAAATTTTTTCTTGACAGAAAATGGGGGTGTGGTAAAATCTCGCTCCCGACCGGGGAAAACGAACCTTCTTCGAAATGGAACGAAAAACTGGTTGGGAAAAATCGAGAGAAACCCCTTGACATGGAATGATGAGTGTGGTAGAATCTCGATCCCGGCCGGGGAGCAGATCTTCTTCGAAGCGAAGCGAA